>CAYGTR010000042.1:0-1677 GCA_964352855.1 uncultured Algimonas sp. | reverse complement strand
CGTTTTTTTAGGCTGTGTCAGGGCATCAATTTTTGCCTTGGCGGACTCTGTTGTTTGCTCCGCCATATTAACGGCGGCTGTCTTGGTATTTTCGACAGCTTTCTTGATATCCGCATCCGCGATATCCCCGCCCGTGCCGAAATAGACAACACCGCCCGCCATTCCCGCCAGAATGGTTCCTGTCAAAAGTGATTTCAAAAGCATGGCCAACTCCACATTAATCTTTGATTAAGCATAAGGGTAAGGCCAAATTGGGGCAACACCCCTCGCCTGTCGCGAGAGTTACAAAACCGACAGCGTTGGCGCGTCCCCGTTTATAACATCATGGTGATGGGCTGTTCGACATAGCGTTTAAAGTGCTGGAGCCACTCCGCACCGAGCGCGCCGTCAACCACCCGGTGATCACATGTCAGCGTGACTGTCATCACCGTGGCAATGGCCAAAGCCCCGTCTTTAACAACCGGACGCGGGCCGCCTGCGCCGACGGACAAGATCATGCCGTGGGGTTCATTGATGATGGAGCCAAATTCTTTGATGCCCATCATGCCAAGGTTTGAAATACTGAACGTGCCGCCTTGATATTCCTGTGGTTTGAGTTTTTTATCACGCGCGCGGGCGGCCAAATCTTTCATTTCCACGGAAATACCCGACAGACCTTTATTACAGGCTTCGCGCACAATCGGCGTGATTAAGCCGCCGTCAATCGCCACAGCTACGGCCACATCGGCCCGTTTATGATAGGCAATACCGTCGGGCGTAAAGCTCGCATTGGCTTTCGGGCAATGTTTCAGCGCGAGACCGGACGCTTTAATCAACATATCATTGACGCTGATTTTCACCCCTTCCGGCGCTTGGGCATTCAAATCTTTGCGCATTTTCAGTAGTTCATCAATTTCACAATCAATGGTCAATGGGAAGTCAGGCACGTTATTATTTGACGCAGAGAGGCGCTTGGCGATGACCTTGCGCATGCCGTCCAACGGCTCGAGCGCGTAAGACCCCGGCTCGATACCGAGCTTGGTCAGATATTCCGCCCCGCCGCCAAGTGGCATCCCGACTTCAGTGGACTGGGTCGCAGCAGGCTGAGGCGCGGCAGCTTGCGGCGCTTCTGTTTGCGCTGCCGCTTTCGGAGCTTCATACCCGTCAATATCGGCTTTGATGATACGCCCATTGGGGCCAGAGCCCTTGAGCGTGGAAAGATCAATGCCCGCGTCTTTAGCCAAGCGTTTCGCAAGGGGGGAAGCTTTGATGCGACTATGCCCGCCCTCTACATTCGGTTCACCTCGTTGCTCAACAGGGTCCATCTCCTGTTCTTTCGTATTCGATACAGGTGAAGGAGATGGATCCCGCTTTTCAGCGGGAGGAGCGGAGTTATTCGAACCACCAACCTCATACCCCTCTAGCGCACTCTCATCCTCGTCTTCCTCAAGCAGCAGGGCAATCGGTGCATTCACTTTCACACCATCAGAGCCCGCTTCGACGAGCAATTTTGCGATTGTGCCTTCTTCGACGGCTTCGACTTCCATCGTCGCCTTGTCGGTTTCAATCTCGGCTAAGAGGTCTCCTGAGCTGACCGTATCGCCCTCTTTCACGAGCCATTTAGACAAGGTCCCCTCTTCCATTGTGGGGGACAAAGCTGGCATCAAGATTTCAATCGGCATGTCAGAAGACCTTTTA
>CAYGTR010000041.1:0-26912 GCA_964352855.1 uncultured Algimonas sp. | reverse complement strand
TTAGAAAAATGTTGACCTTGGCGCATTTTACCCGTGATCACGACCTGCTCACAAACTCGCTGCAGGCTAATAAAGCATCAACCCTTTAACTTTTTAATTGCTTAGTTGGCGTGGCCACTTTAATAAACTGTATGCAATATACAATAAGTAGAACTCAAGCCGTCTCAGATCAAGCGACAAGCGCGATACGCCTAATGATCATCAATGGTGATATTGTGGATGGAGGGCGCATCAATGAGGTTCAACTTTCAAAGAAGCTTGGGGTCAGCAGAACACCTGTCAGGGAAGCTCTGGGTCAGCTCATCGCTGAACAATTCGTAACGCTAATTCCCCGAAGAGGCTTTTTTGCACGGGAGCTCACGCCGAAAGAGTTTAGTGATTTATATGATTTACGGCCCATATTAGACCCTGCGGCTTTAATAGCTGGCGGGCAACCGACTATAAGTGAAATCAATCAAATCGAGCAGGCGAACAATATTTTTCTAAAGGCCGACACTGGCTTGGCCGCCGTTGAGGCGGATGAGGTTTTTCACAGGCTCCTCTTAGTACGGTGTCCCAACGCCGTCTTAATGAGCCTTATTGAAAATTTAATGCAGCGCACAAAACGTTATGAGTTGGCATTATTTCGGGAAACTCAGCCCGTAACATTTGCGGGTGATCAACATGCCCAAATAATCAAAGCCTTGCGAGATGAAAACCTAGAACTCGCGGCGAAACATCTCAAAGAAAACCTCACTGGCGGTAAAGCCTCTATTCTTTCGTGGCTGAAAGCCCGCACAGAGAATTTCGGATAAACACTATGAAAAAAACCATTCTTCTTCCTGCAGCAATGCTGTGTTTCGTTGCCTGTGCATCGTCAGAGCCAACTATTCGCGGGCTATGGAAAGCCACGTTGAAACCTGACAGCGGCGCCACTATTCCTATCAACATTTTTTTAGATAAGAACGCGGCTCAAGCCTTCGATGGAGAAGTCACAATAATAGAGGATGAGATAACAGTTCTCTTTCCAGATGGCGGGAAGTTTATAGGGAAAATAAGCAGCCCTGACCAGCCCATTGATGGACGATACATCCAACCTCAAAATCAAGTCGGCGGACAGCAACTCGGACATGCTGTTACTCTTAAGCCTAGTGCAGATGGTGAATGGAAAGGCATTGCTCAGCCATTGGCCCGCGAATTTTCAATTTATATGAATATTACTGAAGCCAAGAATGGAGCGCTCAAGGCCGTTTTACTAAACCCCGAACGCAATATAACAGGCCCCGTGAAACAGTATTATCTTGTCGGTGACGAAACACAGGACACGTTTGCACTCGCCATTCCCAAAGACATGTCAGAGGTCACAAAGGTCGCCTTTGACAGAGCTAACAATTTTCTCAAAATGGATTTTGGCCCCATGCAGGGTCTTGAATTAGAATCTGTCGATCCAAAAGATAATGTTGCAAAAGGATATCATGGTGAAGCCAACCGGAACACGTTATCCAGACCCTCACCGAATGGAACTTGGCCAACAGGAACGATTAACGGCGCCGGATTTGACGCAGCAAAACTAAGCCGCCTTGTTCAAGGACTTGCGGCAGTTAGCGGTGATGAAGGCCAACCATCACTTATACATAGTTTACTGGTCGCGCGAGGCGGCGAGTTAATTTTGGAAGAGTATTTTCGAAACCACACGGAAAACATGCCGCATGATATACGTTCCGCCGGAAAAACCTTTGCGTCAATCCTGGTGGGCGCCCTCATTGAAGAGGGACAAGACCTTTCTGGAGACACCCCCCTAAACCGCTTTATCTCTGTACCTAACGAGTCTGCAGACACGCCTATCAAGCTTAGTCACTTGCTAACTCATCAAAGTGGTTTGAATTGCTGTGATGGAGACAACTCTTCGCCCGGCGGTGAAAATAATATGTGGCAACAGAGCGATGAGGAAGACTTCTGGACATTCACCGCAGAGCTAGATTTTGTTGCGCCGCCCGGCACGCAATATGCCTATTGTTCAGGCGGCATCAACCTCGTCGGCGCTGCGCTTGCAGGGGCCTCAGGCGACTCTGTATTCTCACTGTTGCAAAAACGAATATTTGTACCTCTTGGTTTTGAAAATGCCTATTGGAACGTCATGCCAAATGGTGAGGCCTATCTCGGCGGCGGAGGCCATTTGCGAACACGTGACCTTTTGAAAATAGGGCAACTTTATCTTGATGACGGCAAATGGTTAGGTCAGCAGATTATCGATAAGGCCTGGGTCCAAGAGTCGATTACGCCCAAGGTCCAAATTACCCCTGAAACAACGGGCTTGGATAAATCAGCATTTGAGAGGTTTTATTTTGGCGGCACGGATGGTTATGCTTGGCACCTTCACACCATAGAGGTCGACGACAAAACCTATGACACATATGAAGCGAGCGGCAATGGTGGTCAGATGGTTGTTATTGTGCCAGAGCTAGACCTCGTCGTAGGAATGACCGGTGGGAACTATATGGAAGGTTTTGTCTGGGGAAAATGGAGGCAGCAAATCATCGGAGATGGTATTATTGCTGCACTTAAATAGTTACAAGCCAAACATACTCATACTAGCAGACAAACAGATATTTAGAGAAAGAAACAATCTTGCGAAATCATTTAGTCTTAGGTCTGATTGCAACTTATTTGGTAGGCTGCACTAGTGGGGATGGCACTTTCGAGGCCCCAGAAACGAAATTCACCACCCGTCCGTGCGAGGTAGGTATTTATGGTTCGGCGGATTCCTTTGTAGCTATTACGCGTCGCGACGAGACCTCGAGTTACTCCTTTGATAATGGGCGTAGAGGAGCGGTGGGCACTGAAACAATTGTCGAGTGCGGGGATGGGGTGGTGAGGATTGAAAAATCCAAAGTCTTAAAACAACGACCTATTCAAACAACAAATACGCAATTTGAGTCTGGCGGGGTTACTCTAGCAGGGCAGCTTCTGGAACCCTCAGAGGCAGGTCCGAGCACACCACTCATTGTGCTAGCACACGGCTCCGAAGAACTTGGATGGATAGAGGCCGTAAGTTATCCCTATCAGCTCGTGGGGAGAGGTGTTTCCGTTTTCGTGTATGATAAACGCGGGACGGGTAAATCGGCTGGGAACTATAGTCAAAACTTTCCGAAACTTGCTGATGATTTAGTCGCAGCCTCATCAGAAGCCAAACGTCTTGCTGGTAAGCGTTTCGGACGCTTTGGTCTGTTTGGTTTTAGTCAAGGCGGCTGGATTGTACCCCTCGCCGCTGAGAGATCAGGCGCTGATTTTATCGGCATTGGCTATGGACTGGTTGTTGATATTCTTGAAGAAGATGCATCGCAGGTTGAACTAGAATTACGCGAGGCGGGATATGGCGATGACGTCATTTCAATAGCGAAAGAGATAACCGACGTAACTGCCCGGCTAGCAGTGTCGGGTTATTCCGACGGCCTCGCAGACCTAGACAGTCTGCGCGAAAAATACAGTGATGAAGAGTGGTATTCTTTAGTCCGCGGCGGTTTTACTGGTGTAATTCTTGGCATTTCAACGGATGAACTTCGAGACAAAGGTATCCCGATGTTCGATCGGTTAAATATTGATTGGTCGGTCAAACCCATGGACGTTTTGCGCGAAGTAGATGTCCCTCAGCTTTGGATTCTGGCACAAAATGATCGCGAAGCACCAATCGCTAAGACCTTAGAAAGGTTGCAAATCCTTAGAAACGAAGGAAAGGAGATTGCGATATATGCGTTCCCAAACACCGATCATGGTATGTGGGAGTATGAGCAAGAGCTTGATGGGAAAAGGGCCTCTACCCGCGTCACAGATCGTTACTATAGCCTTTTAGCAGATTGGGCGAAGGGCGCACTTCAACCACCTTATGCCGCGAGCGAGCAAAAGTAATGCTGAGTGCTTGCGAGACTGCATGGTTTAATGAATTGGTAAATCGCTATGAGAGCCCCGCAGGTGAAAACATAATTATTGGGACGCGATCAACACGGAGCTGATTTTAAAAAATGCCAATGTTCGCTTTGCCCCCTTTGGGGAATAATCCACACTTAAGAATTTTAAGTCTTCAAACCTTTCAAAGCTTTATAAAAAGCTCGTTCTTTCTAATCCCCGCTCTCCAAATTTGGAGTATTTTTAAAACTGTTCTTTTGCTCATGGATAGGGAGGCATGTCACCTTCTGGAGTAAGAGACAGCGGGATTGAGCATCTGTGGGTGACATCACGGACTGTGCCGGGTCTTTTGTAATGTGACGCCTGACTACCTCGTTTTAAGCGGCCAACCCATATGAAACGTGTACTGTGGGGTTCGTAATCATGACTGTGCATCAAAAACCGCTGCCGCGTGATAGTCACTGCGTAAAACATATCCATTTCGGTCTTCCATCGCGGAGGGCCACCACGCGGGCTGTCCTTCTGCTCCGTTATTGCTTCGCACTAGATGGCGAGTAGCAGTGTTCGTGTGTTTATTTTTCTACGCCCGTTCATTTTGTAACCGCTTCGCCTTAATGCTTCGCCTTAAACGCATCCACCGCAGCCAGGCCGTCCACTTCCGGATTATCGCCCAAAATCTCCGCCTCGCGCTGCGCCCATAAGCGCTTTTGATAGCGGTTGGACAATATATCTGTAACGATCAAGACAAAGACGACCAAATAGAAACTCGACTTGCTCATCGCATCAATTGGGAAGCCAAAGAGCTTGAGATGGGCCAGATGTGCGCCTTCTGTCACCAACAACACGCCCACAAGGAAAAGAATGAAGAGGCCAAGCACTTCATACATACGATTCTTCTTGAGGAATTCAGTCACAGTGTCGGCTAAGAGGATCATCGCCAGACCCGACAGCACAATGGCAATAACCATAAGCGGAACTTGATAGGTTTTGGTGGGTTCGCACCCAACCGCGCCCGCCATAGGATTTGCAATCAAATTCGCCTTACATTCAACAACACTGCCTGCGAATTGTCCGAGCGTATTGCCTGCCGCATCGACAATATTGGCCGCATCAACGCTGGCAATCGCCATGGCCGAGAGAATCGAGTCGACAGAGAAGACAAGGTTCATCGCCACAATTAAAGCAATCGCGCCCATAACCGAACGCCGCCCAGACCCTTCAGAGTGCTCTATATGATCTACGGCGAGCAAATGATGAATTTCTTTGATCGCCGTATATATAATGAAGCCACCGCCGAGTAGCGTCACCAAGGCCTGTACCGTGAAATCGCCCTCAATCAGCTTTCCAATATGAACGGCAAAGAGCGGCTCTGCCAAAAGGCCGAAAATCGACACAATGATAAAGAGCAGCATGATACGGAAGAGCACAGCCAGACCAATACCCCATTTGCGGACTTTCGAGGCCGCTTTGGGGTCGCCGACTTTGTTACTCTCAATGGCAATATAAAGCAGATTATCAAAACCTAATACAGCTTGCAGTAAAATGAGCATGAACAGCGTAAACAACGCTTCTATCGTGAATAATTCGGCCATAATCCCCTCATCAATCTGTCTGCAGCGCAAAGCGCTTTTTTCGCTGTCTAAACAGAGGCGACTACTGGGGCAAGCGTTAAGCAAAGCCCCTCGACCTGTTGACTAAAGTCACTTTCGGTCGATTTGGGCTTTGAAATGCTCAAATATTGTTTCGTAGAGTTCGTCTTTTAAAATTTGATCTTCGATACCGGCGTCTATGTTTGGATTGTCGTTAATCTCAATGACCACCGCCTCACCGTTTATTTCTTTAATATCCGCGCCGTAAAGACCGTCGCCAATCACAGCGCAGGCTTTCAAAGTGGTATCCATAATATGCGCCGGGACATTTTCTATCGGCACACAGATAGCGGCCCCTGCATCTGCTTTGGTCTTGTCATGATTGTAGATTTGCCAATGCCCCTTTGCCATAAAATATTTACAGGCAAAGAGCGGCTTTCCACCGATCACCACAATTCGCCAATCAAAGTCTGATTTCACGAAATCCTGCAACAAAATGATCTCGGATTTTTTGAACATCTCTTCCGCGCGCGATTCGAGTTCTGTTTGTGAGCTGACTTTATAAACACCGCGAGAAAACGACCCGTCCGGCACTTTCAAGACTTTGGGAAAGTCTGCCTGCGCAATAACGGGCATGGCTTTTTGACGACGGTAGAGAAAAAGCGCGCCGGGGGTTTTGATGTTCTGCTTTTTGAGCATTTCCTGCAAATAAACTTTATTGCAACAACGCAAGATGGATTCGGGGTCATCAATAACCACAAGATCTTCGCGGGCCGCTTTTTCGGCAAAACGGTAAGTATGGTCATTCACGCTCGTCGTCTCGCGAATAAACAGCGCATCAAATTCTAACAGGGAGTCGATATTGGCCTTTGTAATCAGTTCGACATAAAAGCCCATTTTACGCCCGACACGCACAAAATTTTGCAACGCCTTTTTATTAGAAGGCGGGAATTTTTCTTGCGGATCATGCAAAATGGCCAACCAGTATTTGGGCGGAGACAATATATCAGACGCGCCTGACCAATTATGTCCGGAAAATTCGTTCAATGCCGCATTAAAATTGACCGCATCGGCTTCGAGTTTCGTCAGGCTTTCATTCTCAATGTCTTTGATACGCAGGCGGCCATTTTTTTCCGTGAAACTGATTGTCATGGCCGGGAGGCGAAACGCATCAAAGACTTTACGCGTAAAAGCTTGTAGGTCGGGATGCCCTGCGCGACCGAAATAGACCGAGATTTCAGCGCGCCCGTTGAGCGCTTGAACGGCATCCTCATCATTTAAGAGGTCCTCTAAAGCCGAGAAGCGGTCAGAATGGATCCGTTTCCAACTCGAATGAATGACATGGGTAATACTGGGCACACATCGCAAACCGCGGGCATCCGCCAAAAGGGAACAATAATATGATGTGCTGAGATAGCTATATTCACTGCTGAGATTTATTACACGCGTCTTGGAATTGACTTTGTGTTGGCGCCCGAAATCTTCGGCGATGAACTCCGCCGGCGTCACAGTGATCCGACCCGCAGACGGTGTAATCACGCCTGGTTTTAACTGGCTGATAATGACCCATTTGACAGCCGATTGAGACGATGATTTCGGATTCATAGTGTTTTTCTCATCATTAAAGCGGCCTCACCGTCTTCATAATAATTGTCACGCTCACCTGTCACCTCAAAATGAAGTTTTTTATATAGTGAAATGGCGGCCAAATTATCGCCTCTGACTTCAAGATATATTTTATGTTTCAAGCAAACCGTCTCCAAATCTGCCATCAACAGGCGCGCCAAACCTTGGCCTTGGAAATCAGGATGGACGGCAAAAGAATACAGACGCGCTGCATCTGAGTTTTTACGATACAGTAGAAGCCCATAGCCCATTAGTGCGCCCTCTTGTGCCATCACACGCATTTGCGCCCGCGGGTTGTTGATCATATAAAGCAGTGATCGTTGCGATAATTTATCGCCGGGAAACGCCAGGTCTTCTATCTCTGACAGGGCCTTAAGGTCAGCCCTAAGAGCTTTTCGGAACATTATAAAACATACTCCAGCAGACGCACAAACGCGTCCCATTTTTGGGCCAAATACGCTTTTTTAGAAAGCTGTAAAGCGGTAATTTTTAAAGCTCATTTTGCAAAAAGTCCTTTCCGCACTGTCTTTGCTGTTAATATTTTAACGCGCGCCGCTTTCATGATAAACATTGCATAAACACCGCGTTAATGCGAGGTTCAGACCGTATTCGTTAAGAGGTCACTATGAAACATTTGAGTCTCAAATCCGTGATGGTCGGCGCCATGCTTTTGACCTTCACATCAGGCGGTATATCGGCCTGCACCCCGACGGTCAGAATTGAACCTTCGGATAAGCCGATCCGTATCGATTTAAATGTGAAAATTGATCAAGAAGTGCGGGTGCGTCTGGACAAAGATGTCGAAGACCTTATCGCCAACAACCCTGATCTGTTTTAGGAGGTTATAATGAAACCTGTGATGAAAATAATGTTGATGGCTGTGTCTGCCGCTGTTCTCGGCGCAGGCGCGATCACACTGAGCGCCACACATACCAATGAAGCTCAAGCGCAAACCCAATCCACAAAAGCACTTATCGATGCCGCGAAAACTGCAGGAAAAATTGGCGAAACGGCCGCGGGGTATTTGGATGCCGTGAATGGACAGTCTTTAGACGCCGCAACCGCCGCAGCCATGCGCGAAGTCAATATTGGTCGTAAATCTGTCTATACGCGCTTGGCCCGTGACCAAGGCGTTAAAACTGAAGTCGTGGCCGCCCTGACGGGTGAAAAGCAGGTCGAAAAAGCCGCAAGTGGTGAATATGTTCTAACAGCTGAAGGTTGGAAACAGAAGTAACCTTTATGATTATAAAAGAATAAGCCGCCTCATCCACTTTGAATAAGGCGGCTTTTTTGTTTGTAAGTGACTCTGGATTAGCTCGGATATTTCATCGCGACAGGCACAGTCGCGCCGAAACTCTCGACTTTAATCTTTACATCATCAAATGTCGGCATTGATTTCTCCGGCGGGGTGCCTGACGCGCCCCAACCATCGAGCACTTCATAGGTCTCGCTCATGGAAAAGCGTCCGTCATCATTAAGATCATGCCAAACCGAGACAGAATATTCACCCGGCTCGGACACATTAAATGTGGCAGTCATTTGCCCCAGCTTGGCCTCTTTAATGATACCGCCAAAGCCTTTCATGGATTGGTAATGTTCCCGCGACTGGATGGACACGTAAATCGGGCCTTCCGTGCGTGTGATATTCTCAAGCGTGACCGTCACGGGGATTGTCCCACCCAAGGCTTTCCAATCCGGCGTTGTCGCATCATTAGCAAATGCAGGCGTAATCCCGAATGTGCTTAATGACATAAGCGCAAATACTGTTGCACCTGCCACCTTAGCCAACTCTTTTGCTCTGGATGTCGTTTTACTTTTCTTTTCATAAACAAACATAATCGTCTCCTTTCAAATTAGTTTGTAATTCAAACTTGACACAGTTTAGTTTGTATGTCAAACCTATTTTAATAAAAAAGTTATTTGAGTGATAGTCACTCTTATAATGTGTGCCAAACAAAGGAGACGAAGATGGCGAATAAAACTTTATTAGATGACTTAGAATATGCGAGTCAGCTCGCGAAACAGGGCGATAACGCTCCACTTGTTGGTGGGCCAATAGGGCTGATGTGGGGTATCCTTCTAACCATTACATTTTTTATACAATGGGGTGTCTTGTCAGACACATTCGGCGTCGGACAACAAAACCTTTTCTACTTATGGCTCGCCTTTGCCGTTGTTGGCGGTACGGGCAGCGCCATGTTAGGACGTCGCGTTGGACAAAAACCGGGAGCCAATTCCGCCGCCAACCGTGTCGAGCAATATGTCTGGATTATGTTCGCAGGGATGATGGCGACTCTCTTTATAGGCGTGGTTTTGAATATGGTTTTGAATGAGGGCAGCTACAAACTCTTTGATCTGATCTTAATTGTCGGCTTTGCAGGACAAGGCCTAGCTTACGGCGTTGTGGCGAAGATGAGTAAAATAAAGATATTGCACATTGCATCTTTTATCGGCTTTACAGCTTCCGCGCTCTGTTTCGCCTTTTACGGTGATGTAAATATCTATCTCATCGGTGCAGTCGCGACCCTATTCACGATTATTATTCCGTCCCTCTTGCTGATGAAAAAAGCAGGAGGTTCAAATGCCTAATGATGATGTAGAAATAGACCTCGATGCGGTTGATGACATTATCCATGGCCGTCTGCGCATGGGTATTATGGCTTACCTGTCCGCCGTGAACCCTGCCAGCTTTCCCGAGCTTTTGGAAAAGACGGGGACAAGCAATGGTAATCTCTCGACCCATCTGACCAAGCTGGAAAATGCCGGCTACGTCACGCAGGAAAAAGGCTTCAAAGGCAAGCGCCCACAGACCCTCGTTCATCTCACGAATGCTGGGCGCAAAGCGTGGATTGCCTATCTTGAGGTTATGAAACAAATTCTGGGCCAATAGATAAAATAGGGCTTTTGATTAAATGACTTTAAAGGCGTTTTCGTCATGCATTTTGCTTTGAGTTGATTTTTTAAATTGATTTAAATGAAAAGCAAATTGCCCTAAGCGCCTTTATTATGTCTGCGTCTCAAACCCTCACCCGAAAACAGGTCTTCGGTCAAAGCTGGCCGATTATGCTCGCCAATGGCGCAGCGCCGATTGTCGGGCTTGTCGATACATTTGTCATTGGGCGTTTTGTCGGCACATCTGCGCTCGCAGGCATTGGCCTAGGCGCCGTCATTTACGGTATTGTGTATTGGGGCTTTGGTTTTTTACGCATGAGTACGGCGGGCCTCGCGGCGCAAAGTGATGGCCAAGGCGCGGAAGCCGATGTGCAATCGCATATCCTGCGCGCTTTACCAATTGGTTTGGCGATTGGCGTCTTTATTTTACTTGTCCAAAGCTGGGTTCTCCCGCTTGCCTTTAAAATCTACACAGCCAGTCCGAATATTGAGGCCTCTGCCTCAACCTATATCCAAGCGCGTCTCTGGGGGTTGCCCGCCACCCTCGCCTCGATTGCGTTGATGGGATGGTTTGTCGGGATCAGCCGCGCAGGGCTTGCGCTGGGTCTGCAGATTGTTTTGAATGTGGTGAATATAATTCTGTCCCCTATTTTCGTCTTGGTATTGGGCGGCGGGCTTTATGGTGTTGGCTTGGCGTCATCCTTCGCTGAATGGGCAGGTCTGGCGGCGGGCTTATGCCTCGCTTATCGTGAGATTAAACGGCGCGGCGGTTTTCGCACCGAAGCCCTCTCCCGCAAATTGCTCCTTGCCAGAGATGCCTTGTCCAAGCTCGGCGTGGCGAATGGCAATATTTTTATCCGCACGATGGCTTTGACCGTCGGCTTTAATTTCTTCGGTAATGCCGCCGCCAGTGAAGGCGAGACATTTTTGGCGGGATATCACATCCTCATGCAATTCATCACCATGTCGGCGCTCATCCTCGACGGCTTTGCACACACGGCTGAAGCCGTCACAGGCGCAGCTTACGGGGCCAAAAACCGCAAACGCTTTGACCGCGCCGTGCGATTAACAAGCGAGTTTTCTATTCTCTTTGCCCTTATTTGCGGGGCGACGATTATGCTCTTGGGGCCATATCTCATTGTGGCCTTGTCCCAAGACCCCGCCGTGCAAGCCAGCGCGCTCAAATACCTGCCTTTTTGCGCCCTCGCCCCTGTCTTGGGGTTTGCAGCCTACCAGATGGACGGTATTTTCATCGGTACAACACGCACAGTCGCTATGCGCAATGCAGGCATTGTCGCCGTGATCATTTACATCGGCGCACATTACCTAATTTACCCGATATTAGGCGCGGCGGGCATCTGGATTGCGTTTCTGGTTTACTATATCATGCGGGCCGTAACCTTAGCCGTCGCCTATCCGAGAATTACGCGGCATTTGGAAACTGAATATGCCTGACTCTTTAAATTTCGAAATTGCTGATCTGGACGCGCGTGATGTGGAGGCACTACTTACCTTGCATTTGGCGGAAGCCCATCAAGATAAATGCAGCGCGGCGCTTGGCAAGGAAGCTCTACGCGCAGATAGTGTAACACTATTTTCCGCCCGCAACGGCAAGGGTGATTTAGTGGGTATTGCAGGGTTGAAAACTTTGAGTGCTGCTTATGGCGAAATCAAATCCGTCAGAACACATCCCGATTTTCTACGCCAAGGCGTCAGTCGAAAATTAATGGCCCATATTGAGGACAAGGCTAAGGACTTACGCATGAACGCATTATATTTGGAAACCCATCCGACTCCGGCCTATGCGGCGGCCTGTCGGCTCTATGAAAATATTGGTTATAAATATTGTGGCCCGTTCGGAAATTATAAAGCCTCCCCTAACAGCGTCTTCATGATGAAGCGCCTTTAATGGTGACCTATTTGAGAAGCATGTGGCGTTTGGAGAGGCGATACGGTCGCACTAAAACCACCTCCGTCATGACTCATGTATTTCATGAAATGCATAAGTCATGACAAAGTAGTAAAAGTAACCCTAACCCGTCCCAACAGCCTCGCTAATACTCTTAAACCCATCCGCCTTTAACCGCTTAGATAAATCTTCGCAAATCTCCTGCACGAGTTGTGGGCCTTTATAGACGAGCGCCGAATAGAGTTGAACGGCCTTCGCCCCTGCCTTGATTTTGGCATAAGCTTGTTCCCCGCTGCCGATACCGCCCACACCGATGAGGTCTATCTTGCCGTCGGCCTCATTATAAAATTCATGCAAAAGCGCGGTTGATTTTTCGAACAAAGGCTGGCCGGATAATCCGCCGCCTTCACCACGATGCGGACTTTGCAATGTTTCGGGGCGATCAATTGTTGTGTTGCTGACAATAATAGCGTTGAGGCCATACGTGCGCGCCTGTTCGACCACACGCCCTACATCCGTGAAATCAAGATCAGGCGCCACTTTCAAAAACATCGGATAGCCTTTGCCGTCTTCTGTCAATTTCTGGCGTGCTTCTGATAAGCGCCCGAGCAATTCATCCATCTCGGTCGAGCCCTGCAAATTGCGTAAGCCCGGCGTGTTGGGCGAGCTGATATTGATCGTGAAATAATCGCATTGCCCCCAAAGCCGCGCGAGGCCAGTCACGTAATCTGCAATACGGTCATCACTGTCTTTATTGGCACCCAAATTCGCGCCGACCAAACCGCCTTGGCCTTTACGTGCCCGCAAACGAGCCGAGAAATGATCCAACCCTTTATTATTAAAACCCATACGGTTGATGACGGCTTCATCATCCGTCAAACGAAATAGGCGCGGTTTCGGGTTCCCCGCTTGCGGACGTGGCGTGACCGTCCCGCATTCCACAAAACCAAATCCCGCGCCCAACATAGCATCCGGCACATCGCAATCCTTATCGAACCCCGCCGCGAGACCCACTGGATTGGGCAGGCTTAATCCACCTAGTTTTGTGGACAGTTCAGGAAAAACCGTCGCAGAGGCTTTTGGCCCTAACCCCGCGCGTAGGGCTTTGATCGTAGTCGTATGGGCGCGCTCTGCAGGAAGCGACCGCATGACCGCTGTGCCTAATTTATAAAACGCACTCATATTATGCCTGACCTATTATCTTAGAGGCGTCATACCGACCTTGGCCACTTGCGGATAGATCATAATGCGCCTCAATATGTTCCATCTCAAGCGACGCATAATAATGCGGAAATTCCATCCCATCGCGTGAGACTTCCCATTTCAAATGATCCTGCAGATTTTTTGGGTCAATCGACGCCAAAACCAAAGGCTCTCCTGTTGTATAATGAGTGTCTAACGTGCTCTGCACCTGCGGAGCAGCAGAGATATGAATATAGCCGTCAGCCGTGTCGACAGCACTCCCTTTAAAAACACCATCTGCACAAAATTGTGCCCATTCGACTTGTGTGAAAATTTTAAAGATATGTGATGTTTTATTCATATGGCCTTCTAATCAACCTTTACGCACAATAACAGGGCAGAACCGAAATATGGCTGCACAGAATCTAACCTTAACCTGTGACTCCCCACTTGCGCGATGTGAATCCATTCCGACTCGCGAAAAAGCCATTCAAAGAGATATGACAAAAATCTGGAAGGGAAACCATATCATGCGCACATTTGCGAAAATTCTTGGAGGAGCGGCGTTGCTGAGCGCACTCCCCTCACTGGCCTTAGCACAAGACGCGCCGACACTCGAAAGTCTCGCCGCCAATGATGCTTTTGTTTTTAACACACTTCTCTTTTTGATCGGGGGCTTTCTGGTCATGTGGATGGCTGCAGGCTTTGCCATGCTTGAGGCCGGCTTTGTCCGCACCAAAAACGTCTCCATGCAGTGTTTGAAGAATATCACACTCTATTCTGTGGCCGGACTGATGTTCTGGGTTGTCGGCTATCAATTGATGTATGGCGGGGGCACTTATTTCGGCAAAATCGCACTAATGAGCTTCACACCGGAGGATGTAGAGACAGGCTATTCCGCTTATTCCGATTGGTTCTTCCAAATGGTGTTCTGTGCAACCACGGCGTCTATCGTCTCAGGTACAGTTGCAGAACGCATTAAATTCTGGCCTTTCGTGATTTTCACCGTGCTTTTGACAGGATTTATTTATCCGATCGTCGGATCATGGGAATGGGGCGGAGGCTTTCTCAATTCAGAAGGTTTCATTGCGACATTTGGTTCTGAATTCTCCGATTTCGCAGGCTCGACACTCGTTCACTCAACAGGTGGTTGGGCAGCTTTGACCGGTGCCATCATACTCGGTGCGCGAAAAGGAAAGTATGTTGATGGTAAAGTGCACCCAATTCCGGGGTCAAATATGACACTCGCCACACTTGGTGTTTTTATCCTCTGGCTCGGTTGGTTTGGCTTTAACGGTGCGTCACAGCTCGCTATGGGGACGATCACGGATGCAGACGCCATTGCGAAAGTCTTTGTAAATACTAATATGGCAGCAGCAGCCGGTGTGTTGATGGCGGTTGCTTATTGTCAACTTCGCTACGGCAAAATTGATTTAACGCTCGCTTTAAACGGCGCACTGGCTGGCCTCGTCGCCATTACAGCCGGACCGCTTGATCCGTCTGTTCCTGCAGCGCTCTTGATTGGTGCTATCGGTTCGCTTCTTGCTTGCTTGACAGTACCATTGCTCGACAAATTAAAGATTGATGACGTTGTCGGTGCTATCCCTGTTCACTTGGTGGCCGGTATCTTTGGCACATTGGTTGTTTGCCTCACAACACCCAGTATCACCTTTATGGCGCAGCTCATGGGTGTCTTGGCGACAGCTATCTTTGTCTGTGTCGCCTCTTCTATCATCTGGTTCGCGATGAAGCTCACAATCGGCATCCGCGTTAGTGAAGAAGCGGAATATGTCGGCCTCGACCAAACTGAAATCGGTGTTCCAAGCTATCCTGAATTTGTGAACACTTAACCGCATAAGTCGCGCAAGTTCCCCAAGCCTTGCGCGGCTTCAAAATCTTTCCCCTCGCGCTTCGCTAGTTTTAGCAGTGCGAATTACCTTCCCCGGCTTGCATAATCATTATGCAATGTCGGGGTTTTTTCATCATCCAAGATACATCGGGGCGTGAATTCTATTTGACGTGATAGGCTTTTTTTCCTACGCCCGACTCATGTTTTCACATAACGATATCTGGAACGCGCTTGACCGTTTGGCACAAGCCTTGTCGACCAGCCCGTCCGGTTTGGCACGGCAGGCAGGGCTCGACCCCACCACCTTTAACAAATCCAAACGCCGTGCGACATCCGGCAAAGACCGTTGGCCGAGCACGGAGAGCCTGTCCAAAGTCCTCGCCACCGTCGGGATGAGCTTTGAAGACTTTGCACGATTTGCAGACCAAGCCGGCGCACATGGCCCGTCCATTCCCGTCATCGGCCTTGCCCAGGCGGGCGAGCATGGCTTTTTTGATGATGCCGGCTTTCCGCTCGGCGGTGGATGGGAAGATGTCCGCGTCCCCGGTGTGCGGGATGAAAACGTCTATTGCCTACAAATTGCGGGCGACTCTATGTCGCCCGTTCTTCGCGCAGGCGACAAAGTCCTCGTCGCGCCGAATGAAACGATCCACAAAGGCGACCGCGTGGTCGTCAAGACTGTTGAAGGCGAGGTTATGGCCAAAGAGCTCCGCGTTATGAACGAAACTCATATCGAGCTCATCTCACTCAACCGGGACTATGACGACAGACGCTTAGCGCGAGCAGAGGTTCAGTGGATCGCACGCATTGTGTGGGTGTCGCAATAGGTAGAAAACTCTCGGCTGTTATGTAGCCACGCCCAAACCTGAAATTTAACAATAAAATCCGTCAAAAGTTTTAAAAACGACTAAATGAAGACGTCGCTGCAACCGTTCATTATAAGCCTTTGCCGTCCTGAGCGTGATATATTTAACTTTACTTCATTTCGGAAGCACCCACAATATTTTGGCAATCAAGGAGTTAAGTTATGAAAATCGCAACACTAACGATAACGGCTGCAATCATTTTATCAGGATGTAGCACAGCCATGGGCGTCACCAGTTCAGCAATGGGTGCCACGAATTTATCAGGAGAGAGTTCAGCGTCCAAACGTGCGGCTGTTGCACTTGGTGTGAGCGAAAGTGACTTGACGATCAGCAACTTCAGCAAAAGCGGCGTGCGTACCGATTTCATGGCGACAACATCAGCAAACAGCACATATAATTGTTATATTACAAATACTATGGGGGTATCATCTGATGCGATTTGCACCCCTCTTGATGCTGCGCCTGCACCCTCAGGGCAAAAATGCAATGCGCTATTGGAAGCTGCCGGTAAATGCTAACTTTTAGGCTTTGGCACTCAAGTTAATCTGACTAGATATTCTGAATAGTCATTTGAAAGTGTAGACATCCATATCGTATGGTCTCTCAAGTCATGACCCCCGAAAGGGGGTTAGTTCTTGGTTTATGTGAATCCAGATTTTATAATTATATGAATGTCACATCAAATCCACATCTTAAACCTTATTTCGACACAGACTTTTCTCTATAAAACCTTTTTTATCTAAGGATCAGGCATGAGCCCTTCAAAACTTATTAAAGCCATTGGATGTATATCTACAGGTATTGTCATCAGTATTCAGAGTTACGCACAAGCGCCAACTGCACCGGAACTTATGTCGCCCCTTTTGCCTGTGGTGACATGTGATGACTCTCTCTGTCAGATTTCTCTGTCTGGCGTGTTTAATGGTCGGACGCTGATAAGCGATCCGTTATCCATGCCTTTTTCTGTTGAGGATAATCCTCACTGGCAACCGCGTTCCCTCTCGGAAGAGGCGTTAAAAATTAATGGCGATAAAGCCCCTCATGGCTGGCGTATCGGCGACGCAGAACAAGAAATGGAAATCCTCCTGACCCCGCTCACTGAATTGGGTATGGAAGATAATCCACTCCTTTTTATGGTTGAACAACGCGCAGGATTCGAACATGTTGGCCGCGCTTATCACTTCATGGGTTTGGACTTTGCCGGAAAAAACTTAAAAACAATTCGTAAATTTGGCCCTAATGCAGGCCCCCAACCGGAAATCACCTATGCCAGCACATATGGTGTGAGACTTCTGTTAAAGCAGTATAATCCCGAAACCGGCGACTTTGACGATGTCTATGAGCAATATGAATGGTATAGTGGCGCGGAGAGCGTGATGCTCGGCTCAGAAGCAGAGATGGAAGAAATCTATGCCCAAGAGGATATATTGATGAATGAACCTCAATAAGGCCTAAAGTGAGACGAAGCCTCACCCAATCGGCTCTCCGTCCAGAAATGCTTCTACATAATCGCGCAAAGTGTCTTTATCGTCAAAGTGCGACAGAGCCCCTGTCGCCTTTTCGATAACCTTTCGGTTCAGATCATCCGTCGCTGGCATAGTTTGGACTCTCATCAGGAGCGACCGCACCTTTTCCCAATCGGAAAAATCATCCGTGTCCAGCGCAATTAGACCGAAGGCATAATTCAGCGCAATAACGGGATCATTCGGTCGGGATATCAGCGCTGTTTCATAAAGGGCTTGGCCGCGAACGGTGGAGGCGTCGAACCATTTTTCAGCATTACCGTTTCCGGCTTTGCGCACAATCGCTAGATGCCACGCACCGAGCAGGGCATCGCCCCGTGCATCATTCGGAAAAGTCGCGCGGTAAATCTCTATCTGCTCGAAGCTTTTCTGCGGCAGCTTCTTCATCCATGCCGACACATTCCCTGTCAGGCGCGCGACAAAACCATCCGTGATGACATATTGCAGGCGGGCATTTTGATGGTTGGGATCAAGGATTAAAGCTTGCTCCGCCAAATCTCTCGCCGCTTTGGAGGTCTTCTTAAGCTCCTTAACTTCACCCAACATAACCTGCCGCGCCAGACTTTCTGCCCCAAGCGCGAGGGCATCAGCGCTTTGTAAGTTTAGAGCAGCTTCATACGCCTGAACATATTGGCCGGATTGGATAAGAGTCTGAACCGCATCTACATTGGGAACCGCATCATTCGATAACGCAGCGACTGGCGCCGCAACTGAAAATCCGCTTAAAACTGCGGAAATTATGATCCTATGGCGCCAATTCATTCGTCATAATAACATAAACCCGCCTAAAGTGCCATTACGGAACGTTCACCTTACGAAACGAAGTAAACGCTTTATGTTAGTATGCCTGCCAGCGCGTCTTCAATTAATTGCGCCGTTTCATCCGGGCCGTAAATCGCCACGAAAGAGCCGAACCGCGGGCCTTGGCTTTGGCCGAGGCAGACTTCGTAAATGGCTTTGAACCAATCGCGGAGATTTTCAAAATTATGGTCTTTTCCGACAGAGAAAATAAGCGTTTGTAACGCCTCGCCATCTGTTTGCTCCGCCTCAGAGACTTGGCGTAGACGCGCAACGAGATCTTTGAGCGCCGCACGCTCTTGATCCGTTGGGCTACGGTAAGCCTTATTTGGTTTCACAAAATCCTGATAATAACGCACGGCAAAATCCGCGAGCTCATCCAGCGCCGGGTTATCCTTTGGGTTGGCCTCAGGCGCATAACGTTCGATAAATCCCCAGAGAATATCCCGGTCTGACGCATTGGCTGCGCTCACCAAATTCAGCAGCAGTGCAAAGGTTACAGGCGGAATAGCGCTTGGCGGATTTCCGTTGTGAATATGCCAAACGGGATTATTGACTTGCGCCTTTTCGTCTTGGTTCGGATAGGCCGCAAGATGTTGGAAATACTCATCGACATTTTTCGGAATGACATCGAAATAGAGTTTTTTCGCCGCGCGGGGTTTTACGAAATTATAGAGCGACAGGCTTTCTTGCGGGGCATAGGCGAGCCAATCTTCGACCGAAATCCCATTCCCTTTAGATTTGGAAATCTTCTCACCCTTTTCGTCAAGGAACAATTCATAGACATATTGCACGGGCGGTTCCCCGCCGAGAATTTTACAAATACGGGAATAGATCGGCGCATTGTCCTGATGGTCTTTACCGAACATCTCGAAGTCAACGCCGAGCGCGGCCCAGCGCATCCCGAAATCGGGTTTCCACTGAAGTTTCACATTCCCGCCTGTGACCGGCACAGTCACTTCCGTGCCGTCTTCATCGTCAAATGTGATGGTGCCCGCCTTGGTATCCACCGCCTTCATTGGCACATAAAGCACACGCCCGGAGCTAGGCGAAATCGGCAGAAACGGCGAATATGTCGCGCGGCGCTCTTCGCCCAAAGTCGGCAGCATCACCGCCATAATGTCGTCGAATTTCTCCAATGCGCGCAACAGATACTCATCATACCCCCCGGCCCGGTAAAGCTCCGTCGCAGACAGAAACTCATATTCAAATCCGAAATTATCCAAGAAGGCGCGCAGGCGTGCATTCATATGCGCGCCGTAGCTCTCATGCGTGCCAAACGGATCCGGCACATCCGTGAGCGGCTTTTGCAAATATTGCTCTAGGCGCTCAGGGTTAGGCACGGTGCCGGGTACTTTGCGCATGCCGTCCATATCATCAGACACACAAATAAGCTTGGTCGCAATCTTGCCTTCCGTCAGCGCGGTAAAGGCATTGCGGACCATTGTTGTCCGCACGACTTCCCCAAAAGTCCCGATATGCGGCAAGCCGGACGGGCCATAGCCTGTTTCAAATACCACCGGCTTATCGCCGCGATCAATCCCGCGACGTTTTTCAATATCCAAGCGTTTGAGGATAAGACGCGCCTGTTCAAACGGCCACGCTTTGGAAGTCATATATGTATCAATGCTCATGCCGGGGAGTTAGTGCAATTCTTGTTTGATTGGAAACATAAATTTACTCTTATGACTGATCATGGAATTTTGCGAATAAAGTAAACAAGAAATGGACCAGGCGTGATAGTCGCTTCCGTCAATGCGTGATGATGCACGCATGTCATGGAACCCTCAACTAAGAGCGCCGATAAAATTATCAGTTTTCACTCACAGAGTTATTTCAGCACACCGTTTTTCCCGACGTCGCGCCAGGCCCGTCTTTATTGCCATTAATAGCAAGAGGAACGGGCCAAAGCTACCGCCGCCTCCGCCACTCGAAAGAGGCGTCGCAAGTGGTGGTGATGCTTGCGTAGGTGGTGGCGGCGTGGCCGTCACTGTCACGGTAACAGTTCCCGTGGCGGTTCCGCCTTGACCGTCACTCACGACATAGGTGAAAGTCTCTGTACCGCTGAACCCTTGGGCAGGCGTGTAGTCGATTTGCGTTCCGTTAATCTGAACAGATCCGCCATTGCTCGGCGTACCCACAGATTGAACGCTCAACGTATCGCCGTCGGCATCGCTATCATTAGATAAAACATCAATACGGGTCGCACTGCTATCTTGGTCCACGGTCAAACTGTCATCTGTAGTCTCTGGTGTGATATTGGGTTTGGCCGTGACAGTGACGGTCACAACGCCTGTGGAGGTATTATCATTGCCGTCTTCGACAGCATATTCAAATGTCTCTGTCCCAACAAATCCGGGCTCAGGTGAGTAGATAACGACATCACCGAAAATTTCTGCTTCGCCGCCCGCGCTCAAAGCTCCGACATTCACAAGTGTGAGCGTATCCCCCTCCGGATCGCTATCATTTGCAAGGACATTAATCTCTATCCGTAGGCTATCCTCTTCAACCGAAACAGGGTCAGTCACGGCGACCGGCGCTTCATTGACGATGATCGAGAATGTAATCTCGAAATTCGCATCATTCACCGCGAAGAAAGGCTGGGTCGCGCAGCTCGCCTTTAAGCGGGCTGAACTCGTGGCTACATTCGGTATCTCAACAGTCGCAGAGCCGTCATTCTCTGTGTTTTCTATGAGTGGGTAAGAGAAACTATTGCCGCCATCCGTGGAGAGCGACAAACTAACGGCGGCGCAATTAATGGGGTCAGCCGTTGTATTCGCCACATCCCACGTCACCGTATAAGGCATGGCACCGGGTAAGCTTAGTTCAGTAGGCGTCTCAACGATAAACGGCCCGGCAGCGGCGCTGACACGTAGAATACGTTCATCATCCGTCACCCCGCCTTTCCCGTCACGCGCTGTCATACGGAATGTGAGATCGCGATCTTCTGTCGGAAGCACCTCACCCATAAGAATGTCTCCGGAAAGCACTTGTGCCAATTGTGGGAAGGTGCGGCTAGGTGTGGGTGAAGGCTGAAACGACCGGAAAAGCGGGCGTTGGCCATCATCCACAAAATCGCCCGGACCGTCATTGGCGGGCCCTATATCGAGCTGTTCCCAAATATGTGTGAGGTCGTCCCCATCTGCATCAGACGCCTGCCCCGTCAGGGTGAACGGCGTGAGTGCGGGAATGGCGCCATCCTCTCCTGCCTCAACTATGGGTGCCGTATTGGACAAAGGCGTCAACACGGCGCATCGGCCCCCTCTATTGGAATTTTCAACGAAATCATTCATGAATGTCAGCGAACTATTGTGGAAAAACGTATCTTTTCCACCACGAAGATTTTCGCTCCCGCAAATACCCGCATAGGACATAATCGTCGACCCGCTATGCGGCTCAACGGCGCTGGAGCCGCTTCGGTTATCTTTACAATTGCTCGTCGAACCGTTGAAAGAATGCGGGGCATTAAATTGATGCCCTACCTCATGCGCAAATAAGGTAATGAATGACGATCTATCCGGGCGTGATGTGCCTGAAACGCCGCGCGCCTTGCCGCTGCTGCACACAGCGCCTAATCTGGCAATGCCGCCGCCAAAGACGCCGAAAACATGTCCGACATCATAATTCGCATCCCCGATCTCCGTATCGAGCACGCTGCCGACTTCGCCAAGAAGCGTGCTTCTGTCACTATGCGTGAAAGGATCTGTCACAGGGTCAGTGAAAATGACAGACTCATTATTTGCAACTAATTCCAGGCGAACGGCCATCTCACTTTCGAAAATTACATTGAGGCGGTTAATGGCAGTGACAATTCCGGCAAGGCCGTCTTCTTTCGTGCCGCCAAAATACTGTGTATATTCGCCTGTTGCCGCGACGGCGATGCGGTATCTGCGCAGATCCGTGCCGAAAGATGTTTTCTGGGCCGTATTAATACCTGAGCTTTTGCGTCGGGAGGATGTAAAATGATCATCGTCAGAATGCCCTTCCGTGTCACATTTTATGCGGTCTGAGGCATCGCGGCCTTCTTTAACGACATAATCGCTGTCATAATAACTGTAATAGCTATCTGTGCTTGCCGCAGGGTCAATAAAAACCCGCTCGCCATTATGGATGAACATCCCGTGGAAGCCGCGGAAGGTCATATCAAGCCGCCCGACATTGGCAGAGTTTGTAACATCCACAACATGGAACGTTTGAATGTCAGATCGCTCACCCATCGAACCTTCGGCCACAATAGGCGAATAGGTCAGCGCAAATGTCGCCACACCGCCATCTGGCAAGGGCAGATCAATCGTCGTATTCGAAGCGCCCAAACGCTCATGCGGGGCTTGGTTCAGGACAAATTCGAGGTCACTCATATTTGTTTTCAGCGTGCGTGCCCACGACATGGAGGCAGACGCCTCAGAGGCGGTTTGGGTCTTTTCAAAGTTCGTTTGCGAAATATCTTCCCAAATTTGAGCAGAGGCCGACTGCGCGAAAACACATATAACGCCCGCACAGGCGGTACTTGTCCAAAAACGATGATTCATGCGGCACCCTCACTTTGGGTTCGCCTCCCCGCAAACCTAAATTAAGATTTAGCTTACAAATGGGGCGTTAATTTGTCGGCAAATTTTAAGGTTAACCGTCTCTTAGCCGCGAACAGACCGGCAAAACATGTGCCGATACAGGCCCCATAAAGATGCGCATCTACCACCACGGCCCCGCCGGAGAGTGCCGCCGTCAGCGGCACAGACCCGATCATCTGCTCATAGGCAATTTTACCCCATAATCCTATCAGCACGATCATGTCTTCCCACCTAAACCGCGCTGCATTTGTAGCCTGCCCATGTATGGGCGTCAAAACCATGCGTGTCACCGCCGCCGCGAGAATGCCATGCAAAACACCCGACAAGCCGACATAATAAGTCGTTTGCGGAGAGACAAAACTAAGGCCGAGGCTGATGCCGAGAGGACATATCAAAAGAAACACAAGCCACGCCCTCGGGCTGATGACACGGCCATACATGATCCATATCGAGACGAGCCCCAAAAGGTTGAGCCCCACATGCCGCCAGCCCAGATGCGTATAATGCCCCGTTAGCCACCGATAAGATATGCCGCCGCTCTGGAACACCTGCTCCGCCCCCACATACCGCAAAGCCAAACGCCCGGCCTCCCCCGTGAAAGCGATAACCAAACAGATAAGGCTAACGACCAAAGGCAGTATCCAATGTCGAACGGAAATCTTCATGAGCAGATGCCTACAGCAAGACTGTTACTGCCGCGTTACATGCGGCATAACCCCTTTACTCTAATGAGGCACCCCGACTTGGACGCCATTTAGATGTTGGCAGTAATGTTTTGGATTCAAATTTAACGGGCTCTTGGATTTCAAGTCCTATATCATATCGAAGTATAGGCACACCTGCAGGACATCTTTATTGAAGGGAATGTCTTACCGCTTCCACGTGAAGGATAATGCGGCGGCGTCTTCGGTGAAGCTGAAATCTTCGGCTGTAGCTTCGCGGCGCATATAGGAGAGTGAGACGTCGGCGTCACCGATACGGTAACCGACACCGGCTTGGGCGTCACCCACGATGATGCGGTCTTGCAGATGAAACTGCCCGCTAGTGAGACGATTAATCGAATTGGGGGAATATGTCAGGGCTTCGGCATCAGCCCCTGCAAACACATACCACGTATTATTTTTGAATTCTGAACCTTCGCGCAGGTCTTCGCCAATTTCAACCACCGCACCGACAAGGGCTGACGAATTATTATCATCATCAAAACGCATAGACGCACGGGGTTTAAGCGTAAGATCCAACCCTTTTTCAGAGACGCTGGAAAATTGCTTCGTCACACCTAAATTGACGCGGTCATCACGGCGCAGACATTGCCCCGCGCCCGCAAGGCAATTGGGATCAGATATATCGAGTTTAAATAAGGTCGACCCGACACTGCTCGGCAGATCAATAAGATTTCTACGATTACTAAAGCCTGTAGCGAATTCGGGGTTAATTGTCGTTCCCAAATTCAGATACAAACCTTCGGTCGCTACTGGTGTTGTTGGTTTTTCATTGTCTTGGGCCATGGCAGGCAGGGATGCGAACATCATTACGGCGGCGATAAAGCCACCGGCGAGACGGGAGACCCCGTAGCGTTTTCGCTGGATGTGTTGTTTGAGTGTCAACACGTTTGCGCCCTTTCCCGGCATTATCAAAGCCCCACGCCTGATAAACCAGACATGAGTATTATTATATTTCAGACCTTATGTCATAACAATATGACAAGATTATGCGTTAATGAATAATTAAACCGCCTTAACTCAGGCTGAATAGGTATATTTTTTACAACTGTGACGCCAAAGACACAAAAAACGCCAACCCGAGCGGATTGGCGTGATTTATATCAATCGAAATATGGGCTTTGCTCACCTTTAAGGCGAGTGAAGCTGGCTAGCCCTTACTGACAGGCGAGACATTCCTCGTAATCTGTCGGCGCGGCGGCTTCCATGGCTTGTTCCATGTCCGTTTTATCTTTGGAGCCGGCAAATGAGGCCCGCTGCACAGATTTAGAGCGACAGTAATAAAGCGACTTCACGCCTTTTTCCCACGCTTGCCAATGGAGCATATGTAAATCCCATTTATCAACATCACCGGGGATGAAGATATTAAGTGATTGCGCTTGGCAGATATGGGGCGCGCGGTCAGCGGCATGCTCAATGACCCAACGTTGGTCAATTTCAAACGCCGTGCGGAACACAGCCTTCTCATGCTCATCCAAATCATCCAAATGCTGCACAGAGCCTTCATTTTCCAAAATCGTGGCCCAAATACCGTCTGTATTCAGCCCTTTTTCTTCCAAGAGGGCTTCGAGGAATTTGTTACGCACCGTGAAAGAGCCGGACAAGGTTTTATGTGTATAAATATTCGCCGGAATAGGCTCGATACCCGCAGAGGTGCCGCCGCAAATGATGGAAATAGAGGCTGTTGGTGCCACTGCCATTTTGTGGCTGAAACGCTCATCCGTTACGCCCATATCCAACGCATCCGGACAGGCGCCGCGCTCCGCCGCCAACGTCTTTGACGCCGCATTAGCTTGATTGCGGATATAAGCGAACATGCGGTTGTTAAAGCTCTTGGCCATCGCGCTCTCAAACGGAATATTCTTGGATTGTAGGAAAGAGTGGAAACCCATCACGCCAAGCCCAACAGAGCGCTCGCGCATAGCGGAATATTTGGCTTCTTTCATTTTATCCGGCGCATTGCGGATAAAGCTCTCAAGGACATTGTCGAGGAAGCGCATAATGTCTTCGATAAAGCCGTCTTGATCTTTCCACTCATCCCAACGCTCGGCATTGAGAGAGGAGAGGCAGCACACAGCTGTCCGCTCACGACCGTCTTTATCCTTACCTGTGGCCAACATGATTTCCGCACAGAGATTAGACTGCTGCACTTTCAGACCCGCATCACGTTGATGAGGCGCCAAGGCCTTATTCACCGTGTCAGAGAAGATCATGTAAGGCTCACCTGTTTGCAGGCGCATCTCTAGGATTTTCTGCCAAATCTTACGGGCATTGACGGTCTTGATCACAAGGCCCGTATGCGGGCTGCGCAGGCCAAATTCAGCTCCCGCAGCGACGGCTTCCATAAATTCGTCTGTGATGTTCAAACCATGGTGGAGGTTCAGAGACTTCCGGTTGAAATCGCCGGACGGCTTACGAATTTCAAGAAACTCTTCGATTTCCGGGTGGTGAATATCCAAATAAACCGCCGCAGACCCGCGACGCAAAGAACCTTGAGAAATGGCGAGTGTCAGAGAGTCCATCACGCGGATGAATGGAATAATGCCGGATGTCTTGCCGGCACGCCCAATTTTTTCACCGATAGAGCGGACATTGCCCCAATAGGTGCCGATACCGCCGCCATTAGACGCAAGCCACACATTCTCGTTCCAGATATCAACAATCGAATCGAGACTGTCATCGACAGAGTTCAAGAAGCAAGAAATCGGCAGACCGCGGTCTGCACCGCCATTGGACAGAACGGGCGTGGCAGGCATAAACCAAAGTTTGGACATATAGTTGTAAAGACGCTGTGCATGTTCTGTATCGTCAGCATAGGCCTGTGAGACGCGCGCAAACATGTCTTGATACGTTTCTTCAGGGAGCAAGTAGCGATCTACCAAAGTCTTTTTGCCAAAGTCTGTCAAAAGCGCGTCACGCGCGCGGATCGTCTTTGGGCGAGCCGTGGCCGGGTTTAAAGGCTGTGACGTTTTCTCTTTTTGCGATATGGCTTTAGGCACCACGGTCGCATCGCGGCGTGCGGTCTCATCCATAACGTCAATATCGGCGTCACTCATCGTTGTAAATTCACTCTCTGTCATCTCGGTCATCTTCAGTTACCCTCCCCAGGTATTAATCCGCAAGTCCCTTTTCAAGTATGCCGCACATTACAAAACCGTCCTTTTGGGGACTGTTCCCGATGAATCTACGATGTAACATGAAAACGAACTGTTTCGACTACATATAGTGTGTAATTTGGCTCTCACGTCAATACTTAGTATGTTCGAAATGGGACGAAAATGGTTTACGAACCGTTAAGTCCTTGTGAATACGCAAAATTTTTTACAAAACTGTCACACAAAAAAAGCTGTCAAAAGTAAGGTTTTCACCTTTCATCAAAAACACATGAATCGCCCTACAAAAACAGGGCACCGAGGTCCTAAATCTGTGCGTAAAACAGGTATAAAAAAACCCGCCGAAGCGGGTTTAATTCTTTCAAAGGCTTAGAGGACTTAGCCGCCAAATTT
>CAYGTR010000040.1:4071-28362 GCA_964352855.1 uncultured Algimonas sp. | reverse complement strand
CGAAAAAATTCTAAATTCCGTCAATCCCTTGAAGGAATAAACTTTTGGTGAAATACCAAGCCTGTCGGTCTCTCCGGCAGGCTTTTTTGTATGAGACGTAACGCGCGATATACTTTCGAAAATCCTCGCGCTAGAAATAGGCTATGGCAAATACGCAAATAAAAGACGTTGTAATTGTAGGCGGCGGAACGGCCGGGTGGATTGCCGCCGCGGCGATGGCGAAACTCTTAGGTAATGTGGTCAATATTACATTGATAGAGTCCGAGGCTATCGGCACGGTCGGTGTGGGCGAAGCAACTATCCCGCAAATCATACGTTTGAATGGTATTCTCGGCTTGGACGAAAAAGAATTCCTCAGAGAAACGAAAGCGACTTTTAAACTCGGGATTGAATTTAATAATTGGGGCCGAAAGGGCGACAGCTATCTCCATACATTTGGGGATACGGGCATTAATCTTGGGAATGTAAATTTCCATCACTATTGGATGCGCGCACAAGAACATAATCAGGCACACAATAAAGATAGTAGCTTTTGGGATTATTCGCTTCACCATAAGGCCGCCTATTCCCATAAATTTGCGCATCTGAATAAGGTTGGAAATACATCCATGACAGGATTGGCCTATGCCTATCATTTTGATGCCGGGCTTTATGCGCAATTCTTACGTCGGTTTGCAGAGAGTCTCGGCGTTAAGCGTATTGAAGGTCGTGTTATTGATGCGACATTGGAGGCTGAAAGCGGGCATATTCGGTCGGTGAGTCTTGAGAATGGAAGCGCTCAGTCGGGTGACCTCTTTATTGATTGTTCTGGTTTTCGGGGGCTTCTTATTGGTCAGGCGCTTGGCGTTAAATATCAAGATTGGTCGCATTGGCTGCCCTGCAACCGTGCAGTAGCCGTGCCGTGCGAAACCTCGTCGCCGCTTCTGCCTTATACCAAGGCAACCGCGCATGATGCCGGTTGGCAATGGCGCATTCCCTTACAGCATCGCACAGGCAATGGGCATGTATTTTGTGATAAATTCATTGATGAAGACGCAGCGATTGAAACATTATTGGGAAACCTTGACGCCAAGCCGACGGCAGATGTGAAAAAGCTTTATTTCACCACGGGCCGTCGGGAGGAATTTTGGCATAAAAACTGTATTTCTCTTGGGCTTGCCAGCGGATTTCTGGAACCATTAGAATCCACCTCTATTCACCTCATTCAATCGAACGTTTCTCGGCTCATAGAGCTCTTTCCAGACACAGGGTTTAATACGGCGAATATCGCCGAGTATAACCGCGTCGTTTCCAAAGAATATGAACTCGTCAGGGACTTTCTCATTTTGCATTATCATCGCACAGAGCGTGAAGATTCAGAATTTTGGCGCTACTGCAAACATATGGATGTGCCGGAAAGCCTCACACATAAACAGGCACTTTTCCGTGAGGGCGGACGTCTGTACCGTGATCCTGAAGATCTTTTCAGAGAAGCCAGTTGGGTGCAGGTGATGCTGGGACAAGGCCTCATGCCGCAAAATTATCATGCGATGGCAAACCGTATTACTGATGCGCAATTATCAGAATTTATGGATAATGTTGAAAATATTATCGTGCGTGCGGTGAGGCCTTTGCCAACACATCAAGACTATATAGAAAACTATATCGGGTCTGCTTTACAATAACGGTCAAGAAAGTGGTCATGCGGGGTCATTGATCCGCCGGCGGCAATAATAGCTTGTCTGATCTGAGAGACACGCTCCTGCACGGGGACGCCTTCACGCATCTGCGTTATAATGGGGGCGTGTTTTGGAATGATGCCCTGACCGATATAGACTGCAATCCAACTGGCATTGTGAAATAATTCGCGTTCATCCGCGATGACCATACCATTTGATCGGAAATGCGCCATTTTATTAGCCAGGCTCTCCGGTATCTCCATATGTTTACAATAGCGCCAAAAGGTAGTGTCTTCGCGATCCGTGGCTGTGTAATGCAAGATAAGGAAATCACGAATGCGCTCATATTCTGCACGTGTAAGCTTATTGTACTCATCCGCGAGGAGCGGCGACATATCCTTATCGGGAAACATCGCCAAGAGGCGCATAATACCATATTGAATAAGATGAAGGCTGGTGGATTCCAGTGGTTCCATAAAACCTGCGGACAGCCCGATTGCAACACAGTTTTTATTCCAGAATTTTTTCCGCATTCCCGTTGTAAAGCGTAAATGTTTAGGCTCGGCCATCGGCTTGCCGTCTAAGCCGCTCAGTAAAGTATTCGTTGCCGTTTCTGCATCCGTATATTGGCTGCAATACACATAGCCATTGCCAGTGCGGTGTTGCAGCGGGATACGCCATTGCCACCCCGCCTCCTTGGCCGTTGATTTTGTATAAGGTAACGTATCGCCATTGCGTTCACAGGGCACGGCCACAGCCCGATCACACGGCAACCAATGCGACCAATCTGTATAACCTGTCTTTAAATAATTTTCGATCAGCAGTCCGTAAAATCCTGTGCAATCGATGAAAAAATCTGCTTCAATAATCGTTTTGTTCTCAAGCTGAACGCTCTCGATAAATCCGTTCTCTGCATTTAATTTGGCGGCTGTAACTTTACCTTCGATATGGGTAACACCGCGCTGCTCGGAATATGCCCGTAGGTATTTCGCATAAAGCGTGGCATCGAAATGATAGGCGTAATCATAGGTCGATTGGATTTGTCGCTTGTCGCCCATAGGGTGATCAAACCGATGATTTTTGGCCGCTTCCCACGCCATTGAATAATCATCCAAACTGTCAATGTTTCCTGCCAAATATTCGCGGAGCCAATAATGATAAAATGGTATAGTGTCGAATTCAGCCCCGTAATAACCAAAGGGGTGGAAATAGCTGTCTCCTTTTTTTGCCCAATCGATAAATTGAATGCCGAGTTTGAATGAGCCTTGAGTTTCTCTGACAAAGGTCGCCTCATCAATACCCAGTCTTTGATTAAAATAACGAATAGGCGGAATCGTGGCTTCGCCCACGCCGACTGTGCCGATGGCTTCTGACTCCACTAATGTAATCTCACAGGACGATCCCACCGCATTCGCAATGGCGGCTGCGGTCATCCAGCCCGCAGACCCACCGCCAATAATTGCAATTTTTTTAAGGCGTCTATCACTCATCTCGTGACCTTATAGATATTTTGCAAAAATTTACATTAAAAATATCAATAAATATTGGCATTTAGGAATTTAGTTCCCTTTTTTTGCAAAACAGTGTAAACAATTTCGATAACTATAGCGGGGAATTTTAAAATGTATATGCGCTCATCCGTCATGCTTTTTCTCGGAACAACGTTGGTTTTTGGCGGCTGCCAAGCTGTGACATCACCTAATGCTGTGAATGTGACGGCCAATGCGACTATGACCGTGGAACGAGACACGCAAACCTCCTCTGTCTCTTCACCTGACGGGAAAAACATTTTTGAAATCTCAGACCAAGCAGGGCAGCTGCGGTATACGATGAAAAGAGGTGATGAAGTCCTTGTAGACAATTCGCGATTGGGACTGCGCTTTCTCGAACAACATGGCTTCGATGAGGACTTGCGTATCGTTAGCATTGAAACATCATCCTCTGATACAACTTGGCAGCAGCCTTGGGGCGAACGTCGAGAAGTGCGAGACAACCATAATGCGCTTTTGGTTCAAGCCGAGCGTGTGTCTCCAAATCTAAAGATAAATATCCACGTTCGTGTTTTTGATGACGGTATAGGGTTTCGTTATGAAGTGCCGGAACAAGCCAGTTTAGGATCTGTGTCTATCATTGAAGAGCTGACGGATTTTAATATTGGGCCGTCAACAAATTCTTGGACGATCCCTGCGCGAATGTACAACCGTTATGAATATCTCTATCAAGAGAAACCTGTCGGGGAGCTCCAAATGGTACATACGCCTGCGACCTTTGAAAAAGAGAGCGGAACTCATCTCTCTGTTCATGAAGCAGCTCTAGTCAATTATTCGGGAATGTCGCTGCATCAACAGCGCGAAGGTGTTTTGCAGGCAGACCTTGCGCCGCGTTCAGATGGCATTTTGGTCAAAACACAAACACCCTTTGTCACGCCTTGGCGCACGGTGCAGATAGCGGATGATGCGGCGGGTCTTATAAATTCAGATATCATTCTAAATTTAAATGAACCAAATGCTTTGGGTGATGTCAGCTGGTTTGAGCCCGGAAAATATGCCGGTATTTGGTGGGAGCAACATATCAAAGAAGGCACATGGGGGAATACAGAAGGGCCTGTTAATCACCATGCGGCCACAACAGAAGCAACGAAAGCCAAGATGGATTTTGCTGCTAAGCACGGCTTTAATGGTGTCTTGGTTGAAGGCTGGAATATCGGATGGGACGGCGATTGGTTTAACAATGGTGATGTTTTCTCATTTACCGAAACCTACGACGATTTTGATATAGCAGAAGTCTCGCGATATGGGCGGGAAGTAGGCGTGCGTTTGGTAGGGCATCATGAAACCTCCGGGAACATTACAAATTACGAAAATCAACTCGAAGCTGCCATGGACCTTATGCAGGCTCATGATGTGCGTGTGATTAAATCTGGTTATGTCGCGGATGCAGGAGACCTGAAACGCATCGATGAAAATGGTGTTGCTAAATATGAATTCCATGACGGGCAATTTGCTGTCGATCATCACCTGAAAGTTGTAAAGCTCGCGGCCGAGCATCAAATCGCAATGAACCCGCATGAGCCTGTGAAGGATACAGGACTTCGCCGCACCTACCCCAATTGGGTCTCGCGTGAAGGTGCGCGGGGGCAAGAGTTTAATGCGTGGGGCGTGCCGCCAAACGGCCCTGACCATGCACTGGATTTAATATTTACCCGTATGTTATCCGGCCCGATGGATTATACGGCAGGGGCTTTTGATTTGCGCCCGAATGAACAACCGCCTGTTGCCGAAGACCTGCAACGAAATGATGTCCGCTCCCGTATTGAGCATACATTGGCCAAAGAGCTTTCGCTTTATGTGGCGATCTATTCGCCTATCCAAATGGTTATGGATTTGGAGCGCAATTATGAAGCGCGGCCGGATGCCTTTCAATTCATCAAAGATGTTCCGACGGATTGGGAGCAATCCATCGCGCTTCAAGGCGAAGTCGGCGATTATGCTGTTGTCGTTCGGAAAGATCGAAACTCGGAGGATTGGTATCTTGGCGCTTTGACGGATGCTGAGGCGCGCGATTTGTCCATTCCTTTGAATTTTTTAGGCGAGGGTAATTACGAGGCACAGATTTATAGGGACGGCCCCGCGGCCGATTATGAAACAAATCCATATGATATCGTCATCGAGAAACGTAATATGAGTGCAGTTGATACATTATCGCTTCCCTTGGGACGCAGTGGCGGGGCAGCTATTCTATTTAAGAAACTCTGATGCGATTTATTTTTTCAATCGCACTGCTAGCTACAATCAGCTGTTCTCAGACCCCTGTAAATGTTGACACTGAAACTCCGGTTGACCCCTATTCCGTTGCAGGTGATTTTAAAGGCGTGACAGGCACAGTCGAGCGCGTAAGTGCTATGTCGTCGCAATATGTCGTGCCGCGGGATATAGAGATATGGTTGCCGCCCTCATATAAAACAGATTCTGAGCGCAACTATCCTGTGCTTTATATGCATGACGGGCAGAATGTTTTTGATCCGAGCCAGTCCAAATATTCAGGCTGGGATTGGGGCGTGGATGAAGCGATGACCGCATTGATAGCGCAAGGGAAAGTGCCTGAAGCGATTATTGTTGGCGCTCACAGTATCGACAGCACACGAAATCAAGATTATTTTCCCGAAAATGCTGGCGAAAATCATGCGGATACTTTCAGAGAAAGCTTTGGAGAATTTGATCCCGCATCACTTAGCGGAAATAATTATATTCGTTTTCTGACCGAGGAATTGAAACCTTATATTGATGCAGAATATCGGACCCTTCCAGGGCGTGATAACACCGCAATCATGGGCTCATCTATGGGCGGGTTAGCGTCTCTTTATGCGATCACAGAGCGGCCTGATATATTCGGAGCGGCAGCTATGGTCTCAACACATTTCCCACTCGCGGACGGCGTTTTGGTTGACTATTTTTCAGATAAATTACCAAGCCCTTCAACGCACCGTCTGTATTTTGATTATGGCACCGAAACGCTCGATCATAACTATGAAGGTTTTCAAGACCGCATGGACGAGGCCATCATTGCGGCAGGGTTCGAGCGTGGAGATAATTGGACAAGTCGAAAATTTGAAGGCCACGATCATTCGGAACGGGCGTGGCGAAACCGGGTGCATGTTCCCCTGCAATTTTTATTGGCAGGTACAAACGTCGAAGGTGGAGAAGAACGATGATGAAATTTGCAATGGTATCTATGGCGGCACTAACGCTTTTGGCTTGTTCGGCTGAGCCGGAACAAATTGTAGAACCACTTGTTGTAACAGACTCTGAAATTGTCGAGGTCTCTCAAGTACAAACGCCTGACTGGGCCAAGGATGCTGTGATCTATCAAATCAATACGCGGCAATATTCCGAAGCCGGTAATTTTGCGGCCGTGGAGGCGGATCTGGAACGCATAAAGGATCTTGGTGTCGATATTCTCTGGTTTATGCCCATACATCCAATCGGTGAAGAAAAACGCAAAGGCTCAATGGGAAGCCCCTATGCCGTCAAAGATTTCCGCGCCGTCAATCCTGAGCTCGGCACGCTTGAGGACTTCAAGTCCTTGGTTGCTGCCGCCCATGCTCTGGATATGAAGGTGATAATTGATTGGGTCGCCAACCATACGGCGTGGGATAATCATTTGATCACGGATCACCCAGATTGGTACACGCGAAATGAAAAGGGTGAGTTTCAACACCCGGAAGATACGGATTGGCTTGATGTGGCTGATCTGGATTATTCACAACGAGGTCTCCGCGATTATATGCAGGAGTCTTTACTCTACTGGGTTAGAGACATCGGCATTGATGGCTATCGTTGCGATGTTGCAGGTATGGTGCCGACTGATTTTTGGGAAGATGTCCGCCCGGCATTAGACGCCGTAAAACCTGTTTTTATGCTTGCCGAATGGCAAGAGCCTGAATTGCATCACATTGCGTTCGACGCCAGCTATGCTTGGCGCTGGAAAGAAATCATGCAGGATATTGTCAATGGCAAAGCCAATGCGCAGGACATGGAAAGTTATTATACGGATTATCAGAATAATTGGCCCGAGGGGGCTATGCGTATGGCTTATACGTCAAACCATGATCAAAATACATGGGATGGTATCCCTCAAGATATTTATGGCGACGCCTATGAGGCGGCCATGGCTTTGTCCTTTGTTGGAGAGGGCATCCCCCTAATTTATAATGGGCAAGAGTCCGGTAATTCAAAGCGATTGGAATTTTTTGAGAAAGATCTTATCCGTTGGGATCACGCGCATCCGAATAATGATTTGTTTAAAGACCTTGTTGCCCTGAAAACAGAAAATGAAGTTCTTCACAATGGCCGCTGGGGCGCAAGGCAAAACGTTATTGTTAATGATAACCCGGAAAATATTTTGAGTTTTGTCCGCCAAGACGGTGAAGACGCTGTCCTTGCGATTTTCAATCTGTCAGACAAACCGCAAAATGTTCGGGTTACGGGCGTGTCGCCTTATTCAAATTACAAAGCTTTTCAAACGAATGAAACGCAGAGCATAAATGAAAGCACCGAATTTAATTTGCAGCCTTGGGCTTACCGCATTTTTGTTCGATAAGGCATAATGGCCGATCTGAACTACATCGTTAAGCGATTTGGGCGAGAGCAAGAGCCTGTTGTTATTATCGATAGTTTTAGTTCTGATCTTGGATTGTTGCGCGCCAATGCCGCGACACAAAGCTATCAAAAACTTGGCCCGTTTTATCCGGGTGTCAGAGCGCAGGCGAACCCGTCTTATTTAGGTGAGCGAATGGAGCTCCTGACCGAAATATTGAAGACTGTCTTTGATTTCCAAAAGGGCGTCAAATTGACGGAATGTGCCTATTCGCTCGTCACGACAAAACCTCACGATCTAATCCCAATTCAATGCCTTCCACATTATGACGGTGTGGAGAGGAACCGTTTGGCAGTGCTGCATTATCTGTCAGGCCCTGAAACGGGTGGTACCGCCTTTTATCGACATAACGCGACCGGATATGAAACGATCACGGAAGCTCGTTTCGAAACCTACAGATCCAGTTTAACAGATGAGGCAGAGCGATTTGGATTGCCTTCTCAACAATATTTTCGTGGCACAAATAATCAATTTGAAGAAATCGGCCGCGTGGAAGCTAAAGCGAATAGGCTCGCTATTTACCGAGGCATCACCCTCCATTCGGGTTTTATTCCTGAGGATATGCTTTTCAGCCAAGACCCAGAAGAAGGGCGTTTGACAATCAACACATTCTTATCCGCGAAATAATTATATACGGCAAAGGCGAATAGCGTTCATCCAATTTCGCTTTTCATCTCACTTGATCCGATTGTTGTGAGAGCTGAATTTTATGCCTAAATCTTGAGATTTTTTATTTTGCAACAGTTTCTTGACACTTTTGTAACATTTAGTGTAATAAAATTGTCATAGAGGTTAGGCGGCGGTGCGTAAGCCAACGGCGCGCGTTTGCAGTCTTTATTAGCGTTGGTGATGTTTCAAATGGAGCTCACCATGAAAAAATTCATAATTACCACACTTGCCGTGGCGTCTTTTGGCGCGACTTCCGCCTTTGCGAATGAAGTCTTTTCCGACTATTCCGCAACAACGGGTCTGTCCGGCGTTAATAGTGAAGCAGTCGAAAACCTTCGCAATTGTTTAGAGGCGGACATGCAAATCGCCTCAAGCAAAGCCATTCGGGCCTGTTCAAAAGCCTATAAGGCGTCAATCCCAAGCTATGAGGTCAGATCACAAATTCTGACTCAGCGGGGTTTATTACAATTATCAGCCGGTCGGTTTGAAAAAGCGGCGCGTGATTTCAAATCTGCAAGCAAGCTTAATAATGAAAATGAGTTCGCTTTTCTAGGCGAAGGTTATGCCGCAATGATGGATCAAGACTATGAGGCGGCTACGCGTCTGTTTAATGATTGTAAGACACATAATGAGGCCGCGCCTTTGGCGATTTATGGCCTCGCCATGACGAAAGAGTTGACGGGCGATGTGGATGGTGCTGTTTCTTATTATAATGAAGCGGCTTCTATGCGTCCTGATTGGGCCGCCCCGCGCGAGGAACTTAATCGCGTGCGATCTGCCTTATAATACAACCATAGTTACTAGAGATTACTATATAGGGTCTATTTATTTTAATCTCTTTCAGAAACGGTGTCTGCGTCGATTCTCAGGCACCGTTTTTTATTTTTGAAATGTGACAAGGATGTAAAGGTTCTGTTGCTGAACTGTCACGGAATATTTAATAAGCTGACATAAACTCATTATGCTTTTGTCATAATAGGCTGCCAAATGCCCCATCAAAGTGATGGCTAAGAAAGATTCTCATTTCGAGTATCTGACAAGGTTCATCGTAGTTTTTCTTTGGTGAGGATTATCCATGTCACATGAATTGACGATATCTGTTCGCAATATTTTATTAGCTTCGGCTGCTGGTCTGGCCCTTATTGCTTGCGGTGGCGGTAGCACGACATCACCTGGCAGCGCTGCGCCTGTGGTTATCAATCCTCCAAGTGGCGGCGGTGGCGGCACACCTGCGGCTGATATCGACTTGGTTCCAAATGACAATTGCCCGACAGGAACCGTCCTAGAGACGATAACAAATACGAACGGCTCTGTCCAAGCCTGTGCAATTACAGGGACGGTTACAGAAAATCTCACATTGACAGCAGAGAATGGTTACGCATTAGAAGGCCCTGTTTTTGTCGGCGAGGATGGGGGCGCGAATGTTGCCCTCACAATTCCCGCGGGAACAACAGTGTTTGGTAAGGCGGGTGAAGACTATTTGGTCATCTCCCGTGGTTCGCGTTTAAACGCAACGGGATCAGCGACGTCGCCTGTTATTATGACCTCTATTCAAGATGTTCAAGGCACAGTTAACCCACTCACAGACCGAGGTCAGTGGGGCGGTCTGGTCATTAACGGCTTTGCGCCGATTAATGATTGTATTGACGCGACAGCTACAGGCGGAACAGCGGGATGTGAAAAATCGGGTGAGGGATCATCAGGGCTGTTTGGGGGCGATAGTCCAACAGATAACTCAGGCACGCTTCAATATATGCAAGTGAAATATGCGGGTAACCTCATTAATGACGAAGATGAGCTGAACGGCATTGCTTTTCAAGGCGTCGGTTCCGGCACGACCTGTAACCATATTCAAGTTCATAATAATGCGGATGACGGCGTCGAGTTTTTCGGCGGTTCAGTGCAGTGTAATTTCTTAGTGTTAACCGGTATCGGTGATGATAGTCTTGATTGGACAGATGGTTGGCAGGGCGGAGCGCAATTCGTCATTGTCCGCCAAGCCGAAGATGCCGGCGACCGTGCGATTGAAGGGGATAACCGCTCCTCAAACAACAATTTGGAACCTCGCTCCAATCCGACAATCGCGAACTTCACTTTTATAGGCGGAGCTGCAGGCGACACAGGTATTGTAAACCGTGCGGGCACAGACGGTAAAATGGTCAATGGTATCATCACGGGCTTCCAAGATGCAGGTATCGACATTGATGACGGATCAATCGCGCGCGCCCAAAACGGTTCTTTGGTTTATGAATCAATTTTTCTTGATAATGCCGATAATATTGAAAGTGGTGATAGCTCTGAAACATTCGATACAGAAGCGTATATCACGGGCTTTCCGAATATTGTTCAGGGCAATAATTCTCTCAGCAATGAATTTTTCCCGGGGGCGGCTGAATTAGGCGTAGATGCTGCGGACTTAACTGCAGAAACCGGATTTGAGAATGTCGGTTATATCGGAGCATTTGGCCCGACAGAAACACCGGACAGTAACTGGGCATCAGGCTGGACATTTGGTATTACGGAGAGCCCAACAGAGTGTCCTGCTGGCACATTATCCACGGGACAAACAGTTGACGGATCCAATGCGGACCTAAATGGAAAGCCAATCTGTGAAATTGCCGGAACGGTTACAGATAACCTTCGCCTGAATAGTAACTTCATTTATCAACTCGATGGCCCTGTCTTTATTGGTGAAGATCAAGGGGGCGACTCATCTGCCCCTGTGGCAGGCGCAGCCTCAGCAATTTTGACGATTGATCCGGGTGTTACAATCTTTGGACGCTCCGGTGCCGATTATCTTGTTGTTAATCGTGGATCACAAATTCGTTCAAACGGCACAGCAACAGCCCCCGTCAATATGACGAGCCGCAAAGAGGTCTTTGGTGAAAATAATGGGCAAGCCTTTAACGCTGCGTCTGATCGCGGAGAGTGGGGCGGCTTAATAATAAACGGCCGTGCGCCAATTAATGATTGTATTGATGCCACCGCCACAGGCGGCACAGCCGGATGTGAAAAATCAGGCGAAGGATCATCTGGCCTGTTTGGCGGTAATGACCCGACGGATAACTCCGGCAACCTCTTTTATACGCGTGTCTCTTTCGCAGGTAACCTTATCAATGACGAAGACGAGTTAAACGGTATTGCTTTCCAAGGCGTCGGCAACGGCACGCAAGTCGATTTCATCCAAGTTCACAATAATGCCGATGACGGCGTCGAGTTCTTTGGCGGCACAGTGAATGTCAAACATGTTGTTCTGACCGGTAATGGTGATGACAGTATGGATTGGACAGATGGTTGGACGGGGAATGCCCAGTTCGTTTTAGTCGACCAAGCGGATGATGCGGGAGATAGAGCGATCGAAGGCGATAACCGTTCATCAAACAACACATTGCTCCCACGGTCCAACCCCACAGTTGCGAACTTTACGTTTGTCGGTGGCGCCACAGCGGATACGGGTATTGTTGTTCGCGCGGGGTCAGCAGGTAGCTTTATCAACGGCCTCATCACACTCTTCCAAGATGCGGGTGTGGATATTGATGATGCCGAGTCTGCAAACCAAGTCGCAGCCGGTGACTTAACCTTCGACTCGATGTTGGTTGTTGGTAACAATGACAACCTCGAAGCAGACGGCGATACAGGTGATGCAGCGACAGTTGCGGCGTTCAATGCGGGTGCCAACAATGTCATAACTGGCACAACCTCGGTGGCCGATGAGCAATATGTTCCTGCTGCCGGTGACACAACAACGACAGCAACCGACCCGTCAACAATCAACCCGTTCTTTGACAGCGTTGATTATGTCGGTGCCGTAGAGGACGCATCTGACACTTGGTATCAAGGTTGGACAATTTTGGTTGACCAGTAATGGTGTTTGCGACTGTGTTTTCCCTATCTCAGTCGTCTCTCAAACCACTTGCTGAGAAATTAGCGAGTGCAGGGCTGGTAATTGCTAACCTCGTTGCCAGCCCGCCTTTTATTCCATCCTCTTCGCAGGATATGTCCGCTCCACGGATGAATGACAAATTGTTTGGAAAAAGCTCATGTCGAACTTTAAAAAATTAAGCGCAAAAAGTCTGCTTTTAACATCTTTGTTGTACAGCGGAACGAGTGCATTTGCACAATCCGTTGAAACGGAGTCACAGCCTGCAGATGAGATCGTAAGCACAGGTGTTTTCATCCCGAATGAAAAGCGTATCACGTCTGAAATCACCAGTGTTTTAAATGAAGAGGCCTTTGAGACGATTGGGGCGGGCGATATTGCGTCTGCCCTGACGCGCGTCACTGGGTTGTCGCTTAGCCAAGGCAAATTCGTTGTCGTCCGGGGTTTAAATGAACGTTATTCATCAGCCACGCTAAACGGTTCGCCTTTACCGTCACCGGAACCTCTGCGCCGCGTTGCACCGCTTGATCTGTTCCCAACATCTGTTTTGTCTGATGTTGTTGTGTCCAAAACATTTTCACCCGAAAACTCAGGTGAATTTGGCGGGGGCGCGATTAATTTAAAGACCAAGGGTTTGCCCGATGAAGGTTTTCTCGAACTATCTCTGTCAACAAGCTTTAACTCAGTCACAACGAATGAGGACGGATTTGTTTATGACGGATCGGACACTGATTTTTTAGGATTTGATGATGGCTTGCGGGATCTGCCGCCCTTGGATGCAAACGGGATTCCGACTCAAAACCTTGAGAATTTTAGCACGCTCATTATCGATAGAAATAACTCATTGCCCTTTAATGGTGGCGGCCGTATTTCCGCCGGAAACCGCTTTGACCTAGACGGTGGCCAGACCATTGGTGTCTTGGCCACAATTGGCTATGACAATAGTTGGGAGAACCGCTCAGGTGTCGACAATACAACGAATATTGGTGCTGGGAATGAGCTCGTTATATTAGATGAAGGCTTTCGCCAGAGCACAGAAAATAAAATCTCTCTCAATGGTCTATTGACTGTCGGGGTCGAGCTTGATGAGAATAATGAAATTCAGTTGATAGGTTTGGCAACGCGTCAATCCTCTGCCGAAGCGCGTATTTTGTCAGGTGTTGACCGCGAAGACCGTATTTTCCGTCAAGATTTTACGGAATGGTTTGAACGTGAAGTCTATATGGGGCAGCTTTTGGGTGAACATTACGTACCGTCTCTCAATGATCTCGAAATTAATTGGCGGGCGGCTTATGCGGTTGCCGGGCGTGACGCGCCTTATGAACGTCGAGTGAATTATGAAGATTTTGAGGATGGACGGGGATTAAGGTTTCAGGCCAACCGTCCCGGCAGCAATAATGAAACACGGTTTTCTGATTTGGACGATACGACATTTGATCTCGGTCTAGACTTTATTTTACCCGTCGATATTTCGGGTAAGTCTGTTGAAGTGAAATTTGGCGGCTCTTACCTTGATAAATCGCGGGATAGCTCTCTGGCAGAATTCCGTTATTTTGGGACATTGGGTGGCGCTTTTGCACCTTTGCAAGATAGCCGTATTGATGTGATCTTTTCTGATGAAGTTGTCGATGCAGGTATTTTTGAAATCCGTCGTGGTGGCACAACGGGCTTCCCAGATATTTCCGAGGCAGCTCTTGAGGTTATCGGCGCTTATGGCGGTGTTGATGTTGAATTAAATGAATCTCTCCGTTTTGCTGCAGGTTTGAGGTTTGAGGACTCCACGCAAGACACAGCGATTGCTGAAGCGCTGGTCGCAGATAGCTTCTTTGAATTTGAGCCTTTATCTGAGAATTACTTCCTGCCTGCAGCAACGTTGACCTATACATTTGCAGATAATTTCCAATTACGTTTAGCGGCCTCTAAGACGATTAATCGTCCGCAGTTCCGTGAACTGACACCCTCTATCTTCATCAATACGGATACGGATGACCGTTTTGTCGGTAACCCTTTCTTGGTCAATTCTGAGAGTACTAATCTTGATGCGCGCTTGGAATATTATTTCAGTGCCAGCCAATTCATAACAATTGGTGGTTTTTATAAAGACCTCACAAACCCAATTGAAGAGTTTTTCTTCAACGGTATCGGCGAATCGAATGCCACCAGTTTTATCAACGCCCCGTCCGCTGAGCTTTACGGCATCGAAGCAGAGTTTGAGAAAAAATGGGATATGGCCGAGCTGGGTGTAGATGATGGCTTTTTAGGCAATACGACACTCGTTTTCCGTTCCAACTATACTTATACAGACTCGACTGTGAGTGCAGACGGCTCTGTGGCGATCACACCACCTTCCGTAAACCCGTCGCAAGGCGTCGAACCTCTGGTGCTGAGTGCTACCGGTTTATATTCTGACGGTCGCTCTTTACAGGGGCAATCTGATCATCTGGCTAACCTTCAAATCGGACTCGAAGATTCCAACAAAACTTGGGAAGGCACATTCCTTCTCAATTATTCCTCGGAGCGTATTCGTACCGTTGAAGATTTATCCAACGGCCTACCTTCCGTGTTAGAGCAGCTTCCATTATCACTCGATTTTGTTTTCAATTATGATTTTGAGTTGCAGGGCGGAGCCTATGAGTTTGGCTTCAAAGTGCAGAACATTCTGGGTGAAGGCTATGAAGCTTATCAAGAACTCAACGACTCGCGGGTTACGTTGCAGGATTATGATATAGGCACGACATTCGCGGCGAGTTTGAAACGACGATTTTAATTCGGTTTTATCAGCAGAGAAAATTTGAGATGTGAGACAGCTGACTCAAAATACTTAAAAGTATTAAATAAGGGTGCTGACACATTACAAACTCTGTACGCGTCCTCTATACGCAATTAGATGGGATTTTGAGCTAATACATTCTTGCTTGGCAGAGCTTAGAAAAATCTAATTTATCCATTGACGGCTATGCCAAATATCTGTTCTTGGTAAACCATTGAATATGACGTCATGTCGGGTATCGCATCAGCGAAATCAGGATGGTCTATAAAGAGGCCCCCTGTATATGTGCCGAATGACGGCATAATGATTCTGCTGTCACTGATCGCAAAGCATGGTGCGGTTACAGATCCGCTCCGTGCGGATATTTTAGCTTTTGGATGATAATGACCGCACATATTGACACCACCCGGCGCATCATGGGGATGATGGGTAAGTAAAAAATCACCGACTTGGATATGGTCTTCGCGGGCGCCGTTTATAATTCTTGGTATATCCGGATCATGATTTCCGAGCACCCAAATAATCTCACAATGTGTGTTATGCAACTCGTTCAGCCGCGCGGCAGACTGTGGAGATAAGCGCGTATCTGCATTAATGTCATGGAAGCTGTCACCTAAGGCGATAATCCGCTTAGGCTGATATTCCTGCGCCATCGTCCAGAGCCGTTCTGTGGTATCAAATGTGTCGAAGGCGGGAAGGGCTGACCCACCGAATTGTCGGAGATAGCTGCCTTTTTCAAAATGCATATCAGCTACCAAAAGTGTTTGACTGGCAGGTAAAAAGGCAATTTTGCGGCCATCCAATATGACATCACCCGCAAGTGTTTTAAGGATTTGTTGGTGTGTCATTCACAAAATCCCTGACAGTTTCCAAGCGCATATCGGCCATATCATCATGGCTCGCCTGTTGTAGTATAGCAATCTTTGCTGCGCCAATGACTGTCTCTTTTCCCAGTTGCATCATGGAGGGAATAGATAAGGGCGACGCATGCGGTAGGGTTTTATAAATGATATCACCTTGAACATGACGAAGCCAATTCCGCAGGCGCGGCAAGTCGAGCAAATCCCTTTCCGCCTCTTCGCGGGCAATGCGCAGTAAAATATGACCCGGATTATATTTCAGCAAAACATCATAGATCAGATCCGTGCTAAAGGTGACTTGCTTCATAGTCCGCTTTGCGCCGGGAAGTCTCTGCTCCGTTAAGCCGGCAATCGTCGCAATTTTGCGAAAACTGCGCTTGACCATAGGGGATTGGGTCACCCAGTCCGTATATTCGCTGTCTAGAATATCCTCAGTCATGAGACTTTCAACATCATTGATGGGCTCCATAGAGCTGATCGTTAAGGCATAATCGGTGATGGAATATGTAAGAGGTTTCAGTCCGCGTGTTTCCATGCGTCGCGTTATCAAAAGGCCAAGTGCCATATTCATCTTGCGCCCTTCGAAACTATGAATGACGATAACATGCACATCGCGGTCAAAAAACCCTTCAACCAAAACACCTTGTGGCGCTGGTAGCTGAGAAAATTCTGACTGCAACCTTAACCATTCTCGTATTTGTACGGGGAGATCATCCCAGTCGTCAGCTCTCGACAACATTTTGCGAACACCTGCGGCTAAAAATGTCGAAAGCGGCATCATTCCACCCGCATAAGCGGGTACTTTTGGCAGCGAACGCTTCGGTGCGGGACTCGCCTCTAAGGCCATATCGCGCACGCCGTGATAGCGAAGGACTTCGCCGCCAAAGATAAAATTATCACTGGGTGCGAGACTCATTACAAATTGCTCTTCTATTTCGCCAATATTACGTCCACGCTTGGATTTCATATTGGGGAAACGGCGTACTTTTAATTTTGCATATTCGACAATTGTGCCAATATTCATACGGTGGCGCCGGGCCTGTTGCGGACTTGAGATAACATATCCGCGCGAGTTTGAATTAAGGCGCGCGAACCGATCATAAGCTTGAAGAGCGTAGCCTCCATCTTGGGCGAAGCCGACGAGCAAATCGAAATCAGATTTTGATAGGTTGCGATAGGGCCAAGCGCTGCGAATTTCATTTAGCAGCTCGCGTTTTTTGAACTCGCCTGCACAAGCGCGGTTTACGATATATTGAACGGCGACGTCCATTGCGCCCTCTGTATAGTTTTCACCGTCTCTTTGCACTAAGCGAATAGCTTCAATCGCGACAGCACACTCCACAACCTCCAACGGATTGCAAGGTACAAGCATAGCATTGGACGGCTCATCCAACCTATGATTAGAGCGCCCAATACGTTGCAAAAGTCGACTGACGCCTTTGGGCGCCCCAACTTGTATAATTAAATCGATATCACCCCAGTCAATTCCCATTTCCAGGGCTGATGTTGATATAACAGCACGTATCTCTCCAGAGGCAATAGACGCCTCTGTCCGCTGTCGACGCTCGCGAGATAAGGAGCCATGATAAAGACCAATAGAGAGATTATCTTCATTGATTTGCCAGAGCTGCTGAAACAAAAGCTCCGTTTGAGCGCGGGTGTTCACAAATACGATGGTGCTTTTGGCGCTCTTAATACTCGCATAAATATCTTTTACAGCAAAACGCGGATTGTGACCGCCCAGCGGAAAGCGGTTTTTTGGGGTCATGATCGTCAGATTGGGCGGTGCATCACCCGTGACTTCAATAATTTTCGTAGGCTTACCGGTTGGGCCAAGCCATCTTGCCGCTGCGTCGGAGTCGGCAATCGTGGCTGACAGACCTAAACGGATATGGTCTGGCGCAAGGGTTTTGAGCCTCGCGAGCGTTAAAGCTGTGAAGTCTCCCCGCTTGTTCGCCGCAAAACTGTGGAGTTCATCAATAATGACGGTTTTCAAATCTTTGAAATAATCTGTCGCGTCCGGATATGACAGCAACAGCATTAGGCTCTCTGGCGTCGTCAATAATATATCCGGCGCAATCTTACGCTGTTTCGCACGTTGATATTGTTTCGTATCACCTGTCCGCACTCCGATTGTGATAGGGAGTGCCATGTCCTCCACAGGACGATTTAGATTGCGTTCTATGTCATTGGTGAGTGCGCGAAGTGGCGAAATATAAAGTGTGTGCAGTTTTGGTTTCGCGTTTGCCTCTTTCCCTGCCAGGTCAATGAGGCTTGGCAGAAAACCAGCCAATGTTTTACCGCCACCCGTCGGCGCAATCAGCAATATATCTTCGCGCCGTACAAAAGCGCCCACCATTTCGCGCTGATAGTCCCGGATTTGCCATTCTTGAGCCGTGAACCATTTTTCAAACTTTTCAGGAACGTCTTGCATGTTTATTCGCTATAACGGTTTAGGTTAAACATTACCTCAGACAGGATTTTCATGCCAAACGCCTCAGTTCTTAACGCCTCAGCAGAAGAATGGATGCAAGTGCGCAAAGCAGGATTATTTTGTGTTCCCGCCAATGCTTATATTGATCCTCACAACGCTGTCGAGCGTGCCATCATAACGCATGGCCACGCTGACCACGCGCGGTCAGGACATGGCGAGATATTTGCGACGCCTGAAACGACAGCGATCATGCATACGCGTTATTATATAAAAGATGAAACACAAGAGACGCAGTTGAAATATGGGGAACGTCATGACCTAGGCAATGGCGTGACATTATGGTTCGCAAGTGCAGGACATATTCTGGGCTCTGCCCAAGCCGTATTAGAGTATAGAGGCATGAGGATTGTTGCGGCCGGCGATTTCAAGCGTCATCCCGACCCGACCTGCGCGCCATTCGAGGTCGTGCCCTGTGATGTTTTCATTACCGAAGCGACCTTTGCTTTGCCCGTCTTTCAACACCCGCCCCTTGAGGTTGAGGTCGAGAAACTCATGCGCTCTATGCGGACACTGCCTCACCGCACGCATATTGTCGGCGTTTATGCCCTTGGTAAATGTCAGCGTGTGATGAAGACATTGCGGCTAGCGGGATATGAAGCACCGTTTTATCTGCACGGCGCGCTTAAGAAGCTGACGCAGCTCTATGAGAGCTACGGCCAGGATTTTGGCGATTGGATGATGGTCAGCGATGTACCTCGCGCCGACAAACATATCTTCCAAGGCAAGATTGTGCTGTGCCCGCCCGCACAAATCAATGATCGATGGTCGCGCAGATTTGCCGATCCGCTCCCCACAGTGGCCAGCGGATGGATGCAAATTCGCGCAAGGGCGCGCCAAAAACGTGCGGAAATGGCGCTTGTTGTATCAGACCATGCTGATTGGGGAGATCTTATACGTACGTGTGAAGAGACAAAGGCATCAGATATATGGATCACACATGGCCGTGTCGAAGCTCTTGAATATGCGTTAAAACAACGAGGTCTACGCGCCAAGGCGCTTAACCTGATTGGTCGCGATGAGAGTGTTGAATAATGGAGCGCTTTTCAGAACTGTTAGATGACCTTTACTTTACCAATTCGAACTTGGCCAAAGAAACAATCCTGACGAATTATCTGCACTGCACGCCTGACCCGGATAGAGGATGGGCTTTGGCTGCTATTGCTGGGACGCTGTCATTTGATTTGTTCAAACGTCATTTGATCAAAACATTGATGATGGAGCGGATGGATCCCTTTCTGTTTGATATCTCGCGTGACTATGTAGGAGAAATGAGTGAAACCGTTGCGTTGGCTTGGCCGCAATCACAGACGCCCGTGCGATTGAACCGCCTCCCAGATTTGGATACAGTTATTACCGAGTTCAGATCTCGCAATAAGGTGGGCATACGGGAATACCTTATCACGCTACTTGATAATATGACGCCGGCGCAGCGTTGGGCTTTGTTAAAGCTCGGAACGCGCGGGCTGCGTATCGGCATGTCTGCGCGTTCCGTAAAACTGACTTTGGCAAAAATGAAAGGTGTCGATGTCGATGTTATCGAACATGTCTGGCACGGATTAACACCGCCTTATGCAGAGCTGTTTGCATGGATTGCCGGCCAAGCAGACCTTCCGGATATGAGCGATATCGTTACCTTTTCACCTGTGATGTTGGCGCACCCCATAGACGAAGAGAAAGACCTTCCCCGTATCACAGGCCAGACGCATATTGCAGAATGGAAATGGGACGGCATTCGTGTACAAATCTCGAGCAAGGAGGGGGAGACAAAGATTTTTTCCCGCAAAGGAGATGACATATCCGGTTCATTTCCCGACCTCGCAGAGTCTGTTGATTTTCATGGGGTGATAGACGGGGAATTACTCGTTAAGCCTGACGGCGAGATTGGCTCATTTAATGATTTGCAACAGCGTCTGAACAAGAAAAAACCTGCGAAAGCCCTCATGACCCGCCTCCCTGCGCATGTGATTGCTTATGATATCCTTGAATGGCAAGGCGAAACAATGCGGGTTCTGCCGTTGATGCAGAGGCGGGAGGCGCTCATAGAAGCTATTAAAGCACATAAAAACGGACGTTTTGAAATCTCGGAAACACTGGATTTTGATACGGCTGGTGATCTAGGACAGCTGCGGGAGACAGCGGCTAAAACAGGCGGGCTTATCGAAGGTTTAATGATCAAAGATAAGGCTTCAATTTATGTGTCAGGACGACCAAAACACGCGTGGTATAAATGGAAACGCGATCCGTTCTTGCTCGACGCCGTCTTGATGTATGCGCAGCGCGGGACTGGTAAAAGATCATCCTATTATTCAGATTATACTTTTGGTTTATGGAATGAAGCTGGAGAGCTGCTGCCTATTGGCAAAGCCTATTTCGGGTTTACGGATGACGAACTAAAGCAACTTGATAATTGGATACGCAGTCACAAACTTGCCCGCTTCGGCCCTGTACAGGAAGTTGAAAAGAAACTTGTTTTTGAAGTGGCCTTTGATGCTGCCCAAGATAGTAAGCGCCACAAATCAGGCTACGCTTTACGCTTTCCGCGGATCCACCGCATCAGATGGGACAAACCGGCTAGTGAGGCGGATAGGCTGAGCAGCCTTGGTAAGCTCGTTGGAATGTAAATTGTCACGACAAAGACTTCTTACAAACCCGTTACAGGTATGTGCTGACGTCCATAAACTCACTCTCTGCCGCGAAGAAACCTCTTGGTGTTTGATACGCAGTCACCTGACGGTCAGTGAGTGGTTGCCTTTTTTAACAGGCCGCGCCCCTGCCACCTCCCGAACCGTTCGGCCGCTTTCGCGGTTAAGCCGAACCGCCTCACGCCGAAACTCTTTCGTAAACTCTTGTCTTTGACCCGTCAGGCGTATCTTCTAATTTACAGGAAATAGTCGCCATCTTAATGAAGACAGTCTACATTTTGAAGTCCCATAGCTGCATATCAAAACTTGCAGACTATCTGGAAATAGTCTTAGTCTTACGCATATGAAAAAGGCCACCCAATTTGGGCGGCCTCTTCTTTTGGCATCAGCGTGGGGCGCGTTTTGCCAAAATCCGTTGTAAAGTTCTGCGGTGCATATTGAGGCGTCTGGCTGTTTCCGAGACGTTTTTACCGCATAATTCATAGACGCGTTGAATATGTTCCCAGCGCACACGGTCGGCACTCATCGGGTTTTCAGGCGGCTCAGGCGCTTGGCCTTTGCCCGCTAAGAGGGCTTTACAGACATCATCTGCGTCTGCGGGCTTGGCAAGATAATCAACCGCTCCGCGCTTTACTGCAGACACGGCTGTCGCAAGATTACCGTAACCTGTGAGCATCACCATACGACAATCCGGGCGTGTTTGGTGAATTTGGTCAATCACATCGAGGCCGTTGCCGTCTTCGAGGCGCATATCGAGAACAGCAAAGGCAGGGGCGTTGGCCCGGACTTTTGCGCGCGCTTCCGTCACGGTTTCAGCTGTATCGACTGTAAAGCCGCGCTGTTCCAAGGCGCGTCCAAGGCGCGTTCGAAAGGGGGCGTCGTCGTCCAGAATTAAGAGGCTGGCATCACTCGGTAAGGCATATTCGGTCATTTTATCGCTCCATCGCGGCACGGCAAAACTGCTGTGGTAATTTATATACGCATAGGCGATGTGTTTGGTCGGATTCTATGTGTAAATTCTTGGGTGTAAAATTTAGAGCGTGTAAAATTAGGAGTGTAAAACTCAGGACGTCTCTTACGGAGACATTAAAATATAGCGTGGCCACTTGGCTTCAATTCTGGCACCGCCAAGCGGGGCGCGTTTGAATGTCACGCTTCCACCTGTCCGCTCTATCAAAGTGGTGGCGATGAAGACGCCCAAGCCCAATCCGCCCGCCAAGACCGTTTTTTGTTTCTGGCGGCTTCGTGTAGTCACATAGGGTTGCCCCAAGCGACCTGTGATGGTGGGGTCAAAGCCCGGGCCGTCATCATCAATATAAAGTGTGATCATGTCCTTGTCCCATTCTGCGGTCAAGATCACTTGCTCTTTGGCAAAATCGACAGCGTTTTCGATAAAGTTTTTCAAAGCATAAAGAAGTTCGGGTTGACGTCTGATATCAGGCTCGGGGCTTTCGCCGTGAAGCTCAATCGAGATGTCAGGTTCAATGGTAATAAATGGCTCTGCCGCCTCTTCAAATAAGTCTTCAAGGCTCAATTGATCATGGATCATGTCCCCTTCATCCCCGCGCATGGAGAGTTGTTCCAAGATCGTCCGACAACGCTGGGCTTGAGAGAGGACGAGCGCAGCATCTTCGGCCAAATGTGTGTCTTTCGGGATCTCGCGCAACATTTCTTTGGCTGTCACTTGGATTGTCGCCAAGGGTGTTCCCAGTTCATGCGCGGCCGCCGCGGCTAAGCCGCCAAGCGCAGACAGCTTGTGCTCATGCGCGAGCATGGCTTCTGTGGCAGCGAGGGCGGCAGACATTTTGCGGCTCTCTTTGGTCGCGCGCCAAGCATAGAGTGAGGTGAAAATAGAACCGACAATAATGGCCGTCCACACGCCGAGCCTGAATATGAAAGGCAGCTCAAGCGGATTATTCGGATCCCAAGGCAGGGGCTGAGAATAAAAGACGAGCCCCAAAGACAAAATGATCGCCAAGCTCGCGAGGGTAAAGAGAACTGATTTTGAGAGTGTCGTCGCACTGGTGACAACGGGCGCCAGAAACAGAATCGCGAAAGGATTGGTAATTCCGCCCGTCAACCAGAGCAGCGCGGCAAGTTGTAAAATATCGAATCCTAATTGAAATAGCGCTTCTCTATCACTGACGCGCCTGTCCAGGGGCAGAAGGATCGTGATCATAAGATTGACCAAGACGCTGGCCCCGATTACAAAAGTACAGGCTAAAACGGGATAGGGAAATTGCAGCAGCTGACTGACAATAAATAAAGCCAGTATCTGGCCGCCAATCGCGCCCCAACGCAATAAAACAAGTGTATAGCGGCGCAGCTGCCCCATCGTGCGGGCAGGCTTTTGAGGCTCTATAGCTTGGATCAAGCCGGCGCGTCTGTCAGTATCCTTGAGGGCTTCCATATGTCCTTATGGTGTTGCAATCGCGGCAATCTGACAAGTGAGAAATCATAGCGCGCAAGTTATATTTATATTATACGCCTTTCCCGAACCTTTGGATATTTAACGACCCAACTTTTAGAGACGCCGTCATGACCTTTATTTCAAAACCCCTTATTTTCCTGACAGCTTTATCAGGCCTTACATTCGGATTGACGGCGTGCGGAAACGGCAATGAGACGGCTTCTTCCGGGCGCACCGTCACCTCCGGCACTGCCAATATTGGCGGGGCGTTTTCGCTTATTGATGATACAGGGGCGGCGGTGACCGAAGCCGATATTACAGGCAAACCGCATCTAATTTATTTCGGCTTTACCTATTGCCCCGATGTCTGCCCGACGGCTTTGCAGAAAATGGGACAAGCGCAGATTATGTTAGGGGATCGCGGCGATGAGATTGGCTATGTCCTCATCAGTGTCGATCCCGAGCGAGATACGGTGGAGAGCCTCTCCCAATATGTTACCGCGAATGGGTTTCCGAGCGGCTTACGCGGGTTCACAGGCTCCGTTGACAGCATTGAGGCCGCCAAAGCCGCTTATAAAGTCTATGCGACAAAAGTGGACACGCCCGAAAGCGCAGGCGATTACACGGTCGATCATTCTGACATTATGTATTTCATGGGCGCAGACGGTAAATTTGTCGATTTCTTCTACGGCGCCAGCACACCCACCGAAATCGCAGGCCGCGTCACACGGCATTTAAAAACGGGGAAGTAG
>CAYGTR010000040.1:0-3971 GCA_964352855.1 uncultured Algimonas sp. | reverse complement strand
ATCACCGATTAGCGCCCGGCACCCATTTCACGTCGGCTTCGCCTTGATCATTGGCCCAGCGGCCTGCGACGAAGAGGAAGTCTGATAATCTGTTCAGATAGGTCAGCGCGTGGGGATTGATGGCGACGTCTTCGGCCAAGGCAACGCAGACCCGTTCGGCACGGCGACAGACGGTGCGGGCTTGGTGGAGATAGGCTGCGGGTGGGGTGCCACCCGGCAAGATAAAACTGGTCAAGGGTTCCAAATCGGCATTTAAACTATCTAATTCTTGCTCAAGCCTTTGCGTTTGGCTCTCGATCATGCGCAGCGCATATTCACTATCGGCCTCACCTTCTGCGGGCAGGGGCGTGGCCAAGTCAGCGCCCAGATCAAACAGATCATTTTGAATACGCGAGAGCATATCGTCTAAACGCCGATTTTCTAGATGCAGTCTGACAAGGCCGATGACGGCATTGGTCTCGTCCACATCGCCATAGGCGCGGACGCGCATATCCGATTTCGACAGGCGCGACCCATCGACAAGTCCGGTTGAGCCGTCATCACCCGTGCGCGTGTAGATTTTATTGAGCTTGACCAAAACCTAGCCTCTTGTCTGGACGTAAACGGTGAGGAATAAGAGGCCAATCGCAACGGCTTGCCCCATAATGCGTCGACGCATCCAAATATTAGATCTCTCGCGGGCCGTGTCATTACGGCTGCCCATGGCTTTCGCCCCGAGAATAAGCGTCAGCACTACATAGGCAAAGGCAGCAATCGTGAGGGCATAGAGTACATAAATCATGAAGTATCCTTTTGTTCAATACGGTCTATACGCATAATCTGTTCCCGAGGGCAGTCTAAAAATCGCGACAGTTTTGCGCGAAGTTCGCTTGTCCACAATTTCATGCAGGCTTGGCCATAGCCGTTTCGCCTCATGCGCGATACGAGACCCGCCACAGTCAGATATATTTTATAAAGAGGCCATCATGATTTCAGATGCAGACCGCGCCGACCAAATGGGTCAAGCCACACGTGAAAAACTTAAGCAATTTATCGCTCGGATTGAACGCCTTGAGGCTGAAAAGGCTGAATTGGCAACGGATATTCGAGAAGTTTATTCCGAAGTGAAATCCTTCGGTTTTGATTCTAAGGTTCTACGCAAAGTGATCTCCCTGCGTAAACAAGACGCAGCGGAACGGGCCGAGCAAGAAGCGTTGTTGGACATGTATATGGAAGTCGTCGCAGATCAGTAAATCGCCTAGCTCAACTTTCTTGGTGAGCTGTAAAATTTTTGAAAGCCTATTGTATTGGATTCCTGCAAATTTACGCCTGCCAATAAAGTCAACCGGATTGATTTATAGAGTTAGAAAAACGTTCGACATTTGTTCTGTTTTTGATAAATAGGACTCATGTCCGATTATGACAAAGACCAATGGCAGGCGGAGCAAGAAGCGCGGGATGAGGCGCAGACGGCCTATCGCGATAAAATGGCCAAGGCGCGGGAGCGTTCGGCCAATAATGCCAAGCGTAAAATTGCACGCCTCCATGCTAAGCTGACGGAGCTCGGCCATATCAGTGACTTTGAAGATGAATTTGGCGAGAGTGTCTTAGAGCGGCTCGAAAAATTCGGCTCTGCCTTTCATGACCTTGAGAAAGGCCGCCCAGGCGATGCTTTATCCGCCGCGCAAAAACAAGTTGTCGCGCGTATGAATAAAAAGGTCAAAGAGTTGAAAGCCAAAAAATTGGCGGGTGAAGATAATTCTGATGCCGATGACGGCTACACCCGTACAGCAGATGCGTGGACAGACAAGCCGCAGTCCAGTTTTAAATCAAAAGGCGGGTTCGGGAAAAATAAAGGCTACACCCCGCGTGTGAGGCAGATTGAAGAGGATATGCCTGAACCGCCCAAGCTGGATTTCTCGAATCCGAAGATCGAACCTTTTCTTCCGGAATATGTGCCGGAGCCACGTGTGTCTCATCAAACGCCTAAGCGGCCCTTCTTACGATTAGTGAAAGATGATTAGGGTCTGCCCATAAACACAAAAGCCTCCCTTTCTTTCGAAAGGAAGGCTTTTCATCAAGAGCTTGCGTGTTTTATCCGTTAGGATCCTTAACAGGGTCTGTTTCGGTTTCACTCTCAGGCAGGGTGATATCATCCGTTGTGAGTGGATCTGTTTCAAACTCTTCCGTTATATCCTCAAGACCTTCTTCAATCGGTGTTTGAGACTCATAAGTTTCAAACTGACCCGCGACGTCTTCTAAGGGTGTCTCAATCACCGCCTGTTCAGGCATGTCCGGCTCGGCTTGAATGGGTTCTAATATTTCGGGCTCTAAAATTTCCGGTTCTAAAACCTCCGATTCCTCGATAATGATCTCAGGCTCGCTTTCAATCGGGGGCGTTTCTGTGATCATCGGCTCATATGATATGACGGGCGCGTCCTCGACCGTTTCTGCGGTCGGCAGTGGCATCGGTTCACTCGGCAGATTTGTGACATCTGTAAAAGATTGCAGCGCATAAGGTTGGTCAGCAAAGGCCAATGCTGTGCTTAACTCATCCTGTGTCAACAGTGCGTCACCTTGCGCGGCGCGGGTAAAGTCCTGTGCGGCTTGTGTCGTCGATAGGCCAATCGCTTTGCTGTGAACTTGGTATTCTTCAAATGTGACTGTACCGCTATTATCCGCATCCAAAGCTGCAAAATCGGTTGGCAAATTATTCGCAAAAGCGGGGGCGCTCATGAGGGCGAGGACGGCGGACGCCGTCGTGAATTTTTTAATAGACATATCCAATCTCCTTACGGTTGCCCGAATGTCTCGGGGGATAGGATCGAGTTTTCTCGACACGCGTAAGGGACGCTTCAAATCGGGCAGGAATAGGGCTATAAAATGGTTTCTCTCTTACAAAGCAGAGAGTTTTCGGACAGTTTTTGGGCTAACTAGATAACAAAGCCGGGTTCAATAATGGCCTGTAACGCTTTTTTAGCGTCGTAATTGCGGTCATATAACAGTGGATAATTTGTGCGGTTCACGGGCCATGTGTTCAGCCAGCTTTGTGTATCCGTCACGCCCCATGTTGTGACTGATGTCACACTCGGACGTGTCGCAAACCCATTATATAAGTCACGATATTTCTGTGCTTGATCGTCTATGACCGATTGCGGAACGTTATTCCCATAATCTGCAGAGCAACCTGTTTGGTTAGAGAAACAAGAGCTGGGATCGTTGTAGATTGAAATATCCAATTCCGTCACGTGGTTTTCCAACCCCATGAATTGCGCATCAACATCATCAATGGCAGCCAAGACGTCTGCGGCAGGTGTTGCGGCCTGAATGTGTGCTTGATGCCCAATGCCATCAATCGGGATACCGCGATCTTGCAGGTCTTTGACGACCTGTAAAAGCCGTGCGCGTTTGCCGCTCAACTCGGTATTATAATCATTAATAAATAAAAGGGCGTCCGGGTCTGCGGCGCGAGCGGCTTGGAATGCCCAATCTATATAATCCGGGCCGCCAGCGGCTTGGTACCAATTGGAATTTCGATAAGGCGCCGTCGTTCCGTCATCATCACTAATCACTTCATTGACCACATCCCAGGCATAAATCTTTCCTTTAAAATGGGTGACCACAGCGGTGACATAAGCTTCCAAACGAGCTCGGACCTGCGCGGGTGTGCCTTGGAAGAAATAATCGGGGGTCGCGCGATGCCATAATAAAGCATGTCCTCGGACGGAAGCACTATTGGCCTCTGCATAAGTGATCAGGGCATCGGCCTGATCAAAGGTATAATTGCCTTCAGTCGGCGATAAGGCGTTCGGCTTCATTACATTTTCTGCGGTAATGGAGTTGAACTGCTCTTTTAAAATCGTGGACTCTCTACGCGTATCTGAGAGTTGTTCAGGTGTCACAGCGGCTCCAACCAGAAATTTGCTCTGGAAACTGCCCCGGAACGCTCCGACTGCCGGAACGAATGCCGCCGGGGGTGGAGGCGGTGGGGG
>CAYGTR010000039.1:0-29428 GCA_964352855.1 uncultured Algimonas sp. | reverse complement strand
GCGAGCCATGAAACACTCGTCTGGGCGCGCACGGCCAAAAAGCACAAACATGTGTTTAATTATGACGCCATGAAGCATGGCGATTTTCCCGAAGACAAAATCAAAGTCCCTGACAAACAAATGCGCTCAGTTTGGCATTTGCCGCTGACGAAAAAGTCGGAGAAGGCATTTGGGCGTCACCCCACCCAAAAACCCGAAGCTTTATTAGAGCGCATCGTCCTCGCCTCAACCAATCCCGGCGATTTGGTGTTAGACCCGTTTTGTGGCTCGGGCACGACGGGTGTGGCCGCGCTACGGCACGGTCGTCATTTTATCGGCATAGATATGGATAAGACTTATCTAGAAGGCATCGCCCGCAAACGTCTGGACGCCGAGCTGGCGCAGGCGAAGCAAACAAATTTCTGGGCCGAGATTGACGGGATTATATCGGCGCGGGGATAAGCGCCCTTACACTGTCTGTCATACCGACACGACTTCGGGTCGCCCGGTATCCATGCCTAAGGGGTTCAGCGAAAACCTTATCCGTGGATCAAGCGGCACATGAAAGGTATGGGTTCCTCTTTTGACCCTAAAGCGCCAGATTTTTCACTTTCAGATTATCCCAAGGATTGTCGGATACGACCTCATCCGCGACGGAAGGCGTTTCGTCAAAATGTTGCATAAGCGGTTTGTCACTGAGCCAACGCTCCGCAATTTTAGTTTCGTCTAAGGCGAAAGTTCTGATTTCCAAACCGGGAATAACGGCGCTCTCGACTTTGGCTGTGTTCCGGATAAACATACTATCCGTCAGAAGCGCGCATTTATCGGCTGATTTTGCATGACGCAGGACACGACCCACTTTTTGGAATTGGCGATTAATCTCGCCTAAATCTTCAAACTCATCTTTCGGCATATCCACGCGCAACGCGTAATTATCATGGGACTCCGGGTCGCTTTCAAAATTCTCTTGAAAGCTATCGATCCAATCCAGACCGGCGGTCAAGCTGTCATCGGCAATCGGGCCGGAAACGCGCATTTGGACAATATTATCGTTAAAATCTAAGTCTAAATTCTCAGTTTTGAGAGGGGTCATAAAAAAAGTGTCTCCTAGTTGATAGGAGATTTACGCACGGCTTAAGGCTTTGTTCCGAAAGATTTGGGTGTGGTGCGGGCTTTAAACCGGAAATGTGTCTGGTTTTGTAACTTTTAAAGATTCGGAGAAGGCATTCTCACTAGCAGAGCGTTTTAGAAGAACGCGGAGCGTCGTTCGGATGGGTATAAACCGTACCCGCATGTGAGCGCGGGTACGGCTTGTCGGGTCGAAAGGAAGTGCGTCAACCCGACCTCCCAAAAGCATCTCTTTAGAAATGCGGGGCTTGGGGAAGCAAGAAGGGCTCTATTCCATTTCTGGTGTCGGCTCTTCCATGACTTCGGGTTCAGATTCGTCTTTCATGTCCCAATCAGACTCATCCGTTTTGGGGGCCACTTCATCCGGGGTTAATGCCCCGTCTGCATTGGCATCATGTGTGTTGAAGGTGTCGTCATACGTGCCTTGCTCCCGCACAATCGCGAAATCGGCATCGCCTTCATCGGCTTTCATCACTGCGAAAGCGACGAATTCTTCACGGTCAAGCTGACCATTCGTGTTTATATCAGCGGCATTAAAGACGCTGTCGTCTGAGGTCGGAACCGGCTCGACAATCGTTTGATCCTGAGCGCAAGCGGTGAAGCTCATGCCTAATGTGGCGATCGCTGTCGCAGCAATCGTGGCAGTCAGTTTATGTGTTAGCATGATGTCTCTCCTGTTTCATGCAGGCCACCCCAGTGGATAAAATGAATCTGGCGCAGGTCGAGCAAAAGGTAAAGTGAACTGGATTTAACCTAAGTGTCAGAAAAAAACCGCCCTATTTGCGTCTTATTCTGTAAAACAGGCGTATGAATACAGAGGTTTAGACATGCCATATTCCTGCCTGTCTTTGGTAAAGCTATGGTAAGGCAGGATTACAAATTCGGATTTAAGGTTAATGAGAGAGAGGCGATGCGAAAATTTTTAGTCATTTTAGCCGGTTTGATTCTGGCTTTGCCTGTTTTCGCGCAAGCACAATTGCGCCCCATGGTCTATGCCGCCACCACGGTCGAGCGCAGTGCCGATGAGGCTTTCGCGGATTGGACAACTTCTGAGACGGTTGAAGCCTTCTTTGCCAAGAAAGCCTTTATCGAGGCCAAACCGGGAGGCAAATATGCGCTTTGGTTTGCACCTGACGCCCCGGAAGGGATGCGGGGCTCTGACTTTGGACGTGTGCTAGGTCTACAAGAGGGACGCATGATCTCCGTATCTTGGGACATGCCGCCCTATATGCCCGAAATTCGCCCGCATCAAACGGTGCTTCAAATCTTGTTCGAACCTGTCGACGATGATACAACCCGTGTCAGATTATTCCACACAGGATTTGGTGAGGGTGAGGCTTGGGATAAAGGCCATGCCTATTTCAAAGAAACATGGCCTGCCGTTTTGGCGGGTTATAAGGATTATACGGAAACGCAAAGACCATGAAACGCTTTCACTTTTCTCAGAGTGCAGCGGTGATATTGGTGCTCACGACACTGCCTTTATCCATATCATTTGAAGCCTCCGCTCGAAACACTGTATCAACACTATCGTCGCCCGAAGCGACAGCCGCGATGGATGAATTTGGGAAATTTACGCCGCGGCCTTCCCGTAAAGTGAAACTCGATTTTGAACGCATGGACCTGCTTCTCCAGCGTGGTGTTTTATTTACAGGCCCGTCATTGCGTCAACGCGCCGGACGTCCCGATCCTTTTACGGGAACGCGATTTATCAAAAAACATACGTCTCCTTATCGACTCGAAGGCAATAAGGTGGCTTATTCTCTTTTCGACAACAAACAGAAATCTTTGATCAAAGGTTATCTTAGTGATTTAGAGGTGCTTTCCAATGAACTCGACATCGCGTCATTACCGAAAAATGATCAATTGGCCTATTGGTTCAATCTGCATAATTTGGCGCTCATCAACGAAATTTCCGATAGATACCCTCTTCGCTACCCTAACAAAATAAAACCCAATCGTGATGTGAGTGTATATCTTCACGATGCGAAAATTCTGACTGTCAGCGGCGTGAAATTATCGCTTCGCGATATTCGCGAAAAAATTGTGTATGCAAATTGGTCAAACCCGATTGTCATTTATGGATTTCATGACGGCACATTGGGCGCACCGGGCATTCCGGCTATCGCTTTTGAACGAGACAATGTCGGGCGCTTATTGACTGAAAACGCCCAGGAGTTTGTAAACTCTTTACGTGGGTTTGAAGAGGGCAAAGTCTCTCAATTTTATAAAGAGACCGCTCCTTTTTATTTTAAAAATTTCGAACCCGATCTGCGCAATCATTTCAAAAAATATATGCGTCCCGAAGTTTTTGGCGAAGTCGAAAATACGGATCGTTTTACCTTCCATAGGGAGATCGATATTATTGCAGATTTGACAGGCGGTTACGGCAATAATATCTCAATATCTCCCTTGCTCGTTAACGGTTCAGACAGCAGCGTAGGATTACCCGCCGGTGCCGTCGAATATATTGAGAACCGACGCCAAAAAATAATTAGACTGCGTGAACGCGGCTTATTCTCGACAGGAACTGTAACGATTGAGGATATAGAAACAGATCCTAATCAACCCGTAGAATAATGAACAACCTACTGCCCCGTCAGGTAATCAATCAGCGCTAACGCTTCGGCACTATCCCACTCGGCTTCGCCTGCCAGTCGGGCGACTTCTCTGCCGTTGCGGTTGTAAAGGATAGAGGTTGGCATGCCCGGCAAGCGGAGTTTGCCGTTGATCTCGTAATTCACGTCCATCCAATCGGGCAGCGTTTCAATATCATTTCTTTCGAAAAACGTGGCGACTTTTTCTGTTCTATCCAAGGCAATCGTCACGACTTGGAAATCCTCCCCGCCGCGCATTTTTTGCAGGCGATCCAAGGACGGCATTTCCGCGACACAAGGCGGACACCATGTCCCCCAAGCGTTGAGTAAAACGACTTGGCCTCTATAGTCGGACAACGTCATTGTTTGCTCACTCCGCGCAGAGGTAAAGACGTTGTTAGGCTGCGGCGGCGGCGTTTCAAGCGATGTCAGTTTTTGTAAACTATCTACGCCGAAACGGTCTATACCCGTTTTAGGTTTTTGACAGGATTGCACTACGACCAGAAACACGGCTATGACACCGATGAAAACCATGGCTTTGATCGCATTGCCAATTGTGAACATTGAAGAGACTTTGGACATGAGTGACGCTGTAAATAAGAATGAAACAAAAAGCCAGAGCATGTGGGGCGGACGTTTTAGCGCACAGCCTGGCGCGTTAATGCAAGCGATTAATGTCTCCATTGATTTTGACAAGCGCCTGGCGGCCCAAGACATTCGTGGCTCCAAAGCCCATGCCGCTATGCTCGCCGCGCAAGGCATTATTACCGAGGCCGATTTTGCGGCGATTGATGCGGGTTTGGACGCCATCAAACAGGAAATCGCAGACGGCATTTTTCCGTTTAAAGCCGAGCTTGAAGACATCCATCTGAATATTGAAAACCGTCTCAAGGAAAAAATTGGCGATGCCGCAGGGCGTCTTCATACGGGGCGCTCGCGCAATGACCAAGTGGCGACGGATTTCCGCCTCTGGGTACGTGATCATCTCGACCTGTTCGATAATTTGCTCGGTACCTTACAAAAAGCGCTCTTGGCCCAAGCGGAAGAGAATACGAATACTATCATGCCGGGCTTTACCCATTTGCAAAGCGCACAGCCTGTGACCTTCGGCCATCACATGCTCGCCTATTTGGAAATGTTTGCGCGGGATCGGGCGCGGTTTAAAGATTGCCGCAGCCGTATGAATGAAAGCCCCTTGGGCGCGGCAGCCTTGGCGGGGACGCCTTATCCGATTGACCGCGACGCAACGACCAAGGCGCTCGGCTTTGATCGCCCAATGGCAAATTCGCTCGACGCCGTCTCTTCGCGCGATTTTGCTTTGGAAGCCCTTTCCGCCGCCACCATTTGCGCGACGCATTTATCGCGTCTATCTGAGGAAATCGTGATTTGGACGAGCGCCCAATTCCAATTCATCAAACTCTCCGATGTCTTCACAACGGGCAGTTCTATTATGCCGCAAAAGCGTAATCCCGACGCCGCAGAGCTTGTCCGCGCGAAGGTCGGGCGAATTATGGGCGCACTCGCCGCCCTGACAATTGTGATGAAGGGTCTCCCCCTCGCCTACTCCAAAGATATGCAGGAAGACAAAGAACCCGTCTTTGATGCCTTTGATGCGCTGGAGGTCGGCCTCGCCGCCATGGCGGGCATGATTACGGATATGACGCCGAATAAAGCGCGCCTCGCCGAAGCGGCAGGCGCGGCGTTTTCCACTGCCACAGACCTCGCCGATTGGCTTGTCATGTCGCTCAACATGCCGTTTCGCGATGCCCATCATGTCACAGGGCGCGTGGTGGCTTTAGCCGAAAGTAAAGGCCTGACATTAGACGCATTGTCTCTCGCCGATATGCAATCCATCGAGCCACGTATCACGGATGACATCTACCGCGTGCTCTCCCCCCTCGCCTCAGCCTCAAGCCGCACAAGCTATGGCGGAACCGCGCCGAGTGAGGTGGCAAAGCAGGTGGAGCGGTGGAAGAAAGTTTTGAAATAATAATTTCAATCCACCAAGATTTAGCTGTGACTTTGGGACGGTTTGAGCCCTTTACTCCCTCATCCTGAAGAAATCGAAGCGCGTCTCGAAGGATGGGTTGCTATTAACTACAATTCGGCGACAACCCTTCGAGATGCCGTTCTACGACCAGCTTCTCAGGACGAGGTTTATGGGGTGGGGAGACGTCTTTCCAGCAATTAGCCTCTAATTATACCTCCATCGCCCTTTGATGATCAATCCAATCGCCGTCGACATCCAGTTTCTTAGTAACTTTATCAACGCTTGTGATAATGCGCCAGAAGGGTGAAATCTCTTCTATATTTTTGCCTTCAGCTAAATCTTCCAAAGCGGCTTCGGCACTCATCCGAACAAAGATAGCGGTTGATAGAGGACAGGTGCCATCGCATTTATGGCGACGCGCCAATTCGTTCCGCATACCGTGAATTGTCCGTGTTTCCCCAAAAGGAATTTTGCGTATATATTTATCGACAATCTGTGGCGTACCGACAAACATTTTTTGTCCGGCCCTCAGCCCACCAAAGTCATACTCCAAATCAACCAGTTTTGGCTTTTTCTTATCACAGACCAGTTTTTCTTTTGCACTCTTTTTTGCCATTAAGCTCTCCATTGAAGACAATTTATCAATAAATGCAGAGAAGCCATATACCCCTATATTTCATTAATCTTTTCAATGACTTGAAGAAATATGGCCATTTACAATCACGCCTCGCGTGCGAGGGTGAAGTAATTCACCCGTTGGAATGGGGCACTATAAAATTAAGTTTTTATGTGACGTAATTGCGATGACCTGAAGAATAGGCGACCATTAAGACAGCGGCTTGTTCTCCCAAATTATGAGTTTGATGCGTTATACCTAAAGGAATGAGACATGTCTCACCTTGTTTCATATCTCTGAATTGATCGCCAATCCGCTGCCGAATGTGACCCGACAGGACATGTGCGGACTCTGAGAAATTGTCATGAAAATGAAGCTTTGAAACACAGCCTGTAGGCATTGCCATTTTAGCCAGAGTTAATCCTGCTTGAGGATGAATAGCGTCTTCCATTAACCATTCCATTGTCACCAATTTTTCGTGGCTAACTATATTTTCTATCGCCTACACTCCTGCGCCGCGCTCGACAGCACCTCCCGCACCCGCAATTCTGCCACGTCATCTTCGAGAGATTTCTTCACCGTGGTCGCTTTCCATTTAGAGACCCATTGTCCCGCGTCATTATCCCATTCAATATTCAACGGGACGTCATCGCCGGGCGCGCGGAGCACCATGCGTATGAGACGGTTATTGTTGGAGCCCAAAGATTTGGCGCTGGCATAGGCTTTATTATCTACCGCGATTAAAACAGGAATAGGCTCTCCGCTAAAGCGCATCGTAAGTTTACAAACGCGATTTTCATTGCCGCTAAAATTCGCTGTCCAATATAAACGCTCCCGCATGGTTTCGGGCGGGGTTTCTGCCATATTGGAAAGTGTGGCAAAGGCGGCTTCGGATAAGGCGTCCAAATCGGCTTGATTGGCTGTCGGCACAAGGAGCCTGTTTATAAGATCAGATGTACCTTCGGCGACGCTTGACGCGCCTGATTTTACGGATTCTGTCACGGCTTCTGTGGCTTTGCCCACAGCTTTTGCAGGGGCCGCGATCAACTGATAAATAAGATAGGCTGAGCCAAATAAAACAAGTGCGACAATGGCAATCGCGACCCATTTTACCATACTGATCGCATTGCCTGTGCCTTCAGCGATAATCTTAGCGGTATCTGCCGCATTTTTAGCGGTGCCCAAGGCGTCTTTGGTCGTATTTTTCTTTTCGGGAAGGGGCGGTGTGTCGCCATTTGGTTTTTCAATGGTCATGAAACGGGCTTATCACTGCTTTCTAATTTTGCCAATCGCGCATCGAGCTGAGTCATTATAAAAGCGCGTTCAGCCCGGCTATATCGTGTCCAATTGCCGATTTCTTCGCGCAACCGTCCACAACCCGTACAAAGACCTTTTTCGAGATCCAGCGTGCAAATGAGCTTGCACGGACTTTCTATTGTTTCGGTTTGGCGGAGCATAGAAAGGCCTCACATAATTTCAATCATTATACGGAAACCTAGGCCGTAAAGATTAAGTAAAGCCTCATTGTGATGGCGCGTTACTTTCGGACACGAGAGCCGCTTTTCGTTTGGCCTCAGCCTCAGCTATCTCTTCTGGCTTATAATTAAAACTGGCTTCTAATTTATAATCGCCCGTAATTTTTACGCTGTCTGCTTTACTTTTTTGCAAATCTTTGATTTTGAAAAGTTGCAAATTGCCAATAGACGATATCTCGGGGCCCTCAATCAGCGCACTGTCTTTCACAAAAGTAATCACGGGTACAACGCCCTCTTCTTCAGCAGGGCGCACGGAAATGGCTTTCAAGCCAGGAACAACAAATCCCAGACCACCGGGCGCAAGAGACTTCATGACTTTCGAGCCGTCTTTCGCACCTTCGACCAGAGCGTCAGCGGGATAGTCACCATTGCCCGTTTTAAAAGGAAAAGCAAAATTCATACTCGCTTGGGCTGTGTCCTCGTCGGCGTCTTCCACCAAAGCCCCATTAACCAACTTGCAAAGCTTTCCGTCTTTATGAAAGGAGAGCGCTTTTTCTAATCCCAAAACCTCGCCGTCTTCGGAAATAGCCAGATCAACGCTTTCTTGCCCGTAAATATAACGCATCCCGTCAGGATCAGAATAGCCCTCAAGGCCTGTGAGTTTAAGCGTAAAGGTCGGCGTGATGATATTGGTAAGTTCCGCATCCGCGCCGTAGAAGTCCTTGACCACATTGACGAGGTCTTTGGCGTCTGCACAATCAGGATTTTCCACGGCAAAAGCAGGAGGCACTGAAAATCCAAAAATGAATGCAGGCAAGAGTAAGCGCATGATTATATCCTTGTGTCGTTCCTGCTTTTTATCGGCTTTTTTCTTGGAGTATAATTAAAATACGAACATCTTTTTCGTCGCATACGGCAAGACGGCAGAGATTAAGACTCGACGAAAGCGTGGCGGTCAATTATCGACAAGGCTTGATTATAAGGACAGTTTCATGCGCTATATTGCCCATAAGATACTAAATCGCAGCCTCATCATGATATTTCTTTTGGGAACTGTCAGTATAACAGGCTGCGGGATTAAGGGTGATTTGCAAACACCGCCACCGCTTTGGGGCGATAAGGATAAGACCAAAACTGAAAAACCGGCGGATGAAGATTCCATTCTAAATGACAGCCCGCTTGACGATGACCAAGATGATATCTTTGTGGATGACCCCGAAGAAACGGAACCTTTTTAGACCTTCCCATGCGCCATTTCGATTATAAAAACGGCGAGCTTTACGCCGAAGACGTTCCTTTACGGGAGATCGCAGAAAAAGTCGGCACGCCCGTCTATGTCTATTCGACAGCGACATTTGAGCGGCATTACGCAGTTTTCGCGAACAGCTTTGAGGGTATAGACGCCCTTGTCGCTTATTCGGTCAAAGCCAATTCCAATATTGCGATTTTGGCGACCCTCGCAAAAATGGGCGCAGGGGCTGATGTTGTCAGTGGCGGCGAACTTGCCCGCGCGCTTCTGGCAGGTATTCCGGGGCATAAAATTGTATTTTCAGGCGTCGGGAAAACACGTCAAGAAATGCAAGACGGTCTGACCGCAGGCATTCACGTTTTTAACGTTGAAAGCCAAGCTGAGCTAGAGGCCCTCAACGAGGTAGCGCTCTCTATCGGGAAACGCGCACCAATTGCTTTTCGTGTGAACCCGGATGTGACGGCAGGCGGGCATGATAAAATCTCGACTGGTAAAAAAGAAAATAAATTCGGCATTGCTTGGTCATCCGCCGAAGAGGCCTATGCCCATGCCGCAACCCTCTCCGGCATCGAAATTGTTGGCGTCGATGTGCATATCGGGAGTCAGATTGTGGATTTGGCTCCCTTTGAAATGGCGATTGCCAAAGTAGGGGGGTTAATTCGTCGCCTGCGTGAGGCAGGCCATACGATTAAAAGCTTCGACATTGGCGGCGGTCTTGGTATTCCTTATGGCGACAATAGCCGTACCCCACCCCCCCCGGCAGAATACGGCGCTATGGTCAAACGACTTACCGCTGATATGGATGTCGAAATGATTTTTGAACCCGGCCGTATGATTGCGGGAAATGCAGGCGTTTTGTTATCAAAAGTCCTCTATGTCAAAAACGGTGAAGACCGGGACTTCTTAATCTTGGATGCGGCAATGAATGACCTTATCCGCCCGGCTCTCTATGATGCCTATCACGACATGGAACCTGTGAAAGCACCGGGCGTAAATGCCAAAGACGCGACCTATGATGTGGTTGGCCCAATTTGCGAGAGCGGCGACACATTTACCAAAGGCCGGGACATGCCTGTCCTGCAGGCAGACGATCTCATTGTTATGCATTCTGCAGGGGCTTATGGGGCCGCTCAAAGCAGTCAATATAACACCCGCCCGCTGGTGCCTGAGGTCTTGGTCAAAGGTGATAAGTTCCAAATCATTCGCGAACGCCCAACGGTTGCAGAGATTTTGAAATCAGAACGCATCCCCGATTGGCTGCAGTAAGTCCCGAAAACGTGAAGCGGCATACTGTAGCTTGGACGAAATTTAACGCGACAGTGGGATTTAGGCCTTTATAGTCCAAGCAAATGACGGATTCATCGCAAAATATACCGCTAAAGACCCGTTTACTGCGCTATGAGCGTATGGCGCGGCTATGGTTGTTTTGGGAACGCTACGCGCCTGTTTTTTTGCTCGCCGCTCTCGCCGTCAGTGTTTTCTTAGTCGGCGTTTTTGCGGGTGTGTGGGAACGCTTTGGTGACCCTTGGCGCGGGTTTTGCCTTTTGGCAACGCTCTATATTCTCGTCATGGCCACATATCGTGCACAAAAAAAGCCGCTACCCTCACAATCAGAAGCCCGCCGACGTGTCGAAAACGACTCAGCCCAAAAACATCGTCCTCTAGATGTTTTGGATGACAGTCCTGCCATTGGATCAGAAGCATGGGACGCGCATTATGATAAAGCTTTACATCAAGCCAAAAGCTTAAACCGCCCGAAACTTCGTCCGAGTGTGGCCCCCTATGATCGCTATTATATGCGATTTGTCATGCCGTCTGCCTTAGTTTTGGCGATGATGGTGGGTGCGGGCGCGAATATCGAACGTCTCCGCATGGCTGTTACACCCGCATGGCAAGCAGGCATCAACCCCAATGATGTAAGTTTTGAAGCCTGGATTGACCCCCCTGATTATACAGGCCGTCCACCGATTTATTTTAAAGGCCAAGATGTCAAAGCCATTCCTGCAGGAAGTGAATGGGTCGCGCGTATGAATGGCGCAAAAGCCGCCCCTCGCCCAAAACTCCGCTTAGGTGGAAAAACGCAATATTTACGTGTCACGCAGCTTGGCTCTGAAAGCTTCGAAGCAAGGGCTATTATTGAACGCTCCGGTTCAGCTATTTGGGCCGTCGGGCCGAAACGTAAGATTTGGGACCTCAATGTCGTCGCAGATCAGCCGCCTATGATCACAATTGATGCGACCCCGGAGGCCGATAAACAAGACCGCTTAGTGGTTACTTATTCTTTCCAAGATGATTACGGCGTCACAGACTTACGGCTGCAGATGGCCGAAATCATCACAGGCGATACGGATCCATTTACGAATCCAAGCTATGTCTCCATCCCACTCGGCGGGGGCTTACTGACGAAGGCTGAAAGTGTTGAAAGTAAAATTGACCTCACACGCCACCCCTTGGCAGGAAAAAAAGTCGTTGCGCGTCTGGTAGCAACAGACGGTGCAGGGCAAACAGGCTTGTCGGATAAAACTTATTTCACTGTCCCTGACAAAATCTTTGTTGAGCCACTCGCGAAAGCCGTAATTGAGCAACGCAGTTTGGTCCTCCAGGCGATGAATAAGGACTACGTGCCTCAGACTGCGAGTGCGTATCAGCCTGGGATCATTTATAATACCTTTGAGCCCGAAGCCCGCATGGACCGCGCCCCTGACTCCATCCAACGCGCCGCCTTATTAATCGAGGCAGTGACGGATAGACCAGAGGGTTTGTTTGAAGACCCGACCGTTTATCTTGGCTTGCGTAATGTTCGGTCGCGTCTGCGTTATGCCAGAGATGCAGAGATCATTCGCCCCATACCTGACGAATTATGGTCAATTGCCCTTCGTGCAGAATTTGGTGTTTTGGGCTCGGCTCTCGAAGAAATGCGCGAAGCTGGACAGGCTTTGCGAGACGGCATGGCAAGACGCGCCTCGCAACGCGAAATCGACACATTATTTGATCGTTATAACAATGCCGTTGACGCCTATACAGAAGAGCTCCGTCGCAAAGCCCTCGAAGAAGGCAACTTCGCCGAGAATAGTGGCGGAGGCGGCGGTGGCGGCATGCAGTCTATGGATGAGATTAAAGAACTGCAAAAAGCCATTCAAGAGGCCTATAAAGCAGGCGACGTCGAAGGCGCCCGTCGTGCACAAGACCGCCTCGCCGAGCTCTTAGAGAATATGCAGATCCAACTCGCCCAAGGCGGAGGCGGTGGCGGCGACGGTATGCAAGGCGAAATGAGCGAGGAGATGAAGAAAAACCTCGAAGAACTCGCTGACCTCTTGGGTGAACAACGCGAATTACAAGACGAAACCGAAGAGGCTCAACGCCAAGCTGAAAATCAAAATGGGGAAGGTCCCGGACAAAGTGAAGGGGGACAACAAAATGAAGCTGAAGAGGTCCTCAGCCCAGGCGAACTGGCACAGCGTCAACAACAACTCCAAGAGCTGTTAGGCCGTCTTGGGGAAAATGAAGGGAACGCCGCACAACTGAACGCCGGCAATGACGGTGACCCTGCAGGCGGTGATACTAATGAAGACGGCGAGGGCACCGGACAACCAGGTGAAACAGAAGGCCAAGCAGGCGGCGGAGATCAGGACGGTGAAACCGGAACAACAGGCAGCGGTGGTACAGAGGCCGCTCAAGATCAATTGGCCCGCGCTCAAGGCTCTATGTCCAGCGCTGCAGAGGCTCTTTCCCGCGGTGACCTCGGCGCAGCGACGCAGGCTCAAGCCGAGGCCATTCAAGCCTTACGTGAAGCTGGAGAAGCCATGGCAGCAGAAGGTCTCGCCCAAGGCGAAGGCGGCGACTCCACTGATCCGCTGGGTCGTGAAAATGGCGGCGATAATTCAGAAAATGCCGAAGCTGATATCGACTCACGAGATAACGCGACCCGTTCACGCGAATTAATGGAAGAGCTTCGTCGCCGCGCCGCAGAACAAGAACGCGAGCAATTAGAGCGTGATTATTTAGAACGGTTGTTAAAGCGGTTTTAGATTGGGTCTACTGCTCCAAACTATATCTGAGACTCACACTATCCAAGGGCGGATTGGGATATTCTGAAATAAATTCGAGGCGTTCTTTTGGCCGCAACATCGGCTTTTCAAGGTCGACGAACCAAGTCGCCACTTCTTGCCCCTCTGGACTGTGTAAGGATAGAGTCAACATCGGGACAGGAAGTGACTTTTTTCCAACATTGGTCACAACGCCGTTGATAACAACCGTTGTCACGCCGTTAACCTCAACTGTTCGCATTATCGGCTGCTCGACCTTTAGCCCGTTGGCACTGACCTCTATGCCAAGCGCATTATAAAACGGAACCGTTCCCGGAAAACGTTCAGCAATCGTCTGGCGGCTAAAATAAATAGCGATAAAAACAGCAGAAATCAATAAAAGCGGTATAAGCCATATCAACCAGATTGTCCGCTTGCGTACTTTGCGTTTCATTGCATCGGCCTTATCACGCATGATCACATCCGCAGATGGCGGTGCAGCTGCCGCAGCCTCGAATGGTAAAGGCGCTTGTAGACCCGGTTCCGGAGACGAAGCGGTAACGTCATTTTCGACTACAGCATCTTGTGTCATATCAGCGAGTTGAAGCGCGTCCGGCGTAGACAAAACGACCTCAGGTGCGGGTACAAACCATGTTGCAGAGCACTTCGCACAGCGCACAGTACGGCCATTTGGGCCGATTGCGTCATCTTTCGCCATATAACTGGTGGAACATTCTGGACAGGTGAGTATCATAGAGCTTCCGATTCATCAGTGGAAGCCCGGTTTTGACACGTCCTGTAACAGAGTCCAAGAGCCCAAACCCAAATCTGTCGCCTTCCACAGGCGGCATACGGCCTGATATTATTACTTTTCGTCATCTGGGCTTACGCTACGGCCGGGGCCCGGAAATCCTCTCGGATGTTAATTTGTCTTTGCCGCAAGGCAGCTTCTCTTTCCTAACAGGGCCATCGGGTGCAGGGAAATCGAGCCTGCTTAAACTTTGCTATTTGGCGCTGAACCCGTCTCGCGGACAGATCAATATTTTTGGCCAGGACACAGCCTTGCTGGATAATCGGCAAGCCCAAGCGTTGAGGCGTCGCATCGGCGTGGTTTTACAGGATTTTACGCTGATTGATCACCTCTCGGTCTTTGAGAATGTGGCTTTACCTCTGCGCGTTGCAGGACAAAGTCGGGCGCAATATTCCACCGATGTAACGGAGCTGCTACAATGGGTGGGCCTTGGTCATAGAATGCAAGCCTTCCCCCCCACACTTTCCGGCGGGGAAAAGCAAAGAGCGGCGATTGCGCGTGCCGTTATCGCGAAACCTAACTTACTGATTGCGGACGAACCCACAGGCAATGTCGATCCTGAAATAGGAAAACGCCTTTTACGTCTCTTTGCTGAAATGAACCGTATGGGCACGACCGTTATGATCGCAACGCATGACATTGATCTGATACAAGAGCTGGATGCCCGTGTGCTTCGGATTGAGCAAGGTCGTATCTTTAAAGGGTTGAATGCAGCAGCAGGTTATGATGAGGCGGTTTCATGAGTTCTATGCCGTCTCTCCCACCGCAACAGCCTATCCTCATGACGCGTGGGCATAATGTCCGTGCGTTGCTAACGGTTCTGGCCATTATGGCGTTTCTGGCAGGGCTCGCTTTGCTGTTTTCTCGTGCGACCTTACGCTTGTCAGGCGATTGGCAATCGCAACTCTCTAACTCTCTCACTGTGCAAGTCACCCTCGCCCCCGTTTCCGAAGATAATGACTTCCAAACCCAGATGGGCTTGGCAACAGAGGCCGTGCGAAATCTTGTCGGCAATCAAGCCGAAGTCAGTCTTTTAACACAATCGGACTCTCAAGCGCTTATCCGCCCTTGGATTGGCAATTTAGACCTGCCCGAAAGCGTCATCCTCCCCGGCTTGATAACCATAGAGGGCGACACAGACGCAAATTTGCCAAGTGTCGCACAATTAGAGACCGGATTACGAGAGACGGGCATCATCGCCTCTGTGGATGATCATTCGCGTTGGGCCGACCAAATCAGCAGCACGGCGCGCGGCCTGGTTTTGGGCGGTTTGGCTCTTTTAACTCTGCTCTTGATTGCTAGCATAAGTGTGAATTTATTTGCGACCCGCGCTGCCATGGCTGCGCAACGCGCCATTATCTCAGTGCTGGCGCAAGTCGGTGCAACGGACAGCTTTATTGCCAAACTCTTTGTCGGCCAAGCAGGGCGGCGAAGTGCCTTGGGTGCTGGAATTGGTCTTTTCTTAGCTTGGGTCGTTTGGCTCGCCCTGTCCTTATTCCGATTGAGTGATGAGATTTTTTGGTCCGGTTTTGGCGCTGCGTTTTCTGATACAGTGTGGCTTTTCATCTTATGGGTATCATTCGCGACCATCTGCGCTTTATCAGCCGGAGTAACAACAAAATACGCCCTTATTCAAGATAGGAAGCGGACTTAACTGTGGTGCGTAAGGCGAAAATCAAAAGGACAAAACGTCAAAAGTTTGGCGCATGGATGAAATTCCTTGCGCTTGTTTTTCTCGTCGCCTTCTTGATTTTGGCGTTTGGGTTTTTCGTCTTTGCGCAAAAAGTCGACGCCCTTACCACGCCGAGCACAGCCCCCAAAGCAGACGGCATTGTTGTCTGGACAGGGGCAGGCGGGGGTCGGTTAGAGGCCGCCGCCCAACTCCTTAAGGACGGCAAAGGCGAGCGCCTTTTAATCTCCGGCGTCAATTCAGATGTCACATCTGAAACCGTCTTGAGCCTCCTAGATTTGCCTGAGCAAATAAAAAATTGTTGCGTTGATCTAGATTATGCTGCTGAGGACACGATCGGAAATGCCAGAGAAACAGCCGCATGGGCCAAAGCGCTCGGCTATGAGCATATATTGCTGGTCACATCAGCCTATCACATGCCGCGCGCGCAAAGCGAAATTGCGATTGCGACGGGTCGTATTCGCATTTCGGCCTATCCCGTTGCCAATACTGAGGACAGTCATTGGTATGCAGATAGCGCACGCTTTAAACGTCTGCTCAATGAGTATGGGAAATTACTTATAACAATGGCGCGGGGCTCCGACACGCCGCGGCGCGAAGGAGTACCCGATATGCCATTACCCAAACCGAATGCGCCAAAACCGAATATAAATTCGGATTAGATCATTGACCTTTATGACTAATTCTGGCCCATATCTCTGACGAGCTCTTTTTCAGTTTCCAACGTCATACGGAAAACAAAAATCGAAGCAATGGCTACAGCAATGGCCGCAATAACTTCTCCGGCAATTTCAATATTATGCGGAGCGTGCAACAAGCTTAAAATGATATAAGCCACCCCGACAGCGGCAACACCCGCCATAACCATGAGAAGGCCGGTGCCAATAAGAGCGCGTAAATAAATCATGTGATGTTCCTTTTCTTTATTAAACGATTGCCGCCATATCGCCGAGCACTTGCCCGGTCGCCGACAGTTTATGTGTGGAAATGAATAAAACAGCCCCCATCGCCGCAAGCCGAGAGCGGAGATTGTCTTTCAGCTTTAAAAGCCCGCGATTCAGGACTGAAATTTCAGTCTCGCTTAAGTCTTTCAATGTGTCGGCTCTTAACCGGTCAGCCGTACCGTCTAGCTCTTTGAGAAGATCAACAGCGTCCTGCGTGAGTGAGACTTGATAAGAACGTCTATCGTCCGAGTCTTGTCTACGAACAACGAAGCCGCGTTCCTCTAATCGGTCAACCAAACGACCCACGGACGCGTTTCCTAGTTCTAGGATTTTCGCCAATTCAGTTTGCGTCATAGGCCCTCTGCGCAAAATGACCCCCAAAGCGAGCCATTTCACACGGGTGAGGTTATGTGACTCCAGCCGACCATCAATATCAAGACGCAACAAATGCGCAACATCATGGATCAGCGTCCCCAACAGATCATCATTCTTCGTAATCATGCCCTATATATATTATGCTAGCATACTATATGCAAGAGGAAGGTATAATTTCATATGAGACTATTTTAATAAGAGGAGGGGAGTGTTAAGCAGAGCGCTTCAGAGTGGGCTTATGTGCTGTGTGAAGACGTTTCTGAGGCCTGAAGATAAGTTAGGCTAGCGGCTAAAAACGCCCAAAAAGTGGCTGGTTAGGTTTGCTAGTCGCATTGAATTCGTGCAAAGAATAAGGTTCCTAGAATAGCCCTAAAGTTCACCAAGCACTATTCTTTCATCAAACATGTCCAACTCTTCCCTATTTAAAACACGTCCAATAATTTGTAATAAGACGATACTTGGCAATGCACCGTCATTCTTGACTGAGCCATTCAAATTCAGGATTACGGATAAGTCTCTGGAAGGTATGTAATAATGGCGGGTTCGCGTGTAGAGATCACCTGTATTATAAATAATAACCTCATCATCAAGAGTGCCGCGGAAAAATCCGTAACCGCGGGAAATTTCTGTTCCATCATTCAAATATTTAGGAGCGACAGCTTTTGAGAATATTTCAGGGGAAATGAGCGTTCCATTAGCGAGGCTACGTTGCCATTTGAGCATATCGTCTAGCGTACTGATAATATCACCTGTTCCGGTTACATGCGAATCGGGAAATTCGAACGTACGAAGCGTTATCTCTTCGTTAGTTTCATTATAGCCCGTAACACGATCATCTACTGAAACATCTGTAATGAAAGAGCTCTCGGACATGCCCGCTCTATCGAATATGTTTTTGCGAATATATAACTTACGATCCAAACCACTTACTTTCTCAGCAATTAATGAAAGTAAAAAATAGGGCGTATTACCATATTCGTATTGGTCACCCGGAGCAAAGCGTATCGGTTTTTTCCGAAGTGTATCTAGAGCAGCATCGACATTAAGCGGTTTCGTCATATCATAACCATCACCATTGGTTATTTGTGTCAAACCATGAGTGTGGGTCAGCAAATGATGAAGTGTTATGGTGTCGCCATTCGGAATATTGTCTAGGTAAAGGTTGAGGGGGTCTTCCAATGCCAGCTTACCCAATTCAGCCAATTGGAGAATGGAAATAGCCGTAAATTCCTTGCTAATAGACGCAATATCGAACGCTTCGTCCACGAGCCGGGGTGTATTTTCGACCATACTGGCACGCCCGACAGCGGTTTTAAAAACGGGTTTATCGCCATCCGCAACCAACAGAATAATTCCCGGGCGACTATCATCAAAATAAGTGTTCAGAAGTGGTGCAAGGTCAGTTGAAAAGTCATTAGCATTCTTGCGAGATGGTGAATAACTACCCTTGAAACGTTGTTTCGGCGGAGTGCATCTAATTTCGGTGAGTGCCGTCAATTCACCCACGAGAATGTCGAAGAGCAATGCATCCTTATCCGACAAGGAAAAAGTCTGTGTTTCCACATCAGTCGTAAAGGTCACATGAGTTTTTTCGTCCGCCGTACATTCAACCACTAATGTGTCAGGAGAAAGTTGAGGTGTAATCGTCCAATCTCTAGGTGACCCATCATTGACTTGAAGACCAATGATCATTGAGTCTGATCTCAGCGTAACTTTAGGAGCTCCTACTGTCACCACCTCAGGTGTTTCTATTGGAACGGTTGATTTCCCAAGTTGATCTGTACAGGCAGCCAAAAGAACTGGAATAGCTATAATAGTCCCATACCGTTTCAGCACCATGACGAACCCTTTGATTATGCTTAACATAAGCCTTAACATCGTTACCCTAACACCATTATAATCAAGCAACACCACTTAAAATATCTTGCACATAACTCGGAGTTTTGGATTAATTTTTGGCTTTATATGCTATATTGCGAATGTCGTTTTGTTAAAGCAGAACAACTGACAACTGAGCGGCTTAAAAGCTTTCCAACTAAGACATTTTGGCTGCTTCCGACTTTGGAAAAACACACTCTCTCAATCATCCCGCCCAAAATTGGGCGCAGCACTGTCTTGTCCTGCGTCAACGATGCGGCGGCGGATGTCTCTGGTTTTAGCGAAATGATCGAGGAGCGTTTCTCCGTCTTCCCAGCGGATAGCGCGTTTGAGTGCGGTGAGGTCTTCGATGAAACGGTCGACGACTTCGAGTGTCGCCTCGCGGTTGGATAAGAACACATCACGCCACATAACGGGGTCAGACGCTGCAATCCGGGTGAAATCACGAAATCCGCCTGCGGAGAATTTCACAACTTCATTTTGCGTCACGGTTTCCATATCCACAGCTGTCCCGACCAATGTATAGGCAATTAAATGCGGCACATGGGAGGTGGTTGCGAGGACGATATCATGCCGTTCAGGCGTCATAATCGTGACTTGGCTTCCGATACCTTCCCAGAAAGTTTTTAATTTTTTAGTCTCTTCCAAACCGTCTTCGGTCGGCGTCAGCACACACCACCTATCTTTGAACAAGCCCGCAAATCCCGCTTCGGGGCCGCTATATTCGGTACCGGCAATCGGATGACCTGCGACAAAGATAATATCCTCGCGCAGAGAGGGCTTCACCGAGTCAATCACCGCGCCTTTCACAGAACCCACATCAGAAAGGATCGCACCGGATTTCATATTCGGGATAATTTTTGCGGCCACGTCACCCATACGTCCCGGAGGAACACAGAGAATAACAAGGTCCGCTTGTGAGGCGTAAAAATCCGCTTGGCCCTCACTCACACCATCAGCGAAGCCCAAGCGCTCAATCGCTTCACAGGCCGCGGCGGAATTATCCATAATATAAACAGTTTTGGCTTGAGCGTATTTTTTAGCGGCGCGGGCAATCGAACTGCCTATGAGGCCGCCGCCAATGATGAGGAGCGTGTCAAACGTCATGTCTTTATCCGATAGGTTTAGGAAGCGCACCAATAATGCGAGCAGACGGGTCGAGCTTTGCTATCGCATCCGGAATATCGTTAAGATATCCAGACAGGCTGTAGAGTTGCAAGTCATCTGTGGCGGCCCGCCTTTGGGCTTTGGTGTCTATGGCGCGTAAATCGGCTTTGGATACAATCAGCGTGTCGTCATTGCCGGAAGGTTGAATATCTGCTGTCGCGACAGCCACCGCCACTGGCCAATCCCTCTCGCCCGTACGGGGCAATCCTGCCAGAATATGCATATCCGGCATCGCACCTTGAGGCCCTAAGGCCGTCCACCAATTATGCATGCCCCCGGGTGACGGCAATACGGCCACACCTTCGGCGTCGGCATAGGTGGCCGCCAACGCACTACTGGCCGTGGGGTAGGTATAAGTGGGAATGGACGCGCCAAAACGGTCGCGTACCAAAGCCAAGGCCGCCATCGAGTCGCTCTCTAAGGCCACATGGAGCTTCATGGGTCCCTGCATGGCCAGACTGGCACTCATTAGCTCCGCCCAAATACGGCTGACGAGCGGACGCGGCGTATCTTTCGTGGCCGCTGCTAATTCTCTGACATGGCTGTCTTCACGAGAGGGTCGCCAAACGCGCATCCCTGATTTCGCGCGGCGCACAGCTTTGGACAGCTCAAGACGCTCGGCAATCAACGCCAACAAGGCTTTATCAACGCGGTCGATTTCCTTACGCACATGGTTGATATCGGTGAACTTATCCATGAGGTGTTCTATGCGAGCATGGTGTGCGGTTTGCAATGGGTGACGTTCCAAAACGCGGCACAGCAACAACAGATTTTGTCTTTTCTCCACGTTTTGGCTCCACATAAAGGCGTTTTATACCTTCAACAAGGATGAGCCCCGATAATCCGGGAAGCACTGTTTCTCCAAAACGTTCGGCCCCCCGCAGCAATCCCCCTTTGGCAAAAACTTTATGAGGTGGAGCATAGAGTGCACCCGACCAAATCGTCGGATGAAACCCGACATCTCGCATCGCGGCCCGCATTTGCGTACGCGAAAAAGGTCGCCCGGCACCAAAAGGGCTCTTATCTGACCCCGCCCAAAGCCCCGCACGGTTGGATGCGATAATCACAATATGACCTTCAGGCCGACAGACACGCCATAATTCAGACATCAGATCTTTGAGATTGGGTGTTTCTTCCACGCCGTGAACGCATAAAATCGTGTCAAAGGTCGAGTCTGAAAATGGCAGGCAATCTTCTTCGGTTAAGCAGGACATAATCCCGCGTTTCCCCTTATGTGCCAAGGCTCCCTGCCCGCCCGGCATCGCCAAAACGATACGGTTCGCCCCTGCCTGATAAGGGTCGAGATAAGGGCCGCAAAATCCGAACCCCAAAACATTGCGCCCCGCCAGATCAGGCCAAAGGCTTTTTAGGCGACGACTCGCCATATCTCTCGCCGCCACCCCCAGAGGGCTGGCATAGAATTTTTCAAGTCTGAGGACACTTTCTCTCACGCTTTTAGTTTAAGCGGAAACAGGCATGATGACAGCCTTTTTATCGGTTTGGATTCGAAAAAGACGGTGTCGCACTGGGCAATCCGAACAAATAGCCTTGAAGATAATCTACGCCGAGACGTTTTAAAATTTCAGCATCAGCCGGGCATTCAACCATTTCAGCAACCGTTTTGACCGAGAATGTTTGTGCCAAATCGACCATCATACGGACGAAACTCTGCATGTGTGGCGTTGTCGAAATCCCTTTAATGAGGCTCCCGTCAATTTTAATCGTTTCTGCCTCAATCGCCATTAGGTTACGAAAACTCGTATAACCCGACCCAAAGTCATCAATCGCAAAATCACACCCGAAAGAACGCGTTTCATTGGAAAAAGCGCTCGCTTTGGCAGGGTCATTTAGTGCCGCGGTTTCTGTCAGTTCTAGAGTAATGCGGTCTGTCAAAGGTTTGAGTGATTTCAGAGCCTCAATATAATAATTCGCAGCCTCTTCTGACTTTACGGTTTCTGCGGACACATTTATGGCCACACGCAGCTCTGGATCTTTATCTAAATTCACCGCCGCAAGTTCCAAAGCCCGACGATCTAAAAGGTGCACCATGCCTAATGTTTCAGCAGCCATGATCAAGCGTCCTGCACTTACTAGCTCTCCATCTTCTTTGCGTAGACGCAACAAACATTCATAGTGATGGAGTTCACGCGTGCGCGCATGAATGATTGGTTGATAGGCCAGCGAAATACGCTGCTCATTCAGCGCAGCAATAATGTCGTCTGAGCCAATAGGGTCGTTGGATTTTGATGATGCAGGCAGCCCCATTATAGGTGCATAGGCGGTGACTAACTTGGCAGACTCACAGTCTAAAGCCCGTTCCGTTTGTGCCAATAGGTCGTTAGCACTGCGTAAGCCTTGAGGAAAGATTGTATGGCCGATTTGAACCTTGGCAACCAAACGTCCTTGCGGCGTAGGATAAGGCGTTTCTGATAAAGCTTGCTGAAGACGCTCACTCAAAATCTGTGGGTCAGCGTCTGGACCTTTTATACCTAACACACCGAGCAAGAAATCTCTTCCTGTGTCTTTTCCTAATCCATCGGGCGCACGAACAACGCCTCGCAAGCGTTCCGCCATTGCCGCCAGAAGTCTCTCTCCAGCCTCAAACCCATAAACCAAATTTATATCATCCAGATTAGTCAAACGAATACGCAGTAAAGCCCCTTTAACATTTAATCGGCGAGATAAACCGATCAGCGTATCTACGTCCTTTAGAAAATTAGCAGTATTAGGCAAGCCTGTGGCGTCATCATGTTGTGACAACCAAATCGCACGGTCTTCTTTTTCCCGCGTCTCGGTTATATCGCGGATAACACCCATGACTTTGGTAGGTTTTTGTTCATGACCAGACACACGTTCAACAGCCTCTTCAATCCAGAGAATACGCTCATCGGTTGATTGAATACGGTAACGTGTCATATATCGTGACCCGTCCCACCCTAGGGCACCAAATAATCGTGTATAATCATGCTGATCATCAATATGTATTCTTTTAATCCATGCGTCCCGACTGCTCGGTAAATCAGAAGGCGCACACCGCAGAAGCCTTGAGGCCAATTTCGGCTGCTCCCATACCATTTGTCCATCTGAGCTGATAAAAAAGGGAGATGCCTTAAGAAGTTCAAAATAAGACTGTTGAGCCGTGTGAGCTTCAAAAGATGAAGTTTTCACTCGTCCAATCATCGCAGAATCATATATTGCGGACTTGTCCATAAACACTGTCTAGGCCGTTTGAGAGCATATGCAATCTTCAGGCTTCATTTACAGAAAAATCACGGCGCGCACTCGCAATCGTCACCATAAACCCAGCCATCACGTCCAAGAGGGTCATAAGACCAATGAGGAAAAAGACAGACGTTCCAAAAGCAGGAAACATTAAAAACTCGACCAAGCACACGATGAATAGCAGCATCGAAAACGCATGGTTCATCACAGCGGCGCGGTCTGTCCCCGTTGACTTAATTAACTCGAAAAACAACATAAGTAGCGAAAGCGCAATCAGCATATGCCCCGGTGTGATTTGCCAAACGGATCCTGACATCATAGAAATAGATTGAAAATCAGTATCAAGGCGCGCCCGTACTTCTTCGGCAGTGGCAAAGGTCGCGCCACTTATCGCCATAATATTATAAAGCGCAACCGGAATGATCATAAGGGGAAAAACAAGAAAAAAGCGCATGACCTCAATGCCCAACCCGAAAACAACTAGAAAACTTAAGACTTTCTAAACGGAAATGGCTTGCAAAAGGTTAATAGCTTTGTGTCTGGAATATTAAATTTCGTCCCAGCCTTGCGGGTTTCGCGCGCGGGAATTCAGCCACATAACGCCCCGCAGATCTGCAATTGAGACCTTTAACCGTCCGAAATTCGTATATTTAGAGGTGCCTGCAACACGAGAACGATGACTAACCTCCGCAAATTCAATGTCAAAGCCCTCACGTAACATTAGTGCCGGAATATAGCGGTGTATGTGATCAAAATAGGGCAGCAATAAAAACGCATCTCGCTTAAAGACTTTAATACCACAGCCCGTATCATCCGCTTGGTCTTTGAGTAATTTTTTACGAATACCATTCCCAAATTTTGAGGCCCACAGCTTGGCTTGGCTATCTTGGCGCTTCATGCGGCGACCTCCGACGAGCGCTAAATTATCAGGCGCATTTTTTCGCAATATTTGGTTATAAAGCTTTGGAATATCGGCAGGGTTATTCTGACCGTCACCGTCTAACGTTGCGATGACATTCGACTTTGCTGCCAAAACCCCTGTTCTGACCGCACGTGATTGCCCCGCATTGGAACGGTGGTTTAAAACCCGTAAATCAGCATATTTGGCCTTTAAATCAGTTAGCACCTGTAAGGTCCCGTCTGTGCTGGCATCATTCACGAATATCATTTCATAAGATGTCGCAAAAAGCGCTTTGGCGATTTCCTCAACCAATTGCGCGACATTCTCCGCTTCATTATAAACGGGAACCACAACAGATAATTGTGGGGCTGCGTTTAAGTCAGGGTTTTTCTGCGCGATGGACATGGCGTCTCATGACACGCCCTGCCGCCGCTTTCAATTCGCAAAGACGGCAAAAGTCATCACAGACTATGCCGTTATGTAACGGGATTAATTCGCGTTTCAAACGAATTTTTGGGCGACATTGCTCTTTGCCTTAGGCATAAGCTTTTCATGAACAGGGAAGTTATAAGCCATAAAGTGCCAAAACGACGTTGGCACATCCTCATATTAATCACCCTGTTTTTGGCGGTTGCATTGCCGGGTTTATCGACACTTCCTGTGATTGATCGCGACGAAGCCCGCTTTGCGCAGGCTAGCGTACAGATGGCAGAAAGCGGGGACCTTCTCAATATTCGCTTCCAAGACGACGCGCGAAACAAGAAGCCTGCCGGGATTTATTGGCTTCAAACCCTAGCCATTAAAGTCTTTTCCGAAGAGGGGAAACGCACTCTATGGGCACAACGCCTCCCTTCTGTTTTAGGCGCTTTATTAGCTGTTTTGGCAACCTATTGGGGTGGTGCAAAATTGATTGGTCGCGAAGGTGCCTTTCTTGGAGCCGCCGCTTTGGCACTCTCCCTTTTGATGATTGCAGAAGCGCATATTGCGAAAACCGACGCATTGCTTTGCGGCCTCGCCGCGAGTTGCTTTGCCGCTCTTGCTCATATTAGAGCAACACCTTCCGGGCTTTCGCTCTGGAAAGCCCGCCCTGCCGTTTGGGTCTTTTGGATTGCGTTGGGGTTCTCCGTTATTATCAAAGGTCCGGTTTTACCGTCCTTGGTGGCAGTTACGTGCCTAACACTTTTGATATGGGAACGACGGGGTTACGGCATCCGCCAGCTCGTTAACATTCCGGCTATTTTGATAAGTCTTTTACTTTTCGTCCCTTGGGCCGTAGCTATAGGCATTGAAACGCAAGGCGCCTTTTTTGCTGAAAGCTTAGGCAATGATTTTGGGGGGAAACTCGTCAGCACTCAGGAAAGCCACCCCGGCCTGCCCGGCTATCATCTGGCCATCATCAATCTGACTCTTTGGCCCGGCACATTGTTGCTTTTACCGGGCTTTGCTCTCGCCTTTCGGACACTGAGGAATGATAAGAAATCTGGTGCACCTTTAGCGAAATCCATGCGGCTTTGTCTCGCTTGGATCATTCCTTTTTGGATATTGATAGAGCTCATGCCAACAAAGCTTCCGCATTACGCCCTGCCCTTATTCCCCGCGCTTTGTCTGTTGGTCGGACTTGCCGGGACGGCCATGATGCGTGTGAGAGATTTCGGACGCATACGTTTCGTCAGCGGTTTATTATTCATCCTCGCCGCAACATTTATCATAGCCGCCTTAATCGCCGCGCAAGTCATATATAGTGATACGGAACAGCTCATTTTAACCTATATCATTGCAACAATTGCAGGCATTATCGCGATTGCAGCAGGGTTTTCATTATGGATAAATCGCGTGAAATTTGCCCTCATTTGTGCAGGTTTCAGCGCGATATCACTTAATATTTTAGCTTATAGTTTTGTCGTACCAAGCCTCACTGATTTGCGTCTGGCTGACCAATTGGAAGCCACGTTTGAGGCACAGAACATTCCTTTACCTCGACACAATGGCCCACGCGTTCACGCTCTAAACTTTACTGAACCCAGTTTGGTTTACCGTTTCGGTAAAGAGATACGTCTGGGGCAACAAGTCGATCTCCTCAAAACCGAGACTTGGGCAGAAGATCATATTTTTATTATCGACAGTTTTGAAAATGAAGGGAATGACTTTGCTGAATTCACGAATATCGCAAAGTCTCAGAAGGCATGTATAAAGGAACGCGCGATTGTGTCCGGTTTGAATTATTCAAAAGGGGACGAGGTCAAACTTCATATTCTACAAGTCACGCAATGCGAAATAGCTGAATCTCTCCTTAGCGACCAATAATGGCTGCGCGCAACGTGATACAGAAAGCTCGGCTCATGATCGCAAAGGCCATCAAAGGCGCAGCTAAAATCGTGAGTATTTTTGGCAGAATTCCGGGTTTATAGTTCCAAAAGTAATGTATGAAGCCTTTAAACTTATACCATTCAATACGCGTTCTCGGTATTGCACTTGTCGAGCCATAGTGCATGATACGCGCGTCAGGCACGACATAAACATCTCCACCCATATCTCGCACACGTTTACAGATATCAATATCCTCGACATGTAAAAAGTAGCTTTCATCAAATCCACCGAGCACATCAAATGACGGCTTATCCGTCATCATGGATGCGCCGCTTGTTGTTTTTATCGGGATGGGTTTTGACGGCACCGGATCAGCCTCACGATGAATTGAACGAAAACCCGGAAGCTTATGAAGTGGTGTAAAGCTTACAAATGCAGACCAAGGCGTTAAGGCATCGCGCCTGGTGCCTCTCTGTTCTTTTCCATTTTCATCCCGTAAGAAACCTCCCACAATCCAAGGCGTATTTAGAGTCACGCCGCACTCAGCCATTTTACGGGCAGCACCTCGAGAAATCAAAGCATCAGGGTTTAAGAAAAGTAAGAAATATCCCGTTGCAAGCTGAGCCCCGTAATTACATCCACGTGCAAACCCAATATTACCATGGCCTTGCAAAAGACGAATATGGTCATATTTCATTGCAATTTCGCTCAACCGCGTACGCGCACTTTCGCTGTTCCCGTTATCAACAATAATAAGTTCATGAATATCGGGGTCATCCATGACCGCCATAATCGCTTCGACAAGAGCAGGCCCAGTCATGTAGGTGACCATAATAACGCTAATAGGAAGTTTTCTTGCCGGAACGGTCAAGCTGATAATGTTGGTTGCTAAAACCATGAAAATTAAGCCTTTTACGCCCCTTAGCTCTCCAAATACCGAAAGAGGCAAAAATAGCAATGCCTGAAATCTAAATTATCCGTATTGACTCAAGCCTTCTCAGCAGAAAACAATTTTGTTTCATTTTGCATAAGATTGAGGCTAGCCAGTCCAAAACTGAGTGTTCCCCACCACCAAAACTGCCACACGCCAAAGGAAACGGACGAAATTATTATCATCGCCGCCAAGAATCCACAGAGGCCGAATGCATGAATTTTGCTCTGTAAAGCGAAGCGTTTTGCAGCTCGAAACAGCGTAATTATCGTTAGGCTTGCCAGCGATGCACCAATAAGCCCTGTCTCTAGCCATATTTGCAATCCTGCATTATGGGTATGGAGTGATATAAGAGACATAACGTACCCCTCACTCAAGGTCACTGTTTCTGTAAATGTTCGCGCACTATCAAACCCATGACCTATGAATGGGTGTTCTAATATCTGTTGGAAGACAAATTCCCACATATAAAGCCGATGTTCCCATGAGCTTGGAAATGCGGCGAATATTTTTTCATCCAGCAACGTCAAAACGCTCGCAAAAACAGGCGCCGCAAGGATCGCCAAAATGGCCGCCGTAAAGAGAAGGCGCAATGAAACAACCGGAAAACGCTTGGCGAACGCGCCCACACCTAAACCAATCCACGGCATGGCAATCGCAATGCTGACATCCATTTTCCATGCAACAATAGAAATTATAACAGCGCCAATGATAATGGCGGTTTTGCCTAGCGGTCTATGCCAAATAAGAGCCGCTATAGGCATCAGCAAAACAGAAGCAAAGATTGTCCCCCGACCAATATTACGAACAGAGTCGACGCGTCGCCAAAACTCATCTTCTCCGGAAGCAGGCGGATCGACAAGATAGCTGAGTTTAAACTCCGAAAATGTATCGAATGTCAGTAGAGCCAAACCAATAAGAAGCGACGACAGAACTGCTTTTCTGAGTATATCGCCCAATGGATGATCACGCATCTGGGCCCAAAGCCAAATAACAGCGGGGAACATGAGTCCCATGATCCAGAGTTTCTCGGCGTTCGAAAAACCTGAGACTTTGGGATAAGAACTCCAGAATTGTGCAATCCACGCCCACGACAGAAAGGCCGCCAAGGCGATTAACCAAAGCGGGACGGGCTTCTGCCACGGCTTGTGCATGATAAGGCCTAATACGCCCAAACACGCCGGAATAAACATGAGCAGCGCCACACCGCCGCCGCCAGCCATCATCACGATGGGCAGCAGCATCAGGATAAAAACAGATACAGCCAAGACGATTTTTGGGGCTCGTCTTATCAGCTCCGCATCGCCGAGGTCTGACACTTAGCTAGACTGATGGCTGGCTTGGCGGCGCAAATCTGGGGCGAGGGCTTCTTCGCTTAATTGCGCTATGGCGTCATCCAAACTTAGTATCATCTGATCACGGCTGCCCAGACGGCGCAGGGCGAGTTTGCCTTCTTCGGCTTCTTTCATACCGACAACAGCAATGACCGGAATTTTACGATCTGCGGAGAGCTCACGGATTTTGTAATTAATCTTTTCATTCCGCAAATCCGTCTCGACACGAAGACCGGCTGCGCGCATTTTGGCGGCGACCTCTTCGGCATAGGCATCGGCCCCGCCCGTAATGGTCGCGATGACGACTTGAGTCGGGGAGAGCCAGAGCGGGAACTTCCCGGCATAATTTTCAATCAGAATCCCGATAAAGCGTTCCATGGAGCCCAAGATTGCACGGTGAAGCATCACTGGCACATGGCGCTGGTCGTCCTCACCCACAAAGCTCGCGCTCAAACGATCCGGCACGACAAAGTCCACCTGCAACGTCCCGCATTGCCAATCCCGGCCAATGGCATCGCGGAGTACGAATTCCAGTTTCGGGCCGTAAAACGCGCCCTCACCCGGGTTCAGCTCAACCTCCAACCCTGCCGCGTTCACGGCGTCCATGAGCGCCCCTTCGGATTTATCCCATGTCGCATCCGTACCAGCGCGGGTTTCCGGCCGGTCGGAGAATTTCACTTTCAAATCTTCAAAGCCAAAATCCTCATAGACGGATTTCAAGAGCGTGATGAAATGCTGCGTCTCCGCGGTAATCTGATCTTCCGAGCAGAAAATATGGCCGTCATCTTGGGTGAAGCCCCGCACACGCA
>CAYGTR010000038.1:0-29651 GCA_964352855.1 uncultured Algimonas sp. | reverse complement strand
ATGACTCTACCAGAAAATGGTAGGAAGTTGGGGCGCAGGTCAAACGTATTATCTAAAGGACTTACAGAAAATTCTGAGTGTGGGCCTGGAGCTCTCCACAAACTTCCAGACCCTTACTCAGGTAATGCGCCCTACTTTTTACGAACAAGATAACGTTAATATTGCTCGGATTGTTAGGTCAAAACGAAGCTTTGTGTAACTGAATAAAGTTTACGTAATTCCCGTTAGTTATTTTTCATATTCGGGGCACCCATATTATTCACGTTTCTCGGAGTCTTTCATCACTCAGTTTCCATACTTTAAGCCTAACATTTCGATTTTAGAGAAAATCGCTACATTAATACAGAAATGACTCTAATGCCATTTTCCTTCTTTCTCTCCCCTCACTCGAGAAAGTAAGCTAGGGCAAGCTGATTGAAAACCCCTGGGGTCCAAACTATGAGAGAGCTTTTTGATCGGCCTGCTAAGCCCTCTTACCAGATAATTGTAGAGTTGGCGGCTTAATAGGTCAGCCGTAGGTGCTTCCGAAACCTTAAATGCTACGAACTGTTCATTGATTATAGCTTCGCAAACTCTCTCAAATCTATCGGTTCAGGTAACGTAATGTTCTATGATCAAGAAAAATAGTTAAACATCTCACACAAGAGTTAAAAGGTGGCGGATGGGGGGCGCAAATTCATCCATCCGCCTTACTTTCGCTCTGAAACTGTGGAGTTATCTTTGCTGAAAGTAAGTAAAGTCTTGAAGGCAGATTAAAGGCTAAATTAAGGCACACGAAGTGAGAAATGAATATTTAATCTTCACGTAAGACTGAGCATTTAATAAGTCTGACATTAAAGGTAGGTAAACGGTTACCGCCGCATGCCTATCCATGTTCAATTTGAGTTATGGAATAATTTAAACAAACTTGGCACCAAGATTGCAGGGATGCTTTTACATCTTTCCTATTTCCCTAGTGACCGGGAAAGATGGAAAGAAGTTGGGGGGTGTAGACCCTCTCCAACTCACTAATTTGATTGGGAAATGCAAAAGCTGAGCCGATTTGCAGAATTGAATTGTCAGTCTTATAGTTGAGCTTATTATGTCAATGTCTGGGGAGGCGTGTAATGAAAGTCGAGCAACATAGGGTGCGTCTTGCGCGCTGTATATATACAGGACATGCTGAAAACCAGAACGATTTAAGAAGACTTCCCCAATGGGCTGATCTTCCGCTTAGTCGCAAAAAAGGAGATGCCACTCTCTCGAAATCACATTGGTTATTCGTGGCAGACTTCGTAATTGGTTGGCAAGACCTATATAACTAGGGTGTGGACTCAATTAGCTAGCATTTGATGGCGAAGATATAGAGCATATTGAGGCAATTTGCGGCGCGTTTTTCGAACCGTGTTACCAGTCGGTGCATATCTTTCATCTTGCAGAAGAGGCCCTCGACGATGTTGCGCATGGCGCAGATAAAAGGCAACGTTCTGTCAATAAAGTTTTTCAGTTTAGCGACAGTATCACTAAAGCATGGTTTTTGGGGTCTAAAAGCCACAAGGGGAAGGCTTTTAATAGCGGTGGCAAGGGTTGCTTATATCCACATATAACAGCCCTTGCCGACGCCCCAACTCATACCAAAGCAATATTGGTATAGCGCAAATTAGAATTGCTTATCTGAACATATCCTGAAGGTTCCAGTATGCGCCTTCTGTTACGGCTTTACCGATGGGCGTTAGTGCCTAGAGTCGAAATCGTTCCTTTCGACATTTGTATTGAGGGCAGAACGAACCTTGCGTGATAATTGTAAGGCACGCGATAAAATATTAATCGTATATAAACCAAAATAACAGGAATTCGTTGCAAATAAAAATGAGTTCGTTATCCCGCCAAGATAGGATCAGAAGGAACTCAACCAAACCGACCCTACCCTTGGCAAAAGCACGGGGCGCAGTGTGCCCCTGCCAATACACAAATTGCTACGATGTGGACCACAGCAATCTGTATTCAGATTAACAATTCAAATATGTGCAATAGGTAAGAATAGAGTTAACGAGTTGACTCGCCATTCTAATATAACCTGGCGTTGAACTTTCTGGGTATACGTTTTGGGGCGCTTAATCTTTGTTGAGCATAAGTACCTAACGTATTTTCCCTCGCTATTAAGCCATTGTCTCCACATCGTTTTTCCTGGGACGTAGCGCACTGGAGGTGGAACGTAGAATTGGCGCTATCGCCCATGCCACATAAGAAAAGTGCCGGGATATAACCCGAAAATGGGTATTTTGGGAATTTAAGCCTACTTTAAGTGTGTTAGTTTCGGACTTAGGTTTTCGACCACAAAATGCTGACGGCCAGTGCATAAATACCGCCGCCGAAAGTAAGCTTGTTTTCTCCAAGGTAAAACACAATTCCGGTGACCTGTTTTGACTTGCCGGGGCCAGTGCCTGCAAAGCCTTTTAAATTTTTCAAATCTTTTTCGTCGATTGTGCTCGACGCTTTGACTTCTATCCCGACCAAGCGCTTTGTGCTTTCCGCTAAAATATCAATCTCTTTTTGGTTAGCACTTCGCCAATGATATAGCCTGAAATCATTTTCTTGATTGGGAAGAGATTTTTGCAACCCGGCGCGCACAAATGTCTCAAGCATACTCACAAGAGAGGTCGGGTCTGCATTGACTGAAAAGTTATCCGTTGTCATCTGCCGGAGCGCAGCGGCTATTCCTGTGTCTCCAAAATGATATTTTGGTTGTTTGATGTAGCACTTACTTTCGCTCGATATCCAAGCCGGAAGTCTTACAATCATCGACAGGCGAAGAATCACGTCGATATATTCATCGACAGTGGGCCGCTCAATTCCGATAAGCCTTCAAAGAGTGGCTGTGTTGGTCTTGCAAGCTATCCGAGTTGCTAGTTGGTCAATCAATCGGCGCAAAGCCTCCGTTTTCCGAATGCGAAGAATGTCGGCTACGTCACGATCAACCATAAAGTCGAAATAGCTTTGATATTGGCGATTACGTTGACGCGCTGACAGTTCGCGTTTTTAGGAAAGCCGCCCCTTAAGATCAAGTCTATGTAGTCTTCGCTGTTTAAGACCTCTGCTGTGCCGAGATGTGCTATTGTGGTGCAGCCCGGAAATTAAAAACCAACTTAGTCGATTTTGGGTGCCTGTTTCATATCTTCTTCGCAAATAGCTATTTTACAATAGTCTGATATTTGCCTGGCTTTGACGGGATAAAATTTTGCGTATTATTCTGTTCTTTATCTGAACATTTTGCGTTATTTAGAGTAACTCCAGTGTAATCACTTTCGTTTTCCTCCTGTTTAGGATGTCTCTAGATGCCAACCCATTTTGCTTATTGGCCCAAAGGGCTTGATGACGTCACGGCCCATAAATTCAAGCCGGAAACCGCTGCTGTTCTGGACTTAATTGACGGCCTAAAATTAGACGCCGCTCAATATCAAACTATCGGTTTAGAAGCCTCTTCTGTTGTCGCCTTATCCCGGACACGCGTGAGGGAACGCAGCCTTTTGGATGCCTTCATGTCTGAATATGGTCTCGGTAATGAAGAAGGCATCGCGCTGATGTGTTTGGCCGAGGCGCTCTTGCGTGTGCCGGATGCCGATACGCGAGATGCACTCATCGCAGATAAGCTGGCACCGCATGATTGGTCTACACATTTGGGTAAAGCAGACACGCTTTGGGTCAATGCTTCGACATGGGGGCTGTTGCTCACCGGCAGGGTCGTCGCGCTTTCTGAAGATTTGGATGCCTCACCGAAAACGGTTTTAGAGAATCTAACAAACCGCTTAGGGGAGCCCGTTATTCGTAAAGCCGTAATGAGCGCTATGCGCATTATGGGAACGGAATTTGTCCAAGGTGAGACCATTTCCAAAGCGATTAAAAACGGGCAAAAACGATTTAGCAAAACCCAAGGGTTTTCTTTCGATATGCTAGGCGAGGGCGCGCGGACAAGAGCAGACGCGGATCGCTATTTAGAGGCCTATCAAAACGCCCTTGAGACTGTTGCTAAAGCGTCAGCTTCCGGACACGCCAGACACGGTATATCGGTGAAACTATCTGCCCTTTCCCCCCATTACAATGTGGCGCAGTGGGATGAGGCTATCTGGGATGTTGGCGAAAAAGTTCTTCAACTTGTGAAACAGGCCATAGACGCGGGCGTGGATTTGACAATGGATGCAGAAGAGGCTGATCGCCTCGAATTATCACTGGCGGTTTATGACTATGTGGCGCGTAAATTAACGCCTTCTCATGATACGCATTTCGGATTAGCGATTCAAGCCTATGGTCGTCGCGCGCCTTATGTTATTGATTGGGTTGCAGGCCTCGCACGTGAATTACAGCAAAAATTTCATATCCGCCTTGTTAAAGGCGCTTATTGGGATGCCGAGATCAAACATGCTCAAAGCCATGGTCACCCTGACTTTCCTGTTTTCACGCGTAAGCCCAATACAGATGTGTCCTATTTGGCATGCGCCCAAAAAATTCTGGAGTCGCGTGATGTGATCTACGGACAATTTGCAACACATAATGCGCATACACTCGCAGCTGTAATGGAAATTGCTGCCCCGGATTTAGAGGGGTTTGAATTTCAACGTCTCTTTGGCATGGGGGATATTGTCTATGGGGCCGCCAAAGATAATTATCATGCTTTACCACCCGTCAGGATATATGCACCGGTCGGAGGGCATAAAGACCTTTTGGCCTATCTCGTACGTCGCTTGCTTGAAAACGGCGCGAACAGCTCTTTTGTAAATCACTATCTGGATCCGAACGTTCCCATTGATGAGGTCGTGCTGGACCCTGTTTCGCGTGTTAAAGCTCTGGAAGACATCGCCCATCCTGCTATTGCTGCGCCGTCTCATATTTTTATGCCGGAAAGATTAAATTCAGATGGCTTGGACCTGTCTTGGAAACCACATTTAGATGAAATTTCCAAAGCCGTATCTGCCTCTGATCTGCTGTCAGCAACTGAAACTATGTATACCAACACAATCCCTGCATGTTTTGCCTCGGCAAAAGGGGCCTATCCGAAATGGTCGTCTCAACCTGCTGAAACACGTGCCGCTTTGCTTAATAAAGCCGCAGAGGCTTTAGAGGCTGATAAAATGGCGTTTTTGAACCTGCTCGTTAAAGAGGCGGGTAAAACATGGGCCGATGCCAATGATGAAATTCGCGAGGCTGTGGATTTCTGTCGTTATTATGCGGCGCAGGCCATGGATTTAATGGCGTCTCCAAAAGAGCTGCCGGGCCCGGTCGGAGAATCCAATAAGCTCTCTTATGGTTCCCGCGGCGTATTTGTATGCATTAGTCCTTGGAATTTCCCTTTAGCGATTTTCATGGGGCAGGTTGTGGCGGCTTTAGTCACAGGTAACTGCGTTTTGGCAAAACCTGCGGAACAAACGCCGAGAGTGGCGAAACGTGCTGTTGACATGTTGCATAATATTGGGGTGCCAAAAGACGTCCTACAACTCATTATTGGTGACGGTCATATTGGGGCGGCGCTGACTCAAAATAAAGACGTTGGCGGCGTTGCCTTCACAGGCAGCACACAAACTGCACGGGTGATCAACCAGACGCTCGCGAAAAAAGACGGCCCTATCGTGCCTTTGATCGCCGAGACGGGCGGACAAAATGTAATGATTGTTGATGGTACGGCTTTACCGGAGCAAGTCGTTGATGATGTTATCGGATCTGCGTTTTTAAGTGCAGGGCAGAGATGCTCAGCACTACGTGTCCTTTATATACAAACAGATATTGTGGATACAGTTTTGACGATGCTGAAGGGCGCAATGGATAATTTGCGGGTGGGGGATCCAAAATCATTGTCGACGGATGTTGGCCCCGTCATAGACGTGCAAGCACAATCCAGCCTGTCTGCGCACATAGAAACGCTTAAAGCGGAAGGCAGATCTTGGTATGCAACGCCAACGGATAATCTTCCACAAAACATACCCTTCATTATTCCGCATTTGTTTGAGATTGAGACGATTGATAGTTTACAAAAAGAGCATTTTGGCCCCATCCTTCACGTTATTCGCTATAAGCCGAAAGATTTGCCGAAAATCTTGGAACAGGCCTTTTCGACGGGTTATGGGCTGACATTAGGGGTTCATACCCGTATTGATCACCGTTGGCAGAAAATCGCCAATACTGCCCCCGTTGGGAATATTTATATCAACAGAAATATGGTGGGCGCAGTTGTTGGCTCTCAACCTTTTGGCGGACAAGGTCTTTCCGGCACAGGGTTTAAAGCGGGCGGCCCCAACTATCTTTTACGTTTCGTGAATGAAAAAACGGTCAGTGTGAATACGACGGCTTCGGGCGGGAATGCAGCCCTTTTGAGTCTATAAATAACGCGAATGTAATTGAATTAAAGGTAAAAAACCCAAACGCTTACGCGTAAGTTGGCGTATAGACTTTGACCTTTATGGAATAAGAGCAAATGATCATTCGTAATACATTGATAATGCTGCTGGGATCAACACTGCTTTTTACAGGTGGATGTGCGACGCCTTATGTACCGTCTCAGCCCGCTCAAGATAAAACGATCCAAAATGAAATGGTTGGCACGGATAGTTTCTTTAATGCTGCAAGCCAAGATTTACCTTTTGAAGAAAAGTGGTGGTCATCTTTTAATGACGAAACCCTAAGCTCACTCATTGAGTTAGCCTTGGCTGAGAATAAGCAGCTTGATGTTGCCCGCGCAAATATTGGCATAGCCACAGCCGGATTAGCGCGTGGACAGCTTGAAAAATCTTATGACTTCACAAGCAATGCCGGTTTGCCAACAGATCGTAATGCCCGTTTTGGGCAGTCTGTGGCCACTTCATTTGTGGGCGGGTTGACAGCGCGGTGGGAATGGGATGCGTTTGGACGTATCGCCTCCGCCATTGAAGCGTCAGAACTGGGTGTTCAGGCTGCCAAGGAGGCGCGTCGGGATGTGGCCGTGATCATCGCCAGCGAGACAGCGCTAGCTTATATTGACCTTCGGGGTGCGCAACGCCGCTTAGAAGTGGCACGGGATAATGCGGATGTGCAGTCTCAAAGTCTCGAACTTTTGCGGGATTTGTTAGAGAATGGCCGTGCGACGGAATTAGATCTCAATCGTGCTGAGGCTCAATATCGCACCACATTAGCCACCCTCCCTCAGTTTCAAGCGACGATTGATGCGGCCATAAGTCGTCTGGCTGTTTTAACCGGCCGCACGGCATCTACTCCCACTCAAGAACTACTGGCCATCAAAATTAATGAAGCTAATATACCAAATCATAGTGGCGAGTTGATAGTTGCGACGCCTTCAGACTTGTTACGTCGGCGTCCTGATATTCGTTTTGCGGAAACTGAAATTGCCCGCCGCTTGGCTTTGAGTGAAGTTGAGCGCGCGCGATTATTTCCTACCCTCACTTTTAACGGTAATGTCTTAGCGGTCTTCAACAATCAAAATCGCATTGATCGCTTATCTAGTTTTGGGTTTAATGTGGGCCCAGCGTTGAATTGGGAGGGGCCTGATCTTCGTCGTGTCAGAGCAGATATTGACCTTTCCGATATGCAAACTAAACAAGCTTATGCTCAATATGAACAAACTGTTCTTCAGGCTTTAGCCGATGTTGAGATTGCGCTGAGTAACAGCGCGAATGAACTTGACCGTCGAGAAGACCTTATTCAGGCGGCTGAGGCTTCAAGACGTGCCTTGGAGCTTGCGCGTTTACGTTTTGAAGAAGGGCTAGATGATTTTCTCGATGTTTTAGATGCGCAGAGAACAGTTTTAGAAAATGAAGACCGTTTGGCCCAGACCCGTTTGCAGACAACCCGATTGGCTGTACTCACGTATAGAGAGTTAGGTGGTATTGGTGAGCTATAATGCGCCAGTGCCGATATGTTTAAGATAGTATTTTATGACAAGCATAGACACAGAAAAATTATGGTTTAAGACTATTTTCAAAATTACATTTTTATGTTTAGTTACAGTGCTTTGGCTATCTCCGCACGCTTGGGCGCAGCGTGGCCCTGCGAATGTTTTTGTCCAACCTGCGACTGAACGTGACTTTGCGATGCGCATTGAAGCCTTGGGAACTTTGGAGCCCAATGAAGTGGTCGACTTAACCTTAAATGTGGCTGACCGTGTTCAATCACTTTATTTTGATGACGGTCAGCGCGTGCGGAAGGGCAAGACTCTATTGTCATTAGCCCAACGGGAACAAATTGCCTTGACAGAGGCGGCAGAGGCCAATGCTGAGGAGGCCCGCCAGCAATTGGAGCGTATTGAACGCCTCGTAGAACGTAAGGCTGTGTCTCAAGCAGAATTAGACGAGGCTAAGCGTAATTTGGATTCTGCAAATGCACAATTACGAGCGGTTCAATCCCGACAAAGAGATCGTGTCCTCGTTGCGCCCTTTGATGGTGTACTCGGTTTCCGTCAGGTTAGTGTCGGGTCTTTTGTCCGTCCAGGCGATGTTGTGGCGAGGCTCATTGATGACAGTGAAATGAACCTGGAGTTTACGGTACCATCAACATTTCTACGATCATTAAGACCGGGCACAGAAATTATAGCCCGCACAGACGATTTTCCGGGCGAACTATTTACGGGTAAAATTGCAACGCTTGATAATGCCATTGATCCGGTAACGCGCTCCGTTCGTGTAAGGGCCACACTTCCTAATCCTGACAGAGTTTTGATGTCCGGAATGTTTATGGAAATCACTGTCACAGCCAATCCTAGACAAGCGATTGCTATACCGGAAGAAACTGTTCAGCCTGTTGGCCCGAAGACATTTGTTTTCACTATTGATGAGTCTGGAGAGAGCCCGGTTGCAAGGCGTACGGAAGTACAATTGGGGGCGTTGGAAAATGGCTATCTCGAAGTCTTAAATGGAATAGATGAGGGCACGCTTGTGATTACTGAGGGCGTTATCCGCGTGCGTGATGGATCTGAAGTTATTATTAGAGATAAAGCTATGCTTCTCCCTATCGCAAATGAGAGCCCAAGAGCCCTAATAAACTCAAACCAAGGTGGCTAAGTCGTGATACTCTCCGACATATCTGTTAAGAGACCCGTTTTTGCCTCTGTCATTTCATTGATACTAGTGATTTTTGGTTTTATCGCTTTTGACCGTTTGTCACTAAGAGAATATCCGGACATTGATGCGCCTATCGTATCAATTGATACGCGTTACCCGGGTGCGTCGGCATCTATTGTTGAAACGCGCATTACCCAAATTATTGAAGACCGCATTGCCGGGGTCGAAGGTATTCGTTTCATTGATTCAACCAGCACAGATGGGCGCTCTCGGATCAGCATTGAATTTGGTATCGACCAAGACATCGATGTCGCAGCGAATGATATTCGGGATCGTATCTCCGGCGTTTTAGATAATTTACCAGAGGAAGCTGATCCGCCCGAAGTCGAAAAAGCGGACTCGAATGATGATGTTATTATTTGGCTTAATCTGGCGAGTGAGAGCCTGACTGTTCCGGAGTTGTCAGACTATGCGGAACGTTATCTCGTGGACCGCTTCTCTGCTCTTGACGGTGTTGCGCGCGTTCGCGTAGGGGGCTCCAGAAATTATGCTTTGCGGGTCTGGATCGACAGACGCCAACTGGCAGCAAGAAATTTAACGGTGTCCGACATCGAAAGTGCTTTGCGTTCTGAAAATGTTGAAGCGCCTGCCGGTAATTTAGAGTCAAATAAGCGAAGCTATACTTTGCGTATTGATCGCGCCTTTCAATCTTCTGATGATTTTGCAAACCTTGTTATTGCAGAGGGAGCTGACGGATATCTCGTACGATTAGGGGATGTTGCACGGGTCGAGCGTGGCGCCGAGGAAGACCGCAACATGTTTCGCGGCAACGGCGTGCCGATGGTCGGTCTGGGTATCATCAAACAGTCGACAGCCAATACAGTTGAGGTGGCGCAAGCGGCAAGAGATCTCGCGGATCGTCTCAATGAAACTCTGCCGGAAGAGATAATTATTGCGCGTAGTTTTGACAGTTCGGTTTTCATCTCTGCCTCTATTCGCGAGGTTTATACGACTTTGGCAATCGCTGTGGCGCTCGTTACCTTGGTCATCTTTCTCTTTTTGGGGAGCCTTCGCGCCACAATTATTCCTGCGATAACAGTCCCGATTTCCATCACGGCAACTTTTATCGTTCTCTTCGCCCTTGGTTTGTCTGTGAACCTTTTAACGCTTCTGGCTCTGGTTCTGGCCATAGGTTTGGTCGTTGATGACGCGATTGTTGTGTTGGAAAATATTGTCCGACGCATCAACGAATATGGAGAGACACCTTTGGTTGCGGCATATCGCGGAACGCGCCAGGTGGGCTTTGCCGTGATTGCAACAACGCTCGTTCTTGTTGCTGTTTTTGTTCCGATTACATTTTTAGAGGGTGATGTAGGTCGTTTATTTAGAGAATTTGCTCTAACCATCACGGCAGCCGTCATTTTCTCGAGCCTTTTGGCTCTTACGCTTACACCGATGCTAGCCTCTAAACTTATTCGGATGCAGAATAAAACGGGCCTCTCTGCGAAAATTCCACAAGCCGTTGATCGCGGCTTTGCCAAGGTGTCAAAAGGCTATGGTTGGGTCATAGACAGATTGATTAAGCGTCCGCTCTTAGTTGGGCTTGTGCTCTTTGGTCTTTTGGGCGGGGCTATTTTTGGTCTTAATACTATTCAGCAAGAATATGTGCCGACAGAAGATCGCGGCGCATTTTTTGTTGCGATACGCGGCCCGCAAGGCGCGTCCTACAGCTATATGGAACGCTATATGGATGAGATTGAACGTCGGTTATTGCCTTATACCGAGTCAGGTGAAGTGAATCGGTTGCTTTTGCGTGCGCCCGGATTTGGCGGTGGCGCGACATTTAACCAAGGTGCGGTTATCGTTGTGCTGAATGATTGGAGCGAAAGACGCCCCGCCCAAACAATTATAAATGAAGTCAATCAAGGTTTATCTGATCTTCCGGGGATTCAAGCCTTTGCAATCATGCGGCAAGGGCTCGGCGGCGGCACGGGTAAACCGGTGCAATTCGTTCTCGGTGGACCCTCTTATGAGACATTAACCGAATGGCGGGATACTTTTGTTCAGGCGTTGGAAGACAATAACCCCGGTCTTGTTGATATCGATTGGGACTATAAAGAGACGCAACCGCAATATCGTATTGCAATTAATTATCAACGTGCGGCTGACCTTGGCGTGACGGTTGATGACATCGGTAACACCCTCCAAACGATGCTCGGTTCACGCCGCGTGACGACCTATATCGAAAATGGCGAAGAATATGATATAATTTTAGAAGGCCTTCGTAATGAACAAAATAACCCAAATGATATTGCAAATATTTATGTACGTTCAGACAGATCAGGAAATTTGATACCACTATCAAATTTGGTGACAATAACTGCAGGCGCTGACAGTCCTTCACTTAACCGATATAATCGGGTGCGCGCCATAACGATTGAAGCGGGACTGGCTGATGGTGCTGCCTTGGGCAGTGTTTTACAAGTCATGCAGGAGACTGCTCGTGAAGTACTACCTAAGGAAGCCACCATCGATTTTAAAGGCCAATCTTTGGACTTTCAGACATCAGGTAGTTCAATCATTTTTGTTTTTGCGACGGGCCTCATTATTCTCTTCTTAGTTCTGGCCGCGCAGTTTGAAAGCTATCGTCACCCCATGATCATCATGCTCTGTGTGCCAGCGACAGTCGCTGGTGGCCTATTAGGGCTTTGGCTAACCGGTAACTCTTTAAATATTTACACGCAAATTGGTCTCATCATGCTGATTGGTTTGGCGGCAAAGAACGGCATTTTGATTGTCGAATTTGCCAATCAATTGCGCGATAAAGGGGTTGAGTTTGATGCCGCCATTAAGGAAGCCGCCATGACGCGCTTCCGGCCTATCATTATGACAGGTTTAACGACGGCAGCAGGCGCCGTCCCTCTCTTGATATCCAGTGGTGCAGGGTCAGAAACACGTTCGGCTATAGGCGTCGTGATTCTATTCGGCGTCGTCGCCGCGGCCTTTGTAACCGTGTTGTTTGTACCGACAGCTTATGCATTGCTTGCGAGAGGCACAGGGTCACCCCAAGACGTCGCAAGGCAGTTGGAAAGTGAGGGTAAGCAGACAGAAGAGACACGTGTGTCTCCTGAAACGCCTCTACAGGGGGCAGTCGCTGAGTAGAGCTTCACCATCTACATTATTGATGTACCAATTCAACTCACTACAAATTTGTTATAAGGCTTTACTAGTATATCCAAATCTTCATGCTATGGCGTGAATAGAGCTAAATTCATTCTGGAGCTTAAACCGATGAAGATTGCAGTTGCCGGTTTGGGTTATGTTGGTTTGTCCAATGCAATTTTATTGTCACAGCATAATCATGTCTGCGCGTTTGATATAAATGCCGACAAAGTTGCCTTAGTCAATGCAGGGAAATCCCCTATTATTGACAAAGAATGTGAGATCTATCTCGCCTCGGGGAATTTAGACTTAGTTGCTACAACAAGCCCTGAAGAAGCCTATGATGCAGCGGATTATGCCATTATTGCGACGCCTACAAATTATAATCCGGATACAAATGCTTTTGATACAAGTTCCGTTGAAGGCGCCGTCCGTCAAATTTTAGATATTAGCCCTAAAACAACTATTGTTATTAAATCCACAATTCCTGTAGGATTCGTTGAAAGTTTTTCCAAAAAGATTGGGACTAAGAATATAATTTTCAGTCCTGAATTTTTACGCGAAGGACATGCGCTCTACGACAATCTTTATCCCAGCCGTATTGTTGTTGGAGAAGACTCTGACCGTGCACGTATATTTGCAGATCTGTTGATCCAAGGCGCTAAGAAGGAGGATATAGCAACGCTTTTTACACATTCGAATGAAGCTGAAGCGATTAAACTTTTTGCAAATACTTATCTTGCGATGCGCGTTGCTTATTTTAATGAGTTGGACTCCTATGCAATGGCTCACGGTATGAATACGCGTGACATTATTAAGGGTATTAGTATGGATGACCGTATCGGTTCACACTATAATAATCCCTCTTTCGGTTACGGCGGATATTGTTTGCCAAAAGACACAAAGCAGCTTTTGGCGAATTATTCTGCTGTACCACAAAATCTTATTCGTGCCATTGTTGATGCCAATACAACGCGTAAAGACTTTATCGCAGACACAATTATCGCCAAACGTCCTAAAAAAGTTGGTGTGTACCGTCTTGTGATGAAGTCAAATTCTGACAACTTTCGGGACTCGTCTGTTCAGGGAATTATGAAGCGCATCAAGGCGAAGGGTATCAAAGTGATCGTCTACGAACCGACGATGGAAGAAGATCACTTTTTTGGTTCACCCGTGACATCTGATCTCGCTGCGTTTAAGCGCGATTGCGAGATCATAATAGCCAACCGCAACACTGCCGAATTAAATGATGTTTCTGATCGTGTTTTTACGCGTGATTTATTTGGTGTTGATTGAGATGGATTTAATCCAAAAGGCCATGCTGTAAGGCATAGAAGCCAAGTGAGACTCTGTCAGATGTCTGTGTTTTAAGGTAAATAGCCCGCAAATACCCATTTACGGTATGTATCGAGATTTGCATAATGTCTGCAATCTCAGGGTTGGATTTTCCATGAGCAATCCATTTAACAATATCCGTTTCACGGGGTGTTAAGCGCGTGTCTTTATTGAGTTGGGATCCGAGCAAAACAATTTTTGAAAAAGCAGCTTGTGTTATTTGCTGAACATGTTCCAAAACACTATTATTTATATGAGGATTTATATCTTTCATTTGTAATAGGAAAAAAGCTGTCATGCCTTTAGGGCCAAAGGACTTTGTTAGGATAAAATGTGGTTCTGATATAGATTCAGTCTCTTTCGGTGCCGTGTAGTCTTTATCAACCCATAAAGCTGCGAGAAAAGGGGAGGGTATGTTCTGTTTGAACCTCTCAAATGCCCGCCCATCAAACGCACGCCCGAAAGCGGCTCTGAGTTCAGATTGATGACGTTTGGGGTAAGCTAAGGAAGCATTCAAGTTCTTCAACATATCGTCTTTGAAAGAATAACCTAAACAGAGTATCCCTTTAATTTCGAGTGGGTCGAGCAACGATAAAGTGTTCTTTAAAATAATGTCTTCGGTCGAGAGTGAAGATAATTTTGATTGCGCGTTATAATTTTCTTCTTGATTATTAATAGAGGGTTCTGTTCTACTGACGTGTAACGCCTGAGATAAATTCAAGCATTTGTCATTTGGTAAATATAAGTTACGCATATTTGACTTAGAGACCACTCAGAAAAAACCTCACGTTTTTGCAAAACGCTATGGTTAACGAATGCCTAATAATAGGCTTATCACAGGTTGTGCTCCTGTAAAGCGAATTTCGGCTTTATTATACCCTACATAAGGGCAGAGGTTTAAAGTTGTGACTCTAAAAGATTCAATTCAATCATTCAGTTTCTAGATTTTGGTTCGTCAACATATTTATATGTTCACGGAGTAGAGCTGCATTTTTGAGATTACCCTTCCAACCGATATCAAAAAAATCACCTATGATTGGAATAAGCCCGATCAGCCAGTCGATAAAAATATTGATTATCATTTGAATGATTATTCGCGACCCAACCCCCAATCGTGCGGATTGCATAATGATATATCCTGCAATCGATAAGCTGATCGTGTCGCCAATACCCGGTATGAGGCCTATGATTGCATCAAGCCCAATATTGAGTTTTGTCCCGGGCAAAGGGAATTGGCTGTCCATGAGCCTTGCAAGAGACTCGACCGCCCGCACTTTGGTTTCAATATCGGGTTTCATTAGATATTTAAGGCACTGTCTCTGGAATATAATATAACTCTATGTAACTTGATAAGTTGAGATTGTTTTGAAAACAAGACAAGTCTTTTCAACCAGAGAATAAAAACAGGGAGTCACCATGGTCTCTATAGGTACAGCTTTAAGACCAAGCGCGAAGAAGGTCATGCTGCTTGGTGCAGGTGAGCTCGGTAAAGAGGTCGCAATTGAATTACAGCGTTTTGGTGTCGAGGTGATTGCTGTTGACCGTTACAGAGATGCGCCTGCCATGCAAGTCGCCCATAGATTTCATGTCATCGACATGACGGACGAGGAACAACTGGGTAGTTTTATTGAAAATGAAAGCCCTGATCTAATCGTGCCCGAGATTGAAGCTATTGCCACACTTGCTTTGGCGGAATTAGAAGCAACCGGATACAATATCATTCCAACTGCGCGGGCGACACAGCTCACCATGGACCGTGAAGGTATTCGTCGCTTAGCCGCGGAAACCTTAGGGCTTAAAACTTCGCCTTATTATTTTGCTGATAGTGAAGATGAAGTGAGGGCCGCAATAGCAAAGATAGGTTTTCCTTGCCTTGTGAAACCTGTCATGAGTAGTTCGGGTAAGGGGCAAAGCACAGCGAAATGTGAAGCCGATATTTCAACAGTATGGACCTATTCACAATCCGGTGGGCGCACAGGCGCATCACGCGTTATTGTCGAGGGTTTTATCGACTTTGACTATGAGATTACATTACTAACGGTGCATCATATAGGGGGCGTCACCTTTTGCGATCCCATTGGACATCGGCAAGAGGACGGTGACTACCGTGAAAGTTGGCAGCCACAAGCCATGAGCGAGGCGGCGCTTCAATCCGCTCACACCATCGCGAAGACCATAACTGAGGCTCTGGGTGGGTATGGTGTTTTTGGTGTGGAGTTGTTCGTAAAAGGCGATGACGTTATTTTTTCTGAAGTTTCGCCAAGGCCGCATGATACGGGACTGGTCACGTTGATTAGTCAAGACCTCTCACAATTCGCTTTGCATGCGCGGGCTATATTGGGGTTGCCGATTCCTAATATTCGTCAATTCGGGCCTTCGGCATCTGCGGTCATTATGGGGGACGGGGTTTCTGATAATATCGTCTTCGAAAATGTCGACGGCGCTTTGAGAGAAGAGGACACACAGATCAGGCTTTTTGGGAAGCCGGAGCTAAATGGAACGAGGCGTTTGGGCGTGAGTGTCGCCTTAGGAAAAGATGTCGATGCGGCCAGACAGAAAGCCCGCGCATCTGCGCAGGCAATTATAATTGATTATAAATAGGTCACATCGAAAGACGTGTGAAATCTAATCTGTAAGCAATGTCTTTAAAGGCCTTTTTGAGCTCTGCTGCATTGCCCGCATCAAAATAATTATCCGGTGTTGTCGCGCAAGCCTGCAGAAGTTTTTCCATATCCTTGCGCACGCTATTCATCCGGTAACCAACAGTAAAAATCTGAATACCATCTTCTTTTGCTTTTTCACAGAGAAGGGCTGTTCTGTCATTGGCGGCTTTTTTATCGCGGGCGTCATGCTTGCCGTCGTTGCTTTGTGATAAGGTATTTTCTCCATCTGTCATAATAACCATGGCATTAGAAGGAGAGGCATTCTTATTTTTGTTGCCTTTAGTGATCTCTGTGAAAGGTACGTCTTTTTGAAGTGTACGCCATCCCCACATAATACCAGCCGGCATATATGTCTCCCCCGATGTTGTCAGCTCGTCAATCACGCCTTCAACTTTATCAAGATTGCTTGTGAGTGGTTGCATTTCAGACCCGCAAGTTACATTCATAATGCCTGGGATAGGATTTGAAGCGTAGACGGCTTGTTCATTATAGGGGGTTTCCCGAGAGCCTGCGCAACCATACCAAGTATAGTCGACTCTACGCATTTCGCAGATACGATTGCCAGTAGGTTCATAAATACCAGGCTCGCAATCTCGCCCCTCAACCTGGCGTGTGCCCCTGTTTCGACCGTCTCGTATGATATTTTCTGTTCTAAAGACACCTGTGCCTTTGCAAACACGCGCTTTAATTGTGCGTTGTTCGTCATAACAGTGTTCATATTCCTCAAATGTCCCGTCCTTAGAGGTATCGATCCAAGCTGCATTTCGACGACTTGTGCCTATATTTACATATTTCCCAAATGGTACAACGGATATACGGACTGGGGCGTCAAACACCTTAAAGTCTTCCACCATTTCTGTAGCGGCGGCTTTGAGGTCGCGAATATTATCACCTTCCATTGAGTCTGTTGTATCTAATACAAGCGTCAAATTAACAGGAGTCAAACGTGCCACGGGAGAGGCGGCTTCAGCCATAAGCTTAACTTTATCTTGGCCAAAAATACCCATCAACATTGTATCATAATCCGTCGTCGCTTCAACATGAACGACATCATTGATAATTTTTACAGTCGCCTTAACTGGCCAGTTAGCATTATTGTGATGTTTAATGGCGTTATCGACAATGACTTGCAGTTCTGAAAGTTCAGTCGACTTGGATTTAGACGCTGCCAAAGTGGCGTTATCAACTATGTCTTGCAGGTTTTGCTTATCATTAGACACACCTGCAATATCGACAGCGGCCCCAATCCCTACCAACAAAACAGATACGCTGACGGCCATCATGATTGCGATATTGCCAGATTGTGATTTTAAATAACGTTTTAGCATCTTGAGCTCCACACTTTTACGTGTGTTATCAAAAAGCACTTAGCAAAGGCTTGGGACTTATGGTTAAACGCTTATAAATATAATTTTTATTGAATACCCGAAAGATTGGATTTTCATGCTCAAACTCGCTCTCCCTCAAATCAAACCGGCTTGGTTAAATCGCGAAGCGGGTCTGTCTCTGGTGATTGAAAAAATTGAGGAAGCTGCGCTTAAAAATGCAGATCTCATCGTTTTTTCTGAGGGCTTCGTTCCGGGCTACCCCTTCTGGCTTGACGGCACAGGTGGGGCCACTTTCAATGATCCGAAACAAAAAACGCTCTTCGCACACTATTCCAATCAAGCCGTAACAATAGAAGATGGCCACTTGGATGCTGTTTGTAAGGCTTTAAAAATAGCTAAAATGGCGGCATATATAGGTATCATTGAGCGGCCGCGAGATCGCTCAGGGCACTCCCTTTATTGTAGTTATGTCTACATTAATGCCGAAGGTGAGATTCAATCTGTCCACCGTAAACTCCAACCAACCTATGAGGAACGATTAGTCTGGAGTCCTGGTGATGGCGCAGGTCTTGTCACGCATAGATTGGGCGAGTTTACCGTGGGCGGTTTAAACTGTTGGGAGAATTGGATGCCTCTATCACGCGCGGCGCTTTATGCCCAAGGCGAAGACCTACATGTGGCTTGCTGGCCCGGGAGTGCGAGAAACACAAAAGATCTAACGCCTGTTTTGGCAAAAGAAGGGCGAAGTTACTGCATTTCAGTTGGCGCAGTCATGACGCCTGAGTCCGTGCGTGATGATACGCCCTTTGCAGAAGAGATCAGAGAGGCGCTAGGTGATATGCCTGCGAATGGCGGCTCTTGTGTGGCTGCGCCCGACGGGTCATGGGTACTGCCGCCTCTGAACGGGGAAACGGGCATTCGATATTGTGAATTAGACCCTACGCGCGTGCGTCAAGAGCGTCAAAACTTTGACCCAGCGGGACATTATTCTCGACCGGATGTTACTCAGTTAACCGTTAATCGCGAGCGGCAGGCAATCGCCCGATTTGTTGATGATTAGCTTTGAGGGCCTCTAGCTTTGTTGTTAATCCAATTTCTAAAGCATCGAGCTTGTCTTGTCTGATATTTTCAGTTTTGCGCGTAAGAGGCTCACCTGTGTTGGCAGAAAAAACCATCCAATTTTTCCCGTTGAAATCTGCCCATTGTGTTGGAACAGTTTCAGGCATATTGGGATCCCCTGATTTGGCAAAATTTGTCCAATAGATGCCCATTAAATCTGCAAGCTTTATATCTTCGTCTGAGTTTCCAAGTGCAGGTTCGATACTATCAAAAACAAAAGGAATTTCTGCTGCATGATACGCACCAAGCGTTTGTTTTTTACTCGGTGGCACACGCGTAAAATGATAGGCATAAGTGACTTGCCCCGAGCCTTCATTTTTTAGCGCCGCAAAGCGAATATTGACCCCAAAAATATCATCACCCATCATTTGAGTGCCGCCCGACGTAAAGTCCTCAGTCAGCTTATAGAGATCTTGTAGGGTTTTACCTTGGCCGGGATAAGCGATTTCCAACATGGCTTTCTGTTTCTCGGCATTATGAGACGGCAGACCCTCTAACCAAACTGAAGGTTCCGGGTCGCTTGGAAAGAAGAGCGTGGCTTCATCCGCATTAAATCCGGTCATGAAAGGGACGGCGTTGAACTCTCCTGTTTGAAAAGCGATGCCTACGTTTTCGGGAAAAACAAATCCGTCCCGAATATGGTGGAAGGCTTCATCTGCTTTTTCTGGTAGTTTTGCTAAAATCTCACTGGCCGGAACAGAGCGGAGCTCTGCCGCGGTTGCATTGTTTAGACCCAAATTATCGGCCACATGATTGCCCATAGTGTAGCCACTTGGCCACCCCACACCATCGCCCTCCATTTGTCCAAGGTGATAGGTTGATGCCCCGCTTTGTGCGATCGCTTTATCAAAAAGGCCCTCAGCTAATGGACTGGCCATTAATTCTGTGACGGACCACGCACCTGCGCTTTCTCCAAAGATTGTTATATTTTGAGGATCGCCGCCATAAGCACTTATGTTGTCACGCACCCATTTTAAGGCCGCCATTTGATCAAGTGTGCCGTAATTTCCTGAGACCCCATTTGGGTCGACTGCTGAAAGCGCGGGGTGCGCCATATAGCCAAAAACACCCAAGCGATAATTAATGGTTACTAAGACAACACCTTTTTCGACCAATCCATTGGCCTGATAAAAAGATGTATCAGCAGAACCGAATTGATGACCACCCCCATGTATCCAGACCATAACCGGTTGTTTGCTTGATGTTTTTAAATTTCCTGTGCGTATGTTCAAATAGAGACAATCTTCACTCATAGGCGCAGGTTTGGCAGAGGCGACAACGCGTTTAATCATCCATGTTTTGAAGGCCCCAAGCCCTTGTCCCTCGATCAAGCGTTTCATAAACCCGTCTTCTGTACCAACGGGTTGCATACAACGATTACCAAATTCAGAGGCGATACGGGTCTCTGTCCATTCTGCAGGAGGCTGAGGCGGTGCCCATCGCAAATCTCCAATAGGGGGTTGTGCAAAGGGTAATCCATTAAAGGTATAAATCCCTTCACTCCTTGTGCTGACCCCCTGGACGGGCCCCTGAGGTGTTTGGATAAGTGCTTCAGAAACAGGTTGAGGTTTATGTCCACAGGCAACAAGCGTCATCGTGGTGGCCACATAGAGAAGTATAGAGCGTGTTTTCATAATGTCTTTATGCGCAAGACCTGGCTATAGTGTAAAGCGCCTTTGCAGGAATTTGACTATTCAAAATTAAAATTAATTTTGTGATCGTTATGACCGCTTTTCAGCGGTGGTCTCTATTTGCTTATGATATGCTTTTCTTATGTTAAATAGACTCACAGATGACCAATGCTATGAAGCGCTAAAAGACAGAGAGTCCGCGCAAGGCCTACCCTTTATTCTGGGTGTTACCTCGACGGGGATATTCTGTCGCCCGGGTTGTCCGGCACGTTTGCCGCTGCGCAAGAATTGTGAGTTTTTCTTTGATGTCGGAGACGCCGTCAAGGCGGGCTTGCGTCCCTGTAAACGCTGTTACCCTTTGGGCGGAAAGCACCGTATTTTAGAGGCATTAATGCAAGAGATCATTGCCTCACCTGATGCAGACTGGTCGGAAACAGCTTTGAAGAAAAAAGGTTTCGCCCCCACCACATTGCGCCGCCAATTCAAAGATCATACGGGCTTTGGACTGAGTGATTTCATCCGTTGGGTGCGGCTGAGTCAAGCAGCGAAGGTACTTCAAAAAGGCGAGACTGTGATTATGGCACAATTAGATGCAGGTTTTGAAAGTGCGTCGGGTTTTCGCGCCGCTTATGGAGCCATGTTTGGGATGCCCCCTACCCAATCCAAATCAAATGTAAACACGCCGCTGTCACTCTCATGGTATGAAACGCCAATGGGACGAATGGTTATGATCGTGGACGACACAGCGCTTTATATGCTAGAATTTACAAATCGTGTGAAAATGCTGGCTCAGGTGAAACGCCTGCACAAACTCCATAAAAGGCCTATCATTACTGGTCGAACAGATATTACAGATCAAATAGAAAGTGAGCTTACAGCTTATTTCAAAGGCAAGTTAAAGACCTTCCAAACGCCTCTTGTTTTGACAGGAACGGATTTTCAAAAACAGACATGGCGGCAATTACAAAAAATTCCATTTGGGCAAACGCGCTCTTATGCTGACCTAGCTATTGCCGTCGGAAATGAGAAAGCCGTTCGCGCCGTTGCCGGCTCTAATGCGAGAAACGGATTAGCGCTCATTGTGCCCTGTCACCGCGTTATTGCAAAAGATGGAACATTAGGTGGCTATGCCGGAGGGCTCGATCGCAAACGAGCTTTACTTCGCTTAGAAGGCATTGAGATTAAGGCGTAAGAGCAAAGGTTAGTTGCGCGCTTAGTGTTTGGTTGGCTCCTGTTGAAATTGCCGCCCGCGATAGAACAGCCCCATTTTCCCTAATGACATCATTCAACAAACCGTAAAAGGCTTGCGTGTCTGACGTATCAATCCAAATGGATAAGCTGCGATTGCCATCGGGTTGAACGCGAGAGGGATTTAAACCCCTTTTGCGCGCGGCTTCCAAAAAGACGGCCTGATCAAATTTGCGGCCCGTTGCGTTACCAGGATTGGCAATTCCCGGTAGAGCACGGGCGACAGCGACATAGTCCCGCTCTGCCGTCACCAGCGATGCGCGCGCGTCTTGCCTTGCCGAAAAAACGGGCGTGAGTATAAATTGCCAAAGCACAAACAAGCCGAGCATGCCGGCCATAATCATAAGCAGGGTTTGTTCGCGCGGTTCGCGGTCTGACCAGAAGCCCTTAAGAGAGGATATCATATCAAGACCCTCCCAATTTTAAGACGGCCTCACCGACAAAGCGCCCACTTTGTTCTCTGACGCCGCCCGGAATGAACTCTCCGCCCGCCGCTTCCATTGCGTCTCGCACTTCATCGGCCCGCTCAAAACTAGGATAGATCAACCGCATTTGTAACTCACTGCGACTATCTTGATAGCTGACGCGCTCTATGCTGACATCGTCAAATCCTTGTAAAGCACGGAACGAAATATCACTTAAGGTCAGAAATTGTGTAGGCGTAATTTGACCTTGCTTTGAGGCTTGTGCAACGGCGCGTGCGGGATTGCTCGGAGCGGCTTGCCCGGTTTGTTCGGCATAGAGCGCCGAGGTTTGTGTGCGAATATTATCGGCTTGTAACTTTATAGCTTTAGATTCAGCCAATTCGAAAAAGATGACGGCTAGACCTAAGGCCGCTGCTAAGCCTCCCAATTGCAACCAGGTTTTCGTCTCAGATTTAAGGTTTGAACGTGGTGCAAAATTGCCTTGCATAAAATTGGTCGCTTGCGCCACTCTAGACGCCATCATGTTCAAGACTGTCGCTGTATCTATAGGGTTGGCAGCTCCGCTATACCATTCGGGGTCTAAGCTATGTCCTAAAACACCCGGCGAAATTATGCGGTCACTTAAAGCGACGGCTGCATTCTCAATTCCGTCTAAGGCTTGATAGTCGACGGCAATCCTCTGCACATTCAGTCCCATAGATAGAGCCCAGGCTTTTGCCTCATGCATTAATTCTTCATCAATGACAGAAACGGTTTTTACCTCGGCTTCATTCAGAATGCCGTTTCCTAAAGCGATATGGAGATTTTCAAGCGGAACCGATAATTTATCTTCTATTGAGAATAAAACGGCTTTTGCTTGCTCCCGACGATTCATCTTTGGCAAGTCATGCTCAAATGACCGAATGTTCTGACCTGGGAAAATCAGCGTGACGGGTAATTTTTTATCGGACAGGACCGAAGCCTCATCTAAGGCTAATTGTCCTGTGTCTTCCATAGCACCATTGCTCCACAGACCCCAGTAAAGCGGGGCATTGGGACTAACCGGCAGTAATATGATTACATTGTCACGCATTAAGGTCTTTCATTTTGACGTAAGCTTGAATTAGCACCTGAGTTCGTTTCATCAAGGGGTGTTAAGTCAGGTCGGAAACTTTCTCGTCCCCAACCACGATATATGAGCTTCGGTGGGGCATTTTTTATGTCGGTAAAATAAAAGCTGCGGGAGCGTTGCGCCTTACGATAAGAGAGCTCTAATTCCACCCAAAGCGTTTCCGGAGAAAAAATGATATGATTATTGATGGCATTGACTATCGCGGTTGTATTCTCGGACTCAGGTAAATCATTCACCAAAACTGTGTTTAAGATAGCTTCCGGATCAGAGTAACCTTGTGGAGGGCGCTCAATAATGAGTTGCAGTGCAACAGATAGACTTTCAGATCCACCCATAAGCCCGGCTAATAAGGGGGCCTGCCAAGGCTCGGCAAGATTGATATTAAATTGGTTGGAGGCATTTAGAGCCCCAATACAAAACCAAGGCCGGATGGCATTGTAAAGCTCCGGTGTCATGCCTTCCAATGCATTTAATTCCATAACTGAAGCCAACGCCGTATTGGCGGGCAAAATTTGAGGTGTACGACGAAGATAATCGCCGTCCTCCGCACCGCCAGGCCTTGTCTGATTGTCTTTGTCAATCCAATCGAGCACACGCACTTTCAAAAGATCCACCTCTCTCGTGGGCAGGCCGAGGGCTTCTAATGTATCACCTAATTGTTGCGCAGCTTCTTCATTTATTTGTCCTTCGAGTCCTGTCAAGCTGCCCAAATTGAAACAATGCGAACCGTCGCGAACATTCAGCTGCATGACTCCACCTTCAATAGGTAAAACAATCGGATTGATTGAGGCAATAATTTGATTAAGGGCTGTATTGTTCTCTATGCCCGCCAAGCGCTCTGCCAAGACCTCCGCGACATAGTCTTCGGCTCCCCGCACATACCAATCCGCTTGCGCATAGTCTGACACATTCGCCGTGCGTTTTAACGCTAACCGAATATCGTCCATTAAGGCGACGGCGAGTGCCGCCATAATCGCCATAACCAAAAGGGTTGTGAGAAGAACGGCCCCGCGGTCTTTTTTATTTTCCTGAAATGAGGTCATCCGCGCATCTCGAAAACATGCTCTGTCGTGCCTTGCTTCTGATCTGTGAGCGTAAAGCGGATCACACCTTCCAAAGATTGATTATTCGTGGCCGGAACTGCCAAGCGCGTTACGGGAACGAGGTCTTCGGATAGAAACTCGACACTCACAGAGGATAATCCATTTAATAATATGGTTTCGCGTGGCTCTGAAGACACATTAGGATTGGCTGTCGGCCAGCTTTGACGAATAAGGGCGTTGTCACGGAAATAATATTCGACACGTTCGGCATCGCCCCGAGGCTCCAGCCCGCCCGGGTTTTCGCGCCCCAATCGCGTGAAACTGATAAGCGCGTCGCCATCCGTTGTGATTACATAAGGCTCGAAACTGCCAAGAATATCACGACGCTTCCGCAGTGAGATACGCTCAAAATCAGCCCGCATAATGGCCCGTGCGGCCTGTAATTGTGTAAGGTAGTCTATCCCCGCATTCACACGCTCGCGCATGTTCAGACTGCTGCTCATGGCTGCCATTGTCCCTGCGGAGATCAGCGAGAAAATAAATAGACTGACGAGCATTTCGATTAATGTGAAGCCACTATCATTTTGTCCGGGGCTCTTCACGTTTCCGCCCCTGCGATAAAGGCACGGCGCTCAATCAAAATTTGCTCAGAACCCTTTGATGACACCTGCACGACTAATTCAAAAAAATCAGGCACGGGGGTTTCAACACGTCTCACCGAATACTCAAAGAGCCGTCCGCCGGCCTCAGACTCTCCACTGTCGCCTCGCGTGAAAGGATTGTCCTTTTGTAATCGCGCAAGCGTCAATTGATTATCGGCGACAATCGACGCGTAGGTTCTTTGCTCTAATTGATTAAGGGTTGAGACGGTTTGTGTTCCTGCCTGTGTTAATCCTAAAATCGCGACAGAAAAAATCACGAGGCTGACCAAAACTTCGACAAGCGTGAAGCCTTTTTCATGATAACGCGTCATTGCGTTTTCACCAATAAGATGCGCCCATCGCCGTTGGATCGAAGTTCATAACTATGTTTTGGTCCGGACAAATCAAGTTTGAAAGGTGTGTTAACGGATGTGGGTTCGAATACAATGAGAGGCGACAAGTCTTCAGGTAACTTTAGCTTCGTTCCATTACGTGAAATGCTAGGCTTGACGGCCTCTGCCCATTGCGCATTTGTCAAAGGCAAAAATTCGGTCCCGTCATAACGGTAAAACCCATATTGTGTTTCCGAAACACCAAAGGCTCTGACCTCTCCACTGATGAGACTTTGTTGTGAGAGCGCATTTAATTCACGCACTAATCGCTCAGCTTGTTTTTGTGTAGCTGTTTCCGTTGCGGGCATGTTGAAGACGACAAGGCCGGAGAGAAGTCCAATAATAACTAAGACACTCAAAATTTCTACGAGTGTGAATCCAGCCTCACGATGTGCTTGTAAAGACAGACTATTCTACCCAGTTAGTTATATCGGCTGCCGTCCCTTCGCCGCCAGGTTCACCGTCAGAGCCATAAGAAAAAATATCAACAACACCATATTCACCGGGGTAGCGGTATCCATATTCATTACCCCAAGGATCTTTTTCCAACACCTTAATATAGCCACCCGGACGATAACGGGCTTCATCTGCCCCTGCGGGTAGGGTGCGTAGAGCTTCTAGGCCTGCGGATTGTTCGGGATAATCAAACATGTCGAGGCGATATTGTTCCAGAGCCAATTCAAACTGTTTAATATCCCCTCTGGCTTTCTGTGCGAGCGCTCTGTCTTGAACGGGCAGAACATTGATCACGACGAAAGTCGTCAGCAATCCAATAATCACAAGCGTCACCATGACTTCGACTAGAGTAAATCCGGCTTCATTATCTTTTTCGCGTGTGTCTTGTTTTTCTGACATAATGCCCTCTCTAAAAAGCGACCGTGTTTAATTGTAATATAGGTAAAAAAATAGCGGCAATAATTAGCAAGACAACGCCTGCAAGCAGTATAATAATAACTGGTTCAAGTAAGCTGAGAAATATAGATGTTCTCGCTTCAAATTCACTTTCCAAATAATCGGCAGAGCGGGCGAACATCTCGCCTGTGTCCCCACTCGCTTCACCGCCCGCCACCATTTGTGTCACAAGGGGTGGGAAAACACCTGTTTTTTGTAGGGCTTTGCTCATTGGAGCGCCTTCACGCACGCGCTTTGCTGCGCCAATAATTGCGTCTCTCATGACTGTATTTTTGAGCGTGTGTCGCGATGTTTCCAGAGCCGTCAGCGCAGGGGTGCTCGCGCTGATTAAACCCGCCATTGTGCGCGAAAAACGGGCGGCGTTGAGATCGCGAATAATATTTCCAAAAAGAGGGAGTTTTAATTTCATCCCATCCCAGACAAAGCGTGGACCTGGTTTCTTAAGGAGTAATTTCAACCCTATATAAAATAATATGAGTCCGCCCAAGACCCACAGGCCATAAGCTTTAAAGGCCTCCGAAAAGGCAATCGTAAACTGCGTGAGCGGCGGGAGCTTTTCTCCGAAACTGTCAAATTGCACAACGACTTTAGGGACAACGAAAACCATCAAAATGCCAACAACGAACAAAGCGACGACACTTAAAACGATAGGATATATGGTTGCGCCCATAATCTTCCGTCGAATAGCTTGCGCGGCTTCAAGATCATCGGCCTGGCGTTCCAAAACCTGGGCCAGTCGCCCTGACGTTTCCCCTGAAGAGACCATCGCAATATAGAGATCATCAAACGCTTGGGGTTGGCTGCGCATTGCATCGGAGAGCTTCAGGCCTTCCATGACCTGCGCGCGAATAGAGAGCAAAACCTCGCGCATGGATGAAGTTTCAAATTGCAGCGCAATAACCCGCAACGCATCTTCGACAGGGGTTGCGGCGCTGATGAGAATAGCGAGCTGCCGTGTCGCACGCGTTAGGTCTTTGAGTTTAATACGGCCAGAGAAGGCTTGATGAGAGGCTTCCGCCGTTTTGACTGTTTTTTTGCGACTACGATTGAGATCAATCGGGGTCAAAGATCGCGCACGTAGCATATCTCTGGCATCCCGAGATGATGACGCCATTACGGTGCCGCGCTGTCGGGCTCCTTTAGCATCAATGGCGGCGTAATCGAAGGCTTCCATGATTAAATTGATTCAGCTGTTTTGGCTTTGCAAACACGCAAAACTTCTTCCGGCGTTGTTAATCCGGCTGTGACGGCTTGTGCGCCGCTTTGTAAAAGTGTCTGGCGTGATCGGAAGGCGTGAGCAATCATCTCCGCTTCGGGGGCCCCGTCATGGATCATCGCCCGTAACACGTCATCCATTATCACCATTTCATAAAGCCCCAATCGCCCACGATAGCCAATATCCTGACAACTCGAACAGCCTTTTGCGCGGTAGAATGTCATCGCTTTTTGAGGCAGGCCTAATTCGTCTAACTCTTGGGAGCTTGCCGTATAAGGTGTTTTGCAATTCGGGCAAAGTTCCCGGACCAGACGTTGAGCGACTAAAGCCGTCACGGTACTGGCAAGTAAAAAGGGCTCAACACCCATATCACGTAAACGCGCAATGGCGGCAATCGCGGAGTTTGTATGCACGGTTGAAAGGACAAGATGTCCTGTCAAAGAGGCCTGCACAGCGATCTCTGCCGTTTCCGGGTCACGGATCTCCCCAACCATAACGACATCAGGATCTTGGCGCAAAATAGCGCGAAGCCCCGCCGCAAAGCTCATCCCGACCTGCGTGTTGACTTGCGTTTGGCCAATGCCGTCCAAAGCATATTCAACCGGATCTTCGACGGTGAGCACATTTCGCGAGCCGTCATTTAATTCCGATAACGCCCCGTAAAGCGTGGTTGTTTTACCGGATCCTGTTGGGCCGGTAACCAGTATTATGCCATTGGGGCGGGCCAAGGCTGAACTAAAGGCGGACAGCATCGCCTTATCCATACCCAGTTCAGGCAGTGCGAGGCGCGAGCTATCCTTTTCCAAAATCCGCATAACGAGGCGTTCGCCGTGGCGTGACGGCAAGGTTGACACTCGCACGTCAATGGCACGCTGCCCGAGATTTAGCGAGAATCGTCCGTCTTGAGGGACGCGCTTTTGGGCAATATCGAGCTGCGCCATAACTTTTACGCGGCTCACCAAAACGGGAGCGAGGCGCGCCGGCAGGCTCAAGCGTTCCTGCAGAGTGCCGTCGATCCGAAACCGCACAGAGAGCCGTTGCTCATAGGGCTCGATATGAATGTCAGACGCGCGCGCACGAATGGCTTCTTGTAAGATACCGTTGATTAACCGGATAACGGGGGCGTCATCTGAATTGTCCAAAAGATCAGATGTTTTGGGCAGCCCATCCGCTAAGGCAGAGAGATCTTCACCGCCAATGGCGTCTTCTGAGGCGCTGGAGAGATCATTTTGGGCGTAAGCCTTAGAAAGCGCCGCCTCAAAAGCGGAGGGACTGACTTCTTGTTTGTTGATGGCATGTCCAATTGCGCGGCGGGCTTCTAAAAGAGCTTCAAGTCCTGCTTGTGGGCGATGTAAGAGTCTAGGTTTCCCTGCTTCGTCAGCGACAATCAAAACACCCTGTGTTCTCGCGAAGTTATAATTCAGTCTTGGCAATGTGGCGTCAGCATCCATAGAAGGTTTATAGAGTGGTCTTTTGAAAAAAGCGATTTAAGATTTTGTGACCTTTTGCAAAATAGGAGTTTACCGTTTTCTCCTAGATTACGGCATTTTTATCGTTAAACGAAACTAATTGTTGTTTTTCGATAATAATTAGCCTAAATCCTATCAAACTTCAATGTTCAAGGGCTTTTCCATGTTGTCTATCAAATCAATCAATAAACGTTTTGGCGATGTTCATGCGCTCAATAATGTGAGTTTGGATTTAAAACCGGGTTTGTTCGGCCTTTTAGGACCAAATGGTGCCGGGAAATCCACATTGATGCGCACGCTGGCCACATTGCAAACACCGGATGAGGGCTCGATTACGTATAATAGACAGGACATCACAAAACACCCGGATGTTATCCGCCGTACATTAGGCTATTTGCCCCAAGATTTTGGTGTTTATCCGCGCATGAGCGCGCTTAAATTGCTTGACCACATTGCCATTTTAAAAGGTATTTCGAATAAAGCTGAACGGAGAGAACAAGTTGAGTCTCTTCTGAAGATGGTCAATCTCTGGACTCACAAAACAGCGTCTGTTGCGACCTATTCCGGCGGGATGCGTCAACGTTTTGGTGTCGCGCAAGCCTTGCTCGGTGATCCTGAGCTTATCATTGTGGATGAACCCACAGCGGGACTTGATCCGTTGGAACGTCAAAGATTTTTGGATATTTTATCTCGTGCGGGCGACGATAAAATCATCATTTTGTCGACTCACATTATCGAAGACGTTCGTGACCTTTGCACCGATATGGGTGTCATGGGGAATGGAAAATTGATTGTCCGTGGTGCACCGGAAGATTTGATTGCACAAATTCAGAACCAAGTCTGGACGAAGAGCTTTGAAAGTGATGAGGCGGTTGACCAGATTAAAACTGAAGTTCAAGTTTTGTCCACACGCCGCCTCAGAGGATCAACTGTCGTCTC
>CAYGTR010000037.1:0-30341 GCA_964352855.1 uncultured Algimonas sp. | reverse complement strand
CCGGAAGCTGCAAATCTTGCAATTTCATCTTTATCTGCGAGCTTAGCTAAGCTCGAGCCATTGGAGAAGCTGTCTCTCGACCCTGCGGCGACCTCGCCAATGGATGAAGCACTTCCGTCGGCCTCCGAAGGCATGGCGACTCGAGGTCAATTATATTTTGTTATTGGAGAGTTTGACAAAATTGAATCGGATATGCAGCGAGCAATAGCCTTGTTGGAAAGTGGTTTAGAGCAATTTTCAGGACGAGATTTAAAAATGGCGCGCAGGCGTCTATCTCTTTATCACGACATGCGCGCGACGGCGAAACATAGACTAAACCAAATAAATGATCATCATGAAGCTCATGAAAAATCAATCGCACAGTATAGAGCTATGGCAGATTCAGGTGATGCCTCTGCACGCGAAGCTTTACCAAATCGTTTGAAAAACCTGGCAAGAGAATATGCTGATTTGGGTGAGCCAACACTCGCTTTGGACAGAATGCAGGAAGCTCTAAATCGATTTGATGATTATGCGGCTGAATTCCCAGGTAATCGCAAAATTGAATTGGAAAGGTTTACATTAACGGCTTGGTTAAATGTATTAAGCGGTGATATTAAGGCTGCGCAAGAAACCTATATATCGGCGATGAAATCCGTAAGAGAAGGACTTTTGGCAGAAGGTGACCCACAAAAGCTCGTACAAATATCTACCTTATTGTACAGCGCGGTCACAACTCTTTATCGGTCTGAGGACCGAACACCGACCATTCTCACATCTCTTCATGCCCCCAGCATGCAGGCTCTTTCTGCGTTCGAAAGACGTTATGGCACGTCTACGGAATTAGAATTGGAGCGCTTCCGTGTTCGTCTTAATCTCATCTCAACCCTCATGGCAGCAGAGGCTGAACCCTTGGAAATTCAAGCTACAGCCCGAGAGTTAATTGCCGACCTTTCTCCTGAGAGAAACTCTGATATTGAACCCGATACCTTAAACACATTTAAAATCTATGTGCTCTACTTACTTGCCCAAACCAAACCCGAAGATGCAAATGCTATCGCGCAGCAAGGGCTTGAGGTTGCTTTATCACTTGATAAAAAAGGTAATTTAGGAACGAACGAACAGCGATATATTGCAGGATTTGAAGCTATGCTTAAAACGACTGAAGAATAGGATGTAGTGATCGTAATATATTAAAGGTGACTCAAGCAAAATTTGACGAGTTAGCAGATTTCCAACTTAAATGATGACTATAATTTGCAATTTTAGACAATTTTATCAAACTTGGATTCTTACTCTAAGCGATATTGCTACGTAGGCCTAAGGCGACGTCCATGGCGCGGGATTGAATGTCGTCATCGGACAGGTCATCAAAGCGGCTATCCGGTAATTCCGCAATATCTGCGCCGTCTTGGGTCATATAGTCACCGGCTAGAGGTCTGGTCTGTGGCCCCGCTTGATGCGCGCGGCTTTGTTGCATTGCGAGGGCCGAGGCGACATCGCGGTAACGGCGGTCAAAATCACTCGCGTCTTGGCGGGCTTGGACGAGGGCCGCTTGGGCTTCTTCCAATTGATAATTCTGTGCATCAATAATCTTTTCGAGACGGTCACGATCCAGGTCTTGCCCCGTACGGACTTTGCGAAGCTCAGACACATCACGCGCCGCATTTCGGACGATTTCATCTTTAATCTCGACCTGACGCGCCAGCTCTGCAATTTGGCTCTCAAGGGCGGTGATTTGATCTTCACGGGCGATGACATTGAACTCATATTGTGTTTTGAAATTACGGATATCTTCGTGAAGGCTCATCATTTCGCCTTTCATCAAATTATTTTGTTTCAAAGCGGCATCGAGCGACTTGCGCAGCTCAATATTCTCGGCCTCATAACGACTGGCTTGATTACGAAAATCGCCGCAGTCTTCGAGAAGCGATTCCGCCATTTTCTTGGCTTCTGTTGTCTCAAGGGAACGCGCATCGACGATTTCTGATAATTCAGCGACTTTATTTCGCAGAATTTCGGCCTCACGGCGCTCGACCTCAAAGGCGGTTTGATTGCGCTCTAGGCGGAGGCGGTTGGTGTCGCTGTCTTGCTGCGTTTTCTTGAGAACCCGCTCATAATCCTGCAGAGATTTCGTGGCTTGCGCGAGGCGGGCTTGGGCTTGCTCTGAAATTTGTGTACGCTCAGCCAAACGCAGACGGTGATCTTCGAGGTCCGCTTCCAAAACGCTTAATTTGCGGCCTTTATCATTGATTTCGGCTTCAAGCGTCTTGTTTCGGGCTTTGAGGCGTCTGTTTTCGGGCTCCAAACGATTAAGGGCGGAGAAATCGACTTCGGCGCGCTCGACAAATTGGGTAAGGTTTTCAATGCGGCTTTGCGCACGGCGGTAAAGCTCTTCACCGCTTTGAATATCAGCGCTGATACGCGCCACGTCCAACCGCATGGCGCCGATATCCGCCCGCCCGCGTCCCGTACCTGCCCGTGGAGACGGGTTTGTGATGGTCGCATCAAAATCTTCGATGATTTTAGAGGCGTCTTTCATCACTTTGGAAGACGTGTCTGTTGGATAAGACTCATCTTTGAATGTGACGTCATGATCCGGCGTTTGAGGCGCTAAATTCGCTCTGAAATCAGGGGTTTCAAAGCGACTGGCCGAATCCGAGACGAAATTTATGCCGCCAATGCCCGCGACTTGGGCTGTTTTGACGGGCGTTCTTGGCATATCTATATTTGGGGGCGTTTCGGTATTTGGAGAGAGGTCGGCATTGGGGACAGCTATGTCGATGTCTTTGTGAATTTGCGCCATACGGTCACGCGCTTCTGATTCTTCCACAGACTTCAAAAGATCCTGATAGACCGAGTTTTCAAGTTCGATATCGCGCTTCTCAACGGTATTTTTTGTCTTTGCAGTTTCGTCATTTGACGATTTGCGTTTAAATAAGGCCACGCTTTATCCCCAGCTCACACCATTCACATCCCGAATCACCTTTAAAGTGATACAGTTAATCTCGATTTAATAAAGGGTAGGTCTCGCACAGTTCAATGTTATTTGATAGTTGACCTCTGCGTGCGCTTTTCTAGGGTGGTTTAAGAGGGGCACAATTTACGCGCCGGATGAATTGAAAATAAAAAAAACAGGGCCTTTATGACTTTCGCATTTCTCTTTCCCGGGCAGGGAAGCCAGTCGGTTGGCATGGGCAAAGACTTAGCTGAAACCTTCCCGGTTGCCCGTCATGTTTTTAATGAGGTCGATGAGGCGTTAAGCCAGAAACTCTCTCACTTGATGTTTGAAGGCCCGATAGAGGACTTAACGCTCACGACTAATACCCAACCCGCACTAATGGCGTGTTCTCTGGCGGTAATGGCGGTGTTAAAAGCAGAGTTTGATGTTAATGTGAGTGCGGTCTCTTTCGTGGCCGGGCATTCTTTGGGTGAATATTCCGCGCTTTGCGCTGCCGGGGCTTTGTCATTGGCCGATACGGCGCGTCTTCTGCGTATTCGCGGTGATGCCATGCAAGCGGCTGTGCCTGTCGGCGCGGGTGCAATGGCGGCACTATTGGGCGCGACGGTTGAACAGGCAGAACAAGCGGCCGCAGCCGGTGCGAAAATTGGTATCTGCCAAATCGCCAATGACAATGCGACAGGACAGATTGTGCTCTCCGGTGAAACGGCGGCTGTCGAAGCGGCGGTGGCTGCGACCGCGGACCTTGGCATTAAAAAAGCCATGATGCTCAATGTCTCAGCGCCTTTTCATTGCGACATGATGCAGCCTGCCGCAGATGTGATGCGGGACGCACTCGCCGATGTGAAGATGAACGCGCCTATCGTTCCTGTCGTTAACAATGTCTCTGCCGGCCCCGTGACAGACACGGATCAGCTCCGTGCGGATTTGGTTACACAGGTCACAGGTCGTGTGCGGTGGCGAGAATCGATTGAATGGATGGCGGCCAATGGCATTGAAACCTTTGCAGAACCGGGCACGGGCAAAGTGCTGACTGTTATGCTTAAACGCATCGTCAGCGGCCTAAACGGCGTTGCTTTAAATACCCCCGAATCGCTGGAAGCCTTCGCGAAAGAGATAAAAGGATAAAACATGTTTGATCTCACCGGAAAACGCGCCCTCGTCACAGGGGCCACAGGTGGCCTTGGCGGGTCGATTGCCAAAATGCTCCATGCCCAAGGTGCCCATGTGGCTTTGTCAGGCACGCGGGCGGAAAAACTCGAAGGCCTCGCGGCAGAGCTGGGCGCGCGCGCCGTTGTCACGCCGTGTAACCTCTCAGACGGGGACGCCGTCGATGCGCTACCCGGCCAAGCCGCAGAGGCCCTAGGTGGATCCGTTGATATTCTCGTTGCCAATGCAGGAATCACGAGGGACGGATTATTGATGCGTATGAAGCAGGAAGACTGGGATTTGGTGCAAAAAGTCAATCTGGAAGCCTATTTCCGCCTGTCCAAGGCTTGTTTGCGACCAATGATGAAGGCCCGCTGGGGCCGTATCATTGGAATCACCTCGATTGTCGGGGTTACAGGCAATCCGGGACAAACCAATTACGCCGCGTCTAAAGCGGGTATGATCGGATTCTCTAAATCCTTGGCGCAAGAAGTGGCGAGTCGGGGAATCACTGTCAACACAATCGCGCCGGGCTTCATCAGCTCTCCCATGACGGATGAGCTAAATGAGGCGCAACGCGCCGCGACTCTCGCCAAAATCCCCGCCGGCGATCTCGGCACAGGCGACGATATTGCTGCTGCCGCCGTCTATTTAGCGTCCCAAGAAGCCAATTATGTGACGGGGCAGACTCTGCACATAAATGGCGGGATGGCGATGATTTAAAAAAGAGTGAGGGGTGATTTAGGGGTGTTATTACCCATAATTGCGGGGTAATAAGGCTCTAGTCACGTGATTTGGGGTGTGCTAACCCGCCGCAGCATTAAATATTGGGATAAGCTCAATATGGGACCGAGACTTGTAATTTGGGATTAGCCCCTTATTTGCAGGTCGTAACCGCCGAAGATTATCTCGGCACTACTAAAAGGAAAGTCTATGTCAGACGTATTAGCCCGTGTGAAAAAGATGGTTGTTGAACATCTTGATGTTGAAGAATCAAAAGTCACGGAAAACGCCCACTTCATCGATGACCTCGGCGCAGACAGCCTCGACAATGTTGAGCTTGTTATGGCGTTCGAAGAAGAATTCGATATTGAAATCCCGGATGATGCCGCTGAGCACATTCAAACTGTTGGTGATGCTGTAAAGTTCATCTCTGAAAAAGTCTAATAGACTGACCTGTGAGACGGGTTGTTGTTACAGGCTTGGGCCTTATAACGCCCGTCGGATGCGGTGTTGATATCGCATGGAAGGCCATTCTGGATGGTAAGTCCGGGGCTAAAAAAATAGAACATTTTGATGTCAGCGACATTGCGTGCAAAGTTGCTGCCATTATTCCCCGCGCCGATGGCCGGGCAGGTGGAAGCCCTGATATGCCGGGTGTCTTCAATCCCGATGATGTGATGAGTGCGCGAGACGCCAAACGCATCGACGATTTTATTCTCTACTCCATTGCAGCCTCTGACGAAGCCCTCAAGGATTCCGGTTGGAACCCTGTTGCAGAAGGTATTGAGGCTCAAGAACGCACCGGCGTAATGTTTGGCTCCGGTATTGGTGGCCTGCAAACGACTTATGACGCGTCTATTCTCTTGCATGAAAAAGGGCCGCGTCGATTATCACCCTTTATGATTCCGGCGATGTTGATTAATTTAGCGTCGGGTCAAATCTCTATTCGTAATGGCCTAAAAGGCCCGAACCATTCCGTTGTCACGGCCTGCGCCACAGGTGCGCATGCCATTGGTGATGCGGGTCGTATGATCGCTTATGGTGACGCCGATGTCATGGTTGCGGGCGGCGGCGAAAGTTCCATCAACCGCCTAGGCATTGCCTCCTTTGTGGCTTGCCGCGCGATGACAACGAATTTTAATGACACGCCTGAAAAAGCGTCTCGCCCTTATGATAAAGACCGCGATGGTTTCTTGATGGGTGAGGGCTCCGGTGCGGTCGTCCTGGAAGAGTATGAACATGCCAAAGCGCGGGGCGCGAAGATTTATGCGGAACTGGTCGGTTACGGCATGTCAGGCGATGCCTATCACATTACAAGCCCGGCCCCCGAGGGTGAAGGCGGTCACCGCGCCATGAAGGCCGCGCTTAAAAACTCAGGCCTTAACCCCGAAGATATTGGCTATGTGAATGCGCATGGTACGTCCACACCGATGGGCGATGAATTAGAAATTCGGGCTGTTGAGCGCCTCCTCGGTGACCACGCAAAAAATGTCTGCATGTCGTCTACGAAATCGGCTACAGGGCATTTGCTCGGTGCGGCAGGGGCTGTTGAGTGTATTTTTGCAATCCTCGCCATGCGCGATCAAATGGCACCGCCGACCTTAAATCTCGACAATCCCTCCGTGGAGACGCCCCTCGATTTGGTGCCGCATAAAGCCAAGTCAATTAACGCGAGAGCTGTGATGTCGAATTCCTTTGGGTTTGGTGGCACAAATGCGGCGGTTATATTCGCACAAGCGCCTAAAAACGAATAAAAGGCGGCATGGCCCGCGATTCTCAATCTTCCGAAAAACTGCAGAAGCGTGATAAGCGCACATTGGCGGTTGTCGGATTTTTCGGTTTTCTTACGCTGTGTGCGGGTCTCGCCATCGCAGCTTATGCTTTCGTGAATTACCAATATGAGCGCAGAATTACGTTTGATGTGCCGCGAGGTGACGCCGTCTTTGAAGTGGGCAAAGGGAGTGGCCTGTCCACCATCGCTTTGCGGCTAGAAGATCAAGAACTGATAGAAAGTGCGTTTATTTTTAAATTAGTGACCAAATTGCGGGGCAATGAAGGTAATTTTAAAGCCGGGGAATTCTTGCTGACCCCGGGTGATAGCATGGCGAAAATTTATGAAACCCTGTCTGAGGGGCAAGCCATACTCTACCCGGTCACCATCGCGGAAGGGTTGGCCAGTCTCCAAATTATGGCGCTGCTGGAAACCATTCCGGAACTTGTCGATGATAACCCACCTATCCCCGCAGAGGGCTCGCTTTTGCCAGAGACCTATATGATCCCGCGCGGCATGAAGCAGTCCGAATTAATTGCGAAAATGCAAATGGCGCAAACGCGTTTGCTTAACAGTCTCTGGGACAGCCGCGCGCCCAATCTGCCGATCACAACCAAAGAAGAAGCCATTATTCTCGCTTCAGTGATTGAAAAAGAAACCGGCATTGGAGGTGAACGTTACGAGATTGCAGGTGTCTTTACCAACCGCTTGCGCAGGGGCATGCGCCTGCAAACCGACCCCACAATTATTTACGGGATTACCAAAGGTCTCCCTTTAGGTCGCCGTATTCGTCGCAGCGAAATTAATGCCGTGACGGATTGGAATACTTATCAAATGGACGGCCTTCCCAAGACCGCGATTTGCCACCCGGGGGCCGAAGCGCTGGCGGCGGCCTTAAATCCGGCGCAAACAAATCATCTGTTTTTTGTAGCTGATGGCACGGGCGGACATGCCTTTGCCGCAACCTTAGCCGGTCATGAAGCGAATGTTCGTAAATGGCGTCAAATTCAACGCGACCGCGGGGAAAGATAGTTATCTATGCCACATAATGCTTCCGATAAATTAGCCGAGCTCCGAGAAAACCGTCGGGGGTTGATGATTGTTTTGTCCTCGCCTTCAGGGGCGGGGAAGACAACACTCACGCGAAAGCTCTTGGCTGAAAATCCGAATATGATTATGTCCGTCTCCGCCACCACGCGCTTGCCGCGCCCAGCCGAACGCGAAGGTATCGATTATTATTTCGTCTCGAAAAATCAGTTTTCTGACATGGTCAATAATAGCGACCTGTTGGAACATGCGCGTGTCTTTGATCATTTTTACGGCACGCCTCGCGCACCGGTGGAAGCCGCACTGACAGACGGCAAAGACGTTATTTTCGACATTGACTGGCAAGGCGCACAGCAACTCGCCGAAGCCGCCGTCGATGATTTGGTTAAGATATTTATCCTGCCCCCAAATATGCGGGAATTAGAAAAACGCCTCAAAACCCGCGCGCAAGACTCGGACGCCGTCATCGCTAAACGCATGAGCAAAAGCGAAGCCGAGATCAGCCATTGGGCCGAATATGATTATGTCATCGTCAATGAGGACGTGGACACCGCCCTCTCTGAGATCCGCATGATCATTGGCGCCGAACGCATGAAAAGAAAACGCCAAAGCTGGCTGTCAGGCTTCGTGAAGTCATTGATTAGCGGTGGTTGAGAGCGGTGGGAATGGCTTTCGAAACGTAAGTTTATTTCTGAAGAGGATGTAGATTTACTAGCCTCGAGATTAATTTTAGACATCTAAAACACTTTAACGGGGATATAAATAAAACCGCTTGACAATATGAAAAATTTTGCGCAAATATATTCACATAATTGACAGGTGTTTTTATGACTGAATTACGGAGTCCTCAATTTGGTGCTATTTTATATCGTGCCAGTGAATTGATCAGTGTTCAGGGCGCTAAGGTTTTTGATCTTTTAGGAATTAGTCTTCACGCGAATAAAATTTCGATTGTCTTGGCGATAAATGCCAAGGGCGCACTGTCTTCGACAGAAATATCACAGCATATCGGGATATCGCGTCAATTGATCGAAAGCCGTTTGAAAGGCAGCGTGGAGGATGGATTTTTCACCCAGACTCAAGACCCAAAAGACTCGCGAAAAAAAATATATGATATCTCCGAAACGTCAAAAGCGGAGGCCGCACGCATCGTTGCGATCATGAAGGACTTTGAGCAAGTCTACGCCACGCTCTGGGATGAAATTGGAGTCGAGCTGGAGGAGGGATTAAAATTGATGGAAAGAGCGCTGTCTCGAACCTCACTAGAGCATAGGCTCTGTCAAGAATTTCCAAAGTATTCAAACCAGATGAAGCCGGAATAGCGCTTTAATGTCTCAATATTACACAATGAGATGTTACAAAACGGCCCGATCAAGGAGACATAATCATGTCTAAAATCCATTTTCCAATATTATCGCTTCACATTTTGACTTTGCTTGTGGCGGGCTGCTCAAATCAAGCTCAATCCTCTGCACCGACATCATCTGATTTTAATCTTATGTCTGATATTCAAACTATCTGCGAAGAGGTGCCCCGAAAATATGCTTATTTCGAAGAACGGTCGGCTTATTGGGCGGAGACATGCAGGCGTGCAGAAACAGAGGCGTCATCGCTGGAAGGCAGGCGCGGATCGCTTGCGGTTTTGGAACGTATGGTTGACGATCTTTATGATCCACATGCGTCATTGAATACGAATAATCAAAACTCACCCAGATTGGTTCCCTCAGGATCAGACCTTTGGATTGGGTCGACCCAAGACGTTTATGTTATCACCGCTGTCAGACCGATGAGCGGAGCGGCCAAGGCGGATATAAGAGTTGGCGATGAGCTCATAAGCTTTAACGACATGGCACCCGATGAACTTGCGCTCACGCGTATTCACGCAGGGAAAATAAATCCGTCGTCGGATCGCATTATCTGGGCCGTCAATGCGGCTGTCGCCGGGATACGCTCCGCGCCGCGCCATATTGAAATTCGTCGCGACGATCGGCTCTTATCTTTTGAATTGGGAGCGCCTGATGTGTCCCTGCCTGACGATCCCGTGACATTCGAAAAATATCCGGAGGGGATAGGGTATATTCGTTTTAATAACAGTCTTGGCAATTCAGACACTGTCTCTGCTTTCAACATAGCGCTTGAGTCGTTGCAGGAAACGAGCGGCCTCATTCTTGATCTGAGAGAGACGCCAGGCGGCGGCAATACGGACGTTGCAGAACCCGTTTTGGGGCGGTTTATTGATAAGAGAACAGCCTATCAACGCACCGTGCTGCGTAATGGGCGGGCGACTGACCGCAAAGTCAAGCCATCCGGTCCTTGGACTTATGATAAGCCGGTTGTGGTTCTGGTGGGACGTTGGACCGGGAGCATGGGCGAGGGCATGGCCGTCGGTTTTGACGGCATGTCGCGTGGAACGGTGATGGGAAGTCAAATGGCCGGGCTCGCAGGGGGAACGGAGGCTATCTTGTTGAAAGAGACCGGTATCTCTTTTAAGATGCCAACTTATGATCTCCACCATCTTGAGGGAACGCCCCGGCATAAGTGGACGCCCTCCGAATTGATGACCGCTGATAATGGCGACCAAGAGGATATAGTATTGCAAAGAGCCATTTCAGCGCTCGAGTCGAAATAACCAAAATCTTCACTTTTTCTGAGATTCGCCAAGTTCGAAACTAAACCTCAACTCGATATCAAATCGTCATATAAATATAGGTTTGTTCGCGAAGCAATTTATTCCGAATTCTTGACAAATAATTCGAGAAATTTGGCCGGTAATGGCGACTTTTCAATTTGTGCCTTCGTCAGTGTGTCAATTTCATGATGTATACCGTCAGTATTACCAAGAGCAATGAGTGTCCATCCGTCATCCGGTGCTTTTAGTAATATACCGGCATAGGCATCAGGCCACCAACCACCGTGCCAAACTAATCTATGCCCTTCCCAGTTTTGAACAAACCAACCATTTGCATAGGGCGCTGCTTTGCCATCGGAATCAATATCGGGCGTCCACATTTTTTCGCGCAATTCAGGGGACAGTATTTTTCCTTCATCCAGGGCCTTTGAATATTGAGCCAAATCTAAAACACTCGCAATAACACCGGAGCTTGCATTGAGCTCAGGGTTTGGAAGAATAGACGGTGCAAGCCCGTCTGAGTCTTCCGGTGCATGTCGAAAAGGCGGCGCCAGATGTGTCAAAGCGGCCGCACCTTTAGCATCGCGCCATCCTGCTGCAGCCTTATCCAGACCCGCCGGTTCAAAAACATACTGACGCATCCAATCACGCCATGATTTATCGGTATTTTCTTCCACCCAATTTGAAAGTCGGCCAAAAACAATCGGGTTATAGAAAAATGACGAACCCGGTTCGCCTTGCACACGGTTTCGTAAAACATGACGCAGGCTAATAGGGCCTTCACACTTTGGCGCAGCGATCTTGCGTCCGTCATCCATCACACCGCCCCCAAATATAATGCCAGCACCCGTCATCCATTCGCACCGCCCGTTCCAATCGCTGAGAGTGGTAAAATCCGCATCCAGGTCAATTTTTCCATCGGCCTCCATTGCGAGCAAAGTTGCGGCGGTAAAGGTTTTTGTAATGGACGCAATGAGATAGGATGTTTCGGCCGTTGTGGGTTCCTCTGCATCATGATCCTGCCAACCGAGATTTTCGAGCATCACGATTTCACCGTTCTTCATCACAGCTACTGAAAAACTAAGGACAAGGTTTTCTCGCCGATACTCTTTCAAGAATGCGCGAAAGGCTTCAACCTTCTCAGCTGACACAAATTGTGTCTGCGAGACTATAGGGTCTTGTGATATAAGTGGTTGCGTCTTTTGACTGTTAAAATGATGATTTTCCGCTCTTTCGGATGCAGGTTTAGAATCCGGAAGTGTCTTACACCCTCCAAAAACCATTGCCATTACAATTGAAGAACTCAGTAACATCTGTTTAAGCATCTTATCATCTCCAGATCAAAAATTGTATTATCGTTTAAATTATGAGGAGCGGTAGCTGGCGAAGAAACACCCGAACCCCCCGAAAACAAAAGCAAGCGCCGGTATCATGAACCATCGAAGTGGTGAGGGAACCGTATCAGTCTTGCTCCCATAAAAACGCCATGTTCGCATGCCATCTGGAACGTCTTCGAAAAAGACAACACCACGATAGTCTTCAAGGGATTGAAATTTCTCATCAATACGGTTGAGCATTTCTTCTTGTTGCTTTTGCAGGGTATTCTCACCGGATTTGTCTTCGGCAGCCTTATCTCCGATGATCTCGAAGGCGTTAATGGACTCGCTATCACGGGTTACGCCTTCGGAGCGATATTGATATTGAGAAACGTCTCTATCTTCGGCAAGTAAACTGGCCCCAAGGCAAGCGCCGCCCAGTGTTAAAGCGCATATTCCTCCCATCAACCAATTTTGAATCTTTTTGCGATGATCTTTCTCTTTACTTAGAATAATCGCGCGCACCTCACTGATCTCTCGTAAGCGATCAAGTTCCGCCGAGAATAGTTTGTTCTTAAGGTCGGTAAGATCAATTTTATAGGCCATCATAAGCGAGGAAAAGACGTCCTCAGATGGATATGATTTTCCGGATTCAAGTTTAGAAAGATAAGACTGCTCAATCCCGATTTCCTTGGCAGCCTCAGGCTGAGTCCATTTAAGGCTCCGTCTTATGTCTCTAATATAATCACCAAATCGCATAATTTTCGCCTTTAGCCTTGCTCATTCATTTCTGATCTGAAGCCATGAATAAACAGGAATAATGGGAATACGAGATGAATATTTTGGAATATAGGCTGAATTTGCAAGTTAGGCTAAGGCATTTCAATCAAAACGCCATTATCGTGCCATAATAGATCTTATCGTGAGTAAAGAATAAGATATTTCACCAATTATCCCCACTGCAGAAATTGCGCGTTTCGAAGCCTAATTTTGTCTTCGCCACCCTTCACTCCACGACATTTACAGGCTTATAGTCCGGGCATTCCTTCATGCGGTCTTTGGCGGATTTATGAATCGCGGTGTCTGCTCTGATAAAACGTGGCTCGCCGAGGGGGAGGTATAATCCTAAAAAGGATTTGCGTTTGGGCCACTCACGGCGTTTGGCGGATTTTGGGATTATCTCCAGCGGCTTCCATGGCCATGTCAGCGACTGATGCAGTTTTGCTTTCACATCGGGCGCTGGGTAAAGATAATCTGTGTCTTTCGTCCAAGGCTTCACACCTGTGACGTAATCGGCCATGCGGTCAAAGATTTTGAGACCGGAGGCTTTGGCTTCACCGATCATCCAGATGAGGGGGAATTGGGATAGGCCGCTGTCATGGCGTTTATGGCCGCCGCCAACATCGCTATGGCTGCCGGCAAACCAGACTTCTTTCGCATTTTGTTGTTTGGGCACACCTTGGGAATGAATATTGGGTTTGTAAATTTGATCTATCGGCCAGTGATCGACGCGGAACATACGTCTGACTTCATCAATCGCAACTGCATGGCGGAGTGTGGCAACGGCCGGATTTATTAAAGTGTGTGGCAAGTGGGAGCGTGTGAGCGGCGGGAGAAAGCCTTTGGGGTTTGGAATGAAAACCGAACTGACCGTATCCCATAGCCCCAAGAATTTGACACTTGCAACTTTTGTCCCAGCCACCCGTCGAAAATTTGCACCGTCGCCTTCATAGGCTTTTTCTTCGCAAAGCGCGTCTTGTGTCAACGGGTGTTTCGATTGCTTATAGGCGGTGAAAGCGGCCCCGCTGAGATGCGCTTGTTCAGGCTTTAAAATACCGATTTCATAAAGCATCCCCGCCAGAACTCTGGCTGTGTGCGCGCCGCGGCTAAAACCAAAAATATAGAGATGGTCACTTTGCGGGGCGCTGCGGCCTTTGACCTTATGTTCGCAGTGATGTTTGACGATGAATTCATAGGCGTCAATTACATTCGCCTCAAGGCCACGGCCAAAAGCGAGGCCAATACCGTTGCGAATTTTCTGCCGTAACCACCCCCACGTATATTTATGCCCTAATGTGCCGACCCCTTGGTCGTAATAGACAATTTGGTCGTCAGATTTTTCGAGCGCGCGATAAAGCTTGAGTACATTGGAGAGGTTTTCTTCGATTTGGTTCCCTGTCCCGTCGAGGCAAATCACAATGTTTTTGGGTTTCGTCTCCATCGCGATATACTCCTTATTGCGCCGTTTTGATATTAGCACACAATGGAAAACAGCGCGAGCTTATCCATCTTCGACCTTGGATAAATAACTCACGCCTGCCAGCAGAACAAAAATCGGCACGGTCCATGCTGCGAGCATAACAGGCACAATTGCGACTTCACCAAAAGCCGTCACAATAGAATCGGCGAAATAGACGGCAAACCCCAAGGCTGCTCCGCTGATTAAAAGGCGAAAGGTGCCGCCTTCGCGCGTCAGATGCATAGAGACTCCCGCTGCGATAAAGGTCATGGCGATAAGCATAATGGGCAGGGCCAATAATTTATTAAATTGCATGCGCAGTTTTAGTGCCGAAAATCCGGCCCGCTCATTCTCTTCGATTGCCTGTGGCAGAGACCAGAAGGGCGGCATAGATCCGGATTGTCCGGCATCGTCCAATTGGCCAGCTGTGATTTTTGTTGGCAAGGAAACCATCTTGAGGTTTTTTTTCACATCCCCCGGCGCGTTCTCAATCACATCACTTAATTGCCAATAATCTTGCGTAACTAATTTGGCCTCGGTTGCATCAAACCGACGTGCAAAAACCGTGCCCCCTTCTGCGTCTAATTCTAATTGATAAAACGTTACCCCTAAAAGTGTTTTATGTTGTGCCATTACGCCTTCGGCGCGTATCACAGTTTGGGAAATATCACTTCCTTCGCGAAGCCAAACGACTTTATCCATGACTTGCGCATTCGCCCCGAAACGTTCCCGCATGTCATCATGTTGCGCCATCAGGCGTGAGGCCAAGGGATTAAATAAGAGAGCCCATCCAATGCCTAATATTCCTGTCACATAAATGACGGGTCGTAAGAACCGCCACGCCGACACGCCGGAGGCACGCATTACAATTAATTCGCTACGGCGGTTCAGATTATAAAGCGCCCCCATAACGCCGAACAACACAACAAAGGGGATCGTTTGTTCGATGAGTTTTGGCGCCTTTAAAAATGTCAGCCAAACAAGCTGGATGGAACTCACATTACTATTACTGCCCAGATTACGACTACCTTCGACAAAATCGACGAGCATAATAATCGCGGTCACAATCAGAAAGGCTAATAATAGAGACCGAATGATGCGCATGGCGATGTAGCGCCCGAGTGTGGCTTGTGTGAGGAGAGGTGCACTCATGTCAAAGCTGCTTGTGTATTGCGCTGCCTGACACTTTCATCATAATGAAGGGCGCGTTTTTTGTATCCCATGCGACGTCTGCGATTGGGGCGCGTGAGATAGAACAAACCAAAGGCAATAACGGAGATCGGGATCGCATATTGCACAATGTTCAGGGCCTTGTCTGACTCGGCGGCCGAAGCCACGCCAAAACCCGCCAAGCGAATGACAAAACCCGTAAAGGCACAAATGGCAATCCGACGGCCATAGCCCAATCGTAAATGTTCGCCCCTCACCATAAAACAAAGGGCCAAAAACACCAAAGCCACATTATAAAGCGGGGCCGCAAGTCGGGCATGCCCTTCTGCGGCGAGCTCACGTTTGAACCGCCGATCCGCAAATTCGCGTGGGTCAGGTCGTAAGAGTTCGTGAAGATACCGATCAGAGCTTTTGAGACGTAAAACATTATCTATCGCCATCACATCTGACAGATCCAGAGTATAGTTTTCAAATGCGATGTAATCGAGGGATCCGTCATCTAATAATTGCTGCACACCGCCATTTTCAAGCACTAAGGAGACAGAGGTCTCACTGCGTTGCACACGTCCTGACTTAGCAGTGTGAGTGGTCGCGCTTCCGGGATCCCGCGCGTCATAAATCATCACGTCTTTTAATGACGCGTCAGGCCCGATTTCCCTCGCATAGACGGTTAATCCGGGGGAAGGGGTCACAAATTCGCCCTCTTGTACCATTTGCGACGCGATATCTGTGCGGACTTTCATAATTTCGACCCGCATTTGCCGGAAAGAATAGGGTTGCAAAGCGAGGTTGATTATCAAATGTGCAATCATTGCAAAAACGCCGAGCCGCACAGCCGGTGACGCAATTTGCCAAGGCGAGAAACCGGACGCTTTTGCGACGACTAATTCGGAGTCATTGTTCAACCGATTAAGGGCATAAAGCGTGGCCATAAAGACCGAGAGCGGCATAATAATCGCCACTAATTGCGGCAGGGCCAGGAACGTAATTTTAAGGAACGTCCATCCGGATTGACGGTTTTCCACCACCAAATCCAGCGTTTGTAAACTTTGCGTTAGCAAGGCAAGCCCTGCCAAGGCGGCTAATGAGAGCAGTAATGGCCAAAGCGCTTGTGTGCGGAAATAGCGTTGTAGCAATGTCATCTGTATGGAATGCCCAGCATATCTGACTCAAAACACCCTTTTTTACGCAAAAAACAGTCCCTTGCGTCGTTTAGCCTTCTAATATGCTGTGGGCTTGTTTACTAGCACTACACGGCTATAAATTTTGTAATATATTTATAGCATATATCATTTTAGGAGTTTCCCGTGAAAGTCAGCTTTTCTGCCAATACCCTTGCGAAATCAGGCACAGCTATCGTCTTTGCCGCACAAAAAATAGATATGGGCGAAATGGGTAAAGCTTATCGTGAAATTGCGCCGGAGAGTTTTGACGCAGCAGCAAAGGCCGCAGGCTTCAAGGGTGAGTCGGGCAAAATGTTTGAAACCTTTATCATGTCAGGTGAAAAAGCGGTCCGTCTTTTAGTGGTCGGTACCGGAAAAGATGAAACCGTTGATTATGAAATAAGCACGGCCCAAGCGGTCAAGCGGTTATTGTCTGCCGGCGAAACGACATTAACGATTCATATGGGCGACGCTGCGACAGCTGATGATGCGGCCTGTGCCGCGGTAGGTGCGCGTCTCGCTGCCTATCGTTTTGATACGCATAAAACCAAAGCCACATTGACAAAGACGCCGCAAATCAAAACGCTAAAAGTAACCGCGGGAAATGCTGCCGCCGCCAAGAAGTCTTATGAGAATTATCACGGGCCTGTGTGTGACGGCACAATATTGGCACGTGACCTTGTGAATGAGCCACCAAATGTGCTTTTCCCCAAAGCCTATGCCGCCCGTATTAAAAAGCTTGAAGAGTTAGGTTTGAAAGTCGAAGTGCTCGGCGAAAAACGCATGAAAACATTGGGTATGCATGCGCTTTTGGGTGTCGGCGTCGGATCAGAGCGTGAATCACAAATGGTCATTATGCGCTGGGACGGCGGCAAGAAAGGCGCGAAACCGACAGCCCTCATCGGCAAGGGTGTCACCTTTGATACAGGGGGTATCTCGCTCAAGCCCGGCAACGGTATGTGGGATATGAAAGGCGATATGGGCGGGTCAGCCGCCGTCGTCGGCGCCATGATGGCGCTCGCCAAACGCAAAGCCAAAGCCAATGTCGTGGGCTTGGTGGGCTTGGTTGAAAATATGCCGGATGGGCGCGCGCAAAATCCGGGTGATATCGTGACCTCTATGTCGGGCCAGACCATCGAAGTGCAAAACACAGATGCCGAAGGGCGTTTGGTGCTCTGCGATGTGCTGCACTACACAGTCACGAAAATCAAGCCTGCCGCGATGATTGACCTCGCCACTTTGACGGGTGCCATTATCACATCCCTTGGTTATGAACATGCGGGTCTGTTCTCGAATGATGATGATCTGGCCGATCAAATCAAAGCGGCCTCTGAAACCTCGACAGAGAAAACATGGCGTCTGCCACTGGCGAAAGAATATGACAAAATGCTCGACAGTCCCTTTGCGGACATGAAAAATATCGGCGGAGCGCCTGCTGGATCGATTACAGCCGCGCAATTCCTGAAACGGTTTGTCGGCAAAGATACGCCTTGGGCGCATCTGGATATTGCAGGCGTTGGCATGAAAAATACGCGCCATGATCCACGCGAGACGACCTTTGGTACAGGGTTTGGCGTTCGCCTCCTCAACCGTTGGGTCGCGGATAATTACGAAGGCTAATGACCACGCCCCCGGAGCACTGGTTTTATCATTTGGAAGGCAGCACAATTGAAGGTGTGCTGCCGGGCCTGCTCGAAAAAACGCTCGCCAAAGGATGGCGGGCGCTTGTGAAAATGCCCGCTGACACATTGCCCGGGATGGATGATCATCTCTGGACGTTCCGTGATGACAGCTTCCTGCCGCATGGACGCGACGATGAACCCATGGGTGATTGGCAGCCTATCTTGCTCAGTTCAGATTTGGATGATGCCAAAGGCTTCGATGCTGTTTTCTTGATGGGGGGAACGGATGTTGCTCAAATGGAGGACGTCTCCCGCGTCATGGTCATGATTAATGGCCGCTCAGAAAATGACGTCACGCGGGAACGCGGACGCTGGAAACAGCTGAAAGACCAAGGTGCAAAACTCGCTTATTATCAGCAGAATGACCGCGGCGGTTGGGAGAAGAAGGCTTAGGCCTCTCTTCGATACAAGGGATAAAAGACTATATGTTTGATTATGTCGTTTATGATGTTTTTACAAACGCTCCTTTTGGCGGCAATCAATTGGCTGTGTTCACAAATGCTGCGGATATTCCAGAAGACAAACTCCAAAAAATTGCCGCGGAATTTAATTTTTCCGAAGTTACATTCGTTTACCCACCCCAAGACCCGGCGCATGTTGCGCGCGTGCGTATTTTTACGCCCACATCCGAAGTTGATTTCGCAGGGCATCCTGTGATTGGCACGGTCATTGCCTTGTCGAAGCTTGGCTATACATCACCGATGATATTGGAACTGGGTATCGGGCCATTACCTTGCGAGGTGAAAGGCAGCACTGCGCGTTTTACGACCTCTCGGGCTTTAGATATAATTTCGAAGCCTGACCCGAGCCTTGTGGCCAAAGCCTTGGGTTTAACTCCGGGGGCGATAAAAACCGATACGCATAGCCCTCTTCAAGCCAGCCTGGGTTTACCATTTACCATAGTGGAACTTGATAGCCGATTGTCACTTTCAAACTGTCAGCCGAATATTGATGCCATCCGTCAAGCGGCTAAGCTATATCCGGCAGGGCTGGACTTTGCTATTTTTGCCTATGTTCGCGAGGGTTATAAAGTCACCTCTCGCATGTTTGCGCCTTTGGATAATATTCCTGAGGATCCTGCCACGGGGAGTGCATCGGCAACCTTGGCAGCCTTATTAACAGAGCAATTGGGAGAGGCGATGTCTTTATCTTTTTTACAAGGCGAAGATATGGGACGCTCTTCATATATTAAGGCCACAACTACTAATAATCCAATAAACGTCACGATTGAGGGGCAGGCCGTTCAAACGATGGCAGGGCAATTTATCTTGTGATGCCTCGGTCTAGAGTATTTGGAGTATTCACCCGCCGTTCAGGGTCTCTACTGTAATCCCCTTTCTGCGATGAACGCTTAATCTCGGGAGGATTTCATAATGAGCAAACGCGACGAACTAATTCAAAAATATGCAGCGGATTTGAAAGACAAATGCGGCGTGACGCCGGATATGGATTTCTTGACCAAAGTCACTATCGGATGTGGCCCGTCAATTTATAACCGCGACGCCTCGACTGTTTCCGCCTCTGATAAGAGCGAGCTTGAGACTGTGAAAAAGAATTTCCTGATCAAGAAGCTCGGCCTGAAAGACACTGCGGATTTGGACGCAGGGCTTAACGCCGTGATGGATCAATATGGCCGCTCAACACGTAGCAAGTACCGTGCCGTAGTTTATTATCTTTTGGCGAAGCACTTCAAAAAAGAATCTGTTTACAAATAGGGCTCATAGAAAAATCTATGTTGGGCAAAGCGGCAGGAGCCATGTTCCTGCCGCTTTTTTATGGCGTTTAATCCGCACTTGAGGGCCATATTTTATAAGTCAAACTGCGGTTTGAATTAATTTAATCCGCACATGTAAAAACACGCTTACACTCATCGAGTGAAGTTTGATGACCACATAATGGCTGACCGAAAGCCCTATGATCATGCCGCCTGTCAGTCGCGGATTGATATGCTGTGTCGGGCGATGATTGCTGTTATCTCCTGCGGCCCCAAGCTTTTAAAATCCGCCCACCTACTACGCAAAGAAGTCCGCCGTATTATCATGCTGGCCGAGGCGGAAAACCGCTATCAGATCAAGTTAAAGATGTTGCGCATACCCGCATGGAGATGGCGTGTGCTGAAAGATTTAGGTGGGGTAGAGGCGCTTTTGCGATTACTAAATAAACGCGTAAAGCCTCCCAAAACCGTTCATCGAAACCGCCTTGAACTGTCTGAAGCAGAACAAAAATCTCGCGCCCATGCACGACTCTGCGCTAAAGCCTGTGCGCATTCTAACATTCGCCGTGATCCCTTTCGCGTTGATCAAGCGGGTCTTTTCCGCCTGCCGCCTTTACCGCGACAGCGTGGTGAAGCCCCTCAAGCCCAAAAAAACAGAGCCTATCGTTATGATGCGCGTCCGCTCAATAATTTCACAGGCCTCAATCAACCCATTACGGTATGGCCTGAAGAGTTTATTGTCTTCACCCAAATGGACATGGTTAAAGTGGCCACTAAAGTGTATTCCAAACGCCGATTTCGATTCGTGCAAAAATGGTTGAGCGCCTTATTGGGTGAGGTTGCTGACGTAATCCCCAGAGTTGAAACGGAACTAAATCCGACCGCAGCCAGAGCGCCGCCTTAACGGAGCAGGCGCGGCCAAAGTTTTACGCACTGCCCGTCAGGGCAGGGCGCCAAAGGTGCTTGATTGGCCTAAGGCGCGCCCACCACCCAGTGATAGGTCTGCAGAGTTGTCTGTGCCGTCAGACCTGCCACGCGGTAAGGGTCCTTGGCGAGCCAATTTTCAACAGTGCCTTTGCTGTCCGCTTCCACAATTAAAAGGCTTCCCCGCATCACGCCTTCTTCATCCAGCCAAGGACCGGCAATATGAAGTTTCACATCCTTATCGGATTTCAACCATGCCAAATGGGCGTCTCGATTCGCTTGGCGTATGGAAAGACTGTCAGTTTTATCGCTCGTATGAATCAGAAAAAAACTCATAAAACTTCCGTTTTGTGCTCGCGCGATAATAGCGTGCTGAGGGCGTTTTCAATGTCCAAATCGCCTGACAGAATATCGGCAACGGCTTCGCAGATCGGCATATCGACGCCGTGCTCTCGTGCCATTTGTTTCAAAGCGGGTGCGGTGGCCACGCCTTCGGTGACAGAGTTTCTTGCGCTCATAATATCGGCGAGTTTTTCACCGCGACCCAAAGCTAGTCCACATGACATATTACGGGATTGCTCGCTTGAGCATGTCAGCACCAAATCGCCTAATCCACAGAGCCCCGTCAATGTTTCCGGATTACAACCGAGGGCTTTCCCCAATCGCCGCATTTCTGCAAAGCCGCGGGCAATAATCGCAGCATGGGCCGATCGGCCAAGCCCCATGCCGAGCACCATACCACAGGCAATCGCGAGCACATTTTTGACGGCCCCGCCAATTTCTGCGCCCAAGACATCGGTTGCCAAATATGGGCGAAAAGTCGGTGCGGCCACAGCTTTGACTAAAGCCTCGCCCATCGCTTCATCTTCGCAGGCCAAGGTCACAGCCGTCGGCAAACCTTTGGCCACATCAATCGCAAAGCTTGGCCCCGATAAAACGGCGGTGACGGTTTGTGGTAAAGTCTCTGCCAAGACATCAGACATAAATTCGCGCGTGCTGATCTCAATCCCTTTGGAACAGAGAAGAACGGGCTTGCCGGTCAAAATTGTCTCATCAGCCAAAGCAGACAGCGTTTGCCGCGTAAATTGGGCGGGCACCACAGAGAGCAGCGCGTCACATTGGGCGAGGCTTTTCAAATCTGTAGTCGCTCTCACCTGGGGCGAGAGTTTGACATCGGGCAGAAAGGTCGTGTTTTCATGACCCGCATTCACTGCCTCTACAACATCGGCTTCAAACGCCCAAAGCAGAACATCACGTCCCCCGGTCGCGAGGCTTTGCGCCAAAGCGGTACCCCATGCGCCTGCGCCCACCACGCCGAAACTTTGAAAGTCATATGTCAAGATTTAGGACCTTTCTTACCAAAGCCGCTTGCAGGATTGGCTTTCGCCGCGTCCTCGTCAAGCGGCCAACGCGGACGTGCTTTCGCATCGAGTGTATCGACATCACCTGTCGCCAATCTGGCCGCGCCTGCCAAGGCAATCATGGCCGCATTATCGGTGCAGAATTTCAAAGGGGGCGCCAGCAGGGAAAACCCATGTTCATCACACACATCTGTCAATCTTGAGCGTAGTTCTTTATTCGCCGCCACGCCGCCCGCGACAACAAAACGTTTTGCATTTTTGCCGTGTAAATTTTTGAATATCGCAATTGCGCGGGTCGTGCGCTCGGCCATGACGTCACCAATTGCGCGTTGTAAACTTGCGCAAAGATCTGCTTTGGCTGTGTCTGATTTATCGCTGGCGTCCCAAGCCCGTCCGACAGCGGTTTTCAATCCAGCAAAAGAAAAATCAGCATGGTCTTTTCCGCGAAACGGACGGGGTAAATCAAACCCAAAGGCATTACCTTTTTGGGCCCACTGCTCCACTCTTGGCCCTCCGGGAAAGCCCAGACCCATAACTTTAGCGGATTTATCAAAGGCTTCGCCTGCCGCGTCGTCCACGGTGCTGCCAAGTCGTGTATAATCGCCCAAACCATTCACAGAAAGGAGCTGCGTATGGCCGCCTGATACCAACAATAGCAAATACGGGAAGGCACAAGGCGCCGCCAAACGCGGCGACAACGCATGACCTTCCAAATGATTGACGGCTAACAGCGGCACGTTGAGTGAAAGTGCTAATCCTTTAGCCGCGAGCAAGCCTGAAATCACGCCGCCTATCAAGCCCGGGCCGGAGGTGGCCGCGATACCTGCGAGGTCCGTATAATTCACACTGGCTTGATGAATGGATTTATCGATAATGCTTTCAATTTTTTGCATATGTGCCCGTGCAGCAATTTCGGGCACAACTCCGCCAAAAGGGGCATGGGCTTCGTCTTGGCTAGAGATGATGGAAGATAGAATCTCCACATTATCATCATCGGTATATCGCAAAACAGATGCCGCCGTTTCGTCGCAACTGGATTCAATCCCCAAGACGAGAAAAGGCACCTCTGGCCTCGTGGCATTATCCGAATTAACTGTGGTCACAGATGTGAGATAAGGGTAGTTGGACAGGGATGCAACAGAGCTTAACAATCGGAACGCGCGGGTCGCCTTTGGCCCTTTATCAAGCCCATTTGGTGCAACGTCTTCTGGCGGAGACATCAGGCCAAGACCTTGAGTCATATCCCGTGAAAATCCTCAAAACGTCAGGGGATCGTCTGAAAGGCCACTTAAGTGCCTTTGGTGGAAAAGGCCTGTTTACCAAAGAATTAGAGGAAGCTTTGGTTCAGGGCGAGATCGACATTGCAGTTCATTCAATGAAAGATGTGCCGACGGTTGGCCAAGACAGCTTAGAGATCAGTGCGATACTGCCGCGCGAAGACCCGCGGGATGCGTTTATTTCTCATAAATATGCCAAATTGGAAAACCTGCCCGAAGGGGCCTTGGTCGGGACGGCCTCTATTCGTCGTCGTGCACAGCTATCGGCTATGCGTCCCGATATCGAATACTGCCTTCTGCGGGGCAATGTGGGCACACGGCTGCAAAAACTGGCCGATGGTGTGTGTGACGCCACATTCCTTGCCTGTGCCGGGTTAAAACGCTTAGAACAAGAAGATGTGATTGCCGAGTCCATTTCGATTGAGACCATGTTGCCCGCACCCGCTCAAGGGGCAATTGGTATTGAAATTCGTAAATCTAATCGCTTTGCGAAAGATTTGATTGCGCCGCTAAATTGTAAAGCGTCGGAAATGGCGATTACGGCGGAACGCGCTTTCTTGCGGGCTTTGGATGGGTCCTGCCGAACCCCTATTGCCGCATTGGCCGTATGGGACGGAACGATAATGGTGTTTAAAGGCGAAGTCGTAGCCAAAGACGGATCGCTTCGCTTTGGCGCAGAGGAGACACAGCTTTTATCCACGGTTATTGAGGCTTATGATCTGGGATACCGCCTTGGCAAAGATGTAAGGTCTGCGGTAGGTAACCAAATCTCTTGGGATGAATAAGTCACTGAATAATAAGCAAAAAATTTGGGTCACGCAGTCGCTTCCGCGTGGAAATGACAGTGCTGCTGATTTTAAATCTATGGGATTAAACATAATCTCATCCCCCCTTTTAAATATCGTGATAAATTGCGATATGATTGAAACACCGAAACCTCAGACGCATTTAATTTTCACGGCGCGAAATGGCGTGCGGGCTTTTGCACAGAGGCATGCGGCGCGCGATTATCCCGTTATCTGTGTGGGGGATGCGACGGCAAAACTCGCTTTAGATGTCGGGTTTACAGATGTGACATCTGCTGGGGGTGACGCTTCGGATGTGGTGGATTTGATTGAAAAGACAGTGCCTCAAACTCAGCCCGTTCTACATTGTGCAGGTCGACATGTGCGCGGGGAAATCGTCGAGACGTTATGTGAGAAAGGATATCAGGCCAAACGGGTCGAATATTATGCCTCCAAACCAGTTGAGACTCTCCCGCTTGATGTCTCGGATGTAAATTATATTGCATTTTATTCGCCTTTAGCGGCAAAAACTTTTACCGCGTTGGTAGATGACGTGGATGTCTCTCATATTAAGACGCTCTCCATCAGCGCAGCGACAGACGCACCTCTAAGGGCTGTGAATTTGGCGCATTATTTCATCGCCGCATCGCCTGATCAAAACGCGATGATAAATGCACTGAAACTTGATTTACAGACCGCGACAGGCCTAGACTGATATTATGAATGAAAATGATGACATAGAAGTCGAGTATCTTGAACCTGAAGACGTTGAAGAGATAACGCCTGAACCCACGCGCCGGAAAGGCTTGGGTCTGAAAACGATTATGACTTTTTCAGCCGCTGCGGCACTTTTGGGTGCCATTGGCGGCGCTTTTGGCGCACAATATTTTGTGCCCAAGCCTGATCTGTCTGCCGTGCAAGTTCAAATTGACCGCGCCGTTGCAAGCGTCAAAGATGAGAATGCGAAGGCTTTATCGGATTTAAAAACCACCGTTCAAACTCTGCGCCAACAAACCATAGAGAATATGGATGCAGAGAATGTTGATGCGATGATTTCCGGTATTGAAAGCCGTATAACAGCGTTGGAAAACATGCCTGTTCCAATTTTGCCGGAGATTGATGCACAAACCCTAACAGTTTTCCAAAAAGCACAAGAAGACGGATTTAATTGGCCGGATATTTCAGAATTAGAGACGCAACTCTCTGATATGGAGGCCGAAATAGCCTTGTTGCGCTCAGAACTTGAGGCGGCTCAAGCCCAACCTTTTGCGATGAATGCAGACACGACGAAGTCCATCGTTCAAAACGGTCTTTTGCCAATTGATCCTCCTGAATTTCCGCTTTCGACCTTAATGTCAGCCGTCGAGGAAAAAATGGAAAATAAGGGCTTTTTAGCCCGCACATTCAGTAAACATGTTCAACTGCGTGAACCGGACGATCCTATTGTATTGATCGAGGCCGCCGGCAAGGCAGCCAAGGCAGGTGACCTTAGTTCTGCCATAAAAGCCTTTGATCAATTGCCGGAAGATATTCGCAAACTCGGTCAGGACTGGCGCAACGCGGCCGAAACGGCTAACTAAAGGCGAACGGAACCTTATTTTATGACAAAGTATGTAATTGCCATTCTCATTTTTATTGCCGCTTTTGCAGGGCTTATGCTCTATGTTGGTGACGACGCCTTTGTGACCTTGTCTTCATCTGCGGATGCCAAGTTTTTTGCCGGCAAAGAGGTGCAGTTGACATGGCAGTCAGTGCTTTTCCTTGTCACCTCTGCGATCATTTCCATTATTTTGATATGGTCTTTGCTCACATGGCTCTGGCATTTGCCGTCTCGGATTAAATCCGGTGTTGGCCTACGCAGACGCAATCAAGCACTCGACGCAATGGAAGATGCGCTTTTGGCAGGGGCTGATGGGGATGCCGGTAAGGCCCGCAAGAAAGCAGAGCGTGCGCGCAACTTGATTGGCTCCGAAGATTTAGGTCGTATTGTCAGCGCTCAAGCCGCCGAAGCCTGTGGTGATAATGCTGAGGCTCTCGCACATTATACGGCCATGCTCGAATCCTCCAAAGCACGTTCAACGGGACAACATGGTTTGGCGCGAAATTTACTGGCGACTGGGGATTTGGCCGGGGCAATTGAACATGCACAGCTTGCCTATGCCGACAATAAAAATGCCCGCTGGGCCTTCGACGTTTTGTTTCAAGCTCAAATGGCGGATTATCAATGGCAGGCCGCAACAGACACATTGGATCAAGGGGAACGTCGCAAACATATTGATAAAACCGTTGCCCGCCGTCGCCGGGCTGTTTTACTTTGCGCTCAAGCAGATCAGTTAAAAGATACGGGGCAAACAAAACTTGCCACGGAAATGGCCGTCAAAGCTGCCAGCGAAACGCCGGAATTTGCGCCATCTGTCGCTTTATCTGCTTATCTTTTACGTGTGGCCGGTGATCAAAAGAAAGCGATTGCCTTGATTGAAAAGGCGTGGGCGAAAAGCCCCCATCCGGCTTTGGCGATTGCCTTTCAAGATGTTATAGAAGGCGAAACAGATCGCGTTAGGGCTAAAAGAATTGATGCGCTCATCAAGATGAACCCGAACCATAAAGAATCTCATATGTTGCAAGCCGAGGAAAAGCTGCGCTCAGGTGACGGCGTCGCCGCTTTGTCGGTATTGGCGCCTTATTTGAACCTCGATTCTGATGAGGACGCGCCAACTGCGCGTTTATGTCAACTCGCCGGGCAAATTGAAGAACGCCTAGGTAATATGGCCGATGCTCGACTTTGGTATGAGCGCGCCGCAACTGCGCCTTTGGAACCCGATTGGTCGGATCTCGACCCTGAAGGCCAAGCGTTTGATTATAGCGATTCCGACTGGAGGCGTTTGACCTTTAGTTTTGGAGAGACCGGAGAACTCATTCATCCGCGTTATGAGACGGGCGCGCCGCGTCGTCGTCCGGGGTTAGTAGATAAATCTATTCCTGTTTCAAAAGATCAAGTCATCCGCGATTTTGAGGAGGTCGTCGAAACGCCGGATATTTTAACGGATAGCAAAGAAGACCTCTCAAAACGTCTGGATAGTTTGCTGGATAAACCGAAATAGACTTAGTCTTCAGCCAAGGAGGACGCTAATTTACTGAAACCACTCGTCTCATTGATTTGTGCGATCATGTCGGGTCTGTCAGAAAAATGAGCTGACATTTTTTTGTGATCTCGGATCAGCGCATTGACATCGTTCATCACAATCCGTGACCGTAAAAGTCGGGCCCACCCTTCAGGGTCTTCGGGTTCATCTGCGAGGCGCGCTGCCAAACCATCGACCATGCCTTGAATATCAGCTTGAGTCACAACGGGTTGTTCAGGCGGTGTTGGTGTTCCGAGATAAGCGTAGAGCCCTAATCCACTCCCAATAAAACCTGCCATGAAAAGACTGATGAGCGCAGGTTTTTTTTGTCCTTGCATCAAGGGTGTGATGAGGAAGAGTGAAACACCCAACGCGATAATGAGAAGACTGAGCCAAATCATGATGGGGTCTCTTTTTTACCGACGCGTAGAAACCAAATTAACCCGCCTAGTAAAAGTAAAAACGGCATGACCCAAAGCGCGTAAGTATTGCTCTGCACAGGCGGTTTTAACAAAACATAATCACCATATTTATCGCGCATATAGGCGATGACATCGTCATTACTATCGCCTTGTGCCAAGCGTGTGCGCACGAGTTTTCGCATATCAGCGGCGAGAGGGGCGTCAGATTCGTCAATGGACTGGTTCTGACAGACGACGCAGCGGAGCGATTGTCCGATTTCGCGTGCGCGCTCTTCGATCACAGGATCAGAGGATTGCGCAAAAACGGGGGCCGTCACAAAGAATAGCAGAAGACATAGAAATACACGCATTATTCAGCCTGTAATGTTTGGATAAGCGGGCGAAGGGTTTCTTCCCAATCTTTATACCCAATCGGGCCGGAATGTTTATACCTTATGCGTCCCGCTTTATCGGTAATGAAAGTTTCAGGCGCCCCTGTTACACCGAGCGGGATCGCCAACTCGCTATGTTCGTCAAAAATGATGAGGTCATAAGGATCGCCCTTATCATCAAGCCATTTACGTGCAGAATCGCGTCCGTCTCGCCAATTATGGCCAACCATGCGAATGGCCTCGTCTTTGGAGATATCCATCAAAATTGGATGCTCGACATTACAGCTTACGCACCAAGATCCAAAGACATTGACGACGCTGACTTGCCCGGCAATATCGACTTGGGTGAGGGTCATATCCGGCGTATCCAAAGCAGGTAGGGCGAATTCAGGAAAGGGTTGATCAATTAACGTGGCTTCCATACGCCGTGGGTCTTTGGTCAGCCCGATCGCGAAAGCCAAACCAATCACCGCAAAAAGGATGAGGGGAGTAAGGCCGCGCATTATTCTGCAATCCCTTCGACTAATTCAGGTTCTTCTTTGCGGCGTGATGTCTGCGGTTGTGATGTGCGGAGGCCGTAAGCGGATAAGAAGCCGGCAATGGACATTAACAACGCGCCTATCCAAATCCACACAACGGCGGGTTGATAATTGGCGCGCAAAATATAGCCGTCTTCGGGCGTACCTTCGCCAATCGCGGCAAAGACTGTCCCCCAAAGTTCAAAATGGAACCCGGCTTCTGTCGTAATCATTTCCCGAACGGGATAAAATCGTTGTTCGGTTTGCAAGACATCAATCGTGCGGCCTTTATATTCGACATCCACAAGGCCGCGGCGGAAAGAATAATTGTTTTCTATCCCGCCATCAATCTCGGTGAGGATGAAAGTGTAACCTGCGACCTCCAGACTGTCGCCCGGTTTAATACGGCCGATTGTGTCGTCTGCCCAGACGCTCATAATCACGGCCCCTGCTGTAAAGACCGCCATGCCGAGATGCCCTATGGCGAAACCGATTGTGCCGAAACGTGCGGCGCGGGGCATCGCCGATAAAGGCCCGCGTTTGCGTAAGGCTTTGATCGCGCCGTAACCCAGATAGGCTGCGAGTGCCAAACCCACACCGCCCAATACGGATTTTCCAAATATAGCCGCCAGCGCAATGATAAGGGTCGCGGCGACCGCGCTGATGAGTCCAAAACGTTTGAGCTTTGCCAAACTGTCACCTTGCCATTTCAACAGTGGGGCAGCCCCCATGAAAACAATCAAAATGGCCATGATCGGCGCAAATGTCAGATCGAAATAGGGTGCGCCCACACTGATTTTATCACCTGTCAGCGCATCCATCAGCAGGGGATAGAATGTGCCGAGGAAAACCGTGGCCGTGGCGGTGGCTAATAATAAATTGTTCAACACTAATCCGCCCTCTCGCGACACCCGATCAAAATCTGCACGTCGAACCAGAGTCTTTGCGCGCATTGCGTAGAGTATAAGCGCACCACCGGTGGCGAGGAGCAATAATCCTAAAATGTAGATACCACGGGCCGGATCGACGGCAAAAGCGTGGACGGAAACCAAAACACCGGAGCGCACCACAAAAGTACCGACAAGACTGAGCGAGAAGGCCGTGATCGCTAGGAGGACAGTCCAATGGGCGAGGGATTGGCGTCGTTCCATCACAATGATGGAGTGCATCAAGGCCGTTCCGACGAGCCACGGCATGAAAGAGACATTTTCAACCGGGTCCCACATCCACCATCCGCCCCAACCGAGTTCATAATAGGCCCAGAGCGACCCCATCGCGATACCAAGGGTGAGAAAACTCCAAGAAATAAGCGACCAAGGCTTGAGCGCCCGTGCCCAGTCGCGATCTATTTTTCCTGAAATGAGCGCGGCCACGGCCATCGAAAAGGCGAGAGAATAACCGACATAGCCCATATAGAGCAGAGGCGGATGAATGGCGAGGCCGGGATCTTGGAGGAGGGGGTTGAGCCCGCTGCCATCAGGCGGCGTCGGAAACAAACGCTCAAACGGATTAGAGGTAAAGAGGATGAAGCTCATAAATCCGACGGCCAAAAGCCCTTGAATGGAGAGCGTGCGGGCGCGCAAATCAAGGGGCAAGCGTTTGGAAAAGGCGGCAAACAAATAGCCGTAAAGGCCTAACATCACTGCCCATAACAGGATAGAGCCTTCGTGATTCCCCCACACCCCTGAGATTTTATAGAGCAGGGGTTTGGCTGTATGCGAATGGCTCGCCGCCAGTTTGACCGAGAAATCAGAGATTAGAAATGTATAGGTGAGCGCGACAAAACAAGCGGCCAATAATCCGAATTGTATCGCGGCGGCGCGCTCGCCGAATTGCATCAGCGCCACATTGTTTTTTTGCGCCCCCACCATCGGCAAAACCGTCTGCGCCACCGCCGTCACAAAGGCCAGAATAAACAGGAAATGTCCAATTTCAGCAATCATAAAGGCTCTATAGCGCTCCCGCTCGAAAAGAACATTCTAAAAGGACAGACTGGGGCGGATTGTTACAGTTGGGG
>CAYGTR010000036.1:0-32612 GCA_964352855.1 uncultured Algimonas sp. | reverse complement strand
ATTGATGATTATTGGAATAAAATCACCTTCTGGGACCTCTCATTTACAGATGACATTGATGTGCGTGCTACTGGCGATGATTTCACAGTATCACTGCCTATAAAGGTCGATAAGAAATATGCCTCTGAAGAAGACGGTAAAGAGACCTCAGTCTCTGAAATCGAAGGGGCTGAGCTTAATGAATGGCTCGAAATCGGTTTTTATACCGAAGACCCAAAAGATGATTTGGGGGCCTCTCCTTTTGCAACGCGAAAAGTCCGGGTGGATCAATTAGAAACAGTTTTGGAGTTCAAATTGAACGAAAAACCAACCCATGTCATTTTGGATCCGAAGCGTCTGCTGATCGAGCGTAATATCAATGATAATACAAAGACGGTGAATAAAGAGCTCGCCTCTTCAGAATAAAGGCCCGCCTATCAAGTGATGTCAGGGAGCAAGCACCGCTTGCTCCCTTTTCTTTTGACTGATAGAGGGCCTCAAGTTTAAACTTAGCAACATCGTCTAGCGAAGCAAAAAAGAGAGTACGTCTCATGAAAATGAACGGCAATGAAATCCGCCAAGGTAATATTATCAAACACCAAGACACACTCTGGGTCGCTGTCAAATGTAATGCCGTTAAACCAGGCAAGGGCGGTGCCTTCAACCAAGTTGAACTTAAAAACCTTCTTGATGGTCGTAAGCTCAATGAACGTTTCCGTGCAGCTGAGACCATAGAGCGCGTGCGTTTAGAGCAAAAGGAGCATACTTACCTTTATCCTGAGGGGGAGATGCTCGTTTTCATGAATGCAGAAAATTATGAGCAGATTAGTTTGCAATCTGAATTTGTGGGTGATGCCGCGGCGTATCTGACAGACGGCATGGCTGTACAGGTCGAGTTTTATGAAGAGCGCCCCATAAGTATTGCGCTTCCAGATCAAGTGATCTTGGAAGTGTCTGAAACGGAGCCAGTGGTCAAAGGTCAAACTGCTGCCAATTCTTTTAAACCGGCTATTCTTTCGAATGGTGTGCGAACAAACGTTCCGCCTTTCGTAGGGGTAGGAGAACGCCTTGTTATCAATACAGAAGATGGCTCTTATATAAAGCGGGCTGATTAATCATGGCGAACCTTTCTGCTTTAATGACGGTTATGCAAATGGCGGCGCGTAAAGCGTCGCGAGGCTTACTGCGTGATTTCAATGAAGTCGAGCATTTGCAGGTCTCGCGCAAAGGCCCTGCTGATTTTGTCTCTCACGCCGACAGAAAAGCCGAAGAGGTTATTGTCGAAAACCTTCAACGTGACCGCCCCGGTTACAGTTTTTTATTAGAAGAAGGCGGTTCAATAGAAGGGTCTGATAAAACGCATCGTTTTATTGTCGACCCACTCGACGGCACAACAAACTATCTTCACGGTATCCCGCATTTTGCAATTTCTATCGCGCTCGAGCGTGAGATTGACGGCCATCCAAAAGAGATCGTCGCAGGCCTCGTGTATAATCCGATCACCGATGAAATGTATTTTGCCGAAAAAGGGAAGGGTGCGTTCGTCAATGACAATACAAGAGGTGGTGCTGATCGTCGCCTGCGTCCTTCTCAACGTGATATTTTCCAAGACTCGCTTTTTGCAACCGGAATCCCCTTCTTGGGTCGCCCTGGCCATGCCAAATTTTTAAAAGAGCTCCACCAAATTATGGGGCATAGCGCCGGTGTGCGCCGCATGGGTGCGGCTTCGCTTGATCTCGCTTGGACGGCAGCAGGGCGTTATGACGGGTTCTGGGAACGCGGGCTCGCACCATGGGACGTTGCAGCAGGCGTTCTCATTGCCCGCGAAGCCGGTTGTATTGTCGAAAGCTTATCAGGTGGCGACGTTATTGAAACGGGTGATGTGATTTGTACGAATGAAGCCTTGCTTGAGCCGTTGAAGCAAAGACTGGTTTAAGTTCCGTGTCTTCTGTCGTCACGCATAAACATTCAAATTGGTCTATTGGTAAGTGCCTTCCACTTGCCGTAATTGCAGGCTGTAATGTGCTCGAAAGTCTGGAGGAATCACTTGTTGTAGGCAGAGAATTAAAGGCTGTTTGTGCGGATCTTGGGCTGCCCTATGTTTTCAAAGCGAGCTTTGACAAAGCCAACCGCTCTTCCATTGTGTCTTTCCGTGGCCCCGGGTTGGATGTCGGCCTCAAAATGCTCTCGACTATCAAGGCGGAATTGAATGTTCCGATTTGTACGGATGTGCATGAGCCCTCTCAGGCCTTGGCCGTTGCACATGTAGCAGATATCATCCAAGTCCCGGCGTTTTTGTGCCGCCAAACGGATTTAGTCACGGCTATGGCTGAGGCGGCCAAAGTCACAGCCAGTCTAATTCATGTAAAAAAAGCACAATTCCTTGCACCATGGGATTGCAAAAATATCATCTCTAAAATTCGCGAAACCCATGACGCTGACCAAATTATTCTTTGTGAGAGGGGATCGAGCTTTGGCTATAACAATCTGATCGTTGATCCCTTATCGATTAGTGAGATGCAAAAACTTGGCGCCCCTGTAACGATTGATGCAACCCATGCCGTGCAGCTTCCGGGCGCTGATCCGCGCACGGGCGGCGCCTCGACGGGCGGTCGTCGCGACGGCGTAGCGATTATTGCGCGCGCGGCTGTAGCGGCAGGCGCAGACGGTGTCTTTCTCGAATTTCATTCTGATCCTGATACTGCGCTTTGTGACGCCCCGAGTTGCCTGCCCATAAGCGCAGCGCGTCCGCTTTTAACCCAACTCAAAGTCATACGCGATATTATGATCGATTGATTCTGTATCGAAACAGCTCAAGTGCTTGACGCTTCGGGCCGTCTCGCCTATATCGCGCCACTCGAGCGGGAGACCTTCTAACGTAAACCCGTGACCAGCGGCTAAGGAGCCAGAAAATGAAAAAAGATATTCATCCAGACTATCATATGATCACTGTCAAAATGGTTGACGGATCAACTTATGAAACACGCTCGACTTGGGGCAAAGAAGGTGACGTTCTATCCCTTGATATCGATTCTAAAACACATCCTGCTTGGACTGGTGGCGATGCGAAGTTGATGGATCGCGGCGGTCGTGTGTCTCGCTTCAAAGACAAATTTGCAGGTTTTGGAGTCTAAAAAGACGCTTACTTCTTATATAGAAAAAGCTCCCTTGTGGAGCTTTTTTATTGGATAAGTCATATAGCTGGCGCGAGTAAATAATTTACGACAACAATTTTTTGCTAAGCGACGAAGAATGCTTGCGGATATGTATTCATCAGTTTCTTTGACCAAGATGAAAGTTCACGTTTATGAACACACGCTACTATGGATCCCCCAAAACCACCACCCGTTAATCGGGCACCTATAGCCCCATGTTCGATAGCTTTTTTTACAATCGAATCGATTAGAGGCGTACTCATCTCAAAGTCATCCCGCATAGAAATGTGACTTTCATTCATAAGCTCACCAAATTGCAATAGATCTGAATTTTTAAGGGCTTTGATGGCTTTTATAGTACGGTGGTGTTCAGTCATACAGTGTTTGGCGCGACGAAATATACTCTCGTCTAGCTTGTGCAAACTCATTAAATCTTGGGGTGATATGAAGCAAATATCATCACGACCCAGTTCTGCTTTTATTATATCACACTCTTCCTTTCGAGTGGCATACGCGCTGTCAGACAGACGTCGGTACTGTCCTGAGTGAACGACGGCCATGTGATAGTCTGATGGTAAAGGCAATGGCTCGTAGCTAAGAGATTTGGTATCCAGTGCCAAGGCTTGGCCTGGCTTGACGCAAGCGACCGCCATTTGATCCATAATGCCGCAAGGCAGACCTATGTATTCATTTTCTACTTTTTGCGCTAAAAGTGCTATCTGAGTATCTCCTAAATTTTCCCGAGAACACGCCCTTGCCAACTTTAATATACCAACGATAAGGGCCGCCGATGAAGAAAGTCCTGCGCCTGTCGGTAAATTCGTGTGAATGGCTATATCGACCCCGCCATTTAATAAGTTTGTTTTATTAGCGAAAATAATCGCTCCACAGGCATAATCTGACCAATGACCGTGTGCAGCGTCATTTAGACTTCTCTCAACAATGTGTCCGAATTGATCGGAGTAAATCACGACTTTCTTATCATGCCGTGGCTTCAAACTCACCCCAATCCCTAGTTCCATTGCTAAGGGCAAAACGGTTCCGCCATTATAATCTATATGCTCTCCAATCAGGTTGACACGTCCAGGCGTAAAATTAGACTGCTGAGGTTGGCAATCAAAAATCCTAACAAAAAGATCATTGACGTCTTGCACTACAAGCCTCGTAAGATTTGAGCAGCTGCTTCCGGTAAGACATCAACTGTGAACACACCTGTCGATTGTTCAACCGAAGCTAGGTATTTTATGCGTGTAGGCGATCTCAAGAGAGGATAAAATTGGGCTGTGAAATGAAATATATTTTCCGCCCCTAAGGGGGAGGCATGGAGAGATAGCATATAAGGCGTGGGCCGTTGAAAATACTCATCATAGCGACGTGTAATGTCTCCGATAAGTGTAGCAAACCCAGCTCTCTCTGTATCATTAAAATTCCACAGGCCCGCTCTGCGGATACGTGGAGCAAGCCAAACCTCATAAGGAAATCGGGCAAATGGAGGACAAAAAGCATCGATGTCCCCTGTACTTACTATTCCATAGTTAGCGCGAAAGCTCTCAAGACTATGGCATAGGTCATACCCGTTGCTAAAAGCCTGTATGGCTTGTTTTTGAACTTTAGGGATAAAAGGGAAAGCATATATTTGTCCGTGAGGATGATCCAGCGTTACACCAACCTCACTACCCCTGTTTTCGAAGGGGAGAACAAATTGGTGCCCTTCAGAGTATAATGTGACATATCGATCAATCCAGCTTGCGACTAAGAGTTGTCTCTTTTCTTGCCCTATGGAATGTAGGTTGCCTGTTTGTTGAGGCCCATACACCACAACCTCACATCGACCGGATGCTCTTTCAGAGTTGAGCTCAGGTAATGAGGTTGGAGATGAAGCATTAGGGTGAAGACTGGTGAATTTATTTTCAAATATTGCGAGTTCAAAGTTTTTAAAAGGAATTTCTGTCGGCTTTTGGCCTATTTTCGATGGAGCTAATGGATCCTTTGTAACAGAGGGTTGGAAAGTTCTGTTTTGTCTGTGAGCAGCGTAAATATTCCATTCATCACGTAGAGGGTGGTGCCTAAGCTCACCTCCTTTGGTAAGTTCGCTAAGTTCTTCCTCTAAAGGAGGTGCAATATGGGGCGCATAACCATATAAAAATAAATCCCGCCCATCCCGCTTTTTGTAGTGCCGCCGATAAATTGATTGATCCGAAACCTTTAATTTAAGTGTTTCTAAGTTATCTCTCATTTGAATTTCGAATATCTCAGTTTGTAAGTTGAATGTAAATTGGCTTAAAAATTGACATTGTCAACGCCATACAAAGTTTTCGGATGCAATCGCCTTAATATCTCTAAAATTGAGTGAGCCAAAAAGAGCGCAAACAAAGCATTTCATGTTAAAGCGCTAAAGCACGCCTATAATGTTTCGGTGAGGTTAATGATTATGATTGAAAGCCGCTTCTAATCGACCGATCTGGTCGGCGACTGTATTCCCCTTTTGTGCAGCAATCGTGCCGTAAAGTGAGCGGTCTAGACGGGCGATCCGTTCATAAAGGGCTTCAGACTTTGCCAGTAAATCTAACAGGCGTGCAGGCAAAGCATAAGCATTTTTGGCGAGTTCAGAGAAGCTTAAGCCTTCCTCTGACTTCACTTCTGCGACGAGCCGATATTTATTGGCACGGGCTTCGGTCAGGCTCATTTCACCTTCTTTTAAGGCGCGCTGAATTAACAACCAGCTGGCGACTTGCATAAGACGTGTCGTGAGCCGCATAGATTGGCTCGCATAGGTAAGGGCATCGACGCGTTCTAATTTCTTTGAATCCTGACGCCCGGGGCCATCGAGATATGCGGCCGTTTCTTCAACCATATCCATGCCTTCACCGAAAGTTTTAGAGAAAAGCTCCGAGCGCGTAAATTCTAACAGGCGTGCTTCAGCTTGTGGCGTGAGCGTGTCAGGAGCAATTGGCAATGCGCGCATGGATGCCTCTTTGGGGGAACCGTTTTTTAACTTTTGATCTTGGGGCTGTCCGGCGTTCATAGTGTCTCTTTTTCAGCACATGTGATAAACTTACACCGGAGTTTGCAAGGTCTGCGCCAATCTAGAGAAGAAGCGTTAAGAATTATGATAATTTGGTGTAATTACCCTAATTTTTTGCCCCAAATAGATCGTCAGCTGCGTTTCGTTCCTGTGTTTTCTTCTTTAATTCATGTTTAACGCGAATAATTTCGGCTTCGAAAACAGAGATTCGGGTTTCTAATTCCTTTAGAGAGAGACCATAGAGGTCTTCCCCCACCGTAATTGTGCCGCTTTGGCGCACAGTTTCTAAATCATCCATTGCACATTCCTTTAACCCTAATGCTTGCATTTTCTCTCTAATAGCGTATGTAAGTGTTAGTTCGGAAGTGGTAATGACCAAATGTGAACAAAATGACCCCGCCGAGCGGGGTTTTTTTAATGGCTTGATATGAAAGAGGCCTAATATGACACAAATTTTAATGCCCAAAGCCACGGCCGTTTGGTTGATTGATAACACGGGTATGACATTTAAGCAGATTAGTGAATTTTGTAATCTGCATATTCTCGAAGTCGAAGGTATTGCGGATGGTGATGTTGCGGCAGGAATTCGTGGTGCCGACCCCATAGCCAATGGGCAAGTCAGCCGCGAAGAAATTGAAAAGGCTGAAAAAGATCCCAGTTATGCAATGAAGCCAAATAAATTCGACTCAGATGAGCTTCAGCCGTCCACTAAGAAAAAAGGGCCGCGCTATACGCCACTCTCTCGTCGTCAAGACCGTCCCGATGCAATTGCATGGCTTGTTCGTAATCACCCTGAAGTATCAGATGCGCAAATTTCTAAACTAATTGGCACAACGAAGCCAACGATTAAATCGATTCGTGATCGTACACATTGGAAAATCAATACGATCAATCCGACGGATCCTGTTTCTTTAGGTCTATGCACACAAATCGATCTTGATGCTTTGGTTAAAAAGGCCGCTGAGAAAAGAGCAAAAGAAGAGGCCGCGTATGCCGAAGAAACGGGTGAAACGCTTAAGCCTGTTGAGCCAACGCCGACAAAAGCCTTTGAGAAGCCCAAAGTTGAGCATACACTGGAAAGCTTGTTCAAGCCTTCGACGGATTAAGGTCCTGGGAATTGAAAAAATAAACCCCGCCTTCATGGCGGGTTTTTTATAACTCTATACTGTTTGAAAGTGCCTATTCTACGGTGACTGACTTGGCAAGATTACGGGGTTGATCAACATCTTTTCCAAGATGAACCGCGACATGATATGATATCAGTTGCACAACCACTGTAAGTGCTATGGGTGAGATAAATGGATTCATGTTGGGTAAGGTGATAATATGTTCAGCCATACCCTTGGCTGTCTCTGCTCCCACTTTATCTGTAATTAAACAGACATGCGCACCGCGTGCTGATACTGACTGCATATTTGAAATAGTCTTGTCAAAAAGAGGGTCATAAGCGGCCAATACAATCACAGGCGTGCCTTTTTCGATCAAGGCGATGGGGCCATGTTTAAGTTCGCCTGCTGCAAAGCCTTCAGCGTGAATATAAGAAATCTCTTTAACTTTGAGAGCTGCCTCCAACGCAATAGGATAATAAAGGCCACGCCCCAAGAAAAAGGCAGACGTCGATTGTGATAATGTTTTGGCAAAATCTTTGATGGATTTATTCAGTAAAAGTGTTTTGTCCACGGCGCTAGGTAAGGAGAGAAGAGATTTTTTATGATCTGCGATTTGAGCCTGTGAAATATGTTGAGTATGCTCTGCCTTGGCTAAAGCGAGCGTTGCAAGTGCCGTGAGTTGGGAGGTAAAGGCTTTGGTTGAGGCGACACCAATTTCGGGGCCGGCATTGATCGGGAGAGCAATATCAGCTTCCCGTGCCATTGTTGACGTCATCACATTAACGAGCGTCATTGTTTTCAAGCCTTGGGCCTGCGCGTAACGTAGAGCCGCTAAGGTATCAGCCGTCTCACCTGACTGAGAAATGGCAATGAAGAGTGTGTCCGACGTTAAAACAGGCTGACGATAGCGAAACTCGGATGCGACATCAATTTCGACGGCAATACCTGAAACTTGTTCAAACCAATATTTGGCCACTGCAGCGGAATAATAGGCCGTCCCGCATGCCACAATGAAGAGCCGATTGAAAAACGAAAAATCAATATCTTCAAGATTAGAGAAGGGGGCATCTGCCGCGTCTATGAAATGTGCTAAAGTTTGATGAATCGTAACAGGTTGCTCATAAATCTCTTTGAGCATGTAATGGGGGTAATTGCCTTTACCCATTTCAGTCGTGCTCTCTGCTAGGATAGTCGATGCGCGTGTAACTTCTGAGGAGGTATCATCGAAAATGGTAAAGTCATTAGGGGTTAGTATCGCCCAGTCACCTTCTTCTAGATAGACAAGCTCTTTGGTTAGTTTTTCAAGGGCCAGGGCGTCGGAACCAATATACATCTCATCCTGGCCTACGCCTATGGCCAAGGGTGAACCGGAGCGGGCGCAGAACAGGGTATCCGGCGCCCCTTCGATCATACAAACAAAGGCATAAGCGCCATTGAGCTTTGATAGGCTTTGGGAAAATGCCTCTTGAGGTGAAGCACCGTTTCTCAAGGTCTCATTAATAACGTGAGCGACAATCTCAGTGTCTGTATCTGTTTCAATTTGCGATCCGTCCTGTAGCGCCTCCCGTAATTCAGCGAAGTTTTCAATGATGCCATTATGAACAATGCTGACCCGTCCTGCTTTATGTGGGTGGGCATTTTTAACATTGGGAACGCCATGAGTGGCCCACCGCGTATGCGCAATACCCATTCTGCCTTCAATACTGTCTTCGCTGAGTTGGGTTTCCAAATTAACGATTTTGCCTTTGGCACGGCTACGGGCATGTGCGCCGTCAGAGGCGACAGCAATCCCGGCGCTATCATAGCCGCGATATTCTAATCTCTTCAGCCCGTCGAGGAGACGGGCCGTGACGGTTGTTTTTCCAACAATGCCAATGACACCGCACATAAAGACCTCTATTTTTTGAAGGAAATGTTGTAATTAAACGCATCATCTCGATCTTATTTTCTAAAAGCTAACGCTCTTGCAGACAAATATAAAGACTATTTAGCGCTCTTTATGGTCTTTTAAAGGTAATTCCTGATTTAGAAGTAAAGATTGGGGAAGGCTTTGTTTCGTGTTATTCAGTCCATATGAGAGCTGAAATTACTTTTAAGTCTGATGCAGAAGAAAAAATATTTAACGCATTAAAGATGTCCGGCCCGATGACAGGTAAGGAGTTGAATGACCAACTTCCAGGCGTTGACCCCATGGATTTATGGCGGGTGTGTTATCAATCAAATTTGTTGCGGATTACCAGCTTCTCTCGATACTATCTCCGATATGATATCACGCGTGAGAACCAATTGCGTCTGAGTCCCTCTGTTCTCAGAGATTTTTTGACCTATAGCCTCGTCTATCTGAAACGCCAACAAACCGAAGCGGTCGAAAAAAGTGCACTTCTGGCTAATAAGCATCGCGCTATCAGTAACCGCAAAATTGGGTTTGCCCGCAAAGCAATTTTGGGCTTGAATGATGACACGCTAGACATTCTGAATAAGACGGCTTGTTTCTTTGTTTCCGGCGATCTGGCTTATTTTTTAGGACATGATGTGCCACGCATCCATTCTCAACTGGAGACCAAGGTTAATGGCTCTGACATCGATATTATTATCGTTTATAATACTGAGGTCAGGGAAGATGTGATCAGGGCGGCCGAAGATCAAATGCTCAAGATAAAATATGAAGCGCTGAAAGATGTGACCATCGGGGAGGAGATTGATTTTATCTTCAAGCCTGTCTCTAAGTTGATGACACAGCTTCAATATCGCGACATCGACGAAAAAATTGCGAGTAAAATTCTTTATGAGTCGTTTTTCCTTTATGGCCGACTCGATATTTATGATTACCTGATTTCTCAGATGCGCCAGAGCGGGGCACAGGAGAAAATCGAAAGAGATTTTGACACGGCCTTGCGTGAGAGAAAACAGACAATCGGCAAGATTTTAAAAATCGATTCACCTCTTGATATTCATACAGATGAAGAAGTGAATTCTTTATTCTTCTTTTCGCAAGAACGCGTCGAATTTCAGTAAGCGCTAGGCTTTTTATATTTCTGCAATTTGCTTCACATCTTGAGAGTTATCTAAATTCAAAACCAATATATGTCCGTCTTTCACAATGACGCCGATATTATCCAATCCAATAATATTGATTTGCGGTCCATCGGATTGGATCAAGCAATCATTGGCTTTGACTAACTTTGCATTTTCAGGGTGCCTAGGGGCGCCTAGTCTTTTCAAAACATTACGTAGCGATTGAAAACTGCCAATATCGCTCCATCCAATATCACAAGGAATAACAGTTGCTTTATCCGTTTTTTCCATGACCGCGTAATCTATAGAAATTGACGGGGAGGTCTCGAAGCTGTCTTTATCAAGATTGAGCTGTTTGTCTGATCTTGATGCCATTTTATAAGATTGACGGACTGCCATCAGAATTTCAGGATGAAAACGATTAATTTCTTCTAATAGAAAATGCGCGGAGAACAGAAATATACCGGCATTCCAGTTATATAACCCACTGTCGCAATATGTTTTTGCTGTTTCTAAGTCGGGTTTTTCTTTGAATGTGTCGACGTAAAAAACATTATTCGAAACTTTATTTCCGCGCTTGATGTAACCATAGCCGGTTTCCGGGTGGTCGGGTGTTATGCCAAATGTGACAATATAGCCATTGCGTGCGACCTTTTCCGCTTCGCGAATGGCCTTGTTGAAGGCGTTCACATCAGTGATGCTATGATCTGCCGGGAGGAGTAAAATTAGGTCATCTTTAGGGGACGTATCTCTCACATAAAGTGCAGCTGCGGCTGCGGCTGCGGCTGTGTTTCGTCGACAAGGTTCACCTATAATCAGATAATCCCGATCTTTGATTTGGGCGTCAATAAGCGGCGCTTGTGCCGTATTGGCGAGAAAAATAATGGAGTCGCTGAAAAGGGTTTTATCCAAACGTTCGACGGTTTGTTGCAGAAGGCTTTTGTCTCCAAGCAAATTTAAAAATTGTTTTGGCTTGGCCTCATCCGATAAAGGCCATAGGCGTGTACCAGCTCCGCCGGACATAATAACAGCATTTATAGGCATGAGGGTATATCCCGTATGGCTATTTTTGTTCTCATGGCTTGTTATCCCACCTATCGAGCCTTATTCACGCAATAATATCAAATATTAATGAAGAAACAGTGATGACAAAAACAGCACTCATAACGGGTATAACGGGGCAGGATGGCGCTTACTTGGCGGAATTGCTTCTGGACAAAGGCTATATCGTACACGGTATTAAACGACGCTCCTCGTCATTTAATACATTGCGTATTGATCACTTATATGTTGATCCGCACAGGCCGGATGCACGATTATTTTTACATTATGGTGACCTTACAGACTCAACGAATATTATTCGTATTTTACAGCAGGTGCAGCCGGATGAGATCTATAATCTCGGTGCTCAATCCCATGTGCAGGTGAGTTTTGAAACACCAGAATATACAGCTAATTCTGATGCGATTGGTGTTTTGAGGTTACTAGAGTCAATCCGGATATTGGGACTAGTCGACAAAGCTAAGTTTTATCAGGCCTCAACATCCGAATTGTACGGCAAAGTGCAGGAAACACCGCAATCTGAAACCACACCGTTTTACCCGCGCAGTCCATATGCCGCTGCCAAGCTTTATGCCTATTGGATGGTCGTCAATTACCGCGAAGCTTACGGTCTTCATGCGTCCAATGGCATATTGTTTAATCATGAAAGCCCGATACGGGGGGAGACGTTTGTGACCCGTAAAATTACAAGAGCTGTAGCCGCTATTCATAACGGATTACAAGATGTGCTCTACCTCGGAAATTTAGGGGCCATGCGAGATTGGGGACATGCGCGCGATTATGTCGAAGGCATGTGGCGAATGTTGCAACAAGAAAAGCCAAGTGATTATGTCTTGGGAACCGGAGAAACCCATTCTGTAAGGGAATTTGTGGATCTGGCTTTCGGTTACGTTGGTATATCGCTTTTATGGGAAGGTGAGGGTGTCGATGAAGTTGGAAAAAATAAAGCCACCGGAGATGTCATTGTAAGAATTGATCCGCGATATTTCCGCCCGACAGAAGTAGATTTATTATTAGCCGATGCCGGGAAAGCCAAACGCGTTTTGGGCTGGCAAGCAAAGACATCTTTTACTGATTTAGTTGATGAGATGGTGACGCATGATTTGGCTCTCATAGCCTCTCAGCCTACGCGAACACATTATCATGATTGATCAACCTTATAGTTTAGACGGTAAGCGCGTTTGGGTTTGTGGCCATAAGGGCATGGTAGGGTCTGCCATCATCAGACAGCTTCAGCAGGAAAATGTCATAGAGATTTTAACTGTAGATCGCTCTCAAATAGACTTAACCCGGCAAGACCAAGTAGAAGCCTGGATGGAGACTGAGAAGCCAGATTGCATTTTTCTCGCTGCGGCAAGAGTTGGCGGTATTTTAGCGAATGAGACTTATCCGGCTGAGTTCATCTATGATAATCTTATGATTGCCTCAAATGTTATACATGCGGCTTATAAACAGGCGGTTGAGAAACTGATCTTTTTAGGCTCCTCCTGCATTTATCCTAAATTTACAGAGCAACCCATGAAGGAAACAGCTCTGTTAACAGGGGCATTGGAGCCTACAAATCAATGGTATGCTGTCGCTAAAATTGCAGGCATTAAACTGGCGCAGGCTTATCGGCGTCAATATGGGACAGATTTCATCTCGGCCATGCCTACAAATTTATATGGTCCGGGCGATAATTTTCATTTGGAAAATTCACATGTGATTCCGGCGCTAATACAGAAAGTTCATCAAGCGAAAATTGAACATAGCCCCTCTGTTGAACTATGGGGGAGTGGGGAGATTTACCGCGAATTTATGCATGTCGATGATTGTGCCGCCGCCCTTGTTTTTTTGATGAAACATTACTCCGCCGAATCTATCATTAATATCAGCCAGGGCGAAGAAGTTACAATCAAAGCCTTGTTGGAAACGTTGATGGATATGGTTGGATATAAGGGTTCAATCGACCATGATCTTTCAAAACCAGACGGGCCACCTCGTAAATTTATGGATGGTATAAAGCTGAAAGAGCTGGGATGGACACCCTATTATTCTCTTCAGAAGGGGTTAGAGCAGACCTATGAATGGATGCTAGAGAATGAAAGCCTTTTGAGACGCTAACTTTTTACCAGTTTCTGCCTTGCCGCTTTGAGAGCTTTACAGGTGACCACTCCAATGCTTTTATCAAAGATCGGTAGCTGACATTTCGTTGGCTTTGAAGCCTTCTTCTATCCGCTTTGAAACGCGCAAGTCCTGCATAACCATGAAGAATGCCCTTAAGGTAGGGTTTCGTAATTCCGGCAAAAGGCGCTCGGAATAAAAGGTATAAATTGGCCAAAATATGCAGGGGTAGGACAGGCCAATAAAGCCAAAAAGGTGTGTTTTTATAGGCCAACCAAATTCTGTTTCTGTGACCGTGATAAATCGTAAAGTCACTGTGGCGACCTGTAATGCCTGAGCCTTCATGGTGTACAACGGCATCTGGAATTTGCAATGTGCGTCCGCCTATAAGTCTTAGACGATAGCCTAAATCGACATCTTCGCCGTAACAGAAAAAACGCTCATCAAAACCGCCTAACTGACGAAAAATATTGGCCTCATATAAAGCCGCTGCAGCACAGGCGGCAAAGACATCGCTTTCAGACGGAAGATGCTCAACATCCCATCCGAAATAGCCGCGATACGGAATTCCTAAAACATGATAAACATCCCCGGCTCCATCCAGTTTTTGCTTATCAGAGGCCATTAACTGGGTTGACCCAAAGGCTTTGACGTCGGGATAGCGTCTTGTGGCCGTGATGAGAATTTCAAGCCAATCTGGATTGGGGTAAGCATCAGGGTTTAAAAAGGCAAGCCAATGCCCTTTCGCTTTTTTAACACCTTCATTATTGGCCTTTGCAAATCCCAGATTTTCACCCGGATTTAAAAGGGTTACTTTCAGGCCAAACTCAGAGAAGCTCTCCTCAGTCTGTGTGTCTGCTCCATTATTAATAAGGATTACCTCAAAATTTTTGTAAGTTTGGTTCTGCAGATGTCGCAGACACTTTAAGAGTTTCTCGCCCGAATTGAAGTCGACAATAATGACAGAAACAAAATGCGTCATAGACGCTCTTTAGGATGATTAAGGGTATGGTTTCAAACCTTAATCATAAAACCTTAGGCTAATTCGATGCTAATATTGAAAAGGAGAGGTGAAAGCTGCAAAAAGAGGAGCTTTTACATCTTTGGCGGATAAAACAGCGTCATCCGGATTTATGCCCCAATCGATATCCAAGTCGGGATCATTCCAAAACACATTGCCATCTGCTTCTGGGGAGTAATAATTTGTACATTTATACTGGACAATCGTATCTGGTTCCAAGGTAGAAAACCCATGAAGGAAACCTTCCGGCACCCATAATTGTTCATGATTAGAAGCTGTCAGCCTAGCGCTAACAGACTGTCCAAAGGTCGAGGAACCTTTTCTGACGTCAACGGCCACATCGACGATAGCCCCTTTCACGCAACGAACTAATTTCCCCTGTGCAAAAGGCGGAGATTGAAAATGTAAGCCGCGAACTGTGCCTTTGGTTAATGAAAGAGATTGATTATCCTGAACAAAAACGACCTTTTTGCCGACCTCTTCATTGAAGGCTGATTGCTTGAATGTTTCCATAAATTCGCCGCGGTCATCGGCAAATACACGAGGTGTGATTTTAATAACATCGGATATTTCCAAAGACTCAAACTTCATAGCATTCATCCCATTTCTTTAATCGTTCTATAGGGAAGTCTCACCTTCGCCGAAAGGCTATTTGTAACAATAATGCAATATTTCCCCTCTTTACTTGACACTTATAACCTTATTTTCCGAAGGGTTTGGATAATCAATCCTCCATGTTTTGGAAGCGGTTATGATGGTCAAAAATAGAGGAGTTCTTATGACAGATTATAAATCCACCAATCTCGACCTGCCCTTCATCGCGCCGTTTCAAGCTCAAAACATATAATACATAATGAAGCCATAAATCTCTTGGATATGATTGTGAATTTGAGTATTATTTCTGATGAGCTGAACGTTCCTCCGTTAAATCCGAAAGACAATCACCGCTATATTGTTTCAATAAATGTACAAGAGACTGGGAGGGTCGATCACTTGAAGTAGCCTTATTTAATGAGGGCGGATGGCATTTCCTCGCCCCTAAAGCCGGGTAGCAGTGTTATTGAAGGTTGTAATCTCTCTAATGGGAAGGCCAATAACGTGTCCTTTAACATTCCTTTTTAAAGTCCATCCCCGTGCGGGTTATTGATTGATCTAATTTCTCGCACTACTCTATTTTCCAGTGCAACTCATGAATATTAATATAATCATTCCACAATTACAAAATGCTTCACAAGTTAGAAGAGCATTCAAGAAATTACAAGACATCACAAAAGAACCAGTTCTGTAAAGAACTGGTTCTTTCTGCGCCCGCTTTTTAAAGAAGCGCAATGGGGCCTCTTGAATATTAATCATGGTTAACACAATCTTAACATATGGGCAAACACATTTTGGCTATAAATAAACTGTGTTTTTATGGGGTGATATTGTGGTTCTTTTAAACACTTTCATAATGAGTATTGTATCAATAATCTATAGATTCAGAAGAACTTGACTTCTAAGTGCTGACATCTGATTTCTTTATGCTATGAAAGTAAACAAGATAAATGACTTTTTTGGAATATGAACATGAAATATCTGAATAAGCCAATTGGGGTTTTAGTTTTATATATGGCGATCACAGTAATGATCGGTTGCCAAGAAAATCGTGATATTGAGGTAAACGAAACGCTGAATGATTCCCAAGTGACTCAATCTGAAGACATTATGATCTCCCCTAGAATTCCTGATCAGTTCGCTGATATGGCACGTGCTGCAGAGGAGGGTAATGAGAGAGCCCAGTTCAACATGGGAGTTCTGTTTGATGTTGGACAATATATAACCGAAAATGATTCAATGGCATTTTCTTGGTATAAAAAAGCGGCCGATCAGGGATTTGCGCCTGCGCAAATGAGTGTTGCAGAGATGTATGATGATGGTCTCGGTGTTTCAGAGGATAATGCTGAAGCGGAAAAATATTATCTTATGGCGGCTGATCAAGGTATTTTAGAGGCGCAAATGAGATTGGGGGTTCATTACCAAGGGCATGGCGATTTAAACGTTCAACAAGATAAGTCTGCCAAATGGTTCTTGGAGGCGGCTAAACAAAATCATCCCCCGGGCATGACAAGAATTGGCGCTAAATATGCGGATGGAAATGGTGTTGAAAGAGATTTTATTAAAGCTTATGCTTGGACATATTTGGCCTCCGAAAGAGACCAAGCCGAAGCGGAAGGAAATCTAAAAAAAATCACAGCTGTGTTAGATCAAACAAGCATAGATAAAGCGATTGAGATAGCTAAGAAATGCGAAGCTGCGGCTTTTCAGAATTGTGAAGGTTTATTTTAAGTGCCTCAGATCAAAGGTCAGACTGATTTATTTCTAAAGCACTTAGCGGTGCTATTCGGCAGCGACAATTTCAGGTAACGCTTGCCTTTCTGCATTACATTTAGGGGGAGACATGTAATAAATCGCTCTTCTGCCGTTGTTGTCAGAAATTGTCATCGTTCCTCCGGAACATGTCCCGGCTTTGGAAATATACAATATATCTCCTGCTACGTTCCAGTCCTTAGGCACATCTAGGAATTTTATCACTTTATTTTGTTCAATAGGTAACGGCCTGTTTATTTTAGAGCTCGAGTGAATTTCGACGTCTTTCATATCCAGCATTGCTCTCAATCGTATTAATCGAATGTCAGAAATCGCATTTTCACTGGTTTTTACAAATCGTGCTGATTCTAAAGAATTGACTAGTCTTACGCTCACTAAGCTCAATAATATTCCTAGGATAGCTAAAACTATTAGCATTTCCAAAAGGGAGAAGCCACTTGATTCCGACGGAGTGCCCGTTTCTTTAAGAGGAAATATCAGCATTTGCACCAACGCCGCCTGGAGCGTTGTCGGCACCCAGTGAAATAACTTTAGGACTTAATTCCCGACCATTAGTATCCAGTTTTGGTTTTTCATAAACGAAATCATTTCCCCATGGATCCTTTGGCATATCACCGTCGAGATAAGGACCATACCAATCTGAGGTATCACCATTTGGCGCAGTTACTAAAATGGATAAACCTTCTACTTCTGTTGGGTAACGCCCAGAATCAAGTTTGAAAGAGTCCAATGCCAGTCTTAAAGACTTAGCTTGTGCTTTTGCGGCAGTAATTTTCGATGAATCCAATTGTGAGAAAAGACGTGGTGCTACTAATGTCGCCAACAGCCCCATGATTGCTAGGACGATCAAAATTTCCAATAAGGAATACCCTGCTTCACTTTGGCGTTTACTATCGCTATTTAACGATAGCTTAGATTTATAATTCATGATTTTTTTGAGATAAGCTCGCATAGTTTTATCCTATATATCAAAGTCATATAGGCTCGTCATAGCCAAAACGATACTGATGACGATTGTGCCCACAATCAACGATATAAATAGTATAGCAATTGGTTCAGCGAGGGAAGAGAGACGTTTCGCAAGCTCTCTGGTCTCGGCTTCTTCCGTTTTTCCAACAAATAACAACATTTTCGGGAGTTCTCCGGAGGTTCTCCCTGTTCGAATAAGGTCTAATGTCAGAGGATCAAAATCCGGTACAGCTAGCTCTAAAACATCATCAATATTTTTACCGGCTCGAATATCCGTACGCGCGAGTTCAAAGGCTCTTTTTAAACGCAAGGAATGAAGACCGTGCTCGCCCAAACGTAAAGCAGATAAAAGGTCGGCCCCATTATCCAGAGCAATACCGACCGTTCGGCACCAACCTCCAAGGTCTGCTCGCACCAAGACAGGTCCCAAAACAGGAAACCCCTCTGCATATGTACGTAATCTTGGGCCCAGATTATAACGCTTAAAACCTACCATAACAGAAAATATTGTAAGTCCTATACCGCCAAATATTAAGAGTGTATGCTCTTTAAGTGCCATGCCTGAACCAATAACCCACTTTGATATCAAAGGTAGGTTATCTCTATTGTCGCCAATAAGTGTACCAAAACGGGGCACAACAAATAAAAACATTAATAAAACAATCGCACCACCGATAACGGCTAAAAACATCGGATATGACATAGCTGTCCGAATTTCTTGACGCATTGAATCTTCAAATTCCATGCGCTCAGCAGCATCTGTTAATGCTTTTGCCGAAAGGCCTGTTGCTTCTCCAAGCTCTGCCAAGCGCGGTACATAAGGCGGTAGAGTCGGCAAATGTTTTTCCATCGCAACTGACAAGCGGACGCCTGATCTCAAGTCTTTTCTTATATTATCAGAGGCAATGGAGAGTAAGGGGTGGGCATCAGACCGTGATAAACTCTTCAGTGCCTCCAGTAGAGTGACGCCTGCACTGAGAAGGGTTGCTAATTGGCGAACATATCGTGCTAAGTCTTTGGCTTTAACATTTTTTGATGGGCGTAATCTTTTTCGAGTTTTTTTTGCTACATGAATTTCGAAAACATCCAAGCGTCTGGCCTTAATGCTTTCATAAGCAGCATCTTCGGAGATAGCTTCAAGCTCACCTTTAACGGTATTACCTTTATTATCCAGAGCTTTATATTTGAATCGAGCCATTTGAGAGCGTTTTGCCGTAGTTAGGATTTACAAGGTTTTCATACTTTATGTGTATAAACAACCTTACAATTCCATGAATTTAAAATATGGTTAAATTCGTTAAGAATGTTGGGGCAATGAATAAAAGCAATTTACAGGAACAATCTGACTTAGGTTTCTCTTTGTTAGAGACTATGATTGCTCTTGCAATTTTGTCAATGACATCTCTTGCCTTATTTCAATCGACTTCAACCTTATTAAGAGTATCGGATAAAGCAACCGAGGTAGGTCTGGAGCGTGCTGAAGATTTTATGGCTCGAACTAGTTTTTACCAGGTCGTAGCAGGGTTAGTTCAAGGTTGGCCGCACCAAGAAAACACTATGTTTCGTGGAGACAAATCTCAATTCAGTGGACTTTCAAACCAAGCTATTCTTTCAGATCAAACTCTTCAATCTTTCGAAATGTCAATATTGCCTATTGATAATTTAGGGTCCACCAATTTATTGTTGCAAACGGAGCAAGGGCAGGTGCTTATCAAGTCTTTTGATGTTTCTGACATGGAGTTTCGATATCTAGGTATTGATCAAACTTGGTATGAGGCTTGGCCGCCTCCTAAGGTGCCTTCAACCGGATTTTTTAATGATGTTATCTTTATGTCTATGCCTGACTTACCAAGCGCTATTAAAATTGTGCAAACAGGAAGTCAGCGCGATGTGAAGCCAAATCACGTTAGTTGGATCTCATCTGTAGCAACAACGCGAGAGAAGCCTCATAGGAGAGATGATGTCTCCGCATTCTAAATCGCAGTCCGGGTTTGTATTACCCTATGTTCTTATTGTCATTGCGATTATGAGTATTGTGATTACGCTTGCTGCAGGGCGTATTCAAAAAACGTCAAATTTATTTATTGAAATCGAAGAACGTTCAGAAGCTAAGTTGGCTTTAGCGAGCGCAGAGGCTCAAGCAACTTATGTCTTTTTGACCTCAGTCCCATATATTGAAGGTGTTAATTTGACCCCGGTTCAAGGTCTAACGCTTTTGAGAGTCGGTTCCGAAAAGAGCTCCGAGAATGATTATACTCCGGATGTTTGGAAAGCCTCAGGTGAAGATAGAGTTGTGAACACGAATGGTGGAGACGTGATCTGTGAATATCGGGATATTTCAGGTTTCGTGCCATTAAACGGATCAGAGCCAAAATATATTGAAGCGCTTTTGACTTATTTAGGTGTAGGAACTTCAGAAAAGGAAAGTTTAACAGCTAAGTTGTTTGATTATAAAGATGTAGATAATTCTCGACGTTTTCAGGGTGCAGAAAAAGCGGGTTATCGATTGAAGAACCTGCCATCACCGACTAATGCCCCCCTAAGAAGTTTTAGTGAGCTTTCTAATGTAATGGGCTGGAACGAACTTTTGGAAAAGTCCGGAGACAGAAAGGTCATGTCCCTAACGACCCTGTCCACTGAAACCTATCACATGAAAACGACCTTTATGAATCCTGGTTTTGCGGATTCTATCGATGTCGATGAGGTTGGATCGCAAACATCCGTTGATAGTATTGTTAGAGCAGGTCTTTATCCGACAAACGTTGGACGATTTACATGTCGCCTAAAGCTTCGGTCTGGAGATATATTTCTACAATCAACAGAGGTCGAAAAAACAATAGGACAGCTTAAAGCTCCTTTTAACAAGTTTCTTGTATATGAAGCTATTGATGCGCCCCAAACCGATGAAGAACGTGTTTGGAATACAACGGGTTTAAAAGATGTTATTCGCCCCTAAACTCGTAATAAGCCAAAGAGCGGGACAGAAATCTGTCTTGAAGTCAGGTGGTCTGCTAGGGCAGTCTATATCGGTAGTTCCTCGTGCTCATTCTTCGTTTCGACGTGTCAGGCTGAGTGGGGCCAGCAATGATGCGATTAAAGCATTGGAACTGAAAATTTTGAAAGAAGCCAATGCCGGACAAAGTGGATATAAGATTGTCAAAAGTCCGCATGCGAACTTCGCTAATGTCTGGATGTTTGATAAAGACACTTATGATGGGATGCGTGTCTTGCCTGAAAGCCTTTTATATCCAAACCTGCAGCACGGAGCCCGCCTGATTGAATGTATCGAGGGGGTCGAGGGACAGGTATGGGAAAATAACGAATTGGTGGCCAGCCGTTGGTGGGTTCAACCACCGGCAGAAAGCCAGTGGATGTCTTTTTTGCGTGTCGTTCCTATAGAATTAAATGAGGCTGATGTCCTTCCGATCAGCCTGAAGCATTTGAATATCAAAAATAACATTCCTCTTTTCGACATTGATTTCACTAAATTTGTGGCCTCTGTTACACCACTGAAAGTAGCTTATGTTGCAGGCTTTGTGAGTGTTGCTTGTTTAGGCTATTTTGTGACGCAAATCAGTTCATTGAGCCTTAATTTGAGAGCTGTTGAGATAGCGAAGTCCCAGATATCAGAAGAGGCACAAATCGTTTTGTCGAAGAGACGGCGCGCTTTAAAAACAATCTCTGATATTGAGAAATTCACGCAATTAGGGAGTGACCGTGTTTTGATTGATATTCTGAGTGACGTTGCCAGCGTTATTGGGGGACAGGATGTGTTTGTTGAGCAAATTAGGCTTGAGCCTGATAAAGTAGAGTTATCTTTGTCCAACCGCCCACAAATTTCCGGGCCGGATCTCGTGTCGGCATTAGAGCAGACGAAATCGCTATTTGACGTTAATGTTTCTGAGGCGCCACAAAGAAAATATATGATTCAAGCCAATTACTCATCAACATCTCCTGAAACGGATTCGGACGGAGGCATACCGTGATAAAGGGATTGCTATCAAAATTAGAACAAGAGATGACCCCGATCGTTGCTTATGGCTTGATTGGTATTGCTCTTATTATCGTTTATTTTGCCGGCGCTAGGGCCGCGGATACTGTCACTGACATGTCTAACAGAGTTGTGGCGGCTGAGCAGGAATTGGCTGTTTTAAAAAGTTTGGAGCAGCAGGATATTTGGACCGATCGATTGGCGAAGGTTAATGATATGAAAGTTGCAGTAAATCGGAAATTATGGACCGGAGAGACGCCGGGTATAATTTCCGCCGAATTGCAACAAGTGTTGCGAAAGTCCGCCGAAGGTCTGTCAAATAATCCCATTCAAACCAATGTTGATGCCACCTTTGAGACATTGGGCGAAGTTTCGATTATTAATTTTGATGCTAGAGCGCGTTTCACGAATCCTGAATCCTCAATTAAGTTTTTGGGAATTTTAAGCCAAGAAAAGAGAGACGTTTTCCTGAAAGATGTAACTGTTCGTATGTCTTCCGCCGACAGTTCGGATGTCAATATATCCGGTTTCATCCCTGTTCAAATAACGGAGACAAAACCTGATGCGTAGGGCTGTATTAATTTATGGTTTTAGTGCTGCAGTTTTGGGAGCAGTTCTTGGTTTGTTTCGCTTAAATGTCGATAAGATTTCCCCGCCAACGGATGAACGTGTGTGGGAATCATTGAATGTAAGTGATCAAAAGATGACTGTTCCAGACACGCTCAATTTCCTTTTTGAAAGTGGTTTGATATATAAATCTAAAAACACAGATATTGACGAAACAGTGGATCCAACGACAGAAGACGCAAGGCCGGAATTCCCAGCCATTAGAAGTTATTCAGTTATTGACGGAATACCACACATTCATCTCGTTACAGAGGACGCCATAGGCATCATCGCAAGTGAAGGAGATGTTTTAGAATCAGGTTGGGTTATCAAAAGTTTAGACGCCATATCAGTGGTTGCGGTCTATGGTGATGAAGAACAAACGATTAATATAACAAATTATGAACGTGTTAACGATGATGCGACGTTTGAACCTTAAGGATAAGCGCATGATGAATGCCGTGAAAAATTATCAAGATATCAAAAGATTTGCCAGAGTTGCGTTGTTTTCGACCGTTTCAAGCCTGATGCTAACGGCTTGTGCAACTTCCGGTACAGGCGTTGACCATAATCATACTTTTGAGCCTAAAACCTTGGAAGAGTCCTCTTTAAAGTCGGAAGTTGTAAGGGGGCCAAAAGAAGCGACGACGACAGGGGCTCTCGCAAGCTCTTCATCGGATGGTTCAGTTATAACGCCACCCTCGCAAATCGGCTCTATACCTGTTATATCTGACGCTATAAGCATTGATAACGGCAGTTCAACAGGGCCTAAGCCTAAGATTAAAGCCAAAACCGTTGATGCTTTCGTCCCGGCTTTGTCTGTCCCTGAATTTATTGATGTCGTATTCGGGGAGATGTTGGACACCCCTTATGTGACAGGACCGGATGTAGCTAATCGCAAAGAGATTATACAACTTCGCTCATCTGGTGAAATGACTGCGCAAAATTTCTTGGAACTTGTTTCAATGTCTTTAGAGGAATACGGGGTCAGGATCGTCGCTGAAAATGGGGCTTATCTCTTGATTGATGACAAATCCCTCCGTGAACGCATGCCTCGCTTTATAAAATCGAGAGCGCGGCTTCGAACACGAAATGACCTGCGTCCTGTCATACAATTTGTGGAATTACAGGCCTTGAGTGCCGCCAGCATGAATGATTTTCTGCGCCAAGCTTTCGGTGTGGAAGGCAGTAAAAAAATCAATATAAGAGCCAACCAACAAAATAATTATATTACCTTGTCGGGTTTGCCCGAAGACGTTGATGCTGCGATTGCTATTATCCGAGAGTTGGACGCCCTTAATTATGCAGGGCGACAGGTTCAGAGATATACACCGCGATATTGGAATTCGACAGAACTGACTGAAGAGTTATCGCGTGCTCTGACAACTGAAGGGTGGCAGGTCTCTACAAACCCACAGCAAGTTCGCACAATATCTTTGATGCCGGTTGAATATTCAAATGATATTTTTATTTTCACGACCTCTGACGAAGCCTATTTCCGCGTTCAAAGTTGGATCAGAGAACTCGATAGGCCTGTAGAAGGAGGCGATACGGAGCAAATCTTTATTTATCAGGTGAAAAATGTTGATGCTGTTGCTTTGTCCGGGACAGCCAATAGTGTTCTGCAAGGCGCAAGAGAGGCCTCCGAAGCAAATTCCCGCGGAGGCAATCAAGAAAGCGAGAGTGATAGAGGGGGTAGTCGCGCAATTGGTCAAACGGCCTTTACGGTGGACCCTCTTGGAAATCGCATAATCTTTAGTGGTACAGCGAGTGACTATGATCGTTACATATCCCTGCTTGAGCAATTAGATTCTCCTTCCCCGGAGGTATTGATTGAGGTGCAAATTGCGGAAGTAACGCTTACAGATAATACAAGTTTCGGGGCCGAATTTTTTATCGATGGAACAAATACACCAGCTTTTCGAGACCCAAGACAAGGCGTAGATGTGCAAACAGGTGGTTTAGGTTTGGGGTCTGCTGGCGTTACCATCGCCATACTCACAGGAAATGACGTGGAAGCATCCATAAATGCATTTGCTTCCAATAGGCAGGTAAAGGTTTTATCTACACCGATATTGATAGCGAAGTCAGGTGGGTCTGCACAAATACAAGTCGGTACGGATGTGCCGATTTTAACATCACAGGGTGCATCGGCCGTGTCTGGACAAAACGGTGCAACAACTATTCAGCAAAACGTCGAATATCGCTCAACGGGTATCTTATTGAGTATTGAACCGATCGTATTCAGTGATGACCGTATTGATTTGACGGTTTCTCAAGAGGTCTCTTCAACGCTTGATAGTTCAAGTGGAGGGATTTCCAGTCCTACAATCTCCAGCAGAACAGTGAGTACACAGCTGTCATTAGAGGATGGTGCGACAGCAGTATTGGGCGGGTTGATTCAGGAAAATTATATTCGTGACGAGCGAGGCATACCCATCTTGAAAGACATTCCCTTTTTCGGGTCGGCTTTTTCGGCAGATACACTCTCTTTGGACCGAACAGAGTTAGTCATTCTTATCACAGCCTATGTATTGCGGGGGCAAGTCGATAAAGAGCAGTTTGTGAATAGGTTGAGTCGGGGTATAGATGAGGCTGTCGCAAATGATGACCGCCGGGTCACTTTGCTGCCCAGAAAATTCTAAAATATATGACGAGCCAACCCAAACATGAAAATGAAACTGGGTTTTCAATTTTAGAGGCCATGATCGCAATAGCCATTTTGGCAATGGCGATGATGCCATTATTAGTTTTACAAGGACAATTTGTTCGGGCTGTTGATGGGTTTGATCGGGCTTCTGCGCGTATTGAGGTCCAAGATGCGAGCTTGAACTATCTCAAGACAGTTAATTTCACGCGATTCCCCTCAGGGGAGACAAATATTGGAGATTTCGTCTTAAAATGGGACACGCAAATGTTTCAAGAAGCCCGCATGACCCGGGGTGTTAATGGCATCTCAGGTCGTTTTGAGGTGACACTCTACTCTGTTGAGGCGAAAATTTTTCAAAATGACGTTGAAAAAAAATCATTCATTATCAATGGTTTAGGGTGGCGCCCTGTTCGCCCTTATGTAGAATAATGATTTTTTTTGTTTTTCTTTCAGAACTGTCATCCTTCTTGCATATCCCTTGACATGTTTTATTTGCCAGAGCTTTTAAATAATTAGCTTTGGTTGTTGACTAACTGTTAACCAAAGAATAAAACATATTCGTGGGCGTTGGGGGCGCAAACTTTCCTCATAGCCTTAATTAATGGTAATTGCGTTTTTAGACGTGTTTACCCTCTGGGGTGTGGGGCAATTCCACATTCTTCGTTCTGAACTAATTGTGGAGAATTTTTATGAAAATCAGATCGTATTTAATGGCTGTCTCAGCGGCAGCCCTCATGGCAGGGACAGCTCATGCTGATCCTCTTGACTTCCGTATTGCTAATGTCGATGACATCCCTAACAATGGTCAAGAAGATGTAGCGCAGTTTCCTGTTCTTCTTGCAAACGAAGTTGACGATGATATTATCGAAGATGTTCGATTTGAAATCGAAATTTTCGATGGTGTAAATGGTGATAACGCCCCAACCGGACAAGACTTCTTGTTCTTGGACAACATTACTGTTCAAATTGACCTCGGCGACTATTTAACGGCGTCAGGTAGTGGTCCTTCGTCCTTAGATATCCACAAAGGCACCGATACTGGTGGTCAAGTTGGTGGTAACTGGACAAATATCTCTCCAGATGGACGTTTTTTGGAGGCTACAGTTTCCAGAACAGCTGGGCGCTCAACTATTGGTTTTGCCTTAAACTTGGATATCAACCCTGTGTTGTGTTCAGCTAAGTCTGACTATGAATTCGTTGTTAAAATTGATGCGTTTACTGATAATGGTGTAGGTGCTCCAATTGCTGTATTCGGTGGTGGTGCTGAGCGCGCACTATTGAAATGTGCCGATGGTGTTGTTGCTACGGTTGTTGACGACTCAGTCGGCGATAATCTTGCAGGTGGTGCTTCTTTTGACTCCATCATTGATCTTCCAACATATACAACTTTTGAAAGCCCTCAAGAAGATGGTCCGTTCTTAGGCCTTCAAAACTTCCAAGGTGTATTTGATGAAGGTCTTAACAACACGTCATTGGGTTGGGTTAAGTATGCGTTTAACAATAATGCTGTTACTGCATTCGGATTAGCCTCACCTGATAACGAGTATATGGATGAAACTTTGGTTGATGAAATTAAATTCAGTGTTGAATTTGATGATGACCAAGGCATGTCAGATACTTTGGTGACGCCATTCTTTCCTCCATATGGTGCCAATGACTTCCAGTCAATCGTAGGTAACGTATCTACTCACTTCATCGATCCTGATGATGCAGCGGATGCTTTATTACACCAAATCTTCGTTTTTGCTGATAACTCGGGTCTTCCAATGGTTCAGCAACAGCCGAGAGTTGTTGATTCAATGATTACATTCAACCGTACATATCTTGCGGCTGAAGGTGGAGATGCGTTCTGCGGAGATGGCCCTCTTGATACGCTAGAGCGTCAAGGACGTCGTTTTGGTTTCTTTGACTGGGTCGGTGACTCAAGCAAACCAACTTCAAACATCTTCCGTATTACAGGATTGTCCGAAGTCGAAGACACAGAAGTTATTATCACTATGGATAATTCTACATCCGATACTGACGGTGACACAACTGTATCTATTCCTGCAGCTGATGTTGTTAACGGGACATATTTAATTGGCTCAGATACGCTGCTTACCAACGAATTTGGTATGTTTGGCGTTGCTGACTTCCACATGTTGTTCAAAACACGTGCGGGTGACCTTGATGTTGATCGTCTACAAATCGATACTAGTGGTTCACTGAACGACTTTGGTGATGGTTCTAACCTTAGCATTAACTTGTTGAGCTCAGAGAGAACACCACTGCTTGACGGTGACCAAGAGCTTGGTTCTGAGTAATTTCAGTTAACTGACATTAAATCTGAGAAGGCGGCCTTCGGGTCGCCTTTTTTAATGATTTCTTTTTGCCCATGACGTATTGCCATAATGTATTTTGTATTGGCTGAATGTGGTGAAAAAATAATATGAGCCTGAAACGTATTGGCGATATCCTCCTTGAAAAGAAACTCATAACGGCTTTGGACCTGAAACAAGCCCGTTCTTTACAGGATGAAGTGGGCGGTCTTTTGGGGCAGGCCCTCATTCGTTTGGGGGCCTTAAGTGAAGAGAATTTGCTGTCTGCTTTGACAGAGCAACTTAAGCTTCCCATCATCAGCAGTGATGACATGCCTGACAGTGAGGCCGATTATGATCGCGCTATTCAATCTCTTGATGTGTCACCGAAATGGCTAAAAGCGCGCCGTTGCGTCATATGGCAGTCAGAAGATAGCTCAAATATACACGTTATCGCACACCATATTTTAGATATTGAATTGCGTGAGGGTTTGGAAACAAAAGCAGAGCAAAAGAACATTCAATTAATCGATTATTTAGCGTCGAATCAAACACTTGAAACTGCATTAGGGTTTATTCAATCCGGTACAACTGCTGATGAAGGTGGGCTGACAGATGATGATACGCAGCGCTTACGAGAAATGGCGGAAGAAGCGCCGGTCATTGATTTTGTTAATCGCGTTTTTTCGATGGCATTAAAAGACAATGCTTCTGATATTCATATTGAACCGTTTGAAAATAAATTCCAGGTTCGTTATCGAATTGACGGCATTTTACATACGCGCCAGGTCGAGCCAAAGTCACGTTTCGATGCCGTTGCCAGCCGTGTGAAATTGCTATCCGGCATGGACATTGCTGAAAGAAGGCGGCCACAGGATGGTCGTCAATCCATACGCTTTTCCGGACAGGAAATTGACTTGCGGGTTTCTGCTTTGCCGGGGTCTTGGGGTGAAAGTTTGGTTTTGAGGTTGCTCCGCAAAGAGAATGAGTTGCCCGATTTGCAATCACTGGGTTTAGAAGGCCGCGCGAAGTCTGTGATGACGGATCTGTTAAACCATCCAAACGGGGTGATTTTGGTCACAGGACCAACGGGCTCCGGTAAATCAACAACACTTTATCTGAGCCTTCAGGGATTGAATAATGGCGTGACAAAAATCATTACCATCGAAGACCCGGTTGAATATGATATGGAAGGCATTACGCAAATACAAACCAATGCCGCCATCGGCTACACATTTGCACAAGGGTTAAGGGCGATATTACGCCAAGATCCTGATATCATTATGGTTGGTGAAATCCGTGATGGTGAAACGGCGACAATTGCAGCGCAAGCAGCTCTGACAGGGCATTTGGTATTATCCACATTGCATACCAATTCGTCTTTAGCAGCCGTTGCGCGTCTCATTGATATTGGACTGGAGCCGTTTATGGTTGTCTCCGCCGTTCGTGGTTTTGCGGCACAACGTCTTGTGAGACGGTTATGTAATCATTGCTCAGTTCCTGTAAAAAGCCCGGAAGGTGAAGCGCAAATTTGGGAAATGATCGGCGATGGACGTTTGAGTGAGGATATGAAATCTAAAGCCTCTTGGCGAGCGCCAAAGGGTTGCGAATTATGTTCATATACAGGGTATTCTGGTCGTGTCGCAATTTTCGAGGTCGCAAAACTTGACGATGCTTTGGCCGATGCCATTTTAGAAGGCGTCAGTCTAAGGCAGTTGGAAAAAGTGGCGCGATCTCAAGGGTTCATGACACTTTTGGAGGATGGCATTTTAAAAGCTCGTAGTGGAGTGACCACTTTGGCCGAAGTTTATCGTGTATGTGGTGCGGATATTAGTATCACATCTCAAACACTTTAAGGGTAAGTTCAATTTAAATTGTGCTAGGAACATTTTATCTTTCAAAACTAATGGGTAGAAGTATAGATTATTGTAGTTTAGGTGATCATCATGAAAAATCGTTCAAGCAAGAAGAGTATTCCAACAGATAAAATGTATGCAGACCCAAAAAACCATGACCGCTACTTAGAGGGTGATGCGGTTATGGGATTGGACGCAGGTTCTTTGCATTACAAAGCTTATGTGGGGCCACCAAACCGCTTTGACTTTATGGGGGCAACCCAATTTTCCCTTCTTTTTCATATGGGTATTCGTGATTATCACAAAGTTTTGGATATGGGATGTGGTTCTTTAAGGTTGGGTCGACTCCTTATACCTTATCTTCGCGAGAGTGGATATTTCGGAATCGATCCTAATCAATGGTTGATAGAGGACGGCATAAAAAATGAAATCGGGCAAGATGCGATTGATTTGAAAAAGCCGCATTTCGACCACAATACCGAGTTTAACTGCGAAGTGTTCGAGGAAAAATTTGACTTCATTATTGCGCAATCAATTTTTACGCATACAGGACCGGACTGCTTCTCTGCTTTTTTGGAAAGCTCTAAAAACTCTTTGGTTTCAGATGGAATCGCCTTGTTTACATATATACCAACAGACGACCCTGGGTTTATTGTTCCGGCTAATGGATGGCACTATCCAGAATGCGTGTCCTTCCATCATGATTATGTTGAAAATCTTGTGCTTAAGACCGGGCTTGTAGGCAGGCACATTCCTTGGTTCCATCCCGCATCAAATTGGTACTGTGTAGCAACAGATGAAAAGGCTTTACCCCAAGAAGACTATTTTCTTCACTTAAAAGGGGCCGTGTTGCGACAAGAGCAATTTAAGGCGAGTTTGGTGTAGTGATAAAATAATGTATATTTTAACTTGTATTTTAGGACGAATATCTTTTTCTTATTCGCCCTATCAAACAGATAAGCATTTGCTTGAGAAGTAAAGACACTAAATTTTTTTTGAAAAAGAGACTTATATGCAACGAAAAGGCATCATTCTCGCTGGAGGAAGTGGGACACGACTTCACCCCAGTACTATCGCGGTATCAAAACAACTTATGCCTGTTTATGATAAACCGATGATTTATTATCCATTATCTGTTCTTATACAGGCTGGTATACAAGAAATTTTACTGATCACGACCCCTCATGATCAGGCCGCTTTCAGGAAATTGTTGGGCGACGGAAAGTCTTGGGGCATTAATCTAAGCTATGCTGTGCAACCAAGTCCTGACGGGTTGGCACAAGCGTTAATCATTGGTGAGGCGTTTCTGGACGGTAGTCCAAGCGCTTTAATATTAGGAGACAATCTTTTCTTTGGGCAAAATTTTGATGAAGCTTTGGTGCGTGCCAATGTAAGAGCGGCAGGGTCCACGGTTTTTGGTTATCACGTCAATAATCCTGAAGACTATGGGGTGGCAGAATTCGACAGTGAGCTGCGAGTTGTTTCTATAGAGGAGAAACCGGAAAACCCTAAATCAAATTATGCTGTGACAGGACTATATTTCTATGACTCGAATGCCGCAGAATATGCGAAGAAGATTAAACCATCAGCGCGAGGCGAATTAGAAATTACAACACTCAACCAAATTTACTTGGAGAAAGATAGTCTTCACGTTGAACTGTTAGAAGAGGGAACAGCTTGGCTGGATACCGGGACACATAGGTCGCTCTTACAGGCTGCACAATTTGTGAGTGTTTTAGAGGAGCGTCAAGGACGGCGTATATGCTGTCCGGAAGTCGAAGCCTTTAAACAGGGTTGGATTAGCTTGTCTCAATTAAAAGAGCTCGCTGAACCACTAAAGAAGAGTGGGTATGGCGGCTATCTGTTGAGGCTCATTGAGCGTACTCAGAGCCAAAAGTAGGTCTTCAAATATCGATAATTATATTAAGTCGGTGCAAAACAACACTCGCCTAAGACTTTAAATAATGAACTGTATTGCATTATGAAATCTAAGGAAAATAAATTACTTAAGAAGCGACAATGCATACTCATTTTGGGTATGCACCGTTCAGGTACAAGTGTTCTTACTCGCCTTCAGAATATTAGGGGGGCAGGTCTCCCGAGAAATATTATTCAATCAAACGATTTCAATCAAAGTGGCTATTGGGAACCTGCGCGAATTCTGGAGTATAATGATCGTGTTCTCGCGCAGTTGAATTCATCTTGGGGAGATTGGATGAAGCTTGACTGGTCAATGATATCAGCGGCTAAGCAATCTAAAGCAAAAGAAGAAATTTCTAGAATAATTGAATCGGAGTACGGGGATGAAGAATTAATCGTCATAAAGGACCCTAGAATATCTCGATTTTCAGAAATCTATATCGATATACTTGAGGGCATGGGCTTTGAAGTATTGCCTGTTCTGACCTTCAGAAATCCCTTGGAAGTCATCGCCTCTTTGAAAAACCGTGATGGATTTGCCTCAAGCCATTCCGCGCTCTTATGGCTTAGGCATACTTTGGATAGTGAGGTCATCACACGAGAGATGCCCAGGGTAATTGTGTCTTACGAATTGCTCAGATCAGATTGGGAGACCGCAGACAAACTCATCACACAGAAGCTTTCGCCAAACTACACATTCTCTGCGCAAGAAGTAAGTGATCTGGTAGAGAGTTTTATTAATAAAAAGCTTATAAATCAAAAAAGTAGCATAGAAGATCTTGTTTTAGATCCATTGGGTAAGGGATGGGTATCTTCTGTTTACCAGGCTATGACAATCCTTCAAAAAAACGATCAGTCTGAGCGGGCTTTTGCAGTTTTAGACGAAGTGCGTCGTCAATTTGATGGTTCGACAGGAATTATCCACCAAATTTCTTTGAATTACAGTAAGAATTATGAGGAAAAGGAAAAACTACTCGAAGATAAGATTTCTCATTTTGAAAGTAAGGATGCGGATGTTCAACAAACACTTGCAGATAAAGAAAGTCAGATTGAGGCATTAAATCAAGCTCTGCAATATAACGATCAGCGTAATGCGCAGAAAACTTCTGACTTAGCTAAACAAATCAATGGTTTGAATGAAGAAATTCTAGCTCTTGAAGGCAAAATCAAAAGTCAAAATGAAGCTGAAAATGAGCTTAATAATAAATTGGAAACTCTGAAAGTTGATTTTAAATCGCATGAAAAGAGCTCTGCTGAGCGTGATTCAGTCATTAATGATTTGCAAAAAGATATCGCAGAAAAGTCTCAAGCTTTAGCGGAAGTCGAAAAGCTTTTAAGTCAAACTCAGGAGGCCTTGGAGGGATTGAAGCTAAACAATTCCAGCATTGAGGCGGACAAAAAAGAGCTTGAATTCGTCGTTGACCGCATAAAGCATTTGTTAAGATTGCCTGAAGGTCATAATGAATCTTTATCAGCAAGCATACGAG
>CAYGTR010000035.1:0-33597 GCA_964352855.1 uncultured Algimonas sp. | reverse complement strand
CCACGGATAGAGATGGATTGCGCACGACCACGAACACGCTGTGCCGTAACACCCGGAAGGCGTGCCAGAGAGTCAGCAATTGAGACATCCGGCAGCTTACCAATATCTTCGGAAGAGATGGCTTCAACAATAGAGCTGCTTTCTCTTTTTAACTTCAAACTATTTGCAATAGACTGGCGAATACCCGTTGCTACAATTTCATCTTCAATTACTTCGACTTCAGTATCGGCGTCTTGTGCGATCGCGGTTGCGCTCATCGCCAATGTGAGCGCTGTTGCGGCGGCGCTTGCTAAATAAGCACGCTTCATAAATTTCATGGATGTCATTCGATTTTCCCTTCGCGACATGCCCTTATTCTTGGGCTTTAGTTTTGGTAAAGAGCGTCGCACGCACTTTCCCCTTCGATTATGACATAATGTTTACACAAATTTGCAGGATTTATGCAAATTATTTAAACAATTTTTTTGATAAAGCCGTCAAACTGTTGCAAGAATACCACTCACAACAATCTAACTCATTGTTTTTAAACAATTTTATAAATTGTTGCTTCTATATAATTTCATAAGCGCGTGAAAATAATGTATGTAAATTTTTACATTCCACTTTCCATTTGAAGAAAAGTGGGTAAGAGAAGGCACTATGACTTTGCGGGAGAGATAAGTTATGACATATAAAGACAGATCACGCGGTCTACATCGGACCGCTTTATGCCTGACAACAAGCCTGGCTCTCATGGCCTGTCAGCCTGCGTCAAATGCTTCTGAAAGCACGGCGCAAGCAACGACAAAAACGTCTCAAACATTCAATTTTCGTAATTACATCACACGCCCGCCCGAAGAAGACGTGATTTACTTCTTGCTGCCTGACCGATTTGAAAATGGTGACCCCACGAATGACACAGGCGGTTTTCCGGGCGGCAAGTTAGATCACGGCTTCGACCCAACTCATAAAGGGTTCTATAATGGCGGCGATCTCAAAGGCCTCACCGCACGGCTTGATTATATTAAAGGCATGGGGGCGAATGCCATATGGCTTGGCCCTATTTATAAAAACAAACCCGTCCAAGGTGGACCCGGTCAAGAGAGTTCAGGATATCATGGTTATTGGATCACCGATTTTACGTCCGTTGATCCGCATTTAGGCACGAATGAAGAGCTGAAAACCTTTGTGGATGAAGCCCATAAGCGCAATATGAAAGTCTATCTGGACATTATCACAAACCATACAGCAGATGTTATTTCTTACCGCGAATGTCATGATCCTGATTATTCAGGCCCTGACAAAGTTGAGGGTGCGTGTAATTATCGTAGCCTTGCTGATTATCCCTACACGACTCGTGGCGGTGTTACAGGAGAGGCCATCAATGAAGGCTTCATGGGCGATGAAGATCACCACCAAACAGCTGAAAATTTTGCTAAATTCACGAATCCGAATTATGCTTACACACCTTATATTCCGGAAGGCGAAGAGAACGTCAAAACGCCGTCTTGGCTGAATGATCTTCAATATTACCACAATCGCGGCGAGACAACATTCGAGGGCGAAAACTCACTTTACGGGGATTTCGCGGGGCTTGATGACCTCTTTACGGAACACCCCATTGTTGTCGAGGGTATGATCGATATTTTTAAAGGTTGGATCACTGATTATAGGATGGATGGTTTCCGCATTGATACAACGCGACACGTTAATCCGAACTTCTGGAAACAATTCCTCCCTGCGATGAAAGAACATGCTGCCAGTGAAGGTATTCCAAACTTCTATATGTTCGGCGAAGTCTATGATCCGGATCCCGGTGCGCTTGCGCGCTTTACCCGAGTGGACGGCTTTGACCAAGTTTTGGATTTTGGCTTTCAATCTGCCGTATTTGATGTCGTCAGCGGCAAATCCAAAACGGATCGTTTCGATGCTTTCTTACGCGCGGACTCTCTTTACGCTGAGGCGACGAAAATGGGGCGCACACAGCCAACATTTTTGGGCAATCACGATATGGGCCGCTTTTCGGGTATGGTGAAAACTGAATTTCCCAATATGAGCCAAGACGAATTATTGGCGCGCACGAAACTCGCACACGGACTGATGATGTTTATGCGCGGCGTGCCCGTTATCTACTCTGGCGATGAGCAGGGTTTTGTCTCGGACGGTAATGACCAACTTGCCCGGGAAACACTTTTCCCTAGCCAAGTCGCGGTTTATAATGACAATGACTTGATCGGCACGGACGCCACAACAGCCGATAGTAATTTTGACATGAACCACCCCCTCTACCGCTATATTGCTGAAACCGCTGCCATCCGACAGGCCCATGCCGCCTTTTCACAGGGTGAAATGATATCCCGCCTAACTGAAAAAGAGGGGCATGTCTTCGCCTTCTCTCGTTTTGATCCTGAAACAGGCCATGAATATATTGTGGCGGCGAATACGGGCCCAACGCCGCGATCTGTAAATTTAAACATTGACGCAGGCTCCAGCGACATTCAGTCCCTTATGGGACAGTGTGAGGCGTTAAATACAACAGGCAATATGGGCGTTTCCTTACCTGCTTTTGGCCTGACAATTTGTCGGTCCTCAACGCCATCTACGCGATTTGGAAAATAATTATGTCCGTGTCTGAAGGTCTGACATCTGCCGCGCAGCATTTCGATGACGTTGCTACCTTTGCGGCAGCAGAAAATAATATTACGTGGTGGAAAGGCGCGGTGATATATCAAATCTATCCGCGCAGTTTTAAAGACAGCAATGGTGACGGCATCGGCGACCTGCCGGGTATCATCGAACATCTCGACCATGTTAATTCATTAGGGGTTGACGGCATTTGGTTGTCCCCTTTCTTTACTTCACCTATGGCTGATTTCGGCTATGATATTTCTGATTTTTGTGATGTCGACCCCATCTTCGGCACGCTCTCTGATTTTGACCTTCTCATCGAAAAAGCCCATAAGTTAGGTTTGAAAGTCATAATTGATCAAATTTATTCCCATAGTTCCGACCAACATATATGGTTCGAGGAAAGCCGCCAAAGCCGTACAAATCCCAAAGCAGATTGGTATGTTTGGGCCGATGCGAATCCGGACGGAACACCCCCCAATAATTGGCAATCCGTATTTGGTATGGGCGCGTGGCAATGGGATGCCCGACGCGGCCAATATTACCTTCATAATTTTTTGGTCGAACAACCGGATTTGAACCTACATAATCCGGACGTTCAAGAGGCTATCCTTGATGTCACCCGTTTCTGGCTAGAACGCGGTGTAGATGGCTTCAGATTAGACGCTCTGAATTTCGGCATGCATGACCCTGAATTAAAAGATAATCCGGTTGAGACTGTTTTTAAGCGCCCCCCGACGCGTCCGTTTGATTTCCAACGTCACATCAATTCTATGTCTCATCCGGATATTCCAAAATTTTTAGAGCGGATTAGAGGCGTTATTAACACCTTCCCCGATCGATTTACTGTGGCCGAGGTGGGCGGGCCTTTTCCTATGGCAGAAATGAAATCCTTCACCGAAGGGAATAAACGCCTCAATTCGGCTTACGCTTTTGATTTTCTCTATGCCGCTGATTTATCAGCACAACTTATTAGAAACACCTTAGCAGAGTGGCCCGGCGACAAAAATGAGGGGTGGCCAAGTTGGGCATTTTCTAATCATGACGCGCCGCGCGCAGTCTCTCGTTGGCGTGGGGATTGCCCCGAGGAGCAATATGCAAAATTGCTCGCAGCCATTTTGGTGGCCTTTCGCGGGAATATTTTTGTCTATCAGGGCGAGGAATTAGGCCTCCCGCAAGCCCATGTCGCGTTTGAAGACTTACAAGATCCGGAAGCAATTACGAATTGGCCCGAAACTCTTGGAAGGGATGGCGCCCGCACGCCTATGCCTTGGAACCAAGCCAATCGCTGCGCAGGTTTCTCAACAGAGAAACCTTGGCTTCCCGTAGATGAGCAGCATCTCTCCAAGACCGTCGAGCGGCAAGATGTGGATGGAAATTCCGTGCTGAATGCCTATCGACAATTAATTTCTCTACGCAAGGACAGTCCCGCGCTGCGCTATGGTAATATTGAATTTATAGAGGGCGATGACGCGCTTCTGTTAATTAAGCGCCATTTGGGACATGAAAAGCGCCTTTGTGCTTTCAATCTAACAGATGAAGCTCTTCCATTACCAAAAGCGTTTGATGTAAAGGCGGCTGTGTCAATTGGTCTGCCACCTGTCAACGAGATGCTACCCGCTTATAGCGGCTTTATCAGCAAAGCCCTCTGAATCAGGCGCCACAAGATTCCCGCATAATTAAATCCGTTGGCAATCGTTCTGACATCATATCTTGCGGGTCAGTCGCATTAAGTAGTTTAGCCACCATCAGGCTCCCCGCTTTGGAAAGATCTTGGCGAATAGTGGTGAGCCCGGGCCGGCTATAGCGCGCCAATTGCACATCATCATATCCAACAACGGAAATATCTTTAGGCACAGAAATGCTTTGGCGTTGCAGCGCACGAATGGCCCCTAAAGCAATCATATCGCTACTGGCAAAAATAGCGTCAAAATCTGATTTACTCGAGACAAGCGCATCGACGGCAGCCTCGGCGCTTTCGAGTTTGAAATGGGCCGGGGAAACAAGATTGGGATCAAAATTCAATCCCCCCTCTTCTAAGGCTTGACGGTATCCCTCATATCGCTGCCCAATTTCAGGGGCTTCGGTATCTCCAAAAAAAGCGATACGTTGGCGACCTAAGCGCGCCAAATGCGCTGTGGCCCGACGCCCACCTCTGACATTATCAGTCCCCACAGAACAATAACGTTGTCCCGGCAAGTCCCCGCCCCAGACGACGAAGCGTGTGGGGTGACCGACAAGACGGTTCAGCCTTTCATGAAGAAAACTCTGACCTAAAATAATGACACCTTCAGACTGATTAAGCTCGAGCAAACGCGAGAGGTCATCATAATTTTGCGGAGCCGCGTGAGAAATAAGGAGATCGCATTTGCGCTCTCTTGCTGCCTCCCCAACGGCTCCTATTAACTCTTGGAAGAACGGATCTAGCAGCCAGCCTTCCCGTCCTTGCGGGGGCGGAATGATAATGCTGATCGTGGCAGCGGCGCGGTCAAGCGAGACGGGCATTGTCGGGCGTAAATTATAGCCATTGTCTCGGGCCAATTTCCATATGTCGCGTTTGGTCTGCTCATTGACAGCCGGACTATCATTGAGGGCTCTTGAGACAGTCGCAATGGATACTCCGGCAATACGCGCCAGATCCTCGAGTCGAATTTTCTTCGCCATTGTCAGCCCTATGAATGAACGGGTTTCTTATAGGGAACAAACAACAGAAGCAACACGGCCCCGATGATCATAACGCAGCCTGCTAATACAATGGCATAAATCGCATTACCGTCAAAAATGGTTTTTACGACGGGGCCCATAACTGTGCCGACAATGAGTTGAGGTAAGACGATAAAGAAATTAAATATCCCCATATAGGTTCCCATTTTTTCCGCAGGTAAAGCATCCGCCAAAATAGCGTAAGGCAGCGTCAGCACGCAGGTCCAGGCAATGCCGATACCAAGAGCAGACAAGAAAAACTTTGTTTCAAAAGCGGTGAACCATCCGAATTTAATACCATCTCCTAAATACTGCCCCATGGGTAAGGCATAGATCGCGACTAAGCCCAAGCCGCCCAATATGAGGGCTACAGCATAGGTCGTTTTTAATCCTATACTGCGCGCAAATAAAGGCACCATGAGACTAAAGAAAATCGGCACAAGATTATAAACAGCGAACATATTATTTTTGACCAGACTCGCCGTGCCATACGCCTCGCTTGAGGCGTCAGTGGTTCCAAAATGATGGGCCGCAAATGCCGGATCAGAATATACCCACATAATAAAGAAAGCGAACCATGTCGCAAATTGCACCAGTGCTAAGCGCTTCATAATCAGCGGCATTGTCACTAAATCATCCAATACAGTTGCCAACATTTTGGGCGCGTTTCGGAGTGTGCCATGCCATAAAAAGAATAGTCCCGTTAGAGTTACACCACTTGAGAAAACAATAAATTGTTTTTCAGTTTCGAAAACAAAAACACAGGCCGTTAAAGCCACACCCAAAATTGTAACGATCAGACCCCATTTTTTAAAGAAAGCTGCAGGCGGGACAGGCCGCACTAATTGACGTGCAATGGCAAGCTCAGATGTATCAGCCGCTTCAAATTCGGCCAATTCTGTCGGGGAGTATTCTTTGGTCGTTATGATCGTCCAAAATACGGATGCGAAAAGCAGAACGGCCCCTATCATAAAGGCGTAAATAACAGAATCCGGTACCGTGCCAATATCCGCCTGATTAGAGACACCAGCATTTGTCAAAAAATTTGGCAGTTTGGATGCAAGCCACCCCCCCGCACCGATCATGAGGCCTTGCATCGCATAACCAAGGGTGCGTTGGTTGGACGATAATTTGTCACCCACAAAGGCCCGAAACGGCTCCATTGATATGTTTAAAGACGCATCTAATATCCAAAGCGAACTCACGGCAATCCATAACGCCGGGGAGTTCGGCATAAACACGAGCGCAATTGACGCCAATATAGCGCCTATGAAGAAATAAGGGCGACGCCGACCAAATCGGCCCCATGTATTATCTGAAAGATACCCAATGATAGGTTGCATAATCAGCCCAGTAACGGGCCCCGCCAACCAGAACAGCGCTAAGCTGTCAACATCAGCCCCTAAACTCTGGAAAATGCGGCTCGCATTTGCATTTTGTAGACCAAAACCAATTTGGAGACCAAAAAAGCCGAAGGCCATATTCCAAATCTGGAAAAACCCAAGGCTGGGCTTAAGCCGCGATACAGTGCTCATATTGTCCCCAATGTAAAATTATGTAATTTTTACATTTTTTTACACAGGCATTCTGTCTTGTCGAGCAAATAATGTGTCATGAAACAATCGTATTTTAAAGTTCCCTGCGGTCTCATTCGCGATGAAGGTGACTAAATTATTTTTCTTAGAGCCGTTTTAATACCTAATACGCCAACTGATGATTTTACCGTCCTCAACCTCGAATAGAAAATCAGCGAGGCGATTATAGCCATTAGCATTTCGGTATTGGCCGGTGACAACAACAGTCTGCTCATCAACTGACAGAACGGCGTCTGTGAAGCGGTATTGTCTTCTGCCATAATGTTACCTGATAAAAGCATAACGGCCCCTAGGACCAGAGTGAAAGTTTTTAAAGCAAAGCTAGTTCGTAAAATCATAATTTATCCCTTTCGGCAAAACTTACACGACTACTGAGTGTGGAGCAGAACGCGCCAGATAATTACGCGTAAGAACACAAAGAACCATCGCGACCGTAAGTGTTTCTAAAGGCATGGGTGACACTGTGGCGAACGCCGTCAAGACAGCGAAAAGAGGTAGAACCCATTTTGACGCCCCTGACAGAACAAATCGCTCACGCACAAACCAGAGACTGATGAGATATAATATCAAAGGAATGGCGACCGCTTGCCCGGCCGTAGAAACGCCGATTTTCGCATGATCGGTAAAGATATCCACGAATACGGCAAGTCCCCCGCCGACGGTAGCCGCGCTCCCGAAAATAATGAAATGCCCATACCCCCATAAAATTGAGTGCGAGAGACTACGTTTTTGCAAATGCTTTTCACGGGCAAAATACAACCACCACATTGAAAATGTAATCACAAGAGAACAGACAACAACCGTTAGAAGTTCCGAATTTAAAGGATTGGGATAAGCGGCTTTAAGGGCCAAAGCGCCACCCAATAAGAGCTCACCCATCACAATAATAAATAAGAGACCATATCGTTCGGTGATGTGACCTCTGTGCCACGGCGTATTATTCTTGCGTTCGGCTATCACAGGAACAACCAGTTCAAGAAGAATTCCCAATCCAAACAACCCGTAAAAAAGACTCGGACCTGCCGGTTTAATCAATATCAGAGCAACCCAATAAACCTGCGCAATAGTAATGCCAAAGGCATAGGTTAGTGCCGTGTTTTTTCGTTTGTTGTCATACGCGGCGGCACGCAACCACAAAACCATCATCGCCAAACGCATAATCACATATCCAGAAATAATCACGGTCAGACTTGAAGATTTAAAGAAAGGTTCTATGCCTACCGCGATGACAAGAGACCCTGACATGGCGAACATTGATAACAAACGAAACAGCGTGTCATCATTGTCATAGGCGGATGCGTACCAGGTGTAATTCATCCAAGCCCACCAAATCGCGAAGAAGGCGATAGAATAGCTGATGAGGCCCTCTATGGCATGATTATCAGAAATCGCATGATGCAGACTCGCCACGGCCAAAGCAATTGCGATGACAGAGACAAGGTCAAACAATAATTCCAAAGGGGTTGCCGCGCGATGACTTTCATTTGGATCACGCGGAAGTGTTGGACGGGAATAGATTGCCATGCTTATCTCTGTCGTTAATCAAAATCGTTATGCTTAAAACCATAAGAGGTTTTAACGCGTTGTATAACCGCCATTAGCAAAGATTGTTTGTCCAGTGATCCACCATCCTTCGCTCACGAGAAAGCGCACGAGGGGTGCAATGTCTTCGATTTGAGTCAGGCCGCCAAGCGCTGAGGCTGATTTATGATAGGCCGTGGTCGCTTCAGTTTCTTGTGCGTGGAAAAACGGTGTGTCCATAGGCCCGGGGGCAACTGCAGTGACGGAAATGCCGCGTCCGCCAAATTCCTTGGCCCCGGCACGAGTGAAGTGCTCGACAGTGGCTTTGGCACCTGCATAGATTGAATAGTTTCCGGTAAACGCTGCCAAAAGTGAGGTCACAATTGTACAAATTTTCCCATTATCATTCATGTTTTGAGCCGCTTCTTTGATAAAGAAAAAGGCAGATTTGCCGTTCACATCCATCATTTTGTCATAGTCAGCCTCGGAAATTTCCGCTAAGGGCTTCTTCAACACCATCCCGACTGTATTGACAGCGATGTCGACTTTTCCAAATTTATCAGTAGATTCTTTGAACAGGCGCTCAATTTCAGACACCTTCGTCAAGTCTCCTTGAACCATCATTGCCTCAGCGCCGAGGTCTTTAATTTCAGCAATCGTGTCCAGAGCGTCCGCTTTTGATCCTTTGCTGTGATAATGAACCGTGATCGCTTTTGCGCCTCTGGCAGCAAGGTCACGACTAATAAGACCGCCCAGGTTTTTTGCGCCACCTGCAATAAGAACATGTTTTCCGTCTAGTGATTGTTTCATAATATCTGCCTTTCATGCGTTAAGGGAGAACAGACATATCGATGTCTGCAATCCAGTATCATAAACTCATTGATAAAATCGGGCTTTCAAATTCTCCGAGAATCCTCTTTGGATAGTATTCTAACAAAACATGCTGTAAGAAAAAGCTATGGATAGGTTGGGTGACATTGCTGCGAAAGCGTTTCGAAAACCTTCTGAACAGCAGGTAACTTGGCAACATCAATTTACAGTCGGTGATTTGGATATTGTTTGCGCAAGAGAGGATATTTCTAGCGGCGCACATTGGCATATTTATGAGAATAGCCACGCACTCATTGTTCATATCGGCGGCGATATGCACAAATTAGAGACCAAAACAAATGACTCTGACGGATCTCTAGGCCCGGCCAACCCCGGAGAGATATGGTTTGTCCCCTCGGGCACAGAATATGAAGGTAGGGCGATTGGGGGTTTAATTGATTATGCCCTCATTCAATTTCCAACTGAAGTTATTCCACAGCAATCCCAAGGCGCAATCGTCTCAAATCTCTTATCTTATCACGGCCGTTTAGATCTTGCTGCCTTGAGGATCGTATCAGAAATGTCTGAGTTAAACAGTCAAACAGACGCGCTCAGTGTATTAGAGTCACGCTCACTTGCGATTGATCTCGTCAAACATGTCCTAAACCATTATTCGGATATAAGTTTAGCTAAAGACTTAAAGTATGAGAGGTATGACTTGAGTGATAAAGTAGCAGGAAATCTACGTCTTTTTATACATGATCAGCTGGAGGAAAATCTTTCGTTGAGTGAATTATCCCATCAGGTAAATCTTACGCCTCATCAATTTTTAGAAGCTTTCAAAGCCGTCCACAAAACCAGTCCTGCCCAATATATTATTGACCAACGCCTGCGGCGCGCCCAATGGCTCTTAATGAACACGCGCGAAGATATAACGGGAATCGCTTTCGCAACCGGCTTCTCTAGTCATAGTCACCTGTCAACAACATTCAAAAAACGCATTGGCTTTACACCGAGCCAGTTCCGCGTGAGAGCGTTAGCCTGACTGTCAAACTTTGAGGTTTTAAATAACATTGAATGAACCACAAAAAAACATCCTGCCATTTGGCAGGATGTCAATATTCTCTAAAATCTGAAATGGCGAAATAATCGCCATGTAATTAATTTAATGTACGAACCTGCTCATAAAGAGAGAGTTTAATTTTGTTAAAAGCAAAAGACACGTCTTCGACGGAGTCAATGACTTGGTAATGCGCTGGCGTAGAGGCACACGCTTTGAAATAAGGCGTAGAATTATCGTTGCCGGGAATGTGAAGCATATAAATTTCGACATTATTCGCTTTGATATCTTCACACAGCTGCGCGATATGCTCAAAGGCTTTTTTCGAGCCATTATTCCAGCCCCAACTTTCTTCTTTCGGGCCTTCTAATTTAAAAGCGTTACTCCGACCATCCGTCATATAGACGATATATTTTTTACGGATATTTCTTTTATCTTCTTCGGAGTGACTATCCTTAGCTAATTTAGACGGATAATTACTCACCCCCCACTGGCCACGCCAATTCGGAGACAAGGCACGCCAAGCCCATGCAAGACCATCGTCATAACGGCCTGTACCGCCTTTTTTAAGAAGCTTCGTCGCCGCTATAACTTTATTAATGTCATTTGTCGGCCCTGTGATCGGAACATCCGGGCATTTTAAATTGCGTCCGTCTGAAAGTTCCGCATCCTCATGTGTGGGTAAGAATTTATCGGAAGATGTTGGTTTGTCATCATCCAACATCCATTGAAATGTTCCGATTTGCTCTTGACGAGGCTCTACGCACCCATCCCAATCGCTCTTCCAATCACTCCCATCCCAGTCATCTTCATCCCACTCATCGTCCCAGTCATCATCAAAACTATCCGTCGCATTCTTAATATGACCTCTTTTGACCCAACCATCTCTGGACTTGCCAATATTCACACGGTCTTGGAAAGGCACGAGCGTCACATAGAAATTATCATTTCCCGTGAACTCTTGCATATCTTCCATGATTTTTTCAATTGTGCCCATGGTATCATTCCAAGATGTCCCGAAGGCCATGGAATTGGTCGTATCAATCGCAATCGCCACCTCAGCGCCCACTGTGCGACCGATAGAGGCCGATGAAGATACTTTCAAATTCATGTTTTGAAATCCAAAAGCATCCATGAAAACAGGTTTTAGCTTCGCTGTGGCTTCCGCGTAGACGAAATCTCCATCCTGTTTCTCTATCCAGAACTCTTTATTAGTTAAATTTTCATAGCGTGTCGCATTGGCGTTGAAAATCTCAGCCCCTTGAGCCTTCATTTTTTGGCTATCGCCTTGCATATAGGCGACAGCGCCTCCTAAGGCGGCAGAGTCAATTGAATCCTGCAAATTCGCTTTCATATTCGCAAGCCGCGCAAAATCCAAAGCGGCTCCAATACACAACAAAATCGGTAATATAGATACGGCAGCGATGGTAGAAAAATTTCCTGACACGCAGCGTTTATATGATGTCTTAAAAGGCATTGTTCTGCACCCACAAATGAAATTTGACTGTCAAATATGGGGGCATATTTATTAAGTTACTGCTTGTTTAAGCAGTTAATAAAGCATTAAAATTCTACACCGCTCTTCAGATTTAAACCGATCCCCTGGGGAAAGGAGTTCCAAATCGAAGGGCGTAATAACGTCCAATATCACGGGCGTTATTGATAAAACAGAGACCGGTTTTTTGCATAATACCGCAGTTTTCAAAAGACGGACTATCTGCGTCTAGAACCAGTGTCGGGCAGTTTTGGTTCTTCTCCCCTAAGCAAGCCACGATATCCAAACGGGGTTTTTCGATTGGCTGATAAATGATATTCAAGCTCTCTTTGATAGCCGGAAAATAAGAGAGCAGCCCCCACATCTCCGCACATTCCGGGCAATATTCGCGGCGGCCATTATCAAAGAAACCGGGCGGGAGGAGGAAAAGTGTATCGCGCATAATTATTCCAGCTTAATGCAGGCCCCTAAAATCAATCTATGTAATTACAAACTAAAAACCATCGAAAATAAAGCTATAAATCATCCCAGTCTGGATTAATCTTTTCGGTCAGATCATGTTTCCATGCGGTGCGCCATTTCTTGATTTTATGCTCCAAATGCAACGCGGTGTCTTTGTCTTCGACAATTTGATACCGGACCAGAAAGGTCACATTGTATCGCTTTGTAAATCCTTCATGCACACCCGTTTTATGCTCTCCTCTGCGGTGAACGAGGTTGGAGGTAGAGCCCAGTGCACATTACGCCAACGGTTTCTTATGATGTAAACCCAATTATCGTTGGGGTCATACATTTAAAATATTCTTTGATTTACCTTCTCGAATTTACGACGGGGGTCCCGCGTAAAGTGCGGGAACGGATTAAAAATAAACCGCCAACACCTTATCTAAGCGCCGTCGCACAAGTGCCGTTAATTTCTGTAACTCGTAATGATCCAGCACAGCGCGGTAGATCTCTTCGCGGCCCATAAATTCGTCTCTCGTGCGAATGTCCAGAACTAAAGCGGCGAGCTCGCTCATCGGGATTTCGGCAAATCCGCGATCCCCCAATGTCCGCACCTTGACGGAGTTTTGCCCCGGCAAGCGCACAATCCAGCCGACACTATCCTCCGGCCCGTCAACTTCGCTGTCCGGCTCGCGCTCGATCACCACCTGCCCGGCTTTTTCACCCTCCAACAAAGCCCGCTCAAAGCGCTTACGCACGGGGGCAGCGATCTTCAAAAGGCCGCTCGCCTTGGCATAGGTTTGAAACAGCGCCAAAGCCTGTATCGGCGCTTCATATTCCAAAATTTCGCATAGCCCATGCATATATTGCACCTGACTCGCCGAACGCGGATCCGCCGTCTTGCGCGGCGTCCATTTAACAAAAACTTCGGACATTTACCTTAGTTCTCCAAATAAGGCGTTAGCTTTTCGACCATCCATTTCGGGGCGCGCTTGGGGCGGCCTTCGGGGGTGATACTGGCGGCTTCGCTCACGGCGGTCACCAAGAGCTCGTCTCCGCGATAGCAGGCCTGACTGACCCAGAGCCGCGCACCTTTGAAACGGTCATAGGTTGTTACAATCGTCAAATGATCATCAATACGGGCGGGTTTTTTATAATCGAGTTCGATCTTACGTATCGCAAAAGCGAGCGGGTCGTCAGCGTCCCATAAATCGGCATGGTTAAACCCGACAAGCCGGAAATAGCTACTGCGCGCGCGTTCAAAAAAACGCAGATAATTCGCATAATAAACAATGCCCGTAAAATCCGTATCTTCATAGAAAACCCGCAACGGGTATTTGTGCTCACGCCCGTCAAACCATCCCATTGTTGGGGACTCTTGAGCAGGTTGTTCACTCATTTTCACCCTCGTCAAACAGGCTCGGCGCAATCGACTGAACGGGGGCGTCCAGTCCGAGATGCGCATAAGCGCGAGGCGTTGCCACGCGTCCGCGAGGCGTGCGCTGCAGGAACCCTTGTTGAATCAAGTAAGGCTCTATCACATCTTCCAACGCATCACGGGCTTCGGACAATGCCGCAGCCAATGTATCCGCCCCGACCGGCCCACCGCCAAACATTTCCGTCAGCGCATGAAGATAGCGCATGTCTTGTTTATCGAGACCAATATCGTCTACCCCCAAACGGCGCAGCGCTTGATCCGCGGCAGAGGCATCAATCACCACATGGCCTACATGTTCGGCCAAATCCCGTACACGGCGTAACAAACGTCCTGCCACACGCGGCGTGCCTCTTGCGCGGCCGGCAATCTCTCTTGCACCTTCCGGCGTCATGTCGAGACCCAGCTTGCGCGAAGCGCGGGCCACGATAGAGGTCAAATCATCCGTGTCATAAAATTCGAGCCGCACAGGAATACCGAAACGGTCCCGTAAGGGCGTTGCCAACAACCCCGCCCGAGTCGTCGCCCCGATCAAAGTAAAAGGCGAGAGATCAATTTTAATACTCCGTGCGGCGGGGCCGTCACCGATAATAAGATCTAATTCAAAATCTTCCATCGCGGGATAAAGGACTTCCTCAACCACCGGGTTCAGGCGGTGGATTTCATCAATGAACAGCACATCGCGCGGTTCGAGATTGGTGAGGAGGGCCGCCAAATCTCCCGCCTTGGAAATTACGGGACCGGAGGTCGAGCGGAAATTGACACCGAGTTCTCGCGCCACAATTTGGCTGAGCGTTGTCTTTCCCAAACCCGGTGGGCCGGATAGCAATAAATGATCCAAAGGCTCTTTGCGCCGACGCGCGGCTTCGACATAAACCTGCAAATTTGCAATGGCCGATTTCTGCCCAACAAAATCGGAAAAAGACAGCGGCCGCAAAGCGCGGTCATGCCCATCCCCAACTTGCCCTTCGGCACCTATGATACGCTCATTAGTCAATTGCTGAGTTCCTTCAGCGCCGTTTTAATGAGCAAGTCCAAATTCGGATCATCGGCAAATGATTGATAGGCCTGCGCGACGGCACGCAAGGCTTCGCTTTGCCCGATGCCGAGGTTGACCAAAGCGCTGATGGCGTCATTACGCAGGCCCATATCCGACAAGCCTTCATTACGAGCGGCTCCTGAACCAATCCCGCTGCTAGGCGGCGTAAAGGCCGGTTGAAACCCACGCCCCACAGGTGGAGCTTTACCTGAAAGTTCCGTCGCAATACGTGTGGCGAGTTTTGGCCCCACGCCGGAGGCACGGGCAAAGGCTGTTTTGTCTTCTAAGGACGCCGCCGACAAAACCTCCCCCGGCGTTAAAATATCTAAAATCGCCAGCGCGGCTTTCGGTCCGACGCCCTGCACGGATTGCAGACGCACGAACCACGCCCGTTCCTCTTCGGAATGAAACCCAAACAGCGTAATGGCCTGCTCGCGCACATGGGTTTCAACATGCAGCCGCACGGGCTCGCCTTCTGCCATGTGGCCGAGCGTGCGTGACCCGCATTGCAGCAGATAGCCCACGCCGCCGCAATCCACGATGGCTTCGCCTGTTCCTGCCATCAAACACACTCCTGAAACCATCCCGATCATGAGGTTCGCCCGGCATTGTGATTCTTTATGTCTGTCATGCGTTTAGGTTTAGTGCCTAAAACACGAAACGCAATGTTCGCTTTTTGTCTTTCCGTATGAGGCTGTGTGTCGTTATCAAAACTTTAAACACTTTTCGTTAACTACGATTCAGTGGTTTTAAAAAGAGATGTGTTATGCGTTCCCCCAAAGCGATCATTCAAACGGGTTCTGTCCTGACGTTAGGCTTTCTACTGACAGCTTGCTCCACACAAACGCATAAGCAGTCTGCGCGGTATGGCGATAGCGGCCATCACGCCGCATCATCATATGAGCAGTCAGGCGCTTACCAATATACGGAAACGCACAATCAAATTTCTCAAGGGCAATTTTCTCAAGGTCAGTTTGCTCAAAGCCAATTTGCTCAAGGGCCATCAAATGTCGTGGCGCTCAAGTCCTCCCGCTATGGTTACGAAGTCGATTTGGGATGTTCACAACCCTGTGGCCCCGTCATGATACCACCGCCGCCTGTTGTTTTGCGCCCGGAAATCCCGTGGAGCGAGCCACCTACACCCCAACCTGAACCACCTATTTATGTGCCGCCTACACCGGAGCCGCCTGTCTATGAACCGCCGGTCTATGTACCGCCTGCGCCTGAACCACCGGTTTATTATCCCGTTCCGGACCCTCATCCCCCCGTCTGGTTACCGCATAAAAAATAATCAAAAGCGTTTGTGATGGGCGTGTGTCACCGCAATCGCAAGCGCGTCCGCGGCGTCGCCCGCTTTGACATGGGCGCCGGGCAATAAGATATTTATCATATGGGCGACTTGGGCCTTGTCAGCGCCGCCCGTTCCGACAACGGATTTTTTAACGACCCGCGCGGCATATTCGCCGATGCCAAGCCCTTGCGTTGTCGCCGCCAAAATACAGGCCGCACGCGCTTGACCCAGCTTGAGCGCACTCATGGCGTTATCTTTCATAAAAGCATCTTCGACGCCGGCCTCTATCGGCTCATGAGTGACAATTATATCGGTGATATCATTAAACAGATAGGTCAACCGACTGGATAGCGGCTCTTTTGTCGGCGGCTTGATAACGCCATGTGCGACATGCGCCATCTTATTCCCCGTCACATCAATGACGCCCCAGCCACAGGCGACGAGTGACGGATCAAGTCCAAGAATACGGCGAGTAGAGTTCATGATGTCGGGCTATTGTAAAAAACACGGCCTGCCAAGTCATCGCCAAACTTCTTTCCTGTTTTCGTCTTGTTGTTTATCCTGCTAACTACCTCACATAACTCGCACCGTTTATGTCAAACGTCGCCCCAACCGCAGAGGGGCAAGCATCAGATAACAGAAACGCGGCAAATTCTGCAATCTCTTCAGGCTGTGCCACACGGCCCAATGGAATATCCGCGACGGCCTTTTTGCGATTTTCAATATCTTTCGGGGCCATACGCGTTTCAACCCAGCCCGGAGCAATCGCATAGAGATAGATGTTGTCCCCAGAAAGCCCCCTCGCCCATGTTTTTGTCATGGCAAGCAACGCCCCTTTTGAGGCGGCATAGGCAGCATGGTCCACCCCATCACCGCGATGTCCGGCACGGCTGGCAATATTCACGATGCGGCCACTGCCACGCTCTCGGTAATGACGTATCGCCGCGCGGCAAATATCGGCAGGCGCTTGGACATTCACCGCCATGGTTTTTGCCCATCCCTCATCCCAATCTTCGCCTGTTAAAGAAGATGGCAGATAGACGCCCGCATTATTCACCACGGCATCAATACGCCCATGCACATCAAGCGCCTTTTCAAACAGACGTATTCCGGCAGACGGTGCGCTCAAATCTTCAAAGATAAACTTAGATGTTGTCTGCGGGCTTTCACGACTGGCATGAGGTATAACAATGGCGCCTTTCTCTCGGCACAGGCGGGCCAGCGCCGCCCCTATCCCGCGAGACGCCCCGGTGATGAGTATTACTTTATTAGAAAGTGACGTCATGCATGCCCCTAACTCAATCAAAAACATATTGTTTATTAACAACCTCAGCATTTGGCGGATATTGTTTTTTTTCGAAATGATCCCACCCCTGTTTTAGGTTTTCCCAAAAGTCATAATGCTGATTGTCACTCACTGACAGCATGTTTTGATCGGTCATCACAAAAGGGAAAATATGCACCCTTACAAAAGGCTGCCCGTTCTGAAACGCAGCATCCATCAAGGTATATATTTCTTCAATACCCTCATCCGTCATTGCATAACACCCTATCGAAACGCAGTCGCCATGCACCATCAGAAAGCTTCCCGTCCGATTATGGGCACGGTCATACCGGTTAGGGAAACCTATATTAAAACTCAAATGATAAGAAGAATTCGGGTTAAGAGACGTCGATTTGACAAAATAAAAACCTTCCGGCGACTGTCCATCGCCTTCCTTAAGTTTTGGCCCCAAATCACCAGAATAGGTGCAAATCGCCCATTTCTTAAAAAACTCAAACTTTATAGACTCTGATTGAACAAAAGCTTCAAGATAACCTTGTCTATCTTCCGGTTGTGTTGTCTTTGTTATCCGAAAAAATACGGGTGAGCCAAGTTTCAAGCCCACCTCTTTTAAATCGGCTTCCAATTTTGGCGTCCATTGAGATATTGCCTCTTGGCTTCGAGGCGAGCTTGGTTGAGCAAATGCGACGCCGACAATATAAACAAAAATAGCAAGCGCCAGTAAGCTTAGCGGAAATAGACTCGCGCTTTTTATTCTTATCGTAGACATAGAGCCTCTCTGATGGATCAAAGTGTCAAAATATAGTCTCTTTTGAAGGGGGCTTGCCGCATTTCCTGCCACAGCTTCTGTATTTCGCCACATTACCAAAACATTGCCTTGAAATGATCACAGCTCCGGCAAATGGAGGCCCTAGTCCTCATCCATATCAAACTCATCAACAAACAATAGCTTGGAGGGCTACCATGAAAACACTTTTGAAAACCGCAACCATCGCCGCTTTGATGACAGGCTTCGCCAACAGCGCCCATGCGCTCAGCGTGACCGATGCCCTTAATCCCTCCGGCATAACGATAGAGAGCGACGGCGTCGCGACCTCTGAGCCGGTCCTCACCCGCAGCGCCAAAATCGGCGTGGCCCGGCTTGACGGCGGACGCCTCATCCCGACACCTTTTGGCGAAGAATTTGATTGGGAATTACTGTCCCGCCGCACCAGTGCTAATATCGCTTTGCTCAGCGCCGGGGATTATCTCAAATATATTCCCGAGATCCCGTTTAACGGCGTCGACACAGATAATAAGATCGACGAGGTGCGCCTGACGGCCGCCAATGAAGGCTTCACCCATGTCTTGATTTACGGGCTGGGATCGGATGCTTATTTATCAAGTTTCGGCGGCAGAGCCCTGCGCGAGACGGGGTTGATTGTCGGTGAAAACTGCAAGAGCTGGGACCAAGCCAATGCTAAGGCGCTTCTGGTCAATGCCTACACGGGCGAGGTGCTCGGCGCGGCAACGGCGGAAAATATCACCTATAATATCGGCGAGCTGGCCGATGATGTCGAACGCCTGTTAAAAGCGCTCGGCGCATAGGGCGCGCATCTTAAACCCCACCGCATGTGATGCCCCCAACATCACCTGCCAAAGCTCCGGCCCTCTCTCCAACCAACAGGCCGGAGCCGCGTGCCGTTCACGGCGTCGGCTTTATTTGCTTTGTGAGCTTGATCCCCATTGCGGACTTTGACCATCCTCATAATAAACAAGACGATGAGAAATGGGGCACAGGTCAATGTGCCAGTCCAAGAATTATTCTTGGGTATGTCTGCGGACATAAAACCTACCCTTCACACTCAAAGTGTTATCCATATGGCTAATTCTACATACGGGGCGAGAATGGCAAAGGCACTATCAGAAATAGGCTCGGAAGACCTTAAGACAGAGTTGCTTAAAACGGCTAGGCTTATGGCGAAAGTATCATCAGGCAATCAGGGGTGTGCTAGGGATTAGCGCGAAATGCTATAATGAGGTTTAATTTAACGATATGGAACCGACAGCAATTACGATTATACCAATTATTATAAATCCTAGCGTTTTTGTTAAATCCTTTAAAATGCCTTTCCGAGAATCGTCTCTCCCCGACTCTTTTGTACTACAGCAAGGGCATATCTGAGCACGTGCATCAATTTCCTTGAAGCAAACTCTACGTTCAATCTCAGCCATATTCATCTCCAACCCGTTGATATTAAATCAAGACTTAATCGAAATTAAGGAAGTTTTGCAACCTACATTCCTAGCTTGCAGCATTGTGCGACCTAGGCAGTAAAGCCCCACGCTGTGTTTCAAAGGTGTTATCAAAACTCTAAACCCCGTATCTTCTCCGCCAAGCCTTTATCCTTGGACCGATCGTAAAGCATGGTCGTGCTGATATGTTTGTGACCTTTATAGAGGTATGAAATATGCGCAAAGTAGCTGTCCAGATACCAGCGAACAAGCACGCGCAATAGTCAATGGAAGATGACGGTGCGCAGCTATAAACGGTAGCTAACTCGGTTTAGACAAGAGATTTTCTTCTATTTTTATATAGGGTAAAGTTCTTTCCCGATGTTCCTGAGCACAAAGCAATTACCGACATATTCCACGCACTTGCATATAATTATAGAGGCTGCATTTTTGCGGCCTTTACATGTTTTGACGAACTGTCTTTGAAAGATAGTAAAATTACACGGCTCAAAATTACCGAATAGGTGTTGCTCGCGGGAGGTCCGCTTAGGCCTTAAAACAGAATAATCCGCGTTTAGGCCTAAGCGGACTGTCCGTTTTTTCGGGCGAGACGTGAAGGAAGGCTTGCACTGGATTGTGAGTGGGAGCGGGAGCTTGGCTAATCTTTTCTTCCGTTCATCCCGAATCCTACCTTTGCTTTGCTTTGCTTGGTTAGGTTCGGGAGATGAACCGCGTTTTTCAACGGGGCGAATGGAGAAGGGGGTTATAACAATTGAAAGGAAGAGGCTCTTAAAAGCAAACTTTGCTTGATTCGGAAAGAGCATCTTCACGACCTCGCTACGCTCGCCGCGTTAGGATAAAATAGGAATATTGTCCTTTGTGACTCGACTTCCTTATTTGTTCTATATATGTTCTTATTTCGTTTTGAAATATGTGAGCCTCATGAAAGCCCCAACCAAAATCACGACGCTGTATATCGACTTTGATGCTTTTTTTGCCAATGTTGAGAAACAGCTTTGCCCCGCGCAGTCACATCGCCCTGTGGGCGTGAGTGCGTTTCCATCTGATCATTCGGCCCTCATCGCACAATGCTATGTCGCCAAGGCGTTCGGTCTACATCGTGGGATTAAGGTGCAAGAAGCCAAAGCCCTCTGTCCCGATTTACGGGTCGTGTCAGCGCGTCATGATGTTTATGTGCGGATGCATCACAAGATTATCGCCGCTATTGAAAAACATATACCCGTCAAGAAAGTGTGGTCGGTCGATGAAATGGAGTGTGATTTTGGCGCGCTTTCGGACGCAGAATGTATTCGGATCACACATGACGTTCGTGCACAAATCGCAACGGATATAGGCGAATTTATCACGCCCTCTATCGGCTTATCCTCCAGCAATCTTTTGGCCAAAATTGCCGCCGAAATGAACAAGCCGAACGCATTTGAAATTTTGCATCCGAAAAACCTACCCGGGCGGTTACTGGGTGTGCCTCTGCGGGATGTGCCCGGCATAGCGGCGGGGATGGAAGTGCGGCTCAATCGGGCAGGTATTCATAATATGGCTGATTTTTGGGCCTGTTCTCCCAAGCAAGCGCGTGCGATTTGGCGCAGCGTTGAGGGCGAACGTGTCTGGTGGATGCTCCACGGCTATCCTGTTGACAAGGCCCCGACGAAACGCGCTATGTTTGGCCATAGTCGTCAGCTCTCCGGTGCGTGGACGAGTATAAAACGCGCCGAGGATTGCCTGCGCTTGCTCGCCTGCCAAGCGGGGCGTCGTATGCGCATGGACGGGTTTCTGGCAACCAAGCTGAGCCTTTCTATTAAAGACCAGCAGAAAAATCGATACACCGCAGAGCTTCACTCGACGCCTGTGCGTGACGACCACTCTATCCTGCGCCTCACGCAACAGGCCTATCGCGCCTGCCTCTCGCAAGGAGATATTCGCGCAGTCAGGCAAGTTTATATCACCCTACATGGGTTAACACGCGAAGGCGCCTTTGCCGATCATTTCTTTTTGCCGCAAATAGATCTGGCACAACAAAAGCGGCTAAGCCGGTTAAGTGATGTCATTGACGCGACCAATTCGAAATACCAAACTGATATTCTGACAGTGGGTTTACAAGAGCAGCCTCCCGGGGATTATGCAGGGGGGAAAATCGCCTTTGGCCGCATTCCGGATGCAATGGCTTATGCCAAACGCATGCAAGCCCAAGCGGAGGATGCCTTGCGTAAACCCCCTTAAAAACAGGGTAATGCCTCTGCTAAAAAGGTCGTGTTTACGTGATTTAGGACTTGAAGCCGAAGGGTGAGCCCCCTATATGACGCTTCTGTTAACGCGGGGTGGAGCAGCCCGGTAGCTCGTCAGGCTCATAACCTGAAGGTCGTAGGTTCAAATCCTACCCCCGCAACCAACAACAGAATTCCACCGACATTTAGATACGAATTTCGGCATAATGATTGCGATATTATGTCATGATATGCAATTTTTACTTGTCCTTCACATCCGTTTTCGGGATATGTAAAATTCAATCTGGGAGGACTGAATGATTATTTCAAAAATTTTGCGCTATGTGCCGATTGCAGCAATGGGGGCCATTCTGAGCGTGTCGCCCATTGGCTTTTCCAAAACTTCCCATAAAGTTCAGGCGGCACCAAATGTTGACATTTACGCGCAATTACCAAGAACAGCATCTGTTCGCATTTCGCCGGATGGAAAATATATTGCGATGTTGGCGCCTCATTACGATGACAAGGCTGTTTTCGTTTATAATTTGGAAGACCCAAACGCGAACACAATTATCCTGTTAGGGCCCGAAGACTCGATTTTAAAAGCAGTTGATTGGGCTAGCGACAAACATATTGTAACTTTTGCCCGCATTCGAGGAAAAGGACAGGGTAAAATGAAACGTTTCAGCACCCTTTATGGTCGTTGGGTGTCTTATAATGTGGAAACACAAAAATCGACAATTCTGTTGGATGACAAAATCAAAGAAAAGTCCTATCCCGTTGTCAATGGAGGCGGCTTAATAAATGACCTGCCAAATGATCCACAACATGTTCTGATGAATTTTGGAGAATACGGCCTAAAAGCTGAGCAACGTCAGTACCGTGTCGATCTGGATACGGGCAAAGAAAGCCTAGAGCGTATTCTCTCCATAGATACAGGAGGGATTGCATTTTCTACAGATGGAGAGCGCATACTCGCCCGCGAAGAATATGATGACCGCTCCGGCAGATTAAAGGTTTTTTACGGCGAAGGGGATAACGAAAAAGTTGTCTATGAAAAGAAATTTGACACTGACGAAAATCGTACGGAATATTTCTTTACCGTTCATGACGGTAAAATTCTTATGCAGGAAACAGAAAAAGCGGGTTTGACACTTTTCACTATTGACCCAAACACCAGACAAAGGGCCGCTTTTAATTTTGATGCCGCTGTGCCTGATGGATATGACTATGGACCAATCTTTGATCAATCAACGGATGAGTTAATCGGCGTCGGATATACAGATGATACGTCGAAAAGAATTTATAGTGCCGAGCCTTACAAAACGTGGCACCAAAAAGCGAAACAAGCGCTGAAGGGCATGGATGTTTCAATCTTGTCCAAAACGCGTGATAACTCAATGATCACCCTATACGCACAAAGTACAACCAATCCAGGCGAGTTTTATCTTTTCGAACCTGATAAAGGCGAAATTTCTTCACTCGGTGGGATGTATCCAGAGCTTTCTGCAAAGGAAGTGGCGGTGACAATCCGGGCAGATTATACAGCACGTGACGGTTTAGACATACCCGCTTATCTAACGCTTCCGCCCGGAAAAACAAAAGAAAGCGGCCCGATGCCTATGGTGGTAATGCCCCATGGCGGACCCACAGCACGCGATACGGCTGATTTCGATTTCTGGGCGCAATATCTCGCCGCAAAAGGTTACGTCGTCTTTAAACCCCAGTTCCGCGGATCAACAGGGTTTGGGTATGATTTTGAAAAAGCTGGATATGGTGAATTTGGTGCAGGCATGGTAACCGATACTTTAGATGGCGTGAACCATCTTATCGAAATGAAAATTGCTGACCCTAATAAAATTTGTGTTACGGGTGCAAGCTATGGCGGTTATCAAGCCTTGGCCCTCCCGGTCATGAAACCTGACATGTTCAAATGTGCGCTTTCAGTAAATGGTGTTACCCAAATTCGAGATATTTTAAAGTTTGAGGAGGCACGCACCGGATCAGATAGTGGCGTTATAAAATTCTGGCGGAAAATAATCGGTGACCGTTATGACGATAAGGACATGATGATCGAGCAGTCACCTGCGGAAAACGTCGATAAAATTAAAGCAGAAATCGTCTTGGTACATGGTACTGATGATATGACCGTACCGGTTCAGCAGTCGAAAACTATGGCGAAAGCTCTTAAGAAAGCGGGCCAATCGGACAAGATCATTTTGTTGGAAAATGATGATCATAATTTATCTCTACCAATTTCCCGGAAGAAACTCTTAGAGGCGAGTGATGAGCTTTTCTCCAAACATTTAGATTAAGTAAAAATTATCGTTCTAAAAGATTTTTGCTGATAGCGCCCTTTACGGGCGCTTTTTTATTGTTCGCTAGCAACAGCTATTAATGGCTGCAATAGCTGTCTCTATAATGCGGTCTTGGTGTTTGAGGCTGAAAAAAAGGGGTAGCCTCACGAGCGTGTCTGAAACGTCATTTGTATGAGCCATGTCAAAGGGCGCTCTGCCAAATTTGCGCCCGGCAGGAGCCGAGTGAAGCGGGACATAATGAAAAGGTGTTGTGATATTGTTCTGCTTCATCTGGGCGATAAAGGCCTGTCTCTGTTTGCCCGTTTGAAAACGCAGATAATACATATGCCCATTATGAATATTATTCTCCGCAATAAAGGGGCGTCGAATACCATAGGCGTCTGTTACCTCCGCTAAAGCCTCGTCATAGCTCTGCCAGAGCGAGAGGCGACGCGAGAAAATTTCATCTTCTTTAGAGAGCTGCCCATATAAAAAGGCTGCGATTAATTCGCCCGGTAGGAAGGATGATCCGATATCAACCCAGGTATATTTATCAATCTGTCCTCGAAAAAACTGACTACGATTCGTCCCTTTTTCACGAATAATTTCAGCCCGACCTAAGAGTGTTGGATTATTGATTGTGAGAGCACCGCCCTCACCTGAAATGACATTTTTTGTTTCATGAAAACTAAAGGCGGCCAGATCCCCGAAAGAACCTGCCTGCTGACCATCTTGCATGGACCCAAGGGCCTGCGCAGCGTCTTCGATAAGGTAGAGATTATGGGTCTCTGCGAGGTTTTGAAAGCGCGGCATATCGGCGATGCAGCCTGCATAATGGACAACACAAATTGCTTTGGTTTTCGGCGTAATCGCGGCCTCTGTTTGTTTTGGGCAAATATTTAGCGTCTGCGGATCAATATCCACAAAGACCGGCACAGCCCCGCGAAGCGCCACAGCATTTGCCGTCGATACAAAAGTAAAGGACGGCATAATCACTTCGTCACCGGGTTTGAGATCGCATAAAATAGCCGCCATTTCTAAACCCGCTGTACAGGAATGTGTGAGTTTCGCTCCTAGGCATTTCACCTTGTTCTTTAGCCAGATTTCACAGTGTTTCGTGTAATGTCCGTCGCCGGAGAGTTGCCCACGATGAATTGCGTCAGCAATGTGATAAAACTCATCCCCGACCACCGCCGGGGCGTTAAACGGAATAGCTTCTGAGACAAGTTCAGGTTTGAACCCTGTTTCCACTGCCTTTTGAGCCGATGCGGAAATGGCAGGAGCCCCTTTAGGTGCCGCTGACTGAGTGACTTTCATAAGATATGATGTAACCGAAACTCATTTCTATTTGATTAAATAGTTCTTGGTAAGGTTGTTCAGTGAAAAGGAGCCGGTCATGCCGTATTTAAATACTGATCAACTATCCGAAATGAAGTTTAAGTCTTTAGGCAAAAATGTACGCATTAGTGATAAGGCCTCTATTTATAACGCAGATCAAATTGAAATAGGGGATAATTCTCGCATAGATGACTTCTGCGTCGTTTCGGGTAAGGTCAAGATTGGACGCAATGTCCATATGGCTGTTTATTCCCACCTCGCCGGAGGACGCGCGGGTATTGAAATGCATGACTTTTCGGGATTAGCCTATGGGTGTCAGATATTTGCGCAATCAGATGATTATTCCGGAAAAACCATGACGAACCCAACGGTTCCGGCAGAGTTTAAAAATGAAACAGAAGCTCCCGTTATTATTGGTCGGCATTGTATTTTAGGAACGAACACAATCGTTATTCCGGGCGTCCACATCAAAGACGGCACCTCTGTTGGTGCCATGGCTATGGTCACGAAGTCTACAGAAGAGTGGTCGATTTATTTAGGAGCCCCTGCCCGTCGCGTTAAAGCGCGATCAAAGAATCTATTAGAATTAGAAACTCTTTACTTGGAACAAGACAAATAAACTAATGCGTTTCCTCTAAATTCAAGCGTTGTTGAATAATGAAAATAGGTCGATCTTTAACTTCAAAAAAGACTTTGCCTACATAAATACCTACAAAGCTCACAACAAAAATTTGTATACCACCAATGAGCATGAGGGCCGTCATTAAGCTTGCCCAACCCTCAATAGCAGCGCCCAGAAAGAGACGTCGCATAATAATTACTACAGCGAAAATAACAGCAAATATAGATATACAAACCCCAAACCCAGCCAGATAATACATGGGCTTTATTGTATTGGAAATAATGCTATCAAAAGCCAATGAGAAGAGTCGTCGGAATGTGTAACCACTTTTGCCTTCCGGGCGATCTGAACGTTCCAGCTCAAGGTATCCATCATTAAATCCCAGATGACTCATAATCGCCGGAAAGAGCCGCATTTTTTCAGGATATTGACGATAGGCTTCCGCCATAGTGTGATTGAAAATACGGAAATTCCCGATTTGCTCTGATGTCGGAATATCAGCGAGATGGCGCAATACCGCATGAAACGCGATTGAGCCCAGTTTACGGCGCTTTTTTCGCCCATGGCTCTTGCGTTTGGCAATCACTGAATCCAGTTTCGACTGAGTAGCCTCATTATAAAGTAATGGAATATCTTCCGGACGGTCCTGGAGATCACAATCCATAACCACATACCAATCGGCATATGCAGATTCCAGCCCAGCTGAAATCGCAGCATGTTGTCCAAAGTTGCGACTTAGGCGAACGCCTTGAACCCGTTTGTCATTCTTTGCCGCCTTCTGAATAACCGGCCACACGGCTTGTGGTCCGCGATCATCAATTAATATTATCACATATTCTTGGCTTATATTTGAAAGGCTATTTTTCAAACGCGCGATCAGGCTGTCCAAAGTGGAGGCGCTGTTATACACCGGGACGATCACAGCAATATGAGGCCGCACCAAAACTTGCGGTGCCGCCTCCTCAATCTGTTTTTTTGACAATACGCGGCCCATGCCATCCACTCGAAACTGATGTTACGTAAGTGGCTTAGCAAAACTGTGGTGATAAAGCGTTAACGCGGCCTGTATCGATAAGCTGCCCGGATTATCTGTCGGCTTATCCATACTTCTTAAAGGGTTTTGATGTAAGTTTTGAGCTTCGAGAGCCCGTAATAAGATGTGACTTTAGAGATGGCTGAATACAAAATAGTAAAAAATATCGCTACCGCCCCGCAATCGACGCTGGAAATTATACGCTATGGTCTTGCGGGTTTGGCCAATATGGCTGTCGGGTTTGTGATCTATACATTTTGTATTTCAATTCTATCAGCTCCTTTCTGGCTCGCAAATCTTGCAGCGATCATCTGCGGTCTTATCTGCGGGTTTATTCTGGCGCAAAAATTTGTCTTTACGACGCCCGGTCAGGGCAAATTCGGACAACGCGCTATACGTTATTTCATCGTTATAATGCTCCAATTTATCCTCACGACGGTTGTGATTGGCGTCTTAATCGCAAAAGGACACGGAGAAATTATCGCTTATTTAATTGTGTTACCTTTTGCGATTGGCCTGTCTTTTGGACTCCAAAAGTTTTGGGTCTTTAAAGTCAGTTCTGATAAGTCTATTTCCGGGGTATCACTATCATGAATACGGCGATATCAGCATCAAATCCTCTCTCCTATCACGATGCTCTCATGCGTTTTCGGCAGGATGATAAAGCCAAACAGCATTATGCCGAAGCGGAGTTTGGGCACACCTATGTTGCCTCTGTCATTCACGACCTTCCCAAAGGCATAAAAATTTTGGAGGTCGGATCAGGTTCAGGCTTATTGCTGAGCCGTTTAGCACAAGAGTTTCCAGAAAAATCATTTACTGGTCTGGAGCCAATGGGGGACGGTTTTACCTATAAACCGGTCATGCATAAGTTTGCACAAAGCTTACCCAATGCGGATATTCGACCAATTGGATTTGAAGACCTACCCCTAGGTGAGACCTTCGACCTTATTTTCCTCGTCAATGTTTTTGAACATTTGCCTGATTGGGAAGCCTTTCTGAATATGGTAAAAACAGTCCTGACCCCAACAGGTCAATGTATCATTCTCTGTCCGAATTACAGTTTCCCTTATGAGCCGCATTTCCGCTTGCCTATTCTTATCAATAAACCCGTGACCCACGCGGTTTTCAGAAAGAATATAAATGATTATGAAACACGGGAGGACTCTCACGGTCTTTGGAAGAGTTTAAACTTCGTTAAATTGCGGCATGTAAAAAGCAAAGCTGCATTACTGGGCCTGCACATTGATGCGAGAAAAGACATATTGGCAGATATGATCCTGCGATTGGAAAGTGACCCGGAATTTGGCAAGCGGCAGAGTGTTTTGAAATTCCCAATCATGCTGGCGAAGACATTAGGGCTTATCAAGCTTATAATTGGTACAACCTTATTCGACAATTGGTTGCCCTATATGCATTTGGTTGTTCGCCACGCAGACGCGTTAAATGGAGGCGAGTCATGGGACAAAAAATAGACTCGCTTTACAAAATCGTTACTATTCCGGCCTTTTACGAAGGCATTCAAAATTTATTAGGACGAAAAAAAGCGTTCACCTATCTTGCCAATGGCCCTTTAAAAACCAAATCCGGGGATCGCGTTCTTGATGTCGGCTGTGGACCCGGAACACTTCGTGCTTATTTAGGAGATGTTAACTATACTGGCATCGACATGAACGCGCCGCATATAGAACAAGCGAAAGCTAAATATGGACATATAGGCACGTTTCACTGCGGAAATGCTGTTACCGATATCGACATTGCTGCGGGTCCTTATGATCTTATCATTTGTTTGGGCCTGCTTCACCATCTCGAAGATAATGAAGCTGTGACGCTTATCTCAGCCTTATCGGAAAGACTATCCGGTAAGGGACGTTTGGTGACTTTTGATCCGGTTTATACAGTGCGGCAAAACCCTATCGCGAGAAAGCTAAACGACCTCGATTCGGGTCAAAATATTCGCACGCAAAAGGCTTATAAGGATTTATTCGCAAGCCTGCCTCTTGCCTTGGAAAGTAAAGTCTTGAGCGGAAAGTTAAATCTGCCCTATAATCATTGCTGCAATGTACTTTATCCGCACGCCGCATGAGTGCTCAGGCAAGTAAAATACACCCCCTAAACCAGCCACCCTATTTGATGTGGCTGATCATTATTCTCACTGGCATCACGGGGATTGCCCACCTTTTTATGGCGCTTACATTCGAGGTAAATTGGGACGAATTTTTCTATCTCGATTGGGTTTATCAGTGGGGTGATGGTCGATTAGACCTTGTGCTGCAAACCCTTTTCCTCCGCGCTTTTGCGTGGCTGCCATCTATTGGCGGATATGAGGTAGACCAAATCGTGGCAGGGCGGCTCGTTATGTTTGTCTTGCTTTGCACAAGCTCCGTCATGTTATGGTCAATATCACAACGGTATTTTTCCGCACGGGCGAGCGCTCTGGCCCTCCTTACTTTCCTGAGCTTTTCTTTCGTCTTTCGTCACGCCACGAGCTTTCGAGCGGATATGATTGTGACAACGCTCTGTGTTGCGACGCTTTGGATTTTGACGTGCAAGAGGCTTAATTGGCGATATTTGGCTTTTGGGGGAGTTCTGTTTGGATTGGCAGGCATGGTATCAATCAAGGCAGTATTTTACGCGCCAACTATTGGCGCAGTTGTCTTGATAACGAGCTTAATGGAACAGTCTGAGAAGACAGGCTCCGTTAAAACGGCGCTATTAAAACTGCTATTGATCGGCGGTGTTTCAGTGCTCTCATTTATTGCTTTTTATACCCTTCACTCGCTGACAGTTCCGAATGCTAGCTCGGGTGTGGATTATGTAAATCAGGCTGCCGGTGCCAGCCTTATTAAAGAAGGGGTCTTCCCGAGGTGGGATTTTTTCGCCTTTAGTGTGCAACGGAACATTTTTCACTGGGCAATATTACTCGTCGGGATCGTTATACTTTTAAGGCAGCTTTCTCAAAAAAAGACGCGGCTAAACGCCATGATTTGCTTGTCGTTTTTATTCCCGCTTTTGACATTGCTTTTTTACACCCATGCTTATGCTTATTATTACGTCTTTATGTTGGCCCCTGCGACGATCATTATGGCGGCCGCCTATGATACAAAGTTTTTCAAGGCAGAAGCTGTACGAAATATAGTGCCTCTCGTTATACTGACTGCGACGCTTTTCATTTCAGTTCAGAGAGGCAATCAGCAGAGCCTCAAAACGCAAAAACAAATTATCTCTGTTGTGCACTCATTATTTCCAACTCCTACAGCCTATATTGATCGCTGTGCAATGATTGCCTCGTCACCGAAATCCGGCCTGTTCATGAGCGCTTGGTTTATGGAGAATTACTACGAGGCCAACACGCCTATCTTCTTAGAGATTTTGAGAAATGAGCAACCCAAATATATCTTAGCCAATATAGACAGCCTGGACCTCGATCTTATCACAGAGGACACAAAGAGGCGGTTGTTGCCGGAAGATGAGAGCGTTTTAAAAGAAAATTATATCCATCATTGGGGGCCCATTTATGTGGCCGGAAAAAGGATAAAGCTAAATAAGGATCAAGTGATCAACACGGATATTCTTATTCCGGGAACTTATACGTTAGAAAGCGTCTCACCCGTTCGTATCAATAATGCCCTCTATGAAAATAGGAACACTGTCACACTCACGCCCACAAATATTTCATTATTATCTAACTCGGATCAGGAGATTATATTGAAATGGGGAAATCAATTGGCAATTCCGCGTGTTGCCGCCCCCGACAAAGCTCTGTTCAATGGGTTTTGATAGGTTTAGTAACAGATAGCGCACTCCTAAAACTCAGATGCGAAGCTCTGACGTAAAATATCCTTCGCAATGTCGCCTTCGGCCCAATCCGTTTTCCCAACATTGCAGATGATTACGGGGCTGAACCAGTCGTTTTTAATCGCTTGGTTTAAAAGGTCTTCCGCAGAAAGGCAGTGACGACCCGCTTTCAGTGAGAGCGTAAAATTGACAGGACCGACACCATGATAAGCCCGATAGATAACTTCCGTGCAGACCAAACGATTAGCAGTCCCGAAATCAAAGACAAAGTCATAAAGCTTTCCGGCATGGGACAAGCCGCGATTAAGCGCCTTTACGATATGGCTTTGGGAAAGATTGGGCCGCAAAACAACAAGGGCATCCACTTGTAGGGTGTCTTCGATCTCACGCAATAGAACACCGTCTTTCTTAGCCTCCAATATATTGACGGTCTCATCAGAGACAGTACGAAAACCGTCCTGTGCAAAGCTTATACCCCACGCCTTACGCATAGTCCCGTCACCTATATAGAGCGCGCCATGCGGCCAGAAGCCCGGGAGAAACAGATTGCTCATCGCATCATCGTGACGTGTAATAAAAACATCGCCGGGCCGTAGTTTAGCTTTTAATTTCTCTATCACCTCTGTTGTGACCCGCTTTGGAGAATCTGGTGCTTTAATAAGAGGAATTTTTAGCTCGGCAATATCACTTCCCGTTGCCTCAAAAATAGCAAACATCGTCTTATTAAAGCTTGAGACACCGCGGCGGCGGACAGAAAAGTTCACAAATCGAGAATACCTTCGCAAATGATCCCCGCGTGAGGCTGAAGGTAAGTTCAATCTTGTCAGAATTTTAAAGACGATCTTAAAACCCTCATTATCGAGAGAACACATTATATTCTCTCTGTGTGCGTCAAAATATTCGCAAGCCTGATAAAACCCGCGCATGCGAAGTGTGGAAGTCAATTGCCGATATAGGCGTGTGAAGTTTTTGCGTTCCAAACCATAACGTGGTTCTGCCTCATCCAATTTCTGCCAAACAATGTCTCGATCCCGTGCAAGATTGATGAGGTATTCCCCTGTTTTGACAATGATTTCGGCTCCTGCAAAAGCAATGGCAAAAGCTTGGGTGTCCTGTTTGGATAATATTTGTTTGGTTTGTCGGAAATCGCGGTAATGCGGCTTTAGTGTTTGCACGATTTCCCAAATCGCCACGCGGATAGCCAAATATCTCGCATAGGCTTCGCGTAATCTCTCGTCCTCTAAGGGATCAAAATAGCCTCTCGTCTCTGCGGCTTGACTATCTGCAATCAGCGCGTCCATCTCTTCTTGCGTAGGGAGCGCAAGAAAACAGGCCTCTAAGGTGCGGACGCCATCAAGGAGAGAGTTTTCAGGGGAAACGAGTCTGTCCAACATAGCTACTCGGTTTGACACTCCGCCGCTTGCGGCAATACGAAAAGGCAATCTGGGGAATCTTTATTTATCACATATTTTGTCCAGATGACTTCATTGGCTTTGACACCATTATAATAGAGCCGCACTCTACCTGGCTGAACCCAGCTCTCATTAGGGTTGGAGTAGAAATGAGAGTAGATACGCTCATGCCAGCCGCGCGGTGTGTCAAAACTTACCTTCAAAATCGAATAATCAGTTTGAGAGACACCAAATTGCGTTATGCCATCTGCCGCATCTATCACACGGATCATGTAAGCAGCTTGACCATCAATCAAGTCGTCCGGCAGACGTTCCAATGCATAGCCTTCATCAAGCGCATGGCGAACAACCCCAAAACCAAAATTGGACGACCATTGTTTATCGCTTTCTGATTTTGGTTGGGCGCCTTCTGTTGTGTAAGTTGTCTCCCCATTATAGCTTAGATCAATGATCGCTTTGCCGTCCTGTTCCGATAAGATACGGACCTTACCGTCAACCGTATGCGCATCAGATTTAGACGCGTCATAGACACGCCACATCCGGTGGCGTTCATGTTTGACCGTCTGACCTTCCTGATAGAAAACCGCATAGCCATCCATGGCCAGAGATTGTGGGCGACGCCAAGTTTCTCCCCCTGCGGCCTCATGAGCACGAGCCATTATCTCTTTTGGGGATAAGCTTTCTTGTTCGGGGAACAAGGTTGGATAGCTATTCTCCAAGCTATTATTATCTGAACTTGGGACAGTCTGACATCCTGCTGGTACAGCCAGAAAAGCACATAAAAAGAGAGACGATAGAAATTTGGTCATGTGGCTTATTATCATGGAATGAGAATATGAAGACGATATTTATCAAATAGGTTTTAGATAAAAAAAAACGCCGCATGAGCGACGCTTGTTTTTATTAGGTTTCGTTATGGAGGATGTTTCTAACATGGATAAACCGGGCAGCGACCTACTCTCCCGTGCCTTAAGACAAAGTACCATCGGCGCTGTGATGCTTAACGACCGAGTTCGGAATGGGATCGGGTGGGGACACCACGCAATAACCACCCGGTCAATGCATGTTAGATATTCAAACAGCCCTGTCGGGTCGAATGAATGTTTTAAATAGTAAAGATATCGTCTAGCCGCATACGCGGAACATATATGTCCACGCGTATGAGCGCCAACGTTTCTTGTTCTGCTCCCGAATTTTTGCAAATCCGTTTGCTTGGCCAAGAAACAATCTGAAATGAATCAAGCCAATCGAGTTATTAGTACTGGTAAGCTCCACGTGTTACCACGCTTCCACACCCAGCCTATCAACGTTGTAGTCTACAACGACTCTCAAGGGAGTTCTCGTATTGAGGGGGGTTTCCCGCTTAGATGCTTTCA
>CAYGTR010000034.1:0-34051 GCA_964352855.1 uncultured Algimonas sp. | reverse complement strand
TCATCGCTAAGTCTTAGCGGAATGTCTGAAAACTGACATTAACGTGACAAAGCCGTTTTCATCGCCAAAATTTAGCGGAATGTCTGAAAACTGGTATTAATGTAACATAGCTCGCGAGGCTTACCCTCCGACCAATAACCAGTATTATGGCAGAGCGCACGCTAGATGTAGACGGAGATATACAGCCTCTTTCTTCCTTTTAGAAGCCGAGTTGATAATGAACTCGCTTGAGCTGCCCGATAGAGATGCGGCTAAATAGGCCTGCTTGTAACAAGATTTGTGGCACAGCATTAGCGACAGTCGAGGCGATCCGAGACAAAATAACACGAAAAATCCTTGATTTCAGGGGTTTCCGGAACTCTAAGATCCAGAAGTTTAGTGCCCACTGAGGGCACCGAACCCAAAAGCATCAGTTCACATAGAAAAATGGCTCTAAAATTGAGGTTGTAAGAGTTAAAATCAAAGGAAATTGCAGGTTTAGGGGACCTAAAGGCATTAAAATACAGGAAATAGTGGTGCCCCCACACAGCACGATGCTGCGCAGTAAAACATATATAAAACAATCACTTAAGGCTGTCAAATTTGATTTTGTGGCACGTGAAACTCTGAAAATTGTGGCACAACCATTCTTCTCAGTTTCGATGGATTTTTCTAGTAGGCTGTAGGCAGTTGAAGAGCTGTCTAAGTCTCAAAAATTTAGCTCCATTATAACTAAAATAACGTCGCTAAAATGACAGCTCATGGGGCAAAGGAGACATAAGAAGCAAGGTAATTTTAGCTATAACTTTCTCGTTATTCTCAAATTTTGTCAGAAGTAGTCCTCGCTGATTTGCCTCGTCACTATTGAAATGTACTTAATGTTAAAAATGGTGGAGAAGCTACGCTAGATATTTTCATTTTTTATTGAGGTCTCGCTCCAGGGCTGCGTTTAATAGAGTGTCACACTAAAAGGGGTTATTCATGACATCACCAAAATTTCGCTCGCTGAAATCCGGATTAATTGGCAGCGCGGCTTTGTTTGTATTGGCTTTACCAGCTTACGCACAGCCTTCGCTCGAGAATACAAAGGATCTAGGGCAGGTTCTTAATCAGTTCGCAACAGACGCAAATGTCGAGATTTTATTTTCGCCTGATTTGGTGAATGAGCGTGTAACCAATGCAGCTGAGCTCTCAGGCGAACCGCGTGAGAACCTTTCAAAAATTCTCTCCGGTACAGGGTTGAGCTTTGAAGAGCCAAGCCCGGATGTCTTTATTATTACAGAGGCGGCAGTACCAACCATGCCAGCCTCTTCTAAAGAGCAGGCCCGTTCAGAAGCTGTGCGCACGAATGTGCAACAAACAGCTCAAGTTCAAACACAAGAGCCCTCTAATGCAGATGTGACACCAACGGCTATGCCGAACCGTATTGATCTGGAAGCCGCACCGGGCGTTATTTCAGGGCAAGTAACGGATCGGTTTTCAGGGCAGGCACTTGCGGGTGCGATTGTGAGGCTGGAAGGGTCAGAGCGTACGGCCTCTACAGATGTCAGAGGTTTTTATCGTTTCTCTGCAGCGCCCGTAGGTGAGTATGGTATCTCGGTTAATTATCTGGGCGCTGAGTTCCAATCAAGACGCGTAGCTGTGGTATCAGGTCAGGCGGTGACGCAAAATTTTTCTTTGGGAAACCAACTCGATGAATTGGTAGTCTATGGCAACCGATCCTCCCTCCAACAGGCGTTGAACCAACAGCGGGCTGCAGATAATAGTGCTACTGTTGTGTCATCTGATTTGCTCGGTAGCTTCCCCGCAGAAAATATTTCAGAGGCATTGCGACGCGTTTCAGGTGTCACCTTTTCCCGAAATGCAGCGTCTGGTGAAGGCGACCGTATTACGGTCAGGGGCTTTAATGACCAGGCCATTAATATACAATTGAACGGAGTTGACTTGCAAGGTACGGGGATCGATCGCGGCATTGATTTGAGTGGTTTTCTAACAGACAATATCAAGCAAGTCACAATTCAAAAATCCTTATTGCCAAGCCAAGAAGCGACTGGGTCAGGTGGGTTGGTGGAAATTGAGACGCGATCCGGCTTAGATTATGGTGAAAGATATTTCAGTGCAGCTGCCGAGTTTGAATCACCCTTTGCCAGCGGTTTTGGGGATGAATTTGAAATCAGCGGGACAGGCGCTTATCGATTCAACGACGATTTTGGTGTCACGGCGACTGTGCAATACAGGGAAACGGATGGTCAAAACTATGATGTAAGTATACTTCAGGTTCTACCTTCCGTCTTACCTGAGGGCTTCACTTCATCATTATCTGTGCCGGAAAGTTTTGATTTTCCATTCGACCCTGAATTTAGTGAACCACTGATCCGGGGTGCCAATTATTTTTCCAGACAGAGAGATGTTGCTAATTTAACAGCGTCACTTGGTTTTGCTTATGATTGGGATGATCACAGTCGCTTTCGTTTGGACCTACAAAATATACAAAGTGATTCGACATTCGCGACGGCTCGTTCAACTATGTCGGCTGCTTCACTATCGGTGAATGCCATAGCAGTACCGGAGCTTAATGATGAAATTAGAGACCGAACCTTCATCAGGGGTCTTCAACCAGCCTTGGGTGCCGATAACAGCGAAGAAAACTTTCGGACCACAAACATAAGTTTTCGAGGAGAGACAGACATTGATAACTGGGAATTTGATTATACAGCCGGTTTTTCACAGTCTGAAAGGGAACGTAAGTTAGACAGTGTAAGTATTACATCAGCCCGTAATGATGATCTTGACGGTTTATTTGACGTTGATCCTGCGTTAATAATTACAAATGGAGCGACGCAACGCTTGCTGACAACGAATGCGACGACATTTACGTCAAACGGTATTCCACTCCTAAACCTAACAGCGGCAGGGAATGAATTTATATCATCCGGTGATACTTACGAAGCCACAATTGCGACGCGTTCTGATGCTGTCGATACGACTGATAATTACACTTTGGAATTTGATGCCAGAAGATACTTTAACAATTCGCCCCTCGATTACCTCGAGATCGGTGTTAAATATGACGATAGGACGCGATCAAATTCTGATGACGTATTGTCCACAACGAATTTGACATCGTCACAGTCATTTGTTCGCAGATTTGGTCAGGCTTTAAGTCTCAGTGAATTGGGTATCTCAAATCTTGGTGTTTTAGACTTATCTGACGTAGGTATTACAAACTCGAATGTTCCTGTACTTACATTCGACTCTGCGGGCTCTATTATTGATACCATTGCTAACTTCGTGGAAGACGACCCCAATACGCCGGAAAATGAAGCGCGTTATACGTTCACAGATCGCACGTTACAAAACCCAATTGATGATTCAGGGGCGATAGCTCCTGCTGAAATCAAGGAGCAGATATTTGCAAGTTATATAGAGGGTAAAGCTGAGTTTGGTGATTTTGATATTGTGGGTGGTGTGCGTTATCAGCGTGAAGCGCGACAAGGGCGGTTGATTTCTGCACCCAGCATTCGAACGGATACAGGTTTGGAGCCTCGCTCTACTTTTGTTGATGCCGGACTGGTAGATTTCCTAGGCACTGATTTAGTTCAGGAGACTTGGACACCAAGTGTGATCGCGAATTACCGGCCAACAGAAGAATTAGTTGTTCGCGGTGCATATTTCCGGTCAACCATACATCCGACAATTGATAAAATTGCCAGACCAACACTGATTGTTCTTGATTTACGGGCTGGACGAGAAACTGGCGTCATTCGAGAGGCTAACCCTGACCTAGATCCTTCTTCGACGGATAATTTTGACTTAGATTTCTCCTATTATTTCAAAGATAATCCAGGCCTGGTACGTCTCGGATTATTCTATAAAACAATATCCAATAATTTTACCCAAATTCTTCAACCGGCTGTTCCAGGCGGTGATGATGTGCGTCAGAGAATTTTAGATGAATTAGCGGTTCTTGGTAATATTGATCCAACCTTGATCGCTTTACCAGCAGACGGGGAATATAGCATTCAGCGTCCCGTAAACGGTGAGGGTGGTGACATCTATGGTTTTGAGCTTGAATTAATTCGTCAACTCGATTTCTTCCCTGAAACTTGGCCTTCATTCGTCGAAAACTTTAGTGTTTTAGGTAACTTAACATATACAAAGAGTGAGTTCCAAGAAAACGAAACCGCGCGGAATGATGCTGGGGAGCAATTTACTTTATCTTTGGATACGCCTCTCACTGGACAGTCCGAATGGGCTGGTAATGCCTCTGTTCGTTATGAGGATGGGCCATTCTCAGGTAGTGTTATTTATACTTATCAATCAGCATCTGCCACAAGCTTTGATGAATTTAACATAAATGGCATTACACCTGAGTTTGATACGCTAGACTTGCGGGTATCATATACTCTAAAGGCTAAAGGAAACCGCCCCTTAATGGTCTTCTTTGCCGAAGGAGATGACTTATTGAGAAGTGCAGAAGAAGCCGATCTCAGAAGTGCCATTAGTTCCCAGTTTGGAACCGGAAGTGCTGACTTCTTCTTCCCAACTCAGTATCAATTCAATGGGGGTCGTCGCTTTACAGTTGGGGCGCGGATGACGTTCTAGCAATTTAGCTCCAACAGGAGGCGCAATTAGTGACGGGAAAGCCACAAGATAAAGAGGCTCGACAGCCAGTGTCGGTTGAAAGCTTGGCGGCTTCCTATCAGCGCCCCCTTCTACGCTATTTCCTCAGGCAGGGTTTGAGCGTTTCTGATGCCAATGATTGTGTTCAAGATGTTTTTACGCGCGTCATTCGAAAAGGCGACGTAGGCAATCTAGACAATCCGCAAGGGTATATTTTTACCATTGCGAATAATTTGTTGAAGGACAGAGCCCGGCGAAAACGCACGCGCAAAGACGACAAACATATTGAGGTTGATGATACGCTCCTCTTTTGTGATCGACCGTCTCAGGCGCGTATTTTAGCCGGTCGGCAAGAGTTGGCACTCGTTAAGAAGGCTATCATGAAAATGCCGCCAAAGGTTCGGCGGGTATTTATTTTAAATCGCTTTGAGGGGCTGAAATACCGCGAAATTGCAGATGTGTTAGGCATATCAATCAGCGCGGTCGAAAAGCATATGATGACTGCCTTAAAGCAGTTAAATTCTCTGAGAGACAAATTATGACCGCACATTATCAAAATACCTCAGACGTAAATTCCACCGAAAAAGATGCCTATTCGGAGGCGGCTTATTGGTTTTCCGTTTTACAAAATGAAACCTGCTCAGAAGCCCAACGCCGCGCCTTTTCGCTTTGGGTGTCGCAAAGTCAGGAGCATGAAAAAGCGTTTGATGAAACGGTTATGGTGTTTGAGGGGGCAGGTGAGCTTTCTGATGATGCCGATATTCTTACGCTGCGTCGAAAGGCTTTAGGGTCAGGACGCCCAAGAGAGAAAATGCTGACGCGTGTTGTTTTTGGCGGAATGGCCGCAGCAGCCGCGCTTATCATGGCGGCTGTTTTTACATTTTTACAACCAGATATGGCGCCTTCTCTCTCGCCGCAAATCGCTGAAGTTGAAACCTTAAATAAAGATTCGAACCGACTCCTGCTGACGACTGCAGTGGGGGAGCAATTAACACGCACCCTCAACGATGGCTCTCTGGTGGAGCTCAACACAGACAGCGAGGTTCGCATTCAACTGACCGAAGGCCAACGCTCGGTCTATTTGTTGAAAGGGCAAGCTGTCTTTAGTGTTGCCCATGATGAGATACGGCCCTTTGTCGTGTTTGCCGGTGATCGCCGCGTGACAGCTTTGGGGACTATGTTTGAAGTCCGCCTTGATAATGAAGTCGCGCAAGTGACTCTCTTGGAAGGCAAAGTAAAAGTTGATGAACTCAGTCTTTCAGATGGTTCGCCATTAGATGAAAAGTCTAGATCTGTTGAGCTGTCTCCGGGTGAACGTTATGTCTCAGTCTCAAATGAAACGATACAAGTCGAGCCCACGCGTATTGAGTCAGATTTAAGCTGGCGCAATGGCCGTCATATTTTTGTCGATGAAAAAATCTCTACCATTGTCGAAGAGCTTAATCGCTACACAGAAAGAAAAATCATTATCAAAGACCCGAAAATTGGTGAACTTAAGGCCGGGGGCAATTTTAAAATGGGCTCCACCCAGTCTTTGTCGGCTACTCTCGAAGCGAGTTACGGCCTTTCTGTCACCAATGATAATACTGCCAACACTATCCTCGTTGATTGGAAATAACATGCGCTATACGAATTTATTATCCCGACACTTTCTTGTGGCGGTCAGCACCCTTGCGCTTGTAACGACACCGTTGTTGTTAAGTGCCTGCTCGCCTCAAACGACGGAGAGCACTGCAAGCCAAATCGTAATCGAAAGCGACTTAAAGTCTGATCCAGCCCTCGTCACAGGGACTTTGGAGAATGGGGTGAGCTATGCAATTTTGCGCAATCAAACCCCGCCCGGAACAGGCGCGCTGCGTGTGCAATTCGATACAGGGTCACTCAACGAATTGCCGGGTACAGAAGGCTTAGCCCATTATTTGGAACACATGGCGTTTAACGGCTCCAAAAATGTTCCTGAGGGTGAAATGATCAAGATTCTTGAGCGCTTGGGCTTAAGTTTTGGTGCTGACACAAATGCGTCTACAGGCCCGGAGCGTACGGTTTACAAGCTAAATCTACCGACGCTAGAGGAAGAGGTCTTGGACGCTGCCTTTATGTTAATGGGCGAAACGGCCTATAATTTGACCCTTGATCAAGGCGCGATTGAGCGAGAGCTTGGCATTGTCCTGTCCGAAAAACGCGCGCGCGACACTGTGAGTTCCCGTTTATGGGAAGCCCGTACACGCTTTTATACGGCGGGGAGTGACTTTATGGATAGGCTTCCAATTGGCACAGACGAAAGCCTGAATGCTATCACAGCACCAGACTTTAAAGCTTATTATGATGCGAATTATCATCCAGAAAAAACCTTTGTTGCCTTTGTCGGTGATAAAGACCCGGAAGAGATTATTGCCTATATTGAAAAAACATTTGGCGATTGGTCGCCGGAGACGCCTGCCGCAGAGGACATCCCCGTCAAACCTGCAACTGAGTTTAGCCCGCGTGTGGTCATTCACGCCGAGGATGGTGTTGCAACCAATATCAGCCTGAATGCGATACGTCCCTATGTGAAGCTTGAGGATAATGCCGAGACCCGCAGGGAACGCCTGATCCGTCGTACCGGCCCCGCGATGATGGGGCAGCGTATGAACGCGGTTGTCGAAGGCCTTGATCGACCTTTCATAAGCGCGACCATGTCTTCTTTCTCTGCTTATGAGTTATCCGAAGGTATGAATTTTTCAGCTTATACGGATGCAAAAGATTGGGAGAGGGCTCTTCGAGGTCTCGAGACAGAGTTACGCAAAGCATTGGAATTTGGCTTTACGCAGCCGGAGCTCGACGCGCATATGGCGCGTTTACAAAGCAGTTACGAGGCACGCGCTGAAGGCGCGGATACGCGTCCAACAACCGGTTTCATGAGTAGCGGTTTGATTGATAGTCTTATGCGATCCTATGACAATGAAACTGTTTTTACACATCCCTCACAAAGTCTTGAATGGTTTAATTCTGTTAAGGACAGCATTACGTTAGATGTAGTGAACGCAGCGATGCGTGAAGCATGGGGCGATATGGAAAATGTATCTGTGTTTATGGCGAAAGACAATTCAGTTGAAATTACTGAAGATGATATTCGGTCAGTTCTGAAGGATAGCCGTGAAACAGCAGTTGTGGCTGATGATACAAGTCAAATGGCAACTGAATTTGCCTATACGGATTTTGGACAACCAGGAAAAGTTGTCTCTGATGTTTATAATGCTGAGACTGATGCGCATTTGATTAAGTTTGAAAATAATGTTCGCTTAAACTTCAAGCAAACTGATTTTGATGAGGATAGGGTCAATATTCAGCTCGCTTTTGGTGATGGGAATTTATCAACGCCGCGCAAAGATGAAGGTCTGCGCCGCATGATCTTTGGCATTGTAGGCTCTAGCGGACTAGAGGCCCATATGCCGTCTGAAATCCGCCGCCTGATGGCCGGCAAGCTGGTTGCGCTGCCGCGTTTACGTAATGTAGAAGATAGCGATACATTTAGCATGGGCGTTCAAACCGTGCCGGATAATTTCAGAGACCAACTCAATCTCTATGCAGGTTTTTTTACGGCACAGGCCTTTCGTGAAGATGCCCGCACAAACCATATCACAAAGATGAAGGCGTGGTATCCGCGCCACGACGCAAGCATGCGCGATGCCATGGCGAAAGAACTAAAGCGCATCTTATATAACGGCGATAAACGCTTCGGCTTTGATAATGAAGAGATGTTTTATAGTCCGACATTGGAAGAGGTTGAAAACTGGCTCTCTCCACAAATCAAAGAAGGGCTAATAGAGATTACAGTGGTTGGCGATATTGACAAAGACACTGTTGTCAAAGAAGTCGCCGCGACTTTAGGGGTCTTGCCTGAACGCAAAGACGCGCGCGGTGATTATCCGGGTATGCGGGATGTTGGCTTCCCGGCCCATAGAGATGAGCCTTATAATATTTATCATCGCGATGATGAAAGTCAGGCCCAGTTACGGATTTATTGGCCAGCGGATGATGGTTTTGACGCCACATACTCGCGTCGCTTGTCTGTTGTGCGGGCCATATTGCGCAACCGCCTTGTGAAAGAAATTCGTGAAGAAGAAGCAACGACCTATTCGCCGCAAGCGGGGTCTTACGCCAGTCAAGTGTTCCCGGATTATGGCTACGTCACGGCGATCCTGACTTTAAAGCCTGAGGACATTCCGCCTATGGCAGAAAAGGTGCAGGCGATTGCATCTGATATGGCGGCAGGCACGCTGACCGAGGATGAATTTAATCGTGCGATTAAGCCGATGATTGAACGCCTTGATAGTCAAGATAAGCGCAACCCTTATTGGGCCTCTGTCCTCTCTGATGCACAGACTGATGGTATGGGTCTGGAGCGGCATTTGACGCGCGAAAGTGACCTGTTGGAAATGACCGTAGCCGATGTTCAAGCCTTGGCGTCAGACATTTTTGCAGACAATAAATCAATCGAAATTCATATCTTGCCGGCAGAAGAGAGTTGAGTGCGGATTATTTCAAGAATGTCTTATACCACTGCTCTAATGTGCCTTCCTCATAGAGAGAGAATGTGACACCACTGACGGCACCGAAAATAAGGAAATAGTAATGCTTTGTCAGCGACAAGATAATCATCTGGACGATGGCTGTATGTATATACCCGTATCGGTAATGGCCCGGCGTGACGTCAAAGGCGGCGAGAGAAGCGATTATAAAAAGGGATATTAAAATAAACGCACTGATTTTCTTGGAAGGGGCCATGGCCCCTGTCAACCCGGCCACAACACCAAAGCCTAATAAGACTGCAAATACCCATTCGATCATTGAGAGATTATGCCATTATATCGTTACAAAGCATTTAAAGTGAGCCACTGAGTGTTTTCTCTTGCCCGCGCTAATATCGGCCACCAATGGAAATTATTTCTAGCAGCGATTTCTGTTTTGGTCCTGTCCGGATGCTTGATTTACACGGCGATAGGGATTTCGCTGTCAAATGTCCGCTCGGTGACGAGTTATGATAGAAGCCTTGATATAGATTTATACATCGAGAGTTCCAAGTCATTGCCGGGTGGAAGACGAGGAAGCTTTCCGGTGTCTATGCTGTATTTTATCGAACAATTCGATGAAGTTGAAAGGGCAGAGGCTCATATTAAAAAGCGCTCTTCTTATAATTTTAAATCAGGGAGCGAATTTGGCCGCCTTATGATTAACGTGATGGAAACGGATATAAAAACTCTTGGATACCCTAAACAGCTTCATACAGAAGCGCGCGAAGCTCTTTCATTTCCTGAAACCATTTTTGTTGCGAGTTCGCTGTCCAGTAAATATGGATGGGAAGTCGGAGATACGATTGAATTAACCCTTCCGGTAGGAAGCCTTAAGGTTGCGGGTATTGTAAAAGGTGAGCTGGGTAGGCAGGCCTTAATCGGTGGTTCATTGGGTAATTTTGTTACCACCCAAACTGATAATATTGTGACAGGAAGACAGCAGTCTCCCAATATGCTTGAAGATATTGCATTTATACGCATCAAACTGAAGTCTGTACAAAATTTTGACCTTAGCCGACAGAAACTCGATTATTATTTAAAGCCTTATCAGTTGAAAACACTTCTTCCTCAAGATTATCAGAACCGTATTACTTTTGATTTCATATTTGAGAATAAAGCCCTTCAAGGGTTTTTGTTCGTTGGTGCACTCGCCGTAATCATACCTCTTTTTATCGTCGTCCAAACACTGCGATCTGCCATAATGGCGCAAAATGTTCAGTTTGCAACCATGCGCGCCTTGGGCGTACCGTCCAGACATTTAATTTCGGTCGCCATGGAGCAAGCCCTTTGGGTCGGCGTTCTGGGTGCAGCACTGTCTTATTGCGGCATGTTGATAATAAAGTGGCAATTATTCGAGCGTGATATTTTTATGTATCTGCCTTTGAATGTTGTTGGCAATGTCTCAGCCGCTATCATCGGCGCGGCTTTACTCGCAGGCCTGATTTCTCTTTTTGCGATATTCAAAACCCAGCCGCAGGAGCTTTTGCGGTGACGTGGCCTTTGCAAATATCACCGCTCGTGACGACGCATGGCTTGGGCAAGATCTTTGGTTCTAAACAACAACGCGTCACGGCGTTGGACGATATCTCTCTCTCCCTATATGGTGGAGAGCTTACGCTTTTGATGGGCCCCTCCGGGTCCGGAAAGTCATCCATGATCGCTTCGCTTGGTGGGTTGCAAGCACCGGATAGCGGAATGGTCACGGCGTTTGAGAAAAATCTGTGGAAGCAAAGTGCACGAAAAGTGAACCGGTTCCGCCGAGAATATTGCGGCTTTGTTTTTCAATCTGTCGGTCTATTTCCGGCCTTGACTGCCGCCCAGCAAATCATGCTGCCACTGACCTATTTGGGGTGGAGTCAGAAAGAGGCTCGAAAGAAAGCACAAGAAACACTGGATTGGGTTGGCTTGGGTGATCGTTATTATTCTCGACCTAATGAAATGTCCGGTGGTCAAAACCAACGCGTCGCGATTGCGCGCATGCTCGCCAAAAACCCGCAGCTTATTTTTTGTGATGAACCGACTTCGGCCTTGGACGGTGTGAACGGCGCGCGTGTCGCAGAGCTCCTTAAACAGGCGGCGCGAGATCATAATGCCATGATCTTATGCGTGACCCATGATGAACGCTTGCGACCCTTTGCCGACCGGGTTTTACAAATTGAAGACGGGAAAATAACAGATGACAGTCGAGAGCGCTAAGATATGAGACTTCTAAAAAACCTTATGACGAGTGTCTGGGTCTGGCTTATCCTTATCGCCGGACTGTCTTATGTCATGTATTCGACGCTGCAAAAACGGACGACAGCAGAAGAACGTGTTGATTTAGGTAATCTCCCCATTCCAACCTCTGCTTATGTGCTGTCCAAAAATGGCACCGTGGAAATTGAGGGCGGTATTGTGCAAGTCTCCGCTCCGAGGACGGGTATCTTCAAAGAGGTCTATGTCAGCGAAGGGAATTTTGTTCAGAAAGACCAACTCTTGGCCATTCAAGAAGATCGGGATGATAAAATCGCTATTCGCCGTGCGGAAATTGCAATTGAGAATGCAAGAATTCAGGATCAAACCGAAGAGCTTTCTCTTAATATCGCTGAACGTGATTTGGAACGCGCAAAAATTCAAGTGGAACAAGACGCAATTTCGCAACAGCAATATGATTCCAAAGTGGACGCCCTGGAGCGGATCAAGCTTTCCATCAAGCGTCGTGAAAATACGATGGAAGACCTCATCACGCAGTTGGAAACGGCGAAGTTTAATCTAGAGCAAAGAAAAATCTTATCGCCTGTTGATGGCCGCATATTGGAATCGGTTGTTACAGCCGGGGCAGGTGTGTCTGCGGAGAATGTCACCACAGCTTTTCAGATTATTCCGGACGCTCCGAAACGCATCCGTGTTAAAGTGGATGAGTCAGGCATTGATAAAATATTTATCGGACAGTCCGTAGACTTTACCTTAAGTACAAATCGGCAGGTTAAATATCAGGGCGTTGTTGATGACATAGGGGAAGTCTTTTCATCGGCATCAAATAACATGCGCAGCAGTCAAAATACGGTCGATGTGATTATTCAGGCGGAGACTGTGCCTTATCGTTTGGGGCAGACCGTTCTGGTTCAATTCAAAGCGGCGGGCGGCGATGAACTCGAAGGCGTTATCAGTGAATAAACGTTTGTTCTTGAGCGTCTGCCTCGCAGCGTCTTTGACGGCGTGCGCCCATATCAAAGGGTATGATTCTGATGCCGTCGTCGCGTTTGACAAAACCGCTTTGCAAGGTCGTGTTGTGCCGGATGTTTGGCAAACTAGATCTGCTGCAGAATTTCCTACAGCAATTCAGTGGGCGGATTTGAATGACCCTATTTTGCTCGATCTCATCGAGACGGGGTTACAAAACAATCTTACACTTGAATCCGCTTACCTGAGCCTTGAGTCAGCGGAAATTAGTTTAGAACAAGCAGAGACTCGGTTGAGACCCATTTTTGATTTGGGCAGTGGTAATGCGAGTTTGTCTCAGGGACGTGAAGGCGGCCTGAATGAAAGCTATAGTTTTGGTGGGAATGCGTCATATCAGGTTGATCTCTGGGGTCGTATACGGAACAGCGTCGCCCGTTCAGAATTAGGTCTATTGGGACAAGAAACAACGCTAAGGTCGCTCCGCATTTCGCAATCACAAGCTATTGCGCGCACTTATATTGATATTCGTGTCCAAGATGAATTAATGCGTTTGCAAGAAGCGCAAATCAACATTCAACGTGAACAATTACGCTTGTCACAAGCGCGCTTACAGGCTGGTGCTATAACGCGTCTGCGGGTTGATCAAATCAATGTCGATATTCAACGTCTCTTAAGCAGTCTTGAAAGTCAAAAAGCGCGACGGCTTAACCTCGAGCGTGCTTTGGCTATTTTGTTGGGCTTACCGCCTCAAGACTTTAAACTTGAAGCCATTCCGTTTGAATTTGTCGCTATACCCCGCCTTGGACCCGAAGCGCCGATAAATGTTTTGTTACGCCGTCCAGACATCGAACAAGCCGAACAACGCCTTTTATCAAGCCAGCTTTCATTGGAAGATGCACGAAACGCATGGCTGCCGTCTTTAGCTTTGGGGGCTAGATCTAGCCAAAGTGCATTTTCTCTCGAGAACTTTCTGACAACAGATGCGATAGCTGCCAGTATCAGTGCAGGGCTGTCAGTATTGCTCTATGATAATGGCGATAGGCGTCGCCAAGTCTCGCAATCTGTAATCGCTGAAGAACAAGCCATAGTAAATTACGAACGCTCAATTCTTTCTGCTCTAAATGATGTTGAAACTGTTTTGGTGCGGCAATCTGAAAATCTGCGCCAAATCGAAATTCAAGCTTTGCAGCAAGAGGCCCAAGAGCGCGTGACAAAGATTACACAAGCAGAATATGACACGGGTGCAGCAGATGCCTTTGACCTTATTCGTGAACAACGCAACGCTCTCATTACGCGCCAAACACGTGTTCAAAATTGGGCGACGGGGATGAATACGGCACTCTCCGCCTTGGGGGCTCTGGGCGTCGACCCTATTATGGAATAGGGAACGAATTTTCTATGCTCCATCAAATGCTTAATTCGGTAGCCTGAATTCTTTAACGTTTGGGCACTTTTCAAGCGTCAATACCCCTTCTTCCATTGCATAGAAAAATTCGCCACGAGAAATAGCATCATCTTTATTGATATTAATTTTAGTGAATAATGTGTTCGCGAAGCCAGCTTTCGTAAATTCTTTTAGGCTAACTGTATCGTTCTTATTAATGTCTATCTCTCCAAAACTTTTTTTCGCGCATCTATAATCTACATAGTCAGGGCTATCAGAAAATGCGAGCTGTGGTGACATAAGAGCCAGAGTGACAAACCCTAAGATAATATAATTCTTTTTCACGATATTCTCCAGCTAGTGCGTAAATGCTTTATACATAAAGCTCCATGATGCGACAATGTTGGCTTTCCAAGGTAGAACTAACTTGTTGAAAGGCAATATTGTGCACCATTTGTGTATGGCACTTAAACAGCCACCCCAGTGTTCGCTTGAGGGTGTTTGTGACATGCGGTTCTCCATTGCGCAACAAGTTGTGACCCGTGTCAGGTTCGGGTGAGGCTTCAAACAAAGCTCGGGCTATCTTGGACGCTTTTCTGCAGTGTTAATTTTGACATCAAGGTGAGCTTGTCACGCGAAAATATTTGTTTAAATTCTACTGAGTTAGACTTTGGATCAATATAAATGCTCGTCGTTTTTCTTTCCCACATGGTTGAAAGTTAACAACGTAACCTCGGATAGCCTCTCCTAAAGATACTCACAGCTTTTTTATTAAGTCATTGGCGCGATCTCGCGCTTGGATAAAGCGTGCTTATTAGGTGCTTACTGGAGCTGAATCCTTCTTGGGGTCAATTCGCTAAATTCATGCAAGGCACTGTATTTATTGAGAAAAATGGTGCCCCCACACGGCACGTCGAAGTGTAGGAAAATACATATAAATCAATTGCTTACGACTGTCAAATTTGATTTTGTATCACGCCCAAACTTGAATTTTGTGGCACATGGATCGACTAGCCGACCTCGGAAGAAAGCTTCTTGACTATCAGTTCCAGATTCAGGGGAGATTCGATAGTTCACTTGGGCAAATATTCAGTCAACATGACTTTTATTGAATGTCGCTTTCCGTCGTCATATAAAGTGGCACAGATTATGGGCCAGGCTAAGCGAGACTTTGCTCATCGGCTTTACTCGCTGCGCCATTCATTTGAGAAGCGCATGCTTGAGGCTGGGTTAGACTATGGACTGCGATGCTTGTTGATGGGACATAAAAACTCAAGACCCTCATACGGTGATGGTGGGTCGATGGAGTATCGTAGAGACGAGCTACTTAAAATTTCCCATCCAATATCTAATTCTTTTACAACGGCTCTTCCCAAATTGATTTAATTTGAGAAGTCAAATTATGACCCTACTTTGATGCGCGAAAGCCTCTCTCAAGCACTATAGACACTTTATAAGAATTGCGGAATCGCCCCAATTTGTGTCAGCCTAGCCAGTTAAAATTTTGCGTATTGAGGCGCATTGTTATCCAAATCTTACTAATGATCACAATGTGGATTTGCGAGTTTGGAGATTGGAGTGAGGTCAACACGGACACTCATATGTGTGCTGACTTTGGCTTGCAGTGCTGCAATTGCATTCATTATTGTTATTTGTCAGTTATTCCTTGTACAGGACCTCGCTAGCGACACTACCACGGGTCCAATGTGGACTGAGCTAGACTCACAAAGATATGCCAAACGACATTCGCGACAGGACAGTTTCCAGCGGACACTCTTGCGAGAAGATTTTGAAACCTATCAAAGCCAAGTTGGATATGCTCAACCCGCGATTTCCGGTTATCCCTCACCAGTCATAGACTATGGTAAAGCGTCAGGCGCGATTCTACCCATAAGCTTCGAACTCGATGGACTTGAATGGCGCGGCACCGTTGTTGCTGTAACGAAGGATTTATACCGGACCGGCAATGATAACGAGGATCAATTGTTTTTGTCGTTTGTTATGGTGTACGCGACCGACCTTGCAGAGAGAGGACCGGTCTCCCTTGTATCAAGGAATTTCCCTCATTATCTCTCAACGGGTAGTCATAAAACATCATTAGGGGAAATTGACTGGGTCCATTTGGATCATGCAAACAGTCAAGACTCGGCGATTATAGCGCAACGTTATTTTGATCTTACACAGGGCCGACTTGTAGTGGTTCTCCCTTTGAAGGACGGAACGCTACGCTTTCATCAAACGACGCTCAAAGATGACGATATTAGCTCAGAAGAAGTCACGGCACATATTACAGGCACTCAAATGCCGTCACTCACAGAACGCGTGCGTGAAGAAATCGAAAGCGAGGCTTTTGCTCGCTTTTTGAATGGTCTTTCGGTGCTGCAATGATAATCCGCTCTGACAAACAGTTTCTTTTCAAGAGTTTCAACGATGACGTTTTACAAGCTTCGCGCGCCATCGCTAAATGCATAAAAACAACCTGTCCCATCTTTTTGATTGGTTTCATCATCATAGCTTGCAGCCCAGAAAAATCGCCTGCAGAACATTCGCAAGACACAGCTTCCATATGGAAAACAAATGCACGCCAGGATATAACTCGCGCCCATAGTGTCGTTTCCAATAGTCATCCTGGATATGTGAATACCTACGATCCGAAGTTTAAAATTACCGCTGATCGGACCTATCAAGAGGCGCTAAACCGCGCAGAGAGTGTGGCATCGCCAGATGACTACAAGCAATTGATTGCACTCTATACCGCTGGGTTTAAGGATCCGCACTTTGCTATATTTGGAAATGAAACCCTTACAGACTTAAGTAATAAAGCAGGGGGCGAAGGGCAATATTGGCCCGGAATTCTTACAGGCTTACGCGCAGGCAAGACTAAAGTCCTTCACTCAACCATTGACGATATACTGGTCGGATCAACAGTTTTGTCCTGTGATGGACGGGTGCCGGAAATAATCATTAAAGATGACATTCTTCCCTGGGTTTTGGAGCGCGCTGATCAACCCGCGACTTGGACTCGCTACACAGCTGAACTCTTGATTGATCGTGTTGAGCGCCCAAGACCGCGCTTAAATTCATGCCTTTTTGACCAAAATGATGCGAAAATGGAAATCGTTTTGGAGTGGAGTCCAATTGATGAGACACAATTATCCAGTCTAATTCAACAAGTCCAATGGGGCTCAGCTCCCGATTTCTCGTTCTCAAAAACAGACAATGACATTTTATGGATTAGCCTGCCAACCTTTTATCCAAACGACACGCAACGTACTATTCTTGAAAACTATATTTCGCGATTAGAGAAAGACCGTGCTCCGATTCAATCTTCACGCGCGATCGTTTTTGACTTGAGAGGCAACGGTGGCGGTAGCGCATCTTGGGCAACAAGGCTGATTGAGGCTCTTTATGGGGAGATGTTTTTTTCGTCACGTCGTATAGAAGATCGTTTTGTTGCAGACTGGCGGGTTAGTGAAGGAAATTTGAACAATCTGAAGGCGTCTCGCAAACGGATAGAGGCTCAAAACAACGCGGACTCTCTGGCTTGGATTGATAGTGTGATTTCTGGCATGAAGAATAGTCTTGACCGCAATGAAACATATTTTCGAGAAATTGGTGAGCCTCCCAATCCACTTGATAAAGTCATGAGCGATAATCCGCTAAATGTCCCCGTGTTTTTTCTTTCAGATGGACGATGTGCGAGTGCGTGCCTGAACTTTGCAGACATTCTGTTTCAAATGGGCGGGGTGATCCATATTGGTAGCGACACCTATTCGGACAGCGCTTACCTAGAGGCTAGGTTTGTTGAGTTACCTAGCGGGATGAGCACGCTGGTAATGCCAACGGTTGTTTTTCGTAATCGATCTCGGGCTAGTGGTCAATACTATACACCGGACCTTTATTTTCCTGGCGATGAGTGGACCACGCCAGCTTTGAAAAAATGGGTAAATGGGATCTTGGATAGGCAAATCGAGAAACAGATTGAGTTCAATTCAACCGGAGAGCGGCAATGATATCGAGACGCAAAGCAATAGCGGCCGGACTCGTGACAACGGCATTCGCGGCCTTACCAGCGTGTAAGGCTGGCATGGTTCCGCAGAGTCAGTGGGGCGACATAGACGAAAAAGCCAATCGCCTTTTAGAGGCTGGGTTGACACCCGGACTATGTCTATCTGTAATGCGAAATGGTAAGCTGATTTACTCTAAAGCGTTTGGCTACGCAGACCTTGAGCACAGGGCTGAAATGACGACGCAGTCGGTTTTCAAAATTGCTTCAATCACAAAACAAATGACAGGCGCAGCGATATTGCTGCTACAAGAAGACCGTAAGTTATCAGTTGATGATCGCTTAGATAAATACATTCCAGAGTTCCCCCGCGCTGAAGATATTTCTCTGTATCAACTTGCCACCCACACGGCAGGACTGGGGAGTTTCAATCGTCTACCAACTCGTGCAATCGATCGTTTGCGAGAATATGATGATGAAGCCTATTTGGAACTGATGATGCGCACAAAGCCTCTATTTGTTGCGGAACCAGGCCAAGAAGAGATTTATAGTAACACTGATTACGGGCTGCTAGGCATTGTCATTGGCCGTGTCGCAGGCATGCATTATTCTGAATTTTTCCAAAAGCGTATATTCAACCCACTGGGCCTGTCACATACGCAACTAGATAATGCCTTAGAGGTTATCGAAAACCGAGTTTCTGGCTACTCCCCAAATGATGCAAGTAAAGGCGGATTCGATCATGGCGGCTATACATCAGTTACATATCCTGGCCCATCAGGGGGCGTAGTCTCAACCGCTGAAGATTTATGTCTTTGGCATAAGCACCTCATTTCGGGGACACTCCTCCAGCCCAATAGTCTACGGCAAATGTTGGCGCCCGTCGTTTTGCCAAAAGAGACTTCTTATTACGGAATGGGTGTACGCTCCAAATTCACCCGCGACCCATTTAAGGGGCGAAACGTGATCTCGCATGGTGGGCGCATTTTTGGGTTTGCGACGGATCTTTGGACCTTTCCTGAGAAAAGAGTAACGGTCGCCACACTGCTCAATTCAGATGGAGGCGACCGCGATGACTTTGGAAAAGGTTTTGACTCAGTTAGAGATCCGGCCACACTGATAGCACTGGGTGAAGTGTAGATTTGATAACGTCTGTATAGATCAAATTAGGCCAACACCATTGGAGGATAATGTTGGCCCAGCAATCAAACAATTATTCGGTTTTAAACGTCGTCCGTCCGTCATAAGCGCCTTTTGATTCTTTGACATCCCGGTTAGGTGGATTTCCAAATACAATAACATTTCCGGCACTGTCCGTTCGTGTCCGTATCGTCTCCAAGGCATGCACCTTCAATCCGCCTCCTGAGTAAGATTTTGCAGAGACACGATCGCATGGTAGATCGGAAAGATCTGCAGCGCCACCCGACGCGGCTTGAGCCGTTAACTGTTCACAACTTCCTGTTATAGCGATACGCCCACCGCTAAAAGCTTTGACCTTAACTTTGCCGAGCGCATCAACGTCAGCTCTGATACGGCCACCAGAATTCGCTTCAAGGAAAGACAAGCTAGGTGCAGTGACCTGAATGACGACTTTACCATTTCCATCTGCCCAACCATTTTTTGTTTGTCGACCAACATAAAGAGCATTGCCACTTTTGCGAACAATAATGAGTTCCTCATACCCTTCTGGAAAACTAGCTTTAACGGAGAAAGTGTCTGCGGTTTTCATTTCAACAGATATACCCGCTTCGGCCTTAATGCCCTTAAAGCCTTCAATATTGTAAACCTTTGAGGTTTGGGCGAAGGCGCTTGTACTAAAACATGTGAACACGGAAATAGCCGTTATTGTTCCTTTGACTAAAACACCAAGTTTGGGTTTCAATTTCGTGTTTGAGAATGATTTTAACATTTTATATCCTGCATGTTGTTGAGTTGGAATTCGTGAAATTTGAGTGCGAATATTCATGGCCCTCGGTTTTTATCCTCCTTAGAAGCAGGCTTGGTATATCCGTAGCCATGTTCACAGCGATGTTGATATCTACACTGGCTGGGTGTCTCACCAGTAAGATCCAAGAAAATACGGTTGAAGCTAGCTTTCGAACCAAATCCCGAATTTAAGGCAATCTCTAGCAAACTAGAATTGTCTTGTTCGATTAGCTTTTTGGCGTGGGTGACACGAAACGAGTTTAGAACTGTTTTAAACGATTTATCTATCCCAAAATTCAATGCCCTAGATGCATAACTACTATTTAGGCCACACCGATTAGATAATTGAACAAGAGAGAATTCGGGATCAAGATACCATTTATGAACTTCAATGGCTTTCACCAAGCGTTGTCCTTCCTCAGCCCATGTGCATTTTTTCCGTCCGTGACGAAAATTTGCTGACTTGCTTCCCACGACCACGTGATCTTCCCCGCCAATCATGGTGACTGACGTTCGACATAATCTAACGCCGCTTCTAAGGCTGGATCTCTGCCTTCAATAAAAGCCCCAACTGTCATAGGGGCCGCAACGTCTGGAAAAACGCCCATGCCAGGTTGAAAACTTTCAACATTATTGTAGTAGCGGAAGAACGGTATCCGCGTTCTAATATTACTCTCGGGCATGGTGAAGGTGAACAATACACCAGCTGTAGTACCCTCGGCCGTACCTCCCGTGCGTTCACCGATTAAAACAGCCTTGCGACGGGACTGCATGACAGCAGAGAAACTTGTGCTGCCAGAAGAGTTGGATCCGCTTGTCAGAATAATAAGTTTTCCGGTGAAGGCATTTTTGGTCGGTCGAATAGTTTTCAAGTCATCGTCGAGAAAAGACCTCAATGAATATGTGCCATCCTTGTTCTTTTTGAAGCCAAGTCGATTTGGCTTTAACGCGCGTTTTTCCCAAGTCGTGAAGTGTTCGCGCAGACCGTCGAGATTAAGTGTGCTAACGCGCATATCCAGCTTCGGCTTGAGTGGTGAAGCGATTAGATTTGCTGTGAGGCGCATTCTAGCATCTGTCGAACCACCGCCATTTTCTCTCAGGTCAAGGATGAGGAAATCTCGTCCGTCAGCCTTTATAGACTCAAAGATGGGATTATAGATTTCATCCGGATTAACGGGCTCCCGGTAATTCACAAAGGTGTCAATCCTCAAATATGCAGCATTATCACCGATTGCCTGATAGGTGACTGCGTCTTTAAAATTGCGGATGCTTGCTTTTTGATCACCAAGTTCTACCCAGTCATCATAAGTCACGCGGTTCAAAGATAGTGTTTTTGTTTCACCCTCTTTTGTCCGAACCTCAACGTCGGCGGTGGATGCAACGTCCCACAAGAGCGCCCCAAAATGATCGACCGCACCGCCCATAAATTCAAGCGACTCACCCACACCTCCAGCCCGCGCCCAAGAGGTCAGACCGTCATAAGGGATATAACTCTGAACCTCTGTAACAAGATCGCCCAACTGCCGACCATCAATGCTGATGATCTCGTCGCCGATTTCTAATCCGCTATCGTCGGACGGGATCGTTACGATTCCTCGCCCCTCAACGAGCTGCCAACGCATTGGAAGATAGACTGGTGTTTTGTGTCTTTGCAGCCGCAGCGACTTTGGCAATTCAGCCTTTGTATGATCACAACGAATGAGGGTCAGCACTTGCTGTACCGCCATATACATATCGCCCTGTGTCATTCCGTTCTCAGCAGATGCGCGGTCGATTATGGACTGCCAAGCTGCGTCAAGTTCGGTTTGTTCAGTATACCGTGTATAGCCAGGGTGAACGCGGCTATAGGCCTCGCGAGCCAGTTCTACGTCCGACGCGACTTGTAAGGCAGTGAGGCGTGCCTGGCTGTCATCTTGAGCAAAAGCTTGGGGCACAAGCAGTGTGACGAAAGCGGCACCAGTTAATATAGTTTTTAGCATATCTATCTCCATCCACGAACATCGGCGTATTGCAGATGACGTGAGGAGAATTTTGCACGTCGTGCTCAGCTATTCGTCTCAATAAAGATAATGAGCCGAGAATTGTAAGAATTGAGACGAAATCAAAGATCTGAGACGAAATTTCAATATTGTGACTGGAAAAGATAGTCCGCTAATCATCAATTGAGCAAGATGCTACCTTTTGAGACATGTTTTGGTCTAACTGGCTAATCCAGCAGTCCTCTTGAATAGAGCAATAACAAGCTGAAACCACAACCGCATTGTCCCAAGCCTCAAGCAAACGTTCGGTGCGGGGCTCCCATGGCACAGAAAAAAGCGTCACCACTTCTCTTGCGGCCATAACACTACCGGTTGGATTCGAGCCACTATAGACATCATAGCTAAATGCCGCTTCTTCTCCGACTGTGGTCTCAATAAGCGCATCCAGATCCTGGTATGAAACTCCTTTATAGGATATATTCACACGATTAATTACAGCTGGCCCAACGCCTTTATTTTCTAGGATGAGTTCGAAGCCATCATTTGAATATGAGTTCTTGATCGAAATGAATGGCCAAATCATAGCTTTTTGTTGAGCCTTCAAAGCATTTACTTCCAAGACAGACACACCAAGCGCCATCAAGGAAATAAGGACCGCTCCAAAAGACGCCATACGATTGACGTTGATTGATTTTGATTGGGCACGGTCTATTTCAGTAGGCGTATTAGGCCGACCGATTTGCTCATCATGTTCTATGTTCGACATATTACCGATCCCCTTTTTAGTTTTAAATGCTCGACTAAGCCGACTCTGTTGATTGTGCCTGCCTGTATTGAGACGGCGTCATCCCGCTGATTTCTCGAAAAACTCGGTTAAAGGTCGGTTTAGAGTTGAACCCGGAGTTAAGAGCAATCTGCAAGACTGAATCTTGTGAAGAAATCAAAAGCGCTTTTGCATGATCGACCCGCATCGTGTTTATCAGTTTGTTGAAATTCGTATTCAGCCCCAAATTTATGGTCTGAGACATATAGGTCTCATTAGAATTCATGCGCTGCGCAAGATCTCTAAGTGATAACGAAGACACTAGAAACCACGACCCGTCCATGATTCTCGCCTTTAACGTGTGGCCATCAGCGGCCCAATCGCGGCTTGCTGCCGCAGGACTGGTTAACATAAGTTCAGTGCTCTCATATAGTTTAGGGAAAGCGTGCGATGTGCGAGACAGTGCTTCCATCCCGAGCCAGGCAATGACAACACTGAGAGCGAGCTGTAAGGGAAATATAGTTGTATAAATTTTATGGTCAGCGACGGCCGATAAAATCTGCGATGCGAAATAAATGATGGCCGCTATAGCTACTGACAATAAGAGTTGTTTTAACCAGATGGGATCAAATTCAGTCTTTGTTGATTGAGTCTTGGACAGAAACTGCGTGTAGTTTTGTAGTAGTCGATAAATTCCGATACAGCCGCCAATGATCAAAATAATTGATGCGACCGTTTCTATCGGGACAATATACGGATCGTGAAAATCTGACGTGTATGCCCACTTGGATTTATAATCGCCAAGCGCAATAAACGCTATTGAATAATATAGTGTTTGCACCGCACCGGGCGCAACCAACGCCCAACGCCAACCCAATGGCTTATCGTTCATAAGTGACCAAGCGTGCAGATATAATAGCGGTCCAAGATAAAGCTCAGTGTCAAATGGCGCGAAAGTAAGCCCAGGCCATAGTCTATAGAATCCAGAAAACCCGATAATTTGAGGAATTTGAACAACAATAACTGCTACTAAAAAGGCAGCTAGAAACCCATTTGCTCGCCTCTCATTTTGACGCAGAATTAGCATGATGGCCGTCATGAGCATTGGGACGCATATCGCAAACATCAAGGCGGATCGCCAGTTGATTTCTATGTCTGCGAATAAATCCATTTAAAGCCTATATAGCTAAGTTCCGATCACCGTGATACTTTTATGATGGTCAGAATAAGAACCAAATGAATCGCAGCAAGACATTATCCAATAAGATCTGTTTGCCATAATTCTGCGAATATTCGTCTCAAATAATATGAAATATGTTTCATATCTTAAATTGGATGGATGCTGAGCGTTCTTCGCTATGTATTTGCGGACAAACTCATTCAAAACTTGCAAAGTAATTAGTCTTTTCTTGATAGCGGTCCCGGTTTCGAGCATGATTTCAGAACTATGCTCTCTGAGATTTCATCGTCAATGGACTGGCGCGGCGCTGTCATAGCGACGCTGCTGCTCGTTCTTGCGATTGGAGCTATCGCTCTTTCGCTGAGAGACTATGAACGGCGCAGCGCCGGATGGTTAGCTGCATTTATTGTTGCCGTTGTCCTCACCACGTTTCCGCTGATATTACATTTCGCCATGCCAGACCGAACCATCAGGCTCAGTCAGTTCCCACCTTTACAAATGTCATTATATTTTGGGCCATTGCTCTTTTTCCATGCTTCTACTTTGATGAACGCTCAAAAAATTGGGAAATGGCTGTACTGGCTTATACCGGGAACTGTTTACTGGTTTTATCAAATAGTTTTCTGGCTTGCACCTATGCCGGAGGACTTAAAGACAAACTTTGCTCTAGGTGTTCATCGTCAGTATGTTCTACCCATCGTGTTTGCAGCCAGTTTGGTCTTTGTGATTTTCGCACTTTACCAAACACATGTCATGCGGCGACGCTATTTGGTTTGGCTTGAGAACCAAACGTCAAATACGAATGAATTTGATCCAGTATGGCTCAAACACCTACTCTTTTTGGCTATTCCAATTCTCTTGGTCTGGGTTTTGGAGAATTTCGTTGGAAGGCTTTTCAATCTAGATGTCGCGCTTAGGTTTTGGGGTGACGCGCTAACACTATTGTTGATTTTGCTTGTTGTCATGGAGGCGCTGACGCGTCTGGCTGTCGCTTATCCGAAAATGAATCTTTGCGACGTGAATTGTCCTGAGAGACTTGAAACTCCCAATACCGATCAGCGTGCACAGGCTAAGCGTGAAGGAAAGCGGTTTAAAGATGAGATTATTCGTCAACAGCTCTATCTCGATCCACATCTCTCATTGAAAGGATTGGCCCGTCAACTTGGTACTAATCAAAGCCACTTATCGCGCTCACTCAACCACGGACTTGGGCAGAGTTTTAGTGACGTCATCAACGGCCTGCGGGTAGATCATGCGATCCAACTTATTCGCGGAGGTGAGCATCGAATGTATTATGTCTCTTTGGAATGTGGATTCGGATCAAAGGCCAGTTTTCATCGCGCCTTTCAAAAACACGCTGGCTGCAAACCAAAAGGAATTAAGCCCCATGTGACGGAGTCTGATGAAACGCCTTTAGCTTCCGCTTGAACTCGCTTTTAAGTCGCCGGCTTACAGGAACCGATAAACCGTCTTTCAGCTTCAGCAAAAGCGACGTTCCATCTGGCTGCACGTGTTCAATAGCGTCTAATGCTACCCACCAGGACCTATGAACTTTTGAGCCTTGATAACCTTGCAAAGCGATCATGGCATCGCCGAAACTCATGCTAATCAAATCTGACCCGCGCGCTGTGTAGACCCGTATATAATGATCTTCAGCTTGAACGGCCAATAATTCGCTATTCCTGATTTTGGGTGACAATTTGTGGGAAAGGAAATCCACCACACTGTCGCATGCATCAAGCTTCATACGGGATGATATACGGCGGACCAGTAGAATAGCTGGGATAATTGAGAGCAGAGACAAAATCATATGAGTTGCGAAAAATAAAACCCATGTCAGCAAAAGCGTTTCAGCGCGCCACATATCCAAAAGACTATGGGCGATCACTAAGAGGGCTGAGTTTATTATACTAAAAGGCGCAGCGACGAGCACCAATTGGATGCCCTGGCTGAGCTCTGGCGCAAACCTTGAGATGCATTTCTCGAGCGCTGCCCAAAGCCCATATGAAATCAGCATGGACGCCATGAAATAGGGAATACGCAACCAAGCGGGCTCGCTTAAAAATGTTCCGAACGGACCGATCAGGCCAATACCAAATCCGACTGCGAGAAGGGCAAGAACCGCATCGGCAGTCGCAAATTCGTAAAACATGGTTTTGAGACGAACCAGTCGCGAGCCGCGAGCGGTCAAATGCGCCCTTTTACGAGGTTTTTCGCGCCTATTACGCATTGTCGATTTCGCTCTCTCCGGCCTCACGTCAAAGTCTGCCTGTCATCAAGTTCGGCGTTGATTTTACGCAGGACAAAAACCGCAATCAAACGGAAAGGACGGGATTATGTCTCATAACTTAAATAAATGGGCGCTGGTAGCTGCCATGGGAACGGCTTTGCTATGTGCCACGCAGGCAAGCGCAGCAGATGTCAAAATTATTTTCGGAAATGTATCACCAGAGGTTGGAAAAATTTACGCCAGCTTGTGCGATAGCGAAGGATATAAAGACATGGTCAAAGGAGGGTGCGCTATAACCGCTTCTGCCGAGGCAAGCGAAGGCGTTGTAATCGTATTCGAAAATGTTGCTCCCGGCACTTGGGGCGTGTCTTCTTTTCATGACGAAAATGAAAATGGAAAGCTGGACAGCAATATGTTCAGAATACCCAAAGAGGCGACTGGCGCCAGCAATAATGCCGTCGGTAAATATGGCCCTCCAAAATTCAATCAGATTAAGTTCGACGTGCATCAAGATGATGTTGAGATCGCTATTGATATGCGCAGAGTTCAGGCGCGCTAACCATGCCTGTTCTATCAATCACCAAAGTCGCGAAAAGCTATCGCAACGGGTCTCACAGTGTGAGCGCTTTAGAAGACATCTCACTTTGTGTCGCCCAGGGTGAAATGGTCGCTTTGGTCGGGCCGTCCGGTTCAGGAAAGTCAACCTTGCTTTATTCCGTCGCTGGCCTCGAAACCATTGAGTCAGGAACAATAGAAATAGATGGACAGGCGATGGAGGATCGCTCGCTCTCAAAAATGGACAGCTTACGCCGGGAAAAAATTGGTTTCATTTTTCAGGACGCCAATCTCATCCCAACCCTGACCGCGCAGGAAAATGTCGAGATGGCTTTGCTAAACGGCAAACACAGCGCGAAAGACCGTAAAGTAAAAACAGAGCAATCATTGGCAGAAGTCGGTTTAAAAGATCGTCTACATCATAGTCCTCGAAAACTATCAGGAGGACAAGCCCAACGCGTCGGAATTGCACGAGCGCTCGTGAGTCATCCGCGCCTAATCCTAGCGGATGAACCCACCGCAAATCTGGATACGGAAGCCGCTACAAGCGTTGTTAAGCTGCTCAAAGATCACGTGCGAAACCAAGCCTGCGCTGCACTCATTGCGACCCATGACTCCCGCGTCAGTTCTCAATGTGACCGGATAATCACTCTTGAAGATGGGAGGATCAAAACATGATGTGGTTCAAAATCGCATGGCGAAATACGGTCCGTAATTCGCGTCGTTCTTTTCTGACGGCCAGCGTGGTGGCGGTGGCGACTATGGGGCTGCTCTGTGCTTTCAGTTATTTGCAATCGACCTTTCACAATGTACGCGAAGGCACAATCGCTAGCGGCGTAGGGCATTTGCAAATTGCCCAAAGCGGAGTGTTCTCAGAGAAAGCCGACTACCCATTGGAATTTGGCCTCAGTTCAGACGACGTATCTCGCTTAACCTCAATCGCCAACGAACATTCCTCCGTTCAACTTATACTTCCGAGACTTGCTTTCGAGGGTTTGCTTTCCAATGGCGAACGCACGGTTTTTGCACGCGGCCAAGGCGTTGATATTTTGAAGGAGCGGCGCTTGACTCGAGGTCAAATCAGAATTGTCTCCGGGAAGGACTTTGACCCGCTCGGACGCGATGCGACGGACAGTGTCATCATCGGCAAAGGTCTTGCTGAACTTCTTAAAGCCTCGCCTGGGGACATCCTAACTCTCTTAGGCCCTACCTCAGAAGGCGGGATTAATGCGATGGACGTTACCGTCTTGGGTATTGCTGATAGCGGCACACCTGCTCGGGACCGGTCATATATGGTCATGCCTCTCTCATTCACTCAGAATTTTCTTGTAACAGACAAAATCGATAGGTTAGTGGTGGTAGTGGACTCGACCACAAATACCCAGACAACCCAAAGTGATTTAACTCCCTTAGTTTCGCAATTCAGCTCAGATATTGAGATCAAGGATTGGCAGACTCTGACGCCGTTTTACGGTCAGTTGGTCAGCGTTTACAAATTTCAGTTCATTGTACTCGGAGCAATTCTAATCGCTGTTGGGCTAATCTCTGCGCTGAACGCACTGACCATGAGTGTGATGGAGCGCACCCGCGAAATTGGCACTTTAAGGGCGATGGGTATTAAACCCTCTTTCATTCAGCGTAGCTTTGTCTGGGAAGGCCTTTTTCTCGGGGTACTCGGTGCACTGCTCGGCGGTGTGTGCTTCGCAGTTTTGAGCCTTGCCACAGCTTTCCATCCCATTCCTATGCCACCGCCGCCTAATCGTAACATTGGCTATCCCCTGAGCTTTGCGTTCTCGCCCCCAGCTTTACTTGGACTGTGCGCGATATTTGGACTTTGCGGAGCTGCTGCCGCCAGGTTCGTGACAAGCCGCATCTCCAAAATGTCAGTCCGAGAGGCCCTCACGCATGTTTAGATATCTGACCATACTAACTATTTTCACCTTGCTATTGAGTGGTGACGCTTTGGGACAAGAATCGCCTCTTGCTACTGCGGCGGATGGAGGGATCCTCAATCGCCTTGATGCCGCCTGGGGCGAGGGTGAACAGACCCGGATCATATTAGATACTCAAATAGTATCTGAGGGACGCAGTCCGATTGAACGGAGTCTCGAACTCATAGATGATGGTGAATCTCGAACCCTCGTGACCTTTCTCGACGGCCCCCAAACAGGTCAAAAAGTGCTCGCGACAGATAAAGAAGTCTGGTTTTTTGCTCCCCGAACGCGGCGCGCTATTCGTTTGAGCGCCTCACAGAGGTTGTTTGGACAAGCCGCGATCGGTGATGTTGCTCGACTTCGCCTATCAAAGGATTATGAGGTCAAAAGCTCTCGCCTGACCGATGCAGACGAAACGGTTCTTGAACTCTCCGCCTTGGGTAAATCAGCGACCTATCAAACAGTTCTTCTCACGATCGAAACACATACGGAAAAACCGCTTCGCGCCTCATATAAAACCGCCAGTGGAAAAGAAATCAAGTATGCCGTCTTTGAGGAAGTCGAAAGCATAGACGGTGGATATCGACGTACCGTTACGCGCATAGAAGATGCCGTAAACACAGGTAATTATACGCGGATTAGAATTGTCAACACAGAGCCAATCCGCCGACCTCCGACGTTTTGGACGCGCCGGTCTATGGAGATTGGGAGATGAGAATGAAGGTCTTGGCCTCTTTTATCTCTATGGCAATGGCCATGCCGTGTTTTGCACAGGGGCAGGATGTATTTGAACTTGGCGGCACGGCCTATGCTCTAACAGACTGGCAAACTTCGCGAGACCGCGCGCCCAATACGCAAAACCTGCTTGAACTCAAACCGCAACGTATTGAAACAGCTATCATTCTAGAAGGGGAACTGCATGGGGCAACCTTCCGTATACGAGGAGACGTCCAAGATGATCGTGACGGTGATGGAGACCTAGAGAGCAACTTGCAATTATTAGAACTCTCCAAAACGTTCAATCTCAGCGATCGTCTCTCGGTGTTTGGCGGCAAGCGCACTTTAGCTTGGGATACGGGTTTATCATATCAACCGACGGGATTTTTCCAAAGACAGGTCAATTTCACTGATCTGACAGACTCCTTCGGCAGAGCCGAAGGACTACCCATGCTCGGAGCTACCTATTTTGGTGACGGTTTTGATATTACGGCCGTCTACAGCGATGATATTGGTCAGCAGTCTGATGGGTTTAATCGCGGTTTGAAGCAATGGGCGCTTAATGTGACACGCTCTGGCGATAACGGCGATCTTTCACTCGTCCTTCAGCAACCTTTAGATCAGTCGATTGGGCTGGGTGTTATCGGATCTCGCAGCATCGGTGCTGACTATGTTATTTATGGATCGATATTTGGCCGCAAAGGTACGAACCGACCGATCAATCAGCAAATCTTGTCCGGTGAAACACCCATTACTTTTGACAATCCGATCGTCTCGCTCCGGCGAAATGAAGACCGCATTAGACCCCGCGGTTTGTTAGGGTTAAGCGCGAGCCTGACCGACACGCTGACTCTAAATGCCGAATACAGTTTTGATTTACGGGGTCTCAATGATGCGGAGTGGTCTTCATTCAATTCCCAGTTGTATTTCTATGAGAGCTTCTTCTTAACGGAGGACGATTTCCTTAAACGCAAAAAGTTATTTGTAAGTCTACTCTATTTGACTGACACATTGATAGAAGGCGGCGCACGACGACATTATGGATTTTTGCGGTTAGCGAATTCAGATGTGCGTTGGGGCGCGAGTGCATTCACGCGGATCGGTTTAGAAGATGGAAGCGCGGTTATCGGAACCGAAGTTAAACGGCAATTCAACACACATGTAATTGGTATCCAGGCGACCGGGTTCGTTGGTTCTGAAACCTCTGAATATGGCCGACTACCCGTCAATACACGCGCAACAGCCTTTATTCGCAAACGGTTTTAATCAAACAATAAGGACAAATAATGAGACTCTCACTCAAAATCCCCATGACCAGCCTTGCTTTATTCCTTTCGGCTTGCGCATCACAAACCCCCTCGCTGATTGTGCCAAAAGCATCTATATTATCCGGGACTGAAACCGCTATTCAAGCTAAGGGCTTTAAGCCTAATTCAAAAATAAATATCGTTGCAACGCGTATTCGGCAGGGACTTTCTGGTGCTGAAAAGTATTGCTCGGCGGCAGAGTTTATCACCAGTTCGGACGGCCGCGTCGACACGGCCACGATGCCAGCTTTGACTGGTTCATATACTGGCACCGATCCTTTTGGTCTATTTTGGTCAATGAAAAAATGCGGCGAGGTTGATGCCTATAGCCCTGAGGTGGTCGTTACCGTTGATCGCGACTTAGATGAACAAATAGACCTGTCCGCTAGTTTTCAAATGGTTGATGGGCATTCCAGTCTTATTGAAGAATCATTCGATGAAAACTTTCCTGGCGCTTTTGTTGTTCGGCCATCGTCAGACGCACCGCTGCCGGCGATTTTCATTTTGGGAGGATCTGAAGGAGGTGATTTTGCCGCACGTATCCTTGCTCCGAAATTTGCATCGCAGGGCTACGTGGCGATTGGTTTACCTTATTATTCGCCCGCATGGGGAGAGCAGCCCCAAGCCATTCCAGGCCTACCAAAAGCCTTTGCCGAGATCCCTGTGGAATATCTCTTGGATGCAAGTTCTAAACTGAATGCCTTTGAGCATATCGAAAGCGGAAAAATTGCGGTGTTCGGGGCCTCAAAAGGCGCTGAACTCGCACTCATCGCAGCCAGTAAGTCTGATGTTTTTTCGGCTGTGATAACAGTCGTCCCAACGGATGTTGTTTGGGAAGGGTGGGGACGCGAAGAGGCCACATCGTCGTTTTCATGGGCAGGAGAGCCGTTGCCGTTTGTTCCATATGTGGGAATGGCTGAAGAATTTCAAAAGGCCGAACCAGACATGCGAGGTGCTCATGACCGAGGATATGCAGCCTTTCCTGATAAAGTAGTCGAAGCAAAAATTGATGTTGGCTCGATAAAGTCCCCTTTGTTTATGATCGCCGGAGATGCAGATGAAGTATGGGACTCAGGTTGCATGGCCCGAAATATTCAAGCGGAGCGCAGTGCGCAAAACTTAGAAACAGAACTCTTTGTAAGTGAAGACGCCAGCCACAAGTTAGCAGGCGATCCGAGCCATCATAACAGCAAAGCAAATGCGGACCTATTAAAAGAGGCTCATCCTGCGATGTTCGATTTTCTGCAACGTCACTTGGCAGCGGATTAAGTTGGGGCATATGCAAATCTAGTAAACCACCGGATTGCGCAACTCTCGGCTAAGGGTGGTCAGAATTTTGTATATTGGATTTGTTTTCAGTAGGTGGAGGAGGCCCGGGCGTGAGATTAAATATACTGTCTGGAGACCACGTGGGACGATCGGGGGACTCAGAAATAGCGTGCACAAAATGAAAATTTAATTTGGCAAATTTCGCCGCCTCATCATAACGAATAGGTAAATTCACATCGTCTGTGGCTTGGTGATAATGCTCGGACATGAAGCTCTCATAAGTATCCGATCCACCATTTTGAAAGCCTGTGAACATGAATATTGCTGGAACTCCCTTACGGACAAATTGATAGTGATCTGAGCGCACAAAAAGCGACAAGTGCGGGACCGGATCAGGGGAACTGATTAGGCCCAGTTCAGAGGCTACATCTGATAAAACCTCCCCTAGAGTGGAGTGACTAGACCCGAAACCGATAACATCAGTGAAATCATGCAACAGGATAGGCATATCAATGTTGATATTTGCGACGAAATCAACTCCGGAAGGAAGGGGATGGTTGGCTAAATAGTCAGCGCCGATTAGGCCTTTTTCTTCTGCAGTCAATGCTGCGAATATAAGCGTCCGGCGGGGGTGCTTACCCGATCGACTTTGTTTGACGAAGCGGTCTGCTAAATCCAAAAGTATGGCCACTCCCGCCGAATTATCCATAGCACCGTTGTAAATATTGTCGGAAGTTGCGGTGAACTCGGTTTTTTGGATTCCCAAACCGTCCAAATGTGCAGTCACTAAAACGGCTTCATCCGATAACACAGGGTCTGTTCCGGGAATTATGCCAATAACATTCTTGCTTGCTAAAGTCTCAAACGCATTAGCCGAAGTGATGGCGATAATTTTGTTAAGGTCAAAGCCGCGCGGTAGTCCGTTTGTTTGTGCCGCTTCGGCGACGATATCAGCGTAACTTTTATCTGTGTTCTCAAAAAGGGTGGAGGCAGCGTCCGGGCTAAGTGTTGCCGAGCAAGGCAAGTCTCCAAATGATGATTGAGCCTCACCTTTGCTATTGACCCAAGCAAGACCCCTGAAATTTCGCGCTGCGACCAAGCGTTGCCATGGGAAGCGCTCTAAACCGGCTTTTGTGTAGACCCGAATATAACCTGCCGCACCCGTTTCTGTCAGGGCTTCTAGTTTGGTGGCTTCATAATGTGCACGCTCTTCAGGGGCGAGCCGGTCGGGTGCACCGCTCAGAAAGACAACAATTTTGCCCTTTAAGTCCGTCTTGCTTAGATCCTCAAGACCAAATTCAGGCGCTTCAATTCCATATCCAATAAATATGCTTTCGCCCGCCACCACGCATGAGTTCTTCGATGGAGATGTCCCAATGAAGAAGTCTTTCAGGGGTTCCAATTCGACTAGATTGTCTCTCGAACGGATGGTAACGCGGGCCTTCTCCCAATCTCGGCTGAACCTTTGCATCGGGACTGTTTGATAGTAACCCGCTGTATCATCCAATTCCTGCAAGCCTATGTCAGCATACCGCTCTGAGACATAGCGTGCAGCGCGGTCAAATCCGTCAGTGCCTGCTTCGCGACCAGCCATATCGTCATTGGCCAAAACAGCAATATCGGTCTCAATCCTGTCAGCAGAGGAAACACCTAATTTGGTTACATTAGGCCCGCCACAGCCGACGATTGTTAAACAGGCTAAACTAAGGAAGAGCTGCCTGAAATTTTGGTCGAACATTTGTTAAACGCTCAGCGGGAAAATTCATAAGCATTTCGGTTGAAGTAATCCTTACCGCCTTCGGGTTTCACACTTTTGGAAATAGAAAAGAGATTTTCTCCGAGAATATAAACTTCTCTTATCGACACCGGCTCACCATTATCTTCCCCGCGATGATCCGTTGAAAAAACGGTAGTCCCATCGGTGTTGATGGCTTTTACTTTAATCGTGTGGCCATTAACGCTGCGCCCATCTGGTGACAGCTCAAATTCGGCTTTGGTGTCTTCCCATGGCTCTTCGGGATATGAGATTGAGTAGGTGATCGATGTCGGGTTGATCGTTTCAATCGTGGCGGTGGCCGGAATGCTTACGCGCTTATTCGATCCATAGTCCAGATATGTTAGAGTGCCGGTCCAATCGCCTTTGAGTACCTCGAACTCTTGCGCAGTAATTGTGGGTAGCGAAGTCTCAACGGGATTTGGCGGCGTTGTGCTACATCCTCCAACTAACGCCGTGAATGCAAATCCGCTCAAGACTAACCATGATTTCATAAGATATCTCCTAAAACTAAAATTCTTCTATCAGAGAGTAAGATCAACTTCGTCTCATTCTGTAAAATAGCATTGGCTGAAACTTATGGCCTTCCCCCTTAAAAGTGGTCCATTTTAAAAGTTAGAGATTTGGCTATTTTGAGCTTGAAGGAGCACACTATGGGGCTTTGTCACGTTAATGTCAGTTTTCCTACATTGCGCTAAGAACTGGCAATG
>CAYGTR010000033.1:0-34655 GCA_964352855.1 uncultured Algimonas sp. | reverse complement strand
AGAGGATACGGCCAATTTCAGAATAGAGAACGCGGATAAATTCAGCGCGGCGCGGCACGCCAATATTGGCCAGCTTTTCAATCGCGAGGCAGAACGCATGTTCTTGGTTCATCGGCGCAACATAATCGAGGCGGTCAAAATAGGGGATCGCCTGCATATAAGTCTTATGCTCAATCAGCTTTTCCGTACCGCGATGCAGGAGGCCGATATGCGGGTCAACGCGTTCAACGATTTCGCCTTCGAGTTCCAGAACAAGACGCAACACCCCATGCGCCGCAGGATGCTGCGGCCCAAAGTTTATGGTGAAGTTACGGTCGTCACCCTCGAGAATGGCTTCTTGCTTACCCATTATTTGGTGCCTTTGAGTTCGCTAAATTAGTAATACGGGTCATTTGCTTTAAGCAGGAACCGATAACTTTTTCCTGATATTCAGCATGATCATCTTGGTCAGTAAAATAAAGCCCACTGATATGGAAAGAGGACTTAGGGCGAAGCTTATCCATATCAACGCCACCTCCCGTCTTTCTCTCAAACGCAATCGACATCAGCTCAACAACTAGTTTTTGAGCTGGGATGTTTTCAAAATCAATTCTTCCTTGCTCGCCTTGGTAAATTGCAGTGTCCCAACCAACAAGACAGTCGATCAATTCAAGTTCGTAAAACTTTTCGAACTCAGAAATGATCAACTCCTGCGCATCAGTATAACCTTCACTGCTTGCTTCAGAAGCAACAGCACAAGCAGAAACTCCTAACATTAGTGATATGAGAGCCAGCAATCTCACCTACGCCTTCTCCACCTTCTCATCACCCGGCAACACATACTTCGCGCCTTCCCAGGGTGACATAAAGTCAAAGCTGCGATATTCTTGCGGGAGGTTGACGGGTTCATAAATGACGGATTTGCGTTCTTCGTCATAGCGGACTTCGACAAAGCCTGAGAGCGGGAAATCTTTGCGGAGCGGATAGCCTTCAAAGCCATAATCCGTGAGTATACGACGGAGGTCTGGATGCTGATCAAAGACAATGCCATACATGTCAAAAGCTTCGCGCTCATACCAATCGGCATTAGGGAAAATGGCCGCGACTGAGTGTACGGGCACGTCTTCATCCGTCGTCACCTTGATACGGATACGCGTATTATGCGCCATAGAGAGCATGTGATAAACCACATCAAAGCGACGTTCACGCGCGGGATAATCCACACCACAAATATCAATCAGCGAGGCGAATTTGCAAATCGGATCATCGCGCAGAAACGTGATGACTTTCACGACTTCAGCACGTCGCGCGTTGATCGTCAGCTCACCAAATGCGATTTCTGCCGAGTTCACGGCATCATCGAGCTGATCGAGGATATGGTCTCTCAAATCTTCCATGACTATCTCTCGATATTGCCTTCTCGGCGGATTTTCTTTTGCAGTTGCAAGATACCGTAAACAAGCGCTTCGGCGGTGGGCGGGCAACCCGGCACGTAAATATCAACAGGGACAATACGGTCGCAGCCGCGAACGACAGCATAGGAATAGTGATAATAGCCACCGCCATTGGCGCAGGACCCCATAGAGATCACATAGCGTGGGTTTGGCATTTGGTCATAAACCTTGCGCAGCGCCGGCGCCATTTTATTGGTCAGTGTACCCGCCACAATCATCACGTCAGATTGACGGGGGGATGCGCGCGGGGCAAAGCCAAAGCGCTCCACATCATAACGCGGCATAGAGGCTTGCATCATTTCAACAGCGCAACAGGCCAAACCAAAGGTCATCCACATCAGTGAGCCTGTCCGCGCCCATGTCACGAGGTCATCCGATGCCGCTGTAATGAAACCCTTATCGGCGAGCTGGTCACTCATCCCGTCAAAAAACGGATCGTGTTTTTTGGGGTCGTAAGCGGGCGTGCCGACATCGCGCGCGGCCGTACCGAAAGCGGGATTGTCAGGTGTAATAATTGCCATATCTAACTCCTAAAACCCCCGCTCTATTCCCAGTCCAAGGCGCCGCGCTGCCATGCATAAGCGAGACCGGCTGCAAGTTCCGCCAAGAAAATCATGACGACAAACCACGCCCAAGGCGTCACTTGATCAAGTGTCACCGCATAAGGAAACAAAAATGCCACTTCGATATCAAAAATGATGAAGAGGATCGCCACCAAATAAAACCGCACATCAAACTTCATGCGCGAATCGTCAAAAGCGTTAAACCCACATTCGTAAGTCGAGACTTTTTCACTATCCGGGCTCTCAGGCGCCACAATCTTAGGCACCGCCAAAAACAGCAAGCTGAGGGCGGTGGCAATACCGAAAAGGATGATAATCGGTAGATATTGCATCAAGAAGTCGTTCATGACAGCTCTTATTCTTCGATATTTGCGAGCTCAGAACACCGGTTCAGACTCACGCTTACATTAAGGTCTCAATCGGGGCGGAACCTAGAGATAGGAAAGCCCTATTGCAACCATAGTTTAGAAGGAAAAACACAGCTTTTCCACTGTGACACATCGACAATAATTGCGAATGATTTGCAGGTAATAAGCGCCTAATCTTTCCGGACAGGCATGATGAGCATGTCACCTACCTCGACTGTCTTCGGCTGGGATAAAGCAAAAGCAACAGCGTCCGCCACATTTTCTGGCCGAAGGGCGTCGGGCTTTTTATTATCAAAGAAGGGCGTGTCCACCATTCCAGGCTCTATCAGAGTCACACGACATCCTGAACCTTGCAGCTCCCCCCTTAGATTGTAAGCCAAAGCGTTCGCCGCATGTTTCGAGACTGAATACATGGAACCGTCCAGATAGCGCCGTCCGGCAACAGACCCAGTAATCACGACATGGCCTTCAGATTTTTTGATATGCGGCAATGCCGCTTGGATTGTCTTGGCTAGTCCCATAATATTAACATTAACAATGGTTTCCCAACTGTCCTGAGGCGCCGAAGAAAAGCCACCCGGCTTTCCGCCCGTCCCGGCATTCGCAAACACAGCATCCACCTGTCCGAATTCATCAGTTGTCATGCTCAGAGCTTCTTCTAGAGCCTTAGTATCTGTGACATCGCAAGGCAGAACCAAAGCTTTGCCATTCGGCATCTTACCGGCAATAGTTTTCAATTTATCTTCGGATCGTGCACACAAAGCAACATTCCAACCCTGCTCGCTTAATTTTATAGCTGTTGCAGCTCCAATGCCGGAAGAAGCACCTGTAATAAAAATCGTTTTTCTCTGACTCATAAATTTCTCCTTTGCTTTAAGAGCAACACAGGAGCTTTCAGAATGTTCCCGAAATCAGAATGTGTTACTCAGCCGCTTCTGCCAATGGTACCTTTAGCCTCGTTAGCATTTCTTTCGGTATCACTTGCCAAAAATGACTGCGCTCCAAGTCCCACTCGCTTAGAAGTTTTTTGGAGAATTCGGAGCCTGTTTGCTCTGCATGTTTGCGGATTAAGTCTTTGCATTCTTCCTCATAATACTCGGAGCCAAAACGCTGCCAGACGACACTGTCCGGATTGACGGCTTTCTCAAAACGTTCACGCGCATCATAGACATAAGCCATGCCGCCTGTCATGCCGGCCCCGAAATTATCACCAACAGCGCCGAGAATAACGGCAGTACCACCCGTCATATATTCGCAACCATTGGTGCCGCAGCCCTCAACGACAGTAATAGCGCCGGAGTTACGCACACAGAAGCGCTCGCCTGCGCGTCCGGCGGCCATAAGGCTTCCTTTGGTCGCGCCGTAAAGGCAGGTATTGCCGATGATCGCGCTGATATGGGCATTAATCGGCGTCTGGCCTTGTGGAGCGATAATGATTTCCGCACCAGAGAGGCCTTTGCCGACATAGTCATTGGCATCACCGTCCACGATTAAGCGCAAACCCTTCATGGCGAAAGCGCCCAACGATTGCCCTGCCGAGCCGCGCAAGCGCACAGTTAATTGGCCATCCGCGACACCGTCCGCACCAAATGTTTGATAGATATGCGAGCTTGTGCGCGTGCCGACGGCGCGGTGTGTATTTTGCACGCCGTAAGTCAGATAAGTCTTTTCACCCCGCTCAAAGAATTGCTTGGCATCGGCCACGATGTTTTTGTCGAGTGTGTCCGGCACCTCGATACGTTGATCGCGCGTGTCTTTGACTTTTTCATTATCCACGCGGGCCAGAATAGGGTTCAAGTCCAAATCATCGAGATTTTCAGCCCCACGCGAAATTTGCGAGAGCAAATCAGTACGCCCGATGATTTCGTCTAGCGTCTCAAACCCCATTTGCGAGAGGATATTGCGGACATCTTCGGCGATGAAGGTCATCAAATTGATTACTTTTTCAGGCGTGCCCGTGAATTTCTCACGCAGCTTTTCATCCTGCACACACACCCCCACCGGGCATGTATTGGAATGGCACTGACGCACCATGATGCAGCCCATCGCCACAAGAGAGAGAGTGCCGATGCCGTATTCCTCTGCCCCCAACAGCGCTGCGATGACAATGTCACGACCCGTTTTCAGACCTCCATCTGTGCGGAGCGTCACATGATCACGAAGGTTGTTTAGTGTCAGCACTTGATGGGCTTCGGACAGACCGAGCTCCCACGGCATCCCTGCATATTTGAGCGATGTATTGGGGGACGCGCCTGTTCCACCATTATGCCCGGCAATCAGGATGGTGTCGGCTTTCGCTTTTGCAACACCTGCCGCAATCGTTCCGACACCAGATGAGGCTACCAATTTAACAGCAACTCGCGCCGTCGGATTGATTTGTTTAAGGTCGTAAATCAGCTGTGCCAAATCTTCGATGGAATAAATATCATGATGCGGCGGCGGTGAAATCAGCGTCACCCCCGGCGTCGCATTCCGGAACTTCGCAATCATTTCGGTGACTTTAAAGCCCGGCAATTGCCCGCCCTCTCCCGGTTTTGCACCTTGAGCGACTTTGATTTCGATTTCGCGACATTGGTTAAGATATTCGGCGTTCACACCGAAACGTCCCGACGCAATCTGTTTCACGGCAGAGTTGGGATTGTCGCCATTCGGCAATGGCTTATAACGCGCCCGATCTTCACCGCCCTCGCCCGATACAGATTTCGCACCGATACGGTTCATGGCGATGTTCAGCGTGCCATGCGCTTCTGGTGATAAGGCCCCAAGTGACATGCCCGGCGTGCAGAAACGACGCCGAATTTCATTTACACTTTGAACGCGGTGCAAAGGCAGAGCTTTCGCCGCCGGACGTATGTCGAGAAGATCCCGAATTTGTATGGGCTTCTCTGAATTAACCAGCGCCGCATATTTTTTATAAAGCTCATAATCCTCACGGCCCACCGCCTCTTGAAGCATATGGATCATCTCTGCCTTATAGGCATGACGCTCGCCTTTGGCACGGACGCGGTAAAGACCACCGACCGGAAGACGCACGACGGCGCTATCATAAGCCTGCTCATGTGCTTCCAAGACTTTTGCTTCGAGACCTGCGAGACCTATACCCGAAATGCGGCTGGTCATGCCGGGGAAATTCGCCCCCACCAAAGCCCGCGACAACCCCATCGCTTCAAAATTATTCCCCCCGCGATAGGACGAAATCACAGAGATTCCCATTTTCGAAATAATCTTCAGAAGACCGCCTTCAATGGCGGCTTTATACTGAGCGATCGCCTCATCGACTGTCATCTCCAGAAGGCCGCGACTAACCCGTTCCGTGAGGGAGTCTTGGGCCATATAGGCGTTTACAGCCGTTGCGCCCGCACCGATCAGAACCGCAAAATAGTGTGTATCGAGACATTCCGCAGACCGCACTATGATGGAACAAGATGACCGCAGGCCATCATTGACCAACTGGGTTTGCACAGCCCCCGTGCATAAGATCATGGGGGCTGCCGCACGGTTTTCATTGGTATTTTCATCCGTGAGAACAATATTCTCAATACCGCGCTCTACGGCGGCTTTGGATTCTTCACGGATACGGCGCAATGTATCGCGAAGCGCACGTCCGTTCGACTCGTCGCCGTCAGGAATGGGGAATGTGCAATCAATCAAAACGAGTTTATCGCCAACCATTTTGGCAAAACGGTCATACATACCTGTCGTAAGGACGGGACTCTCCAAAACATACATTTCCCGCGTTTGGCTACCTGTTTCCGCCAGAATATTGCGGAGGTTCCGAAAGCGCGTTTTCAAGCCCATCACGCGGGTTTCGCGCAGCGGGTCAATTGGCGGATTCGTGACTTGGCTGAAATTCTGACGGAAGTAATGTGATAAAGGACGGTAAATATCGGATAAGACAGCCAGAGGCGTATCATCCCCCATCGAGCCCACACTTTCTTTGCCTGTCTCCGCCATTGGCGACAAGATGAGTTCCAAATCTTCTAGTGTCTGACCGCAAGAGAGTTGACGCCGCGCGAGCGTTTCGCCTGCCAGTAAAGGTTTCGGCTCTGGCCCGGACAGCGCTTGGTCTAAATTGACGACTTTTTCGAGCCATTTTTTATAGGGCCGCTTTTTGGCCAATTCATTCATGATTTGACGCGATGTATAGAATTTACCCTCTTCTAAGTCGACGGCAATCATACGACCTGGCTTGAGTGCGCCTTTCTTGATAATATCTTTCTCATCCATCGGACACATACCTGTCTCGGACCCAACCGCAACAATACCGTCAGACGAAATGGAATAACGCAAAGGCCGGAGTCCATTACGGTCAAGTCCCGCCATGACCCAACGCCCGTCATAGGCTGCCAAAGCGGCTGGGCCGTCCCAAGGTTCCATCACGGCATTGCAATATTCATAAAGCGCGCGCCAGCTTTCCGGCATCAGATCGCCCCTCTTGGAATAAGCTTCGGGCACAAGCAGCGTTTTCGCCATAGGCGCAGATCGTCCCGCTCTCACCAGTAATTCAAAGACCGCGTCCAAGGCGGCGGAGTCAGAACTCCCTTTTTGGATAATCGGTTTTACGTCCTCAGAACGGTCACCAAAGGCACTATTGGCCATTTTTATCTCATGGCTTTTCATGAGATTCCGGTTAGCTTTCAGCGTATTAATCTCACCATTATGCGCCAACATGCGGAAGGGTTGCGCTAGCCACCATTGCGGGAATGTATTGGTCGAATAGCGTTGGTGATAAATCGCCGCGCGGGAGACAAAACGCTCATCCTGTAGGTCAGTGTAAAAGTTATCGATATCCTGCGCGAGGAACATGCCCTTATAAATCACGGTCTGCACGGAGAGAGAGCAAATATAGAAACTTGGAATGGCTTCCGCTATGACGCGTTTTTCAATACGGCGGCGCACAATATAAAGCTCACGTTCCAGCGCATTGCCTTTGCGACCTTTCGGATCACGGAACAACACTTGCTCAATAGCAGGACGTGTTGCCTTGGCTTTATCACCAATTATATCAATATTTATAGGGACTTGCCGCCATCCGTAAATGTAAAATCCTTCTTTTAAAAGTTCAGATTCAACAATTGTTCTCGCTGCTTCTTGAGCATTAAAATCAGTGCGTGGCAGAAACATCATCCCAACAGCGATCTTGGCAGAGCTAGCTTTATGACCAGTCTTTTCAACCTGAGCCCGGAAAAATCCCTGCGGGATATCAAGGCGAATACCGGCCCCGTCGCCTGTTTTTCCGTCTGCATCAACAGCCCCCCGATGCCAAACATTCTTGAGGGCTTGGATAGATTTTTCAACAACATCACGGCGCGGCGTACCGTCAATTGACGCCACAAGGCCGACACCGCAATTGGCGCGTTCATGTTCAGGATCATAGGCATTTGCTGCGATCAATGCGTCGCGTTTTTGTTCGTAATTTTCAAGCCAATCCGTCATAACTCTACTCCGCCGCCACTTTTTGTTCTGCGCGCTCAAGATCACGCAGATACTTATGCATATGTGCGGCCGCATCACGGCCTTCCCGAATGGCCCAAACCACGAGCGAGGCGCCGCGAACAATGTCCCCTGCCGCGTAAACACCCGGCAAATTTGTCTCAAATGTGAGTGGGTTAACGCGCAACGTCCCCCAACGGGTCACGGTCAATTCTTCGGACATGAGCTTCATATCCTCAGGCGAAAACCCGAGGGCTTTGATAACGAGGTCAGCGTCGACATCAAATTCGCCGCCTTCAAAAATAACTGGGCTTTGTCGGCCCGACGCATCTTTCGGGCCGAGGCGCATGCGATCGGCGCGCACTTTACTGACTTTTCCCTCCTCGTCATGGATAGATTTTGGTGAGGCCAACCATTCAAATTTCACGCCTTCCTCTTGGGCATTCGCCGTTTCACGACGTGACCCCGGCATGTTGGCGTGGTCGCGACGATAAAGACAAGTCACTGACTTCGCACCTTGGCGCACAGCCGTCCGCACGCAATCCATAGCCGTGTCGCCGCCGCCAATAACAACGACATTCTTGCCTTCAGCCGTCTCAGACTCAATTTTATCACCCAATCCGCGTTTATTGGACTCAATCAAAAACGGGAGCGCAGGGGTTACGCCATTCGCACCGCCGCCGGGACATTCAAGATCACGCGCTTTATAAACGCCGGTCGCAATCAGGACCGCTTGATGCTTCTCGCGCAGCTTATCAAAGGTGATATCAACACCGACATCGCAATTCAGTACAAAAGTAATCCCGCCCTCTTCCAGACGTTTTGTACGGCGCTCGACAATCTCTTTTTCGAGTTTAAAGTTCGGGATACCATAAATCAGCAAGCCGCCTGCGCGGTCATGGCGGTCATAGATAGTCACTTGCCAGCCTTCTTCGCGTAATTGTTCGGCAGCGGCCAGACCTGCCGGGCCTGCTCCAATGATACCGACGCTGCCCATACGTTCGCGACGCGGCTTGATCGGCTCAATCCAGTTTTCTTCCCACGCTGTGTCGGTCAGAAACCGTTCAACGGACCCGATCGTCACCGTACCGTGTCCGGATTGCTCAATCACACAAGAGCCTTCACACAAACGATCTTGCGGACAGATACGGCCACAAATTTCGGGCATATTATTAGTCGCGGCAGAGACTTCCCAAGCCTCTTTCACGCGGCCTTCTGCCGTTAATTTGAGCCAATCGGGAATATTATTTTCAAGCGGACAGTGATTTTGACAAAACGGGACACCACATTGCGAGCAACGAGAGGCCTGCTCTTCGGCTTTGGCCTCGACATAATCACCGTAAATCTCGAGAAAATCTTCACGTCGCACATCGGCGGGCCGTTTTTCAGGCATATCGCGCTCTGTGCCGACGAATTTCAACATTTTGTTCTGACTTGCCATAAGGCCCTCACTTGATACTCTGCAGACGCATATACATATGCTACCAAGTTGACAAGATGCGACAATTTGTCATTTTAGGATAAAAAATAAAAGTATGAAGAATCCCATAGTATTGTTTTTATTCATTTCTTTTGTATTTTCATGGAGCGTGGCAGCCACATTGAAAATAACAGTTGGAATCAATAATTCATACGCAGGTTTATTTTTATTCGCGTATATGTGGGGGCCCGCTATTGCCGCCTTTATTTGTGCTTGGCGATTTGATGCAGGTCAGAGAGCTGAAGTGCTTGGAGTCAATATCAACTTCAGGCGGCCAGGACTCTGGCTAGGCTTTCTGTTGGCTTATTTAACACCTTTAACGCTTATCCTTGGCGCAACAGCTGTTCATGTCTTGATTTCAGATGTCGGACTACAATCCCCACTCGAGGGTATGAAGGCTCTGATGAAAGAAGCTGGACAAAATCCGTCCGCTTTGAATAACCTACCCTCTCCCGAAATTTTGTTGGCCCTGCAATTTTTTATCTTAGCACCACTTATCAACCTTCCCTTAATGGCCTCGGAAGAGTTAGGCTGGCGGGGTTGGCTATGGCACTACTTAAGACCGAAGGGTTTTTGGCAAGCAACGTTTTGGATTGGCCTAGCTTGGGGGCTTTGGCATATACCAATTGTGGCGATGGGTCATAATTATCCCGGCATGCCTGTTTGGGGGCCGATCATTTTCACCATAATGTGTCTTTTGATCGCGCCCGCCTACTCGCTAGTCAGAGAGATGACAGGCACAGTTTGGGCCGCATGTTTGATGCATGGCACAATGAACGGGGCCGCTGCTTTTGGGTTTATCATCCAAACGCAGACTGACATGCCATATCGCGGGGCCGTCGGTATTGGCGGCTTTGTGGCTGCAGCTATTATATCTGTTCTTATCTTTCTTTTTTACCGCCCTAATAAAGCCGTAACTATAAAGGCTTAGATGTAATCTATGTCATGGCTGCATCTCACATTATTGGCGCTGATACAGGGGCTCACCGAGTTTCTGCCGATATCAAGCTCTGCACACCTTATCCTTCCGGCCAAAATTTTTGGGTGGCAGGATCAAGGCCCACTCATTGATGTGATGGCGCATTTCGGCTCGCTTTTTGCCGTGCTGCTCTATTTCCGCAAAGATGTAGGCTCTATTTTATTGGGTTTAAGCGACCTTATGGGACGAAAGCTCAACAAAAACTCGGCCTTGGCTCTTAATCTTGTCATTGCAACGCCACCGGCTCTGTTACTGGGTGCCTTTTTACGGTTAGGAGGCTGGGACGAAGCCATTCGCTCGCCACTCATCATTGCCTTTACGACAATTTTTTTTGGTATCTTACTCTGGGTCTCGGATATTTGGGGCAAGCAGACCCGCACCACGGATGACCTGACATGGAAAAGTGCATTTGGCCTTGGCCTCGCACAATCCATCGCACTCATCCCGGGGACATCCCGCTCCGGCATTACCATGACTGTCGGTCTCGCGATTGGCCTCACACGGACTGAGGCGGCCCGGTTTTCGATGTTAATGAGCTTACCTATCATCGGCGTCGGTGGGTTATTTGCACTCTACAGCCTTATTGGGGCTGAGCCGAACAAACTTGCAGGCGCATCATTAGCGGATGGTCTCTGGGTCGCAGGTCTGTCTTTCTTAGCCGCCTATGCCTGTATCGCGCTCTTTATGAAATGGATCAGCCGCATCGGCATGTTGCCCTTTATGCTTTACCGTCTCGCCTTAGGGGCCGCGCTCCTGACATGGCTAGCGCTCACCTGACCTTTTGAAGTGAAATCTAACGCCCTTTTAATGTCCCCCCTGAAAGTCGTTATAGACTGGTTAACCCGAATTGTTTTAGGCATTTAGGCAATGTCTCTTCGTCATCTCTTTTTTGGCACTTTCGCGTTTGCTCTAGCTGGACTGGCTGATGCGCAAACAGCGCGGATGCCCAGTATAGATACCGCCGAAATAGACCGACGTGCGCAAGCCTTAATGACACAGCTTGAGATGACTGGCTTGGCGGTGGCAACTGTTGAAGACGGTAAAATCACCTTTGCAAAAGGCTATGGCGAAACCCTGCGGGATTCAGGACAATTTGTAACGGCGGATACGGTTTTCCGTTGGGCCTCCGTCTCCAAAGGTGTGGCAGCACATGTTTTGGTCTCAATGGCCGCAGAAGAGAAACTCTCGCTAGATGCGCCTGTGAAAGACTTGGCGCAGTCATTGGCTTTGCCACCTAATGAGGTCGATATTTCTGTATCGCATTTACTTTCACACCAAGTCGGGATTGTTCGAAACGCCTATGATAATCGTATAGAAGGCGGAAGAGGCGCAAAGGAAACACGCACGAAACTTGCAGATCTCTCTTATAAATGCGCCCCCGCAACATGTCATACCTATCAGAATGTCGCTTATGACTCGGCTTCAGAGATTATCGAGACGCTGACGGGATTACCATATAAGTCGATTGTTCAAACAGAGGTGTTTGACCGTTACGGCATGCAAACAGCCAGTGTCAGCTATGAAGGTTTACTCCAATCAAAGAACTGGGCGCGCCCTCATAATCGTTATGGCAGCCGTATTAAAGCCGTTAAACCTACTTATTATCGCGTCCCCGCGGCCGCGGGCGTCAACTCCTCGGTCAAAGATCTTGCGCGGTGGATGGTCTCGCAAATGCCGGATGAAGACCCGAATTCAGTATCCCAAGCCGAAGCCATTCAGCAAGTTTTACAGACCCCGCGTGTTGACACACCGCGCGAGCAGCGGTTCCTCAACAGACGGTTTGGGCAAATACAAAACGCTCAATACGGTATGGGTTTTCGTGTTTACGATTATGCAGGACATAAGGTCATTGGTCATCGCGGCGGCGTTGAAGGCTACCGGGCGCTTATTTTATTTGATCCTGAAAAGCGAAGCGGAATCGCGATGATGTGGAACAGCCCCCATACGCGCCCTATCGGATTGCAACTCGAATTTATGGATCAACTCTATGGCCTTCCAAAACGTGACTGGTTACGGCTGAACGAAGTCCAGTAAACCATTATGATCTAAGCCATAGGCCGCTTTTGACCAAACCACTTTTGTATCCAAAATGTTGCAATAATCGCGAGCACGGCCAAGCCAATAAACCCAATAGAGATAAGACGGCCATCCAGTCCCGTAAACAGGCCTTGTGCAATCAAGGCCATAACAATGATTTTTGGAACAATACCGAAAGCCGTTCCAATCATAAAAGACCGATATTTTATAGATGACACTCCGGCGGCCAAATTGACCAAAATAAAGGGCCCTGTTGGGACAAGCCTGACAACAAAACTCCAGAGAGCGCCGTTTTTTTCAACTTTCTCTAAAATTTTCTCCAATCGCGGCCCTGTAATACGCATAAGGCGTTTCTGACCTATGAGTCGGGCCAAGCCAAAATTGGTACTGGCAGAAATTAAGGTCGCTATCCACGCATAAATCGCGCCTAAAAGCGGGCCAAAACCGATCACGCAGGCAGTTATCAATGCCCATTGCGGGGCGCCCAAAAAAGATGCGAACACAAAAACGGTAATAACAATAAAGATAGCGGTTTTGGAATCTTGTTTGAAACCAAATACGTTTTGCAAAGCCTCAAAATCAATCGTGTCGCCAGTAACGCCACTTATTAATAAAACAAGCAACGCTAGAGAGACAATTATCGTAAATATGAGAGACGGGCGGAGCTTCATCAGAGCCCCCATGCCTTAACAGCATAGGCCACAGGCTGCACCTCCAACTGCGTTTCATGCACCCAATCCGCACATTGATTACGAAACCATGTCATCTGCCGTTTGGCAAAACGGCGCGTATCACGCTTTGCCAGATCAAGCGCCTCATCATAAGACAGCTCACCTTTGAGATGTCGCAGTAAATGTGACAGACCTATCGCTTTCATCATCGGTGCAGTCGCTCCAGGGCCATATTTTGCCAAAACGGACTCTGCCTCGCGCATACCGCCCTGCTCTACCATTGTCTCAAATCGTTCATTGATCTTGCTATAAAGGATTTCACGCGGCGGCATCATTACAAAACGCAGAGCGAAATCACTTGGGATTTCAGGATGTGTCTGTGATTGCCAGTCCTGCAATGTGCGGCCTGTTTGCTTCACAACACTCAAAAGACGTGTCAGCCTTTGCGGATCATCACCCAACAGACGAGAAGCCCCGATGGGGTCAAGCACTCGCGCTTCGGCCATAACGTCCTCTATGCCCTCATTGACTATTCGGCTGTCAATCTCTTTGACCAATGCAGAATCAACATCCGGCACATAGGCCAACCCGTCAAAGAGGGATTTAAAATAAAGCCCTGTGCCGCCCACCAATATGGGTAGTTTTCCACGCGCTAAAACGTCCAAGATGATTGGCATGGCGGCTTTCAACCATTGCCCACCGGAAAAATGCGTGTCACCGCTCACACAGCCGTAAAGATGATGGGTGATATGCTTCATATCCGCGTCTGACGGGCGGGCGGATAAAATACGAATGTCCGCATAAACCTGCAGTGCATCTGCATTGATAATTTCACCATCAACAGATTTGGCAAGCTCTAACGCGACAGCACTCTTGCCGCTGGCGGTCGGCCCTGCAATACACAGCACGGGTTTCATCAGTTGGAACCGTATGAATGGAGCAGTGGCAACATGGCTGACGCGTTAGACCAAATCCTCACCCTTGTCCTAGAGAAAAATTCACCTGACCACCTCTTAGCCCTGACGGCAGCCTTTGATTTAAAGGATATCTTGGTGCTCTCCGAAGGGCTTGCTGCAGAAGGGCGCGCGCCAAAGGGGCTAACGCGAGATCAGATAAGTCAGGTCTTTTCTGAAAATGATGTCAGGGCTGATTTTTGCCTACAGGCCAATAAAAATCGCAAGAAATCTCTCTTGATTTGCGATATGGACTCAACACTTATCGGGCAAGAATGTATTGATGAGCTAGCTGATTTTGCGGGATTTAAAGCCGAGGTCAGTGCGATTACGGAACGGGCCATGCGCGGTGAGGTAGGGTTTGAAGGTGCATTAACCGACCGTGTCGCCTTGTTAAAAGGACTACCCTTAGCAACATTGCAACAGTGTTTTGATGAGCGTATCAGCATCAATAAAGGCGCGAAAACACTTTGTGCCACGATGAAAACCAATGGTGCAAAAACGGTCGTTGTTTCAGGCGGCTTCACTTTTTTCTCAGAGCGCGTTGCCAAGACTATCGGGTTTGAACATCACCATGCCAATGTGTTGCTCGATGACGGCAAGGCACTGACCGGCACTGTTCAAATGCCGATATTAGGGCGTGAAGCCAAATTGGACAGGCTGAATGATTATTCTGAAAGCCTCGATGGGCCGCATGACGCTGTTGCCATTGGCGACGGGGCTAATGATTTGGCAATGGTGACAGCATCAGGACTTGGGATTGCCTATTATGCCAAACCCGCTGTCGCTGCGGTGGCCCATTGCGCGATAAACCACACAGACCTTCGCACAGCTTTGTATTTCCAAGGCTATAAGCAAAGCGAGTTTGTAGAAGTCGGTTCGTAAAATTCGCTTACGCAAATTTTAAGACGTGACGTTCAGCGCGTAGAAAATATAATTTCCGCCACGATTGATCAGGAAGGTCACAGGACTGTCAAACTCTTTCGACGCCTCCACAGCATCTTCAAAAGCTTTTGGCGTATCAATCGGCTCAAACCCGACCTCTTCGATGATGTCTCCAATGAGGATTTTACCGCTTGCTTCGGCACGCTTATCGACTTTGACCACGCGCACACCTTTGATCTTATCATCAATCCGATATTGTTTGCGCGTCGCGTCAGACAAGGCTTCGACATAGATACCATTGACGGAACGCTCGGCCTCGTTTTCTTCTCTCTCAATGCGCGCCTTTTCTTCTTGTGTGACTTGTTCTTTCAGACGTTCAATTGTGACGTTCGCTGTTCTCTTTTTACGCTTGCGAACATAATCAATGGCAAGGGGCTTGTCGATTTCTGCATCCGCAATACGGCGAGAGAGCAAGCGTGAGCTTTCCAAACGTTCTCCACCAATGTCCGTGATGAGATCCCCTTTTTGCAGGCCTGCCTTGTCCGCGGGAGAATCTTTCACGACGGATGTGACTAAGGCCCCGTAAGTGCCGTCCAATCCATAGGATTTGGCAAGCGTCGGGCTTACTTTTTGCGGACGTACACCTAAATAACCTCGACGGGTTTCACCGTATTCAATTAATTGTGCTACAACGGATTCCGCGAGTTCTGCCGGCACAGAAAAGCTGATACCCACACTATAGCCTGTGGGTGATAAAATCGCCGTATTCACACCAATAACGTCTCCGTTCATATTAAAGAGTGGCCCGCCGGAGTTTCCTCTGTTAATCGCAACATCTGTTTGAATAAAATCATCATAGCTGCCATGGGAGATGTCGCGGTTTCGCGCTGAAATAATACCCGCTGCTACAGAACCGGAATATCCAAATGGATTACCAATGGCGATGACCCATTCTCCGACTTCAGCACTATCTGAGTCACCAAAACTTACGAAAGGCATCTTTTTGCCCGTGTCAATTTTCAGAACGGCAATATCTGTGGCGGGGTCACGTCCGATTAATTCAGCTTCATAAGTATCCCCGTCCGGGAATGTGACTTCGATAAGGTCGGCATCCTCGATGACGTGGTTATTGGTCACTATATGCCCGGCGGCATCAATCACGAAACCCGAACCGAGAGATTTTGAGACACGACCGTCGCGGTCATTGCCTTGACCAAAAAAGTCATTGAAACGCTCCAGCGGCGACCCTTCCGGAAAAGCGGGGGCATCATCTGTGTCGATCTCAATGGTCTGAGCCGTTGAGATATTGACAACGGAGGGGCTCAAACGTGTCGAGAGTTCCGTAAAACCTTCCGGCACAGGGCGCGCAATTGCCGCGCTCGACAAAATGACGAAGGAAAAGACGGATAATATCAGAGCTTTTATCATAACCTAGACATTAGAACTAAATCACAATTTGCCAAGGGGCACAAAGCGCACAGGGGCCTGTTTTATCTAACAATTGTGTCAGGAAAGCATCATTACCCCTGCTACTAGCAGGCACATACCAAAAAAGACCGAGACAAGACCGCCAATATGGAGGTCTTTCTCAGTCATTTGAGACATCATTTCATGATAAATGCGACGAAGGCCGCCCGGAAAAATTGCCCAAGCCGCCCCCTCTATCGCCAACGCACCGCCTAAGGCGATGAGCACAATCGCAGTCATATTCATCTAACGACGACTGGGTCCGCCCTGGTCGTCGAGATAGCCCAAGAAGTCACTATCCGGCGAAAGGACGTAAGTGGATTTTTGGCCTAAGCCTGTTTCATAAGCCAACATTGACCGATAAAAAGCGAAGAATTCAGGGTCAAGATTGTAAGCTTCGGCATAAATACGGTTACGCTGTTTATCACCTTCACCTTTAATGATCTCGGATTGACGACGGGCATTGGCCAATAAGATTTGAACATCCTTATCCGCTTCCGCAATAATCGTCCGCTTAGACCGTTCACCTTCACCGCGTTTTTCAGCAGATTGTTCCTGACGGTCAGCAGCCATACGATTAAAGACGCGGCTGGCGTTTTCTGAGGGCAAATCAGCGCGTTTAATGCGCACATCTTCGATCTTCAACCCAAAGCGACCGGCTTGTGCCCGTGCATTGGCCCGCGCTTCAATCGCATTCATCAAATCAGCGCGTTGACCCGAAATGATTTCAGGACTTTCAACACTACCCAAAGTATCTCGGATTAAAGAGTCGAGAATGTTTTTCAACTGGATTTCAGCGGCAACACGCGTATTGAAAGCCTCATAGAATTGTTGAACATCCGTGATCCGGTAACGAATAAACGCATCCACAACCAAACGCTCTTGATCAGATGCCAAGATTGGTTGGGGCAGCAAATCCAACACCAAATTCTTACGGTCGTAAAGACGCACATTTTCGATGACAGGGATTTTGAACTTTAAGCCTGCATCTTCTTCAACATTATAAGCATTCTCAGAGCGCACGGGTTCACCAAAACGCAAGACCAAAGCCTGCTTATCTTCGCGCACAGTATAAAAGGCTTGCGATAAAATGAAGGCAATAATGGCGAGGACAATACCTAGTCCTATTAAACGATTACTATTCATTAGTTTGCTCCTCCGGGACGGGCCAGCTTATCAAGCGGCAAATATGGCACAACGCCGGAACCGGCATCGCTGTCCAAGATAATTTTATCCGCATCAGAATAAATCTTCTCGATTGTCTCCAGATACATACGCTGACGGGTGACCCGTGGTGCCAGTTTATATTCTTCGTAAATCAAACGGAAACGTTCTGCTTCACCTTCCGCGTCTGCAATCACAGCGTCTCTGTAACCTTCCGCTTCCTGCAAGAGACGGGCGGCTGTACCCTCGGCCTCGAGCACTTGCGTATTCCGATAGGCGCGCGCTTGATTTACAGCTGTTTCAGCCTCTTGTTGGGCGTTCACAACGTCAAGAAAATCATCTTCGACTTCGGCGGGCGGATCGGTCTTCTGGAATTGCACATCATTGATCAATACGCCGGCTTCATATTCGTCCAAGAGCTCTTGAAGTTGTTGTGTCACTGTCCCGACAAGGGCAGAACGGCCCGTTGTAATAATCGGGTCGAGTTCGTTTTTCCCGATAACTTCACGCACCACAGATTCAGCGGCCGACTTCACGAGGTCTTCGGGTTGGTCGACTTTGAACAAGTAAGATTCCAGATCTTTAATAACCCAAAGCACTGTAAAATTAATATCAACGATATTTTCATCGCCCGTTAACATAAGAGACTCGGCCGGGCTTCTGACACCCACACGTGTTTCCTGTTGCTGAGTCACATTACGCTTCATCTTGGTTTCAAACGGCGCAGGCAGTTTAAAGTGCAGGCCCGGCCCGGCTGTGCGGACATAATCACCAAAGCGCAAAACAACAGCGCGTTCGTTACCTTGAACTGTAAAGATGGAAGACGACAATAATAGAACCGCTGCACCCGCAACGAATATCCATTTGGGGAAAGTGATGTCTCCCCCCGAACCGCCACCGGGGAAACCGCCGCCGCCACTGCCGCCGGAACCACCGCGTTTTACGCGTGTTTTAAAACCTTGAATAACATTGTCTAAATCTGGCGACCCTTCGCCCGGCTTAGGTTTACTTCGATCAGGTTTTCCCTGACCCCAAGGATTGTTTCCGTTACCGGATGAGCCTTTGGGTTTTCCCCAAGGACTGTTGTTTTTATCGTCTGCCACAGATCTCTCCGAAAAGTATTTAAAGTCTATTTGGTCGCGAAGCTTTGTTTTTCAAGGTCTTTACGTGTCGAATTCTGATAAAGACGTATCTTATCTACGCTCCCACAGCTCTACAGCAAAATCAAATGCGTCTTTCTCGGTTTTTAAGCCCGTCTTTCGGTCTTTTAAAACCCAGTCTGTCTCGTCAGGTGCTGCAAACATAGCATCACCTTCTACATCAGCCAGAACCTGTGTAATATACTGTCTGCCTATGTAAGGCATAAGCGTTTGGTATAATTGCGCGCCGCCAATAACCATGACTTCATCCACGCCCATTGCGCCCGCGAGTTCATAGCCGCGACCCACCATATCTTTCAGATTATGAAAGATTTCGGCTGTCTCCGCCTGATAATTCTTATCCCGTGTTAAAACCAGATTTGGCCGTCCGGGTAGCGGAAAGGGTAAGCTCTCCCACGTTTTACGCCCCATCAAAACGGGTTTACCCATCGTTGTCGCTTTGAAAAACTTCAAATCAGACGGTAAACGCCACGGCAAATCCCCATTACGGCCAATCACGCCGTTTTGAGCCCGCGCAACAACCAAAGAAAGAATAGGAAATTGTGATTTTATAAGAATCTTGGACATGGGCATCGGTTACACGATAGAGGGGCAAGGGTATAGAGAAACCGAAAGACGAGACGACGCATGCGCGCACCAAACGACATCCCCCTGCCCTTACCTGATGCGACAGAGCGAAAGCCAAGCTCAAGCCTTCGCACCGTCAAATATACGCTGCTCTATATTTTGCTAATTCCCTTTATCAATTGGAGCTTTACTTGGGCGCCGATGGTGAACCTTCCCGGCTTGGCGGCTTGGGCGTTCAACCCTGTAACGGTTGTGACCGGCCTTGTGCTTGTTGTTCGGGATTTCTCTCAAAGGGAGATCGGACATGAAGTCCTCCTCGCCATGGCGATTGCATTGGGGCTGACCTATGTCACCAGCGGCGGCGCTTTGGCCCTTGCGAGCGGTGCGGCCTTTTTAATTTCAGAATTAGTCGACTACGCGCTATTCACTTTCACGAAATATAAGCTCTCAACGCGCGTGCTGCTCTCCTCTGCCCTCGCCGCCCCTATTGATACGACTGTCTTTTTATATGGAGCCAGTTTCATCCGCGAAGATCAACTGACGACACCCAATATTATTATGAGCGTCGCAGGCAAGATGGTCGGGGCTATTGTAATTTGGTGGCTGATACGGCAGCGGATGGAAAAGCCGACAGAAGTGAAGATAATATAATGATCGAACTTCCACCCTGCCCACAATGTGCTTGTGACTATAGCTATGAAGACGGCGCCCTTTTAATCTGTCCTGAGTGTGCCCATGAATGGAGCACCAACCCGGAATTCTCGACCGAGCGCGTTTATAAGGACGCGAATGGCAACATTTTAGAAGAAGGCGATTGGGTGACCCTCATCAAAGACTTAAAAGTCAAAGGCACATCCAAAACCGCCAAGGTCGGAACAAAAGTGCGCATCAACCGCTTGATAGACGAAGATCATGACATTGATTGCAAAATCGACGGGATTGGCGCGATGAAGTTAAAGACTATGTTTGTGAAGAAGGCTTAACGTGGAAATCGATACCGTGAATCAATTTGCCGTCAGGCTATATGCGGTGACCCTCGCTTCGCAATGCGAAGCCTACAGCGCCACATCGAAGTTAAACCGCCACCTTCCCGGCGATATGCGGGTGCGCTTTATAGCCTAAGATTTTCACGTCTTCATAGGTAAAACCGTCAATCTCTTTGACATTGGAATTGAGCTGTAGCTTTGGCAGCGGCATCGGCTCTCGGGTAAGCTGTAGCTCAACCTGCTCAAAGTGATTAGAATAAATATGGGCGTCGCCAAAGGTATGCACGAAATCGCCAACGTCCAGACCACAAACCTGCGCCATCATGTGAACGAGCAAAGCATAGGAGGCGATATTGAACGGCACGCCCAAGAATATATCAGCGCTACGTTGATAGAGTTGGCAGCTCAATTTTCCATTCGCAACATGAAACTGAAACAAGCAATGACAAGGTGGCAGGGCCATATCGTCGACATCTGCGGGGTTCCACGCGCTAACAATATGACGGCGTGAATAGGGATTGTTCTTAATCGCTTCGACGACGTTTTTGACTTGGTCAATCACCGCTCCGTCCGGGCCTTCCCATCGACGCCATTGTTTCCCGTAAACCGGGCCAAGATCGCCATTCTCATCGGCCCACTCATCCCAAATACGGACGCCGTTCTCTTGCAAGTATTTGATATTGGTGTCGCCTGCAAGAAACCAGATGAGCTCATGCACGATAGATTTTTTATGCAGCTTCTTGGTCGTGACCATCGGAAAGCCTTCGGACAAATCAAATCGCATTTGATGCCCAAACACACCGCGTGTGCCCGTTCCCGTACGATCCATACGGTCCGTACCGTTTTCCATGACGTGAGAGAGAAGATCGAGATATTGCTGCATAGACACTCTTATAAAGACTAATCTCGATTCGGTTAGGCCTAGAAATTGATTGTCCACATCAAAAATATTTCAACCTTACCCTTGTGTAAGGTTTCAGACACACCTATATCCTTATTGTTAAACGATAATAATTGCGTTTCAAAGGAGAGAAATATGAACCGCTATAGCTATGACCGCCAATTGGTAGACATGGCAGCGTCGCTGAATGATGCTGACCGACATAAATTCATGGACATTGTTCAGAATGAGACACAAAATCCTGTCGAGCTTTTCGGGTGGAATATGTGGCTAGGCGGATTAGGTATTGACCGCTTTATTGTTGGCGACGTTATCGCAGGTATCTTCAAACTCCTCACCCTAGGCGGATTAGGCATTTGGGTCATTATTGACTGCTTCCTCATCGGCAATCGCACCCGTTTCAAAAATATGGAAAAAATCCGCGATATTTATGACTTCGTGAAGCAAAACCCCGCCTAGAGCTGATCCACAATATCAGCCATCGCCTGGATAACAGAGTTTCCAAGCGCGGCGCAGCGTTCCGGTGACCAGCCGACCGCTGCATCAGGGCGGTCAGCATTATCTTTAAACGGCATTTCGAGTGTCATAGCGAGGCAGTCATAGCGGTGCGCCGTAAAATTCGTACACATCGTCAGGTTGGCCTTACCCGGCGCAGACGTTGCGTAACCGTGCTTCGTCTGAAAATCAGGTGAGGCTTTCTTATAGGCCTCCAAAAAATCAGCCAAGTTTTCAGCTTGTTTCTCTGTATAGCCCGGGATTCCTTCCGCACCTGCGATGAAGTTATAAGGCAGCGCCTCGTCCCCGTGCACATCGAGACAGAGAGCTGGCGGATTTTTATCCATCGCCGCAATTGTATGAAGCACTTCCGGGCTGTCTTCCAGCGTAGCTACGCCCCATTCACGGTTGAGGTTCGCGCCTTGAACATTTGTGCGTAAATTACCGCGGCAACTACCATCCGGATTCATATTCGGGACAATAAAAAATTTGGCTTTTTTGCGAAGTGTTTGGGCAGCCTTTGTTTCATTCGCAAGCAGGCCATCAATAAAGCCGTCCATCCACCATTCCGCCATCGTCTCGCCGGGATGCTGACGCGCTATGACCCAAATATTCGTCTTGCCCTCGCCAATTTCAAGGCAATCTAGCGTTTGTCCTTCAACCGAATGGCCAATAATACGCAATGACACATCTCTGTTTTGGACATATTCTGCGATCCGGTCGTGATGGCGTTCGGCACTGTAGGGCGCGAAATAGGCATAATAAATGCTGTCTTGTTCAGGCGTATGTTCTATGATCAACTGCCCGTTTTCATATGAGGTTGTGTTGACACGAAACCAGTGTTTGCGATCATAGCTCGCGCAAGCGCGGTAATTGTCCCAGCCGCCTTTAAAGGCCGCGTCTTTGGCATTTTCAAACACCATGCGACAGGCTTCGTCTTTTGCACCCGTAAGGCGGTAATAAAACCACTGATAAAAATCAGACGCATTATCAGGACGAATGGCCAAGCGAATATCCTTGGCATCCTCATCGTTCAAAACGGTAATATTGCCGCCGTCAAAGGCGCAGTTAATTGATAATGCCATAGTGTTTTATTCCGTAAAGTCTTCCGGGGCAGAGGTCGCAGCCTCTATAGCTCTTGCGACCTCATCTGTCTGCAAACCTTTCCAGAAAACCCGCCAATTGCCAGAGATCTGCATGCCGTCGCATTGCTTCATATACCACTCATTAAAAGGATTGGTGAGCTTTGACCGCCAGTAAAATGTTTCAATGTCCTGTGTGAACACATCCCATAAATCTTTGGAAAGACCTTCACCTTGAGCTTGTTTTCCCACCCAAAATTTGGAGAGGTAAGTCAATCCGCCTTGGTCTGTGAAAATGGCCCCGCCTTTGTAACTGGCCTCTACATATACGGCTTGAATAGGCGTTTTGAAAAAGTCTTTGCGCAGGTTTTTATGGAAAGCCTCGTCAATAGACTCGCGTAAAGACTTTTGGCTAAAGCCTTTATATTGCTTTGATTTTTTAATTTCAGCCTGCCGACGAATAAGCGTGCCCGAACCTTTTGTGGTAAAGAGTTCAGGCAAAAGATTGAGCGGTGATGCGATGATATATGAGCGCTTCCCTGGCTCGGCTTCATCCATATCAGCGACAAAATTAAGAAATCTTTGTTGCCCCGTAGAGATGTTGCGCTCTTCCTCGATCAACTGACTAATCCGGTCGACACCTAAATTACGTATGCGCTCCCCTTTCCGAGATAATCCACCGGAAGGTTGGAGGAAAATAACCTTATTCGGATTGATCAACTCAACCAGTTTCAAAAGGTTCATATCCCCCCGTCGTTCCGTCATTTCCAAAATCGGGATGAGCCCCTCATTGGCCTTGGTTTTGACCTCTAGGATAAGTCCATATGTACCCGTATTTAGCTTGGCGACGCGCACTGCTGCCTGATCCAATTCGCGCGAAAGCCGTTGTGATTGAAATTTGATCGCAGTTCGGTCTTCATCCATTGCCCCCACGAGCAAAAGCGGACACAGACCCAAATCAAAGAGCAATTTCACATTGCTGATGAGCGCTTCCAAAAGCGGATTTTTAAGGCAACGTGGATCAATCACAATCAGGGCAAAGCGTTCAGGGTCTTGCTGCGCAAACAAGTCTGCATAAAACTGTGCTTCTCGGCTGGCCCCAATGGCCGCCAAGCTCGACAAGACAGTTTGCCTGACCTTTCCTGCACTCATGATGTTAGGCCCTTGGATAACGCGACTTCAAATATATGTGTTGCCTGCTCTAATTGCGTATAGGTCACCCATTCTTCCGGTTTATGGGCTTGTTCAATATGCCCGGGGCCAAACACAACAGCATTAATTCCGGCTTCAGAAATCATTGCGGCTTCCGTCCAGTAAGGCAGATCGATAAAGTCTGATGGTTCAAACATCGCATAAAAAGCCGCCTCATCGCGGGTTTGAAAGGGTTCAAAAGCCACAATTGTCTCAAACTCGGCCTCAAACCGTTTGGCGATATTATATAAATCCGCCTCGCGGGCCTTTACATTATCACCGGGCGGCGGGCGCATAGAGACCCAAAGCGAGGCTGATGTTGGAATAACGTTATAAGCCCCATCAGACTTCATATCGCCGATATTTGTGCAAAGACCTTTATAAGGCTCTACCCCAAAATCGAGATGTGCTTGGCCATAATCGCCAATGGCCGCTGCCAATCGTGCCGCTTCCAATAGCGGCGCCTTTGTTTTATCTGAAAGAGAGCTATGTCCGCCCGGCCCTGCGAAATCAGCTTGCACAGCCAGCATACCGCGATGCCGCTTGCCGACTTTGCAACCCGTCGGCTCGCACACAACTGCAGCCTCTACGCCCTTTAAATGACCTGCTTTAATAATGGCGGGCATAATTTCGCTGCCATGCTCTTCGTCCCCTGATAAAAGCACAGCAACATTTTGAGGTTTGACGCGAGAGAGGGCCGATAAGATACAGGCTGCTGCCCCTTTAATGTCACAGGCCCCTAAGCCAATAACACGGTCACTTTCACGTCGCAGAATAAGCGGGTCAGCCAACCACCCCTCACCGCTCGGGACTGTGTCGATATGAACATTGAGAACTAATTTTGGTTCACCCCAAATCGCCAAAGCATAAGCGCTGTCAGATTTATCGCGTGAACGCGGGACGTTTTCGACAATAATTTTGTCAGGCGTAAAGACTGAGAGCTGTTCGCCTAACCATACAGCGCAAGCCGGCTCACTCCCTGTGCCGTTTCGGGTATCAAACGCCACAAGTTTTTCCAGGTAATTGAGGGTTGTTAGGAGCTTGCTATTCATATCCGTCGAACTATTCGAATCCTCTCAAATGCGCACAATTCTTAGCTTATGCGTGTCAGCGTAACGTAACGCAAATAAATGACTGTTTCACATCACAAAAAATCAATAAATTTCGTCTTGAAGTCGCGCTTTATTTTAGGTTAACCATAGATACCATTTTTTAGGAGGATAATAATGGCCAAAGCAGCAGATTATATTGGGGATGTTCAGCGCTATGATGCAAGTGCCGCGGAAGACCGCGTACAAAAAATTGTCAATTATTGCGGGATTGCTCTGCAAAACAGAGATTCATCCCTCGTGTCTTGTTCGGACGAAACAGAGAAAAATCGCGTCCGTGATGGGTTCTGCGCCAAAAAACTGGGCATGGATCAAGCTAAAGCAGGTGCGGCTGTCGATGCCGTTTGCGAAACGATGAAAGGTGACCGTCAGAAATCACGCGTCACATTCCTGTATCTACTCGCTAAGAATGCCGGTAAACTTGGCGATCTCTAATTCGTATAACTTACTCCCATAAGTTAGTAAAAGGCTCCGTCATTTGATGGGGCCTTTTTTTATTTACCGTTTCTTATTGGAAATTACGCCAATCGCGCCTATATTGATTATGTTAGCTTGCTGACTATGAGGATAAACGCGCTCATAATAGACGGACTGGACCCGGGGGCGGTACCCGGCGGCTCCACCATAAACTCTTAGATTTTCTGAGGGCTTTTGATGGGGCCGAAATAGGATCGACAGACGTTCAAAAGGGTTAGCTTTCTTCCGTATGGGTACCGTTAAATGCCCGTTCTTTATAATTGCAAATGACAATTATTCTGAGGATTTTGCTTTAGCAGCGTAAGCTGTTCGAGTAATCCGAACTTAACTCCTAGCCCTTCAGACGGCTAGGCGGGCTTCGGGGAGTAGCTGGCAACAGAAACTCCCCACTCACATCAATTTCCGAAGGAAAATGATGAACACTGCGTAAAGCTTGTTCAAAGAAAAAGCGTAGCAGTGTAAATTCTATTACCGTTTTATAAGCTTCGCAGGCACTCCACCTTCCGGCCGCAGCGTCACCGTCATAAACGGCCTTGGATAGCAATCTTCCGGTATTTCAATATCATAATCACGCACCAGCGTCGCCAACGCCATCACAGCTTCCATAGTGGCAAAGGCGGCACCGACACAAATGCGCGGGCCAGCGCCGAAGGGCATATAAGGTGACCCTTTGGCTTTGAGCGCAGAGTTCTTCAAAAACCTATCCGGATCAAAAACCAAAGGGTCATCCCATAGACGTTCTGTGCGGTGCATCACGTAATTACAAAGTAAAAACGTGTCTCCGACCTCTATCTTACGGCCTAAAATCTCGGTCTCTTCGTGACATTCACGGTTGAGCATTGGCGCGGGTGGATAGAGACGCATGGTTTCATCAATCACGGCTTGGGTGAATGTCAACGCTGCCATATCGTCATATTTAACATCGCCCTGCCCGCAAACAGTCTCGACCTCTTGGCGAATACGCGCGGCTGTTTCTTTATGGCTCCCCACCAAATAAAGCGCCCAAGTAAGGGTTAGTGCTGTGGTTTCATGCCCGGCAATAAAAAAGCCTATGAGATTATCACGCTGTTCGCGTTTCGAGAGCCCCTCACCTGTTTTAGGGTCTGTCGCAGAGATTAAAAGGCTTACGAGGTCATCTTCGACAGGTGCCTTAGTCCGTTCTTCTAACAAATCATCTGCAGCGCGCTTTAACTTTTTCAAAGCCGAAGAGCCTTTGGGCGTAATTGGGCGCGGCACCCAACGCGGCCACGGTACTAAATCATCCGGCCGCAATGTGCCTGCACTTGTTACGACATTTCGGGTCGCGAATTTAAGACGGTCTTTGTCTAAGCCTTTCGGGTCACCCAAAAGAGCTTTGGCCAACACATCAAAGGTGAGCTCCGCCATAGCCGCGTTTAATTCAACGTCGGGTTTTTTATTGAGCCCCGCGCAAAAATTATGAAGCACCTCTGTGATGAGCGGTGCCAAATCCTCCATATGACGTTTGCGGAACATCGGCGCGACGCTTTTGCGTTGTCGCTTCCATTGTTCGCCATGGACAGAAAGGAGGCCTTCTTTCGTCGCCGGGCCTAAAATCCGCGCATCAATCGCTGTTTTTGTGAATTTATACGACTCCGTTTGAAGCACTGCCATCATGCCTTCGGGGTCGGTGATGACGTGAAGTTTCTTCCCAAAATTCGGAACACTGACAATCGGTTGAGAATAGGCCAGTGGGCCGAAGCCCTCGACGGGATTGCGCAAAAACTTCCAAGTTGCCTCAACGAATCCCTCTTTCCCGGTCAGCGGTTTTGCATGCGGCGGAATAAAACGCCCCTTTTCGTTATAACGGGCTGAAAGTGTGGGAGAGGTATGGGCCATGTATGAATTACGCACTACCACGATAATAAGACGCTCAAAAGGTAAAGAATCTTTCGCTGCGCGGCGAAACGTCAGTTGATATTTGCTCTAAGAAGTCTAGGGTAGCGATATGAGCCAAGACCTGATGAATTACGATCAGATGACGCAACTCGCTCTGCGGGGTGTGGTGCGTGATGCTATTCGTCGCGTTATCCGCGAAGACGGCCTGCCCGGTGCACACCATTTCTACATCACATTTTTGACCCGTTATCCCGGTGTCGAGATTGATGAGTCCCTCGCGAAGAAATATCCCGAAGAAATCACGATTGTTCTCGAACATCAATTTTGGGATCTCAATGCCTATGCGGATGAGTTTGAGGTTACACTGAAATTTGGCGGTATTCCGAAGTATCTTAAAGTACCTTATCACGCGATTTCTCGTTTCCATGATCCGAGTGTGGGCTTTGCGCTGCAATTCGATCCGCCCGCAGAATTGGACCCCGCTGCCAATGCCGTCGGTAATTTGCGTCCCGTGAGTGATGAATCCAAAGACGATGCAAAAAAATCAATTGATGCCATCCTTGCTGACACGCCGGAGATGAAACCAAAATCCAAAGCCACTAAAAAGTCTAAAGACGCCTCATCAGACGATAAAAAATCACCTGAGGACGCCAATGTCGTTAGCTTGGACGCTTTCCGTAAAAAATAAGATTTTCACCAGATCCTCATTCTGCAGTCCCTCATATAACCCACTTTGAGAGTTTTTCCTCATGACGACAACACGTATTGAATCAGACAGCTTCGGCAAGCTCAAGGTACCTGCAGACAAATATTACGGCGCACAAACGGCGCGATCCTTGATCAACTTTCCGATTGGCATTGAAACCATGCCGCCCTCTATGATCCGTGCGCTTGGCATCATAAAACGCTCTGCGGCCCTAGCGAATAAAAAAGCCAAAAACCTCGACGCCAAAACTTGCAAGGCGATTGTGCAAGCTGCGAGTGAAGTGGCTGAAGGTAAGCTAAACGACCACTTCCCGCTTTCTGTTTGGCAAACGGGATCAGGCACACAATCCAATATGAATACGAATGAAGTTGTGTCTAACCGTGCGATTGAAATTCTCGGCGGTGAAATCGGCTCCAAAGACCCCGTGCATCCTAATGACCACGTTAATCGCAGCCAGTCTTCCAATGATACGTTCCCAACTGCGATGCACATTGCCGCAGCAGAAGAAATTCAGCACAGATTACTGCCTGCCTTGCAACAACTTCGCAATGCTCTGAATGACAAGTCGCAAGAGTTTAAAAAAATCATCAAAATTGGCCGAACGCATACACAAGACGCAACGCCAATTACGCTGGGACAAGAATTTTCAGGTTATGTCGCACAGCTTGATCTCGGCATCAAACGCGTGGAACGCGGCCTCAAAGAGCTTTACCCCCTCGCCCAAGGCGGCACTGCGGTGGGCACAGGCCTTAACGCAAAACCCGGTTTCGCCAAAGCCTTCGCCGAAGAAGTGGCGAGCTACACAAAGCTCCCCTTCAAAACAGCACCCAATAAATTTGAAGCCCTCGCAGCCCACGACGCTTATGTATCAGCACATGGCGCGTTAAATACGGTGGCCGCGTCTCTTTTTAAAATCGCCAATGATATTCGGTTTTTGGGCTCCGGCCCGCGCTCCGGCTTGGGAGAGCTCTCACTCCCTGAAAATGAGCCCGGCTCCTCTATTATGCCTGGCAAAGTCAATCCGACGCAATGTGAAGCCATGACAATGGTCTGCGCGCAAGTTATGGGCAATAATACCACCATGACGATCGCCGGTAGCCAAGGCCATTTCGAACTCAACGTCTATAAGCCCGTCATGGCCTATAATATGTTGCAATCCATACAGCTCTTATCGGATGCCTCTGTTACCTTTGCTGAAAAATGTGTTGTCGGTATCAAAGCTAATGAAGACCGCATTGCTGACCTTATGGGGCGTTCCCTGATGCTCGTCACGGCTCTGGCACCGACGATTGGCTATGATAACGCCACAAAAGTCGCCAAGACTGCGCATAAAAACGGGACGACGTTACGCGAAGAGGCTGTCCGCCTTGGTTTCGTCACCGAAAAAGAATTCGACAAAGTCGTCCGCCCCGAATTGATGATTAAGCCGCGCTGATGGGCGACGATAATGTTATAAAATTCGGTAAGGCGGCGAAAGCCGTTAAGCGTGCGCGAAAAGACAAACAGGCCGCAGAAAATCGTGCACGGTTTGGTCAGAAGAAATCGCAAAAAGACTTACGCGCCAAACTTGTCGAGAAAATACAATCCAAATTGGATGCGCATAAGTTAGAGTCGTCGACCAAAGATAAAAGTGATGAGCCTTAAAAAGCGCTCTGTCTCGCTTTATGGGCACCAAACGTCTTTGGCGCTCGAACCCGAATTTTGGACCATTATTGACGCCTATGTTGCGCAAAGCGGAGACAGCTTTGCCCAATTCATACGTGAACAGGATGACCTGCGTCTCTCACAAGACGTCGGGCGCAATCTGGCTTCTCACCTACGTGTCTGGTCACTTCATCATGTCATTTCAACCCGCACATAATTTAATCACACTGTCGCAAATCTCTGCCATAGATAATTGTCTCATTGATTCTGGGTCTCAAATAGGTGAGTTTGTCATATGTCGTTAATTTTCAGAACGCGCAAAGTCGTAAAGCCGGGGGATTTAAATTCCCGCAATACACTTTTCGGCGGGCGTCTGTTGGAATGGATTGACGAAGAGTGTGGTATCTATGCAGCCTGTCAAATGGAAACACATGCGTTGGTAACGAAGTCCATGACAGCGCTGAACTTCTTAGCCCCTGCCCGTCAAGGTGACGTTGTAGAAATCGGCGTTGAAACCGTTAATATTGGACGCTGCACAATCACTGTCAGTTGTCATGTGCGCATAAAGACCACAAAACAGGAAATTATCTCAATAGATGAAATTGTTTTTGTGAATGTCGATGATGACGGTCGCCCTATGCGACACGGGAAATATAAACCCAAAAGCAAAGCGGCCCGCACACGACCCTCAATAACGTCTGCTGCATTATCTGAGATGAAATTGGTTCCCGTATAGCCAAAGCCTACAGTTGCTCTTATGTTCCAGACATGTCCTCCGCTGATTCTTTTCAACCAGCGCCGCCAAGGCCCGATACGCGCTCTATTTCAGAACGGGCTATGCCAATGCGAGGTGGCATGGGTGTTGTGGATAAGGGCTATCTTGACGACTTAAACCCAGAACAAAAAGAAGCGGTGCTGGCACTGGACGGCCCTGTCCTCGTTCTCGCAGGCGCAGGCACAGGTAAAACACGTGTGTTAACCTGTCGTCTGGCACATATTCTCAATACAGGCCGCGCCTATCCAAGTCAGATTTTATCTGTAACGTTTACGAATAAGGCCGCCCGGGAAATGCGAGAACGTGTCGGAGGATTGATCGGAGAGCAAGTTGAAGGCCTCTCTTGGCTCGGCACGTTCCACTCTATCGCCGCAAAAATCTTGCGTATTCATGCCGAACTTGTCGGATTGAAGTCCGGCTTCACAATCCTCGACACAGACGATCAAATCCGCTTGCTCAAACAAGTTATCAAAGCGGCAGATATTGACGAGAAGCGTTGGACAGGCCGTTACCTGGCTGCCCTTATTGACGGCTGGAAAAACAAAGGGCTGACACCAGATAAGCTAAATTCAAAAGAAGCCTTTAAATTTGCAGACGGCAAAGGCGCGGAACTTTACAAGACCTATCAAGACCGTTTGAAGGTTTTAAACGCTTGTGATTTCGGCGACCTGCTGCTGCACAACCTCACCCTCTTTATGGAAAATCCTGATATCCTGAAAAAATATCATCAAAAGTTTAGATACCTGCTTGTCGACGAATATCAGGATACGAATGTATGCCAATATTTATGGCTACGTCTTTTGGCGCAAGGTTCACAAAATCTCTGCGTTGTAGGGGATGATGATCAATCCATTTATGGATGGCGCGGGGCCGAAGTCGATAATATTCTGCGGTTTGAGAAAGATTTCCCCGGCGCGAAAGTCGTCAAACTCGAGCGCAATTACCGCTCAACTGAACATATACTCGGGGCCGCCTCTGGCCTCATCGCCTCCAATCAAGACCGCCTTGGCAAAACGCTTTGGACCGAGGAAACAGGTGGCCATAAAGTTACCGTCACTGGCGTCTGGGACGCCCCGGCAGAAGCGCGCATCATTTCAGACGATATTGAGAGCTGGCGGCATAAGGGCCGTAAATATAATGATGTGGCCATTCTTGTGCGGGCCTCTCGACAAATGCGCAGTTTTGAAGAGCGCTTCATTCAACTCGGCCTGCCTTACCGTGTGATCGGCGGCCCACGTTTCTTCGAGCGGCAAGAAATTCGAGATGCTCATGCCTATTTGCGTGTTTTAAAATCGGACACAGATGATCTGGCTTTTGAGCGGATTGTCAATGTGCCCAAACGCGGTATCGGTGCAACGACCATACAAAGATTGCAACAAGCCGCACGCAGTATGAATATCAGCTTGGAAGCCACAACACGCGAATTGACAAAAACAGACGAAATCCGCGGCAAAGCGCGGACAGCCCTACGGGCTTTTATTCTCGATATTGATCGGTGGCGAAAAGAGGCGAAAGATATCCGGCATACAGAAATTGCAGAACGTATCTTAGATGAAAGCGGCTATACGCAAATGTGGCGCGATAATAAAGACGCGAAATCTGCCGGGCGCCTTGAAAACCTCAAAGAGCTTATTCAAGCCATGGGAGAATTTGATACGCTGGATGCTTATTTAGAACATGTTAGTCTGGTTTTGGATGTGGATAGAGGTCCGCAGGAAGACGAAGTTTCACTAATGACACTGCACTCTGCCAAAGGCCTCGAATTTCCACTGATTTTCTTGCCCGGCTGGGAAGAAGGCGTTTTCCCCAGCCAAAAAAGCATGGATGAGAGCGGGCTCGCTGGCTTAGAGGAAGAACGCCGCCTAGCCTATGTCGGCATTACTCGCGCACGCGAACAAGCTAAAATTTACTTTGCCGCCAACCGACAAATCTATGGGTCTTGGCAGTCGAGCGTGCCGTCGCGTTTTATTGATGAGCTGCCCGTCCAACATGTCGACGTGCAAAACGGATCCGAGAACACGAATCAGTATGGCCAGAGCCATGTCGCGCAACAAGTGGCGCGCGAATTTTCTGCGAGTTTTGAAGCCGCAAAAAGTAACGGTTACAACTCGCCGGGATGGCAACGTTATGAAGCCAATAAGGACAAAAGTTTTGGTCGTGGACCTAAAGAAATCGAAGGCCATGCCATTCGTCGCCCCATCAAAAAAACACAGAGCGACTACAAGGTTGGTGACCGTATTTTCCATCAAAAGTTCGGGTATGGCCGCATAAAAGCAGCAGACGGAAACAAGCTGGACGTTAAATTTGAAAAAGCCGGAGATAAAAAAGTCTTGGACGGATTTGTAGAGAGAGCCTGATCTATGCGTGGCATTTTGATTTTGATCTTGACCTTTTTTGTAACGGGTTGTGCAACATCGTCTAAAATTAACTTAACCGTTCATGAAATTAATTCTCTTGAGACAGACGAAAAAAATACAGGTAACTTTCAAGGATTAGAATATTTGGCTGACCCTATTCCAGGGGACATAAAAAACCGAGTTAATATTATTTATTTGCACGGTATTGGCTTTACCGAAGACCGTACGAAAGACCAACTTGCCGGAGACTTTCTGGGCGGGATCGCGAAGGCCTATGATCTTGATGCCTCTGACGGATTAACGACAACCTTATGCGGCGAAGCTCCTGTCACAGACCCAGATAAAGCCAAGACACATATTTATATTAAGGCCGACAAACCACGGCTTTTTGATACGGCAGTTCCGGGCTCTCAACTCGCTTTAAATGATCTGGTCTGTATGGACAAACAGGTTCTCAGCATTGATGAGAATTTAGAGTTCGTGCTTTACCGTGTTTTTTGGGACAATATTTTTTGGGATGGGTTGCAATTCTCTCATGTCGGGCAAGATGATAATCGTGGCGAATCTCAAGAAATAGCTGGTATGCGACGAAAATATAATGGTCGTCTGAAAGATGAACTTGTGAATTACGGTTTTTCTGATGCCGTTATGTACCTCGGCCCTGCTGGTGATTTAATTCAGAATGCTGTCAAAGGTGCGATGTGTAGCGCCGCATTGGACGCGGCAGGCTTTGCATTTGCCAAGCAAAGCGAAGGCAATGACGAGCGGATACGCTTTTCTGATGCCTGTGAAACTGCCGATAATACGGCCACACAGTTTAACCAATTTGCTTTTGTGACAGAAAGTCTCGGCAGCAAAATTATCTATGATGTGATGCGTAAAAGTATGACGGATGGAGAAGATACCATTCATGACCGTATGATTGCAGGTTCGGAGACATATATGCTCGCCAATCAAATCGCGCTTCTATCCCTGTCTGATGTTGGCACTGACATAGGGGCGTCAGCGGAACTTTTCTCCAGAGGCCCGCGTCCGAAAATCGTCGCCATGTCAGAACTTAATGACTTTCTGACATATGAGCTTATACCGTTTTATGAACAACTTTATCACCGCTCACTACGAGGTGGCAGAGCGTCAAGCCCAATAAGTTTAAGAGGTCGCCAAGACCTTATCAATGCGCTGGGTTTTGATGTAGTTGACATGCGCTTGGAATTTGCAGATCGCATTATTCCGCCCTTAGGCAGCTTTGTTGACCCCTTAGATGCACATTCAGGACATGCTGGCGAGCCTGAACTGATGGTCTATATGTTGTGCGGCGCGGTGAATGGTCAAAAACGTGATGAACAATGCCTAGCGGTCGAAAAGGTAAAATAAGTGACCAAAACCTCATTTCGTCCCTTTGCGTTGGAGATTGAAACGGACTCAGACACGGCTTTTGATATAGCAGAAAAACTTGGCCTCCTTGAGACTAGCCCTGCCCTTTCGGTCTCACTCTTTGACAAACATGATGGTCGGATGCAGGTACAGGCTTTATATGAAACGCAATCTCAAGCCGATGAGGCTGCAAAAGGTTTTCAGCTCAAAGCCCATATCCATCAACTGCCTGAAACAGATTGGGTTACCAAGACACAATCAGGATTAGCCCCGGTTATCGCAGGACGTTTCTTTGTTCACGGGTCTCATGATGCCGATAAAATACCCACAGATGTTCAACACCCTATTCTCATTGATGCAGGGATGGCTTTTGGAACCGGTCATCATGGCACGACCAAAGGCTGTCTCATCATTTTCGATAAGCTCTTGAATTTAGGCTTCAAGCCAAAGTCAGTTTTGGATTTAGGGTGCGGCGCGGGCATTCTCGCCATTGCGGCCGCAATGGCTTTACCGGACATTAATATAGCCGCGAGCGATATTG
>CAYGTR010000032.1:0-36375 GCA_964352855.1 uncultured Algimonas sp. | reverse complement strand
TATGCGGTTTTCTCACGTTGGGCTGCGAGTCTTGGAGCGATCTGGCAAATCGCGATATGACGGCGGAGCGTTAATTCTGGCGTTAATTGGCAATGTCGGGCGAAAGCCTTTGTTCGTGACCAGAGCGCCAAGCAGAAGAGGTGACGCTATTTCCCTTTGCTGACGCTGTCAGGTCTTTTCGTTGAAAGCGCGCACATCGACGACCCTTAAAGGGGCCGTCGATGACGAAGGCGCAGGAGGGAATAGCCTTCTTTTGTTTTGTCTTTTTTTTGGGGAGGGGAGAAAGGAGGGTTACTGGGCCGCTTCTGTTTCTAGCAACGGTTTCAAAAGCGGATCCAGTTTTCCGGCTTCATCAAGATTGACGAGGTCTGTGCCGCCACCAACATGAACATCGCCGATAAAGATTTGAGGCACAGTCCGTCCGCCATTGGACCGCTGAACCATCTCTTCCAATTTTTCCGGTTGTTCGATGACTTCATATTCGGTGTAGCTCACGCCCTTACGGGTCAGCAGGGCTTTGGCCATTTTACAATAAGGACAATAGCTTTTGGTATAGAGGACAATTGAGTGTGACATGTGTGTTTCCTTTAATGACTATACGGTCAATATAAGAATAAAAACCAAATGGTCAACAATAGAGCGCTCACATGTTTGTGAGGCGAGAGGCAGTCAGATCAGAGATCCAATCTCATATAACGCGATTGCCCGCCGAGAGGGTTTTCGTAATATTGCGGGACGTCTTGAAAACCGAGCGATTCATAGACGGCGTTGGCATGGATAAGGCCGGGGTCGGTGTCGAGATAAAGCGCATCATAACCATGTGCCCGCGCATCTTTGATGACTTTTTCAGAGAGCTTGTATCCAAGCCCTAATCCCCGGCCCGAAGGTGTCACATAGAGACGCTTTAATTCTATGAGTTTCGGTTTCAGAAGTTTCAGGCCAACCGCACCGAGGTTTTCCTCACCCCGTTTCGCCAGAAAAAGCGATGTGTAGGTTTGCGGGAAATCGGCGAATTCTTTTTCTGTGCCTTGAAAGGACAGGTCTTGGCCCAGATAGTCTGTGACGAATTTCAGGTAATCGAGAAAGAGCATTTTAACAGCGGCCACATCATCCGGCGACGTGGCGCGGATAATCTCCACCCTTGCCATCATGATTTAGGCGCCGGCAGCTATCGAAAGTTTTTCGATCAGCGCTGCGCTGATTTCCCCTGTTTGATCCATGCCATTTGTGCGCTCGAAAGTGGTAATCGCCTCGCGTGTTCGCTTACCCATAATACCGTCCGCAGCACCGACGTTAAATCCAACTTCTGCCAAGAGCGTTTGCACTTGACGAATTTGTGCGCGCTGGGCGTTATTATTCGTTTTCTGCCCCTGACTGTTCCAAGGGAGGTCTTTAAATATGCCATTGGCGGCTTGATTAATTTTAACAGGGGTGAAATTCGCCGCGCGCGTTTTGGCGGCCTGAATATCAGCAGGCGCCAAAATTTCGTCAAGCGCGAGAAGGCGGGCTTTTGCCGTTTGGTCGCCTTGCGTGCTCGCAATCATATACCAGAAATAAGCATCGGCCGGGCTCGGTGTCACGCCTTGGCCGTTTTCAAATAAGATAGCGAGGTTAAACTGCGAGTCGACGACGCCGCGCTCGGCGGCTTTCTCGAACCAACCCGCGGCTTGAACCATATCAATGTCAACGCCGCCATTGCCGTAAGCATAATAAATGGCAAGATCATGCATGGCGATACGGTTGCCCGCGCGGGCGGCGCGCTCTGTCAAATCCTTGGCCATAGCTGTGTTTTTCTCAACACCTGTGCCGGTCTCGTAAAGTTTGGCGAGGCGGTATTGTGCCGCCGGAAGTGTGTTCGCCGCGTTACGAATGAGACTTACGCCTTCGTCCACACGGTTTGTTTCGAGATAAGACAGACCGAGTTGGAATTCAGCCACAGCATTACCATTCGCGGCAGCGGTTTCAATTGTGCCGGCTTCGTTGGCGTTGATAATGGGGGTTGCGGTTTCGGCATATTGTCCGATAGGCGGCGTGGAGCCAAGCTCGGCCGTCTCGCCTTCGACAGGGAATTGTACGGGCTGCTCGAATTGCGGAGCTTGGGGATCGGTAACGAGAAGTGGTTCGTTGTTGGGCGTCATAAAGGTTTTGGCCGCAAACAGGCCAATGACAGCCACACCTGTTGCCAATGCGGCAATGCGGAGATTGCGAGAGGTCAGAAGCGGCGCGCTTTCGCCTTTGATTTTCGGTGTTTTCTCTTTTTTGACACGAAGCTTTCTGGGCTTACCACTCTCGGTAATCCGCATCGTATCCATATGCTCTGTGCTCTCTGCATAGGCTGGTTCAGCATATGGCAGGAGCGGGTCACCTGTTGGAATGCTGTCGACGTCGGTAAAAGGTACTGGGCCTTGAGCATGCTGCGGACTGAGATCCATGCCACCAACAAGAGGTGGCGGGGCGGCAACGGGTTGTTGTGGCATCATGCTTTCATACGTCGTCGGTTCAGATCGCGGCATGGGCGTCGGTATAAAATTTTCAGGCTCTGCATAGGCCGTGGCCACATTCGTGTGGACGAAAGCGTTCGGGTCAAATTCGACAGGAAAATGCTTTGGTCTGTCAACAGGTTGCTCGACAGCTTGTGGCTGTTGCGCAGCTGCACTTTGCATGGCCGCGTAAGGGTTCGCCGTGGGTTGTGGCGGGGTAAAGTTGACAACATTTGTCGGAGCGGCGGCGGGTACGGGTGTATGTCCTTCAGAGGGCACACCAATTGTCGGGTTTTGATATGGCGCCGTCCACGCTTGCTCTTGCAACTGAGATTGTGTCCGAAGCAAATCTTGGCTCATGATTTCAGTTTGAGTTTGCAAAGCGGTGAAGCTCGCATCAATCGAGTCCAGACGTGATCGGAGTGTTTCAACCTGACCAGACAGTTCAGACACTGTGACAGACATATCCGCCGAGAGGCCTTCTGGACGTACCAATGCCGCCTCGCGTTCGGCACGTTCGAGGTTTTCTAAGCGCTCTTCTATGGAGTTTGTGGCTTTATCAAATTCAGTTTGTGTTTGCGCGGCGAGTTCTGAAATTTTGAGCGCGACAATCGAGTCCGCGCGTGATTGGCGATCATCAATCGCTTGGCTTAGATCTTCGACTTTATTACCTATCTTCGTCAGGGCAGACGCGGTGTCATTTTCAATCGACTCAAGCCGAGTTGAAAGCCGCGTTTCAATTGCGTGTAGGGCTTCAGTCGCCGCGATTTGGTCTTTGACGATACGCTCTTCGACCGCTTTCGCCAGGTTGGCGAGGTGACGGTTAATCTTAGCAATGGCTTGTGCTTGTTGAGCTTCGTTGGTTTCCAAACGTGTCAAAGCCTCAGACACTGCCATTTTAACCGATGATGGGTTTGGATTGGAAAGTGCTGAGGCGAGGGCCGCTTTAATTTCAGCGCGTGTCTCTGCCATACCCTCTTCAAGCTGGTTTGATAATTTGCCAACGCGGCGTGAAAGCGCAGATTTCTGGGACGTGCTGTCTTTACGTGTGCGTGTATCGAGCGTTGAGACAACATCTTCGAGGGTTTTGACACTTTTTTGGGTTAATGTGTCCGCACGCTTCATCCGCGTTTCCAGTGAGGTCAGCGCTTTTTGCATCTCAGCGAGGGTGAGCTTTTTCGGGGTAAGTTTTGCTTTTGTTGACGGTTTCTTTGCGGTAGGCGTATTAAGTGACGCTTTTGCTTTCGCCTTTGTTTCAGGCTTTTTAAGTTTTTCTGTCTGACTCATAAGACTTCCAAACCTCTTCCGAGATCTCCCCATGGCAAGCGCATTGGTCTAGAATCACACACCACCAAGCCTATTGATGCGTCGATTGTGGTTAACACGCGGTTAAATCATTAACCTTTGCCTGCGGAATTCGTGAAGAGTGAGACATATTGTCAATTCATACCATTTTAGTTGACGTTAACGTCAACGTTAGGTAAATGAGCCTCATGATTAATCGTAATATCAAGTCTGACTCAACGAACTGGGGTATTCGCCAGTTTGCAGAGATGTTTGATGTGACCCCCCGCACAATTCGTTTTTACGAAGATAAAGGACTGTTAAATCCTCAACGCGATTCAGGGACGCGCGTGTTTGGTCAAGCGGAACGCCTGCGTTTTGAAAAAATTATGCGTGCCAAGCGCATGGGTTTCTCGCTGGATGACATCAAAGCGGTCTTGGATGTAACGAACGGCCAGATTGCGAGCCATGGGGAATTAAAGCGACGCAGAGCCAATTTCCAAGCCGTGATTGATGGATTAGCGCGGCGTCGTGAAGATATTGATATTATGGCCAAGGATATGCGCGAGATTGTCGCCATTATTGATGATCACTTGGAAAATACTGAACAAGAACCAAGCGTGCAGAGTTTGGCTGCTAAATATGAAGCCGCTTTTAAAAAGAGCTTCGCCCACTCAGACGGTGATCAGGGATACAGTTTTGATTACCAAGCCGACGATTTTGCGGCTGCCGAATAAATTAGAAACAAATTATAAGGAAATACTATGCCAAGTTATAAAGCCCCCGTCCGCGATTTGCAATTCTTGCTCCACGAAGTTCTCGGTTTTGAAGATCTTCAAAAATTTGAAGCTTTTAGTGAAGTCGATCGTGATCTTGCCGATGCTGTGATCGAACAAGGCGCCAAGTTTGCCGAGGAAGTGCTTGCTCCTCTAAATATTGTTGGGGACCATGAAGGCTGTAAGCGTCATGCGGATGGTTCGGTCACAACACCGACAGGATTCAAAGACGCTTATAAGCAAATGGTCGAAAATGGCTGGACCGGTTTGGCCCGCGATCCAGAATTTGGCGGGCAGGGCATGCCCGGCATGTTGGGATTGGCCGCATCTGAAATGTGGACATCGGCCAATATGGCCTTTGCTATGTATCCCGGTCTAACAGGCGGCGCAATCAAAGCGATCGAAACCGGTGGATCAAAAGATCAAAAAGAAACCTACTTGCCTAAAATGATCTCTGGTGAGTGGACGGGGACGATGAACCTGACGGAACCACATTGTGGCACTGATTTGGGTATGTTGAAAACCAAAGCCGTTCCGAGTGGTGACGGAACATACAAAATCTCCGGTCAGAAGATTTTCATTTCGGCGGGTGAGCATGATATGTCCGACAACATCATTCACTTGGTATTGGCCCGTATCGAAGGCGCGCCAGCCGGAACAAAGGGTATCTCGCTCTTTATCGTGCCGAAGTTCAAATTGGATGGCAACGGCAGTCCTGATGCGCGCAATCCAGTCTCTTGTGGCTCAATCGAAGAAAAAATGGGTATCCATGGTAATTCAACCTGCGTCATGAATTTTGACGAAGCAGAAGGCTACCTTATTGGCGAAGAGAACAAAGGTCTTCGCGTGATGTTCGTTATGATGAACGAAGCCCGTATAGGCGTTGGCCTCCAGGGTCTTGGCCAATCAGAAGTCGCTTATCAAAACGCGGCAATCTATGCCAAAGATCGCATTCAAGGACGTGCGCTTTCTGGCCCGCAGGACAAAGATAAGCCTGCGGATCCAATTATCGTACATCCTGATGTCCGTCGCATGTTAATGGAAACAAAATCATTCAATGAGTCAGCTCGGGCGCTTCTGCTATGGGCGGCTAAATTTGAAGATATTGAAAAACATTCGGACGATGAAAAACTCGTCGAGAAATGTGATGATTATCTCGGTCTTTTGACACCGGTTATCAAAGGCTACCTGACAGATATGTCTATGAAGACAACAATTGATTGCCAGCAAATCTTTGGCGGTCACGGTTTTATCGAAGAATGGGGCATGAGCCAGTTTGTTCGCGATAACCGCATCGCGCTAATTTATGAAGGTGCTAATGGCATCCAAGCGCTTGATCTTGTTGGCCGTAAACTTGCCCGTAATGGTGGCCGCGCCTTGATGACGCTCAACCAAGAAATTGCCGCTTTCTTAGCGGAAAACAAAGACTCTGAGACCTTGCCAGAATTCATGGACGGCCTTGCCGGTGCACAGAAAAAACTGACCGAAGCCACCATGTGGTTGATGCAAAACGGCATGTCCGACCCGAATAATGCGGGCGCGGGTTCCGTCGATTATATGCACATGATGGGTCTTGCGACACTTGCTTATATGTGGGCGCAAATGGCTGTGGTTGCGCAACAGAAAATTGATGAAGGGTCGAATGAGGATTTCTATCCGAATAAGATCATCACAGGGCGTTTCTTTATGCTCCGTATGCTGCCGATGCTTGATGCACATCTCGCTAAAATCAAGACGGGTGCAGAACCTGTCATGGCGCTCGAAGCAGCCGCGTTTTAAAACATCAACTTTGACAATTTAGCCTCGACGTTTCTCCTGTTTCGTCGAGGCTCATTCATTTTCGTGTAAAAAAGAGAGAGACTAATGGCCGCTATCGATTTTAAAAATCCTGACTGGTATGCAGAAGAAGACATCAATATTTTCCGTGAAGCCGTAAACGGGTTTTACACGCGGGAAATGGCACCGCATTCCGAGAGCTTCCGCAAGAACAAAAAAGTGGATCGCAAATATTGGAATATGGCGGGTGAAATGGGCTTGCTCAACTGTTCTATGCCCGAGGAATATGGCGGCGGCGGCGGTGATTATCGCCATGAAATGATTATTCAGGAAGAGCTGATTAAAGCCAATGTTGATGGGTTTGGTCTCTCTCTCCACAATGCCATTGTTGCGCCTTATATCCTGCATTACGGCACAGAAGAGCAGAAGAAAAAATGGTTGCCGCGTATGGCGACGGGCGAGCTCGTCGGTGCGATTGCCATGTCAGAGCCGGGCACAGGCTCAGACCTCCAAAACGTTAAAACCAACGCCAAAAAAGACGGCAATGGTTGGGTCATTAATGGCTCTAAAACTTTCATTACCAATGGCGGCACAGCGAACCTAATCGTCCTTGTGGCCGATACTGGTGGTGAAGGAAAGTTCTCGAAGTCGCTTTTCGTGATTGAGACGGATGACCTCGAAGGATTCCGCCGCGGTCGCATTCTCGATAAGGTCGGGATGGACGCTCAAGACACAGCCGAGCTGTTCTTTGATGATATGAAAGTGCCAGCCGACGCTTTGCTTGGGCCAGAACCTGGGCATGGTTTTATTCAGTTGATGCAAGAGCTCCCTCAAGAACGCCTCAATATTGCCGTTCAAGGCGTGGCGCAAATGGAAGCGGCTCTGGAAATGACAATTGAGTATGTCAAAGACCGTAAGGCTTTCGGTAAATCCATCATGAGTTTCCAGAACACACAATTTGAACTCGCCGAATGTAAAACCATTGTTACGATTGCCAAAACATTCGTCTATGATTGCGCCGAGAAACATCTGCGTGGAGAACTCGATACTGTGACTGCGTCTATGGCCAAATATTGGGTTACGGACAAAGAGTGTGAAGTGATTGACCGTTGTCTGCAACTCCATGGCGGCTATGGCTTTATGAATGAATATCGCATTGGCCGTATGTATCGCGACAGTCGAGTGCAGCGCATCTATGGCGGGACGAATGAGATCATGAAGCTTGTGATCGCCCGTAGTCTCTAAACAAGCGTGTACCCACCGCCTTATTACACAGATAATGACCCCGCTTTCTTGGCGGGCGTCATGAGAAATAATAGTTTTGCCATTATGACACAGAGTGTCGATGGTGAAATGATGGCGACACATTTACCCTTCGTTTTGAAAGAAAGTGAAGGCAAGAAGGGAACGCTATACGGCCATATTTCGGCACAAAACCCGCAAGTTTGGGCTCTCGAAAACAACTTGCCTGCCTTAGTCATCTTTAGCGGGCCACATGCCTATATTTCAGCAAGCTGGTATGATGCCCCAGAAGCACAAGTGCCGACATGGAATTATGTCAGCGTCCAAGCCAAGGGTTATCCGATTGTCTTGCCTCAAACGGACTGGATGTCAGAATTAGAGATATTGGTATCGCAATATGAGCCTGAAAACGCATGGCATATATCCATGGCCGAAGACTATGCGAATAGACTGCTCTCTGGCATTATCTATTTCAAAATGGAAATTGACGAGAGTGTTGGTTTTCGCAAGATGTCAGCGAATAAGAAACACTCTGAAAAGCTCAATATAATACGTGAATTACAACAGCGTGGAGAGCACGCAGCGGCGGCTGAAATAGAAGCCGCCATGAAAGAAAAGGATGTCTAAACATGACTGATCTCGTAACCTACACACTGGAAAACGGTCTTGCGACTATCAAAATGGCTGATGGCAAGGCTAATGTCCTATCTACGAATATGATTGCTGAACTAAATGCAGCTTTTGATAAGGCGGAAGCGGATGAAGCCATCGTTATATTTACGGGACGCGAGGGCATGTTCTCCGGCGGATTTAACCTTAAAGAGATGCAAGCCGGACCCAAGGAAGCCATGATTTTAACGTCTAAAGGCTCCAAGCTTGCGCGGCGTATTTTGGCGTTTCCGAAACCTGTTATTGCGCTGTCTACCGGTCATACAATTGCGATGGGTGCTTTTCTACTACTTGCTTGTGATTACCGGATGATTGCCGACGGGGACTATAAAATTGGCTTGAACGAAACCCTGATCGGCATGACCATGCATAATTTCGGCATAGAATTGGCGCGCTACCGTCTCGCGAAAAACTATTTTAACCGCTGTGTTATTAATGCTGAGATATTCAATCCAAAAGGTGCGGTGCATGCAGGCTTTATTGACCGTATTGTCCCTGCGGAACAAATGCCAATGGCCGGGCCGATGGCCGGACAAATGTTTAGCCAATTGAATATGACAGCGTTCCGCAATACCAAGCTACGTTCCCGTAAAGCGGCTTTTGCTGTTTTGGATCAGGCAATTGAAGATGATTTAGATCCGGAGAAAATCCACGCCGTTTAGATAAGCGAAGAAGGGCTGTGTCAGCTGGGAAAATTCATAAGTTAATCCGCAAGAATAAGGCAGGGCGTGACTTTGTCGTAGGTGATTTGCATGGTCGTTATGATCTCTTGCGGGAGATGATGAAGGTACACGGTTTTAACAAAAAGACGGATAGGCTTTTCTCGGTTGGGGATATTATAAATCGCGGCCCTGACAGCAAAAAATGTTTGAAATTAGTTAAAAAACCATGGTTTTTCATGGTGCTAGGCAATCACGAATTGGCGTTTATTGACGCTATTCAAGCGAATAAAATCAATCAATATGCCCGCCTATATGATGATTGGATAAAAAAATTGCCCCGAAAAGATTTAAAAAAATGGGCACGCTTGCTTGCGGAAACGCCTATTTCTATGACGGTAAAAGCGTCCGGTTATTCTGTGGGTATTTGCCACGCCGAGCCTGACGGCACATCTTGGAAAAAATCCCGTGATAGCCGCAAGAGCCTACCCATCATGGTAATGGGACGCCGCGTCTTACGAAAAAAACCCAAGTCAAAGGTAAAAGGTGTCGATTTTACCATTCACGGACATACGCCTTTAAATTCTGCCATGTGGATCGGTAATCGTTACTTCATTGATACTGGCGCTTGGTATTCTGATCAGCTTTTATTCCGACCGCTTAATGATGTTTTCGAAGAGTATAAAAAGCGGTCCAAAGCGCCATGAGAACATCAAAGGACTTCGTACGACGCAGTTATCGAATGGGTGACGGGGAGATATCCGCACTGCACTTTGGCAATATGTCCCAGCCTGTTAGGCTAATATTTCTCCATGCGAACGGATTTAACGCCCAGACCTACCGGGCCGTTTTAGCGCCTCTGTCTGTGCACACCATCGCGATAGATCTCAGAGGGCATGGGCAGACAACATTACCATACACACCCGCCCGCCTAAAAGACTGGTATCTGTTTCGGGATGACGTGTTGGGATTTATCGACGGGCAGATTCAAGGCGATTTTATCCTCGCGGGCCATTCTTTGGGGGCTTGTGTGGGAATGTTATGTGCGCCTTTTTTGACAGATCACCTCAAAGGCTATGTTGGCTTTGACCCTGTGACTATGCCAATCTGGATGCGGCCATTTGGCTATATTCCGGGATGGACATCTATGATGCGACAACGCTTGCCCATAGCGGTGGGAGCAGGGCGTCGGCGGGCTGATTTCGAGAGTCCTGACGAAGCTTTTTCACGCTATAAAGGTCGCAGCGCCTTTAAATATTTTCCCGATGATGTCTTGCGAGATTACTTAGAGGGTGGTTTGAAAAAAACAGAAACAGGTGTGACGCTCGCCTGCGATCCCAGATGGGAACAAGCTATTTATGCCGCGCACCGCCATAATTTATTCAAGGCGGCGCGAAGCCTGCCTAAAGAAAATAGTCGTATCCTATATGCGGGGAAAGCGGCGCCGCACACGCCAACGGCGAGGGAACGGATGCGAGGCATTCTGGGCAAAGATAATGTGGAGCTCCACAAAATGCTCAACCATATGTTTCCTTTAAATGATCCGAATTTTGCCACACAGACATTGCAAACTATAATCGATAAGACGAACTTAAGCATGTAATCCTTTGATTACATTAGAATTTAATGCCTCAACTTGATCATCTGACGTCTTTACGAGGCTACGCGTATTTGTATTAAACAAACAACCCATCGCGACAGTGGTCATGTAGCTCGCGCCTGTAACAGGGTTCAGCAGGTTATGTAATATAGCGCGCGTGTAAGTGTTGGCGCCTAGAAACCCGGGCACATAAGTATAGGCATCACCGACTTCGGGCCAGGAATGAAAGACGGCACGAGCTTCTAATAAGGCCGCCATGCCGCCCCCTTCGCGGTAATCCACGTTATGGATTTCCGGCCAACCCTCCGTGTACCACCCAATAGAAGACGTTGTTCTGCCAAAGAAAGCTTGCGGCGTAATATGACCCGTATTGTCTGCTTCTTCGGGGCCGAAAACACCCGCGCCTAAAATGTTTAATCCCAGACCCTCAAGCTCCGATAAGGACATACCTGTTTGCGGGTCAGATAAGTTAATATTACGCGGTTTGGCAGGCGCAGGCAGTTGAACCATGAATTTTTCGGCATTCTCTCGGACACGACTTGGCCAAGGGAATTTCCGAATTTCGCGTAAATATATATGCTCAATGATTTCGACAACTGTTGCCGCAATGCGTCCGTCAGCGTGATACATCACATGACAGAGTTTTGCCGTTTCTTCATCGAGTGACAGTAATCCACTCTCAATTTTTAGAGGGTCTCCGGGACGGGCCTCGGCTTGATACTTAATGTGAAAATCTTTGACGCGAATGGAACTCATTGCATCTGTCTTGAAAGCATCAGGGAGCCCCATACGAATGATCAATCCCGCCCGTGCCTGGGCCGTTTTATAAACATAATGGCGCATATTGAGGTGGCCGAGTTCGTCACACTCCCATGCCGAACACTCACCCGCCCAAGTTAAAGTAAAGCCCATAAAACTGACTCATGCAGCGCAGAGGCTGCATTGACCATAATGCTCAACAACACTGCGTCTGATCTGGAAACCGTCAGGTTTACAGTCGGCATGATCATGAGCGTGGCGCTCTTCGACCTTATGACAGGTCTCACAAATGAAAAACTCGGCTAAATGGCCCTGATGGTCGTGATCACACGCGATAAAAGCATTTAACGCTTCTACGCGATGAATAAGACCATGTTTTGAGAGGAATTCAAGAGCGCGGTAAACTGTCGGTGGCTTGGGAGAGCCCAGATCAGGACTTAACCGGTCCAATAGATCATAGGCTTTAATCGCGCCGCCATCCGAAATAATAAGCTCTAAGACATGTTCGCGCAGGGGGGTAAAACGCTCCCCCGCATTCATGACGATTTGACGCGCGGCTTCAACGCGCTCAGACAAAGACTTATGATCATTATGTTCGGTCATATAAAATAGCATAGCCTGATTTATCCGCGTGTGAAAGGCATCAATCGCTTGTTGAATCCGAAAGTTAAATTAGCTATGGGCTTGCACAGAATTAAGCATCGCTGATTATAATTGGTGACGTGAGAATTTTGACCATAGAATTTTACACTAGCTTCAGGGAACGACCTCATGGCCGAACAACAACAAAATGATATCGCCGTCTCCGGCAATGTTATGTTTTACAAAAATCCACAGCCTCTGACAAAAGAGGCACACAGCAAATTCGGCGTAAAGCCGGTCGCGAAACCGTTTGAGTTTATGCAGGACCAACATTTCTTGCCAATTACAGCTCCAGAGTTTGGTGCGGCTGCCGCCTCTTTTCCTATTATTTTTGCAGGCGAAGAACGTACGCCTCTGGCTGTGATGGGTATTCGCCAAAATGAGAACCTTTTTGTTAAGGATGGTCAGTTCGAACAAGATTATTATATGCCGGCTTTTGCCCGTCGTTACCCATTTGTTTTAGCTGGGGATCAAGCAAATGACCGTTTTGTTGTTTGCGTCGATGCAGATGCAGAATGTGTTACTGACAAGAAACCAACGCAGCCTTTCTTTAACAAGGATGATACGTCTGCCTTCACTAAAGAAGCGTTCCAATTCTTACAGAATTATGAACGTGACCGTCAAGCAACAGGAAAAATGGTCGAGGATTTCAAAGCCGCTGATTTGTTTGAGCCCAAAGAAATGAATTTCCGTGGGCAAAATGCAGATGGATCAGAAGCGCCTTTACAAAAAATTGCAGATTATTTTGCAATTAGCGAAGCGAAATTAAAAGCTTTACCCGCTGATAAATTGAAAGAGTTTTCTGACCGCGGTTATATGGCTGTTGCACATGCTCACCTTGTTTCACTGGGTAACTGGCAACGTCTTGTGAATATGACGCTACGTCGTGCGCAAACAGAAAAACCAGCTGCCTAGTCTTTGCAGGTAGATATAAAATTATCGACCCGGACCTTAATGGTTCGGGTTTTTCTTTGTCTATTAACCCCACAATGACTTCACCTCTGCGTGAATAGAGCGCTATACAATTGCGTCGTGATAGTGATGTAGGATAAGACAAGTCTATGAAATCACTTCTGCTCAGCCTCATTACGTTTTTTGTTTTCATAATACCTGCTTACGCGGCAGAAAGTGAGTCTGTTGATACAGGGAAGGTCGTTGCCTCCCTCGTCAGTTCACATGACAGTGTGGCCCCCGGAGAGACTGTCCAACTGGCTTTGCGCACAATTTTAGATCCTAGCTGGCATACATATTGGCGAAACCCAGGCGATAGTGGAGAGCCCGTTCAACTGACATGGACTTTACCTGACGGGTGGCAAACAGGAAACATTGTCTGGCCTCTCCCTATGGCCATACCGACCGGACCGATCATTAATTATGGGTTCGAAGGCGCCCCACTTTTCCCGGTCGATCTTATTGTGCCGCCGGACGCGGTTCCCGGAACGGTTCAGACTATCGCGCTCGATTTTTATTATTTGGTTTGCAAAGATATATGCATCCCCGAAGACGGCTCTGCCTCTATTGAACTTATGGTTGGTGAAAGCGTAAAGGATGCGCGATGGAACGCTCTCATAAAAGATGCGATAAATACGGCTCCAAAACCATTAGACATTGACGGCGCTATATCTCGGCAAGGTGAGAATGCCGTCATTACCCTACAAAATTTACCTGCCGCTGATTTCACTGACACCTATTTCTTCCCTTATGACCAAGGCGTTGTCATGCATTCTGACCCACAAGTGGTAGCAAGGGGCACTGACGGATATCAAATAAAAACGTGTTCTGATTATGGATGGAATGACGGCCTTCCCGATACCATTAAAGGCGTATTATCTTACGAACAAAATGGTCAAAGAACGGGATCGGAAATCACTTTAACTGTAGGGGAGACTCTAAACATTGGCGTTGCTGTGCCGGCTAATGAAAATCTATCCTTAAGTTCAATAACGCTAATCGGCGCAATTTTCGGGGCTTTAATCGGCGGGCTGATACTTAACCTTATGCCATGCGTTTTCCCTGTAATTTCTATGAAGGCTCTGAGCATTGCGAAAACAGCACATGGTGAACGCGTAATTATTAGACGTGAGGCTTGGGCTTATACCGCAGGGGTTTTGGCGACGTTCTTTGTGCTCACATTACTTTTACTCGCTTTAAAGGCTGCCGGAAACGAAATTGGTTGGGGGTTTCAATTGCAATCACCCCCTGTTGTGGCTGTCTTGGCGTTGGTTCTTTTCGCCGTGGGGCTTAACCTCTTAGGTGTTTTCGAATTTGGCGGTTCTCTTCAAAATACAGGATCTGACCTTACCATGAAAGGGGGCGTCAGAGGGTCCTTCTTTACCGGACTACTCGCTGTTATTGTTGCAACGCCCTGTACGGCACCCTTCATGGCGGGGGCCATAGGCTATGCCTTAGCGCAACCCGCATTGATCACCGTCGCTGTCTTTATGGCTCTGGCGATTGGGTTCGCCTTGCCGTTTTTGTTAATTGCCTATGTGCCAAGTCTGTTAAAAGCGCTCCCAAAACCGGGGCCGTGGATGGTGACATTCAAAGAGGTTTTAGCGTTCCCTATGTTCGCTGCGGCCATCTGGTTAGTGTGGGTTGTCAGCCTTCAGGCAGGCACAAATGGTGTGGCCATGGTGCTTATCGCCATGTTGCTCATTGCATTGGCGGTTTGGTTTGCCAAAAGCGCGCGTCATGTATTGAAAGCTTTTGCTGTGTTTTCTGTTATTGGCGCCCTCGTTTTATCCGTCGGTATCAAGACGGAAGCCTCCATATCAACAGACCTGAACGCTGAAGCTTGGTCACATGAGAAAGTGGCGGCGTTACGCGAAGGCGGGCAAGCCGTTTTTGTTGATTTTACGGCGGCTTGGTGCGTGACCTGTAAGGTCAATGAAAAACTTGTGCTTGATCAGCAGAGGACAAAGGATCTGTTTATTGATACAAATACGGCTTTCCTCATTGCGGATTGGACGAATAAGAACGATGTGATTGCCGCTGAGCTTGAAGCCTATGGTCGGGCCGGGGTGCCGCTTTATCTGGTTTTTCCGTCTTCAAGTGAGGGGCAATCTAACAATTCCGTGAGAGCCGAAGTTTTACCTCAAATTCTGACTTATGATGTGATAAAGGAGGCATTGGAGAGGGCGAGAGATAAGTCTTAATATGCCTTTGATGCGTAACCAATTTATCTTAATCACTACAGGAGAGTTTTATGACATCTTTGACAAAACTACTGGCCGCCACGGTCGCAGTTTCAACGCTTTCAATATCAACAATTGCGACAGCAGCAATACCAACAGGATCTACTGTCTCAGATATGGTCGTGACAGACTCGAACGGCAAAACGCATAATTTGTCCGATTTCAAAGGCAAAAACATCGTGCTTGAATGGACAAATGATGGCTGTCCTTATGTAAAAAAACATTATGCGACACAAAATATGCAAAATCTGCAAAAATCCTCCACCGCCGATGGAGATACAGTTTGGCTTTCTGTGATTTCAAGTGCGCCAGGTAAGCAGGGTTATAAGACAGGCGAAGAGGCCAATGCTCAGGTGGAAGAATATGATGCTGCCCCAACCGCGACTATTCTGGATCCTGAAGGCGCAATGGGTAAAACCTTTAGCGCAAAGACAACCCCGCATATGTATATTATCAATGCGGATCAGACCTTAGTTTACCAAGGCGCGATTGATGATAATCGCAGCGCCAACCATGCGACTGTTGAAGGGGCTAAAAACTATGTCGCAGCCGCTCTGGCTGAAGTCAAAGCGGGTGAGACTGTAACTGTTTCTGACACAGCGCCATATGGCTGTAGTGTCAAATATAAGAGCTAGATCTCATTGATGTAAAAAGAAAAGCCCGCTATTACGCGGGCTTATTTATTGGAGTTTTTTAAGCTTAAAGTTTTGGTTTGCGAAATAAGAGAGCTTTCCAACCTTCACGTTCAAAAGGGGCCCATTGCCCGTCTTTTTGTGAAAGTCTGTCTGCGATAGCGTACATCACTAAAGGGTTGACGCCTAGCCCCACATGGCTCGCGGGTACGCGAATGTTTTCTGTCTGCGGTCCATCTTTCTGAATGGAGCCACGCCAAGCGACTATGCCGTCTGTCTTGGTATAGATAGATGTTGTAGGAACCGGGGGCGGGGTGTTCAAAGACGCCAGCCTTTGCTTCATCTCTTCCGAAGGTTGCCCGTTTATGGCATCATAAAAGCGATGCGCATTTGAGTGTTCGACATCACCGGAAATAGGTGATCCAAGAGTTATGACACTGCGCACCATCTCAGGGCAGGCTTTCGCCACCTCTCGCGCGAAAACGCCGCCAAGGCTCCAACCAATTATTGAGACTTTCTGGCCATGGGTGTCAAAAACCTGTTTCAAGAGCGTTTGCATCTCGGCTTCACGTTCATCATTAAAGACAAGGTTGCGGCCTAATCCCCAACCATAGGCTTTATAGCCCAAGTCTTTCAAAAGGCCCCGCATAGGACGAGTGGAGTGATCACTTGCAACAAAGCCTGGAAAGACAATGACAGGATGTCCGTCCCCTTTGGGTAAACGTTTCATCAGTAAACGTAATGCATAGAAACTATTGAGTTCGAATAGGCCTCGGCCTTCGGTCAAAGTCCAGAAAAGGGATGGCCCTTTTCGTGACAAACCGCCTCGTGGCAGTGCTTCTGTATGCATAAACTTTCCCCTGCGCGCCCTTTTTGAGCCTTTATCTACTCTTCGACTAGACCGCATTAATTGAGTCTGCAACTAGTTCACTGCTTTTGGTGCAGCATTTGTCTTAAGTTTTGGTGTCTTTTTCTGAGGGGTTCTTTGCGTGGTTGTCTTTCTCGCTGTCGTTTTTGTCTGAACAGTTTTCGTTTTTGTTTTCGCCGACGCACCAGAAGACGGCTGTGGCGCAACGGTTTTTTGTCTTTTTTCGGCAAGTTCTAGGGCGTCTAAATGCTCATCGAAACTTTTTTGGATGCATTCAGAGTAGAAATCCGGGTCAGGCACAGCGCTGCGACACGCTGTAAAAGCTAAGGTCACGTCATCAACATAGCTATGCACGACATGACCGAGCTTCATCCCGTCCACTAAGCAAAGCTTACCGTGTAGCCCGATGAGTTTCGCTCCTGCGGAATAAATCGGCACAGGTGGTCCAGGCACATTCGTTACGGTCGTGTTGATGAAAGGTTTTATCCGGTCTGCGAGCTTAAAACGTGTGAAGGCGGCGGCCCCTAAATTCATAAGGGGGGCAGGTGTGAGCTTGGTCATCTCTGCCATTTGTCTCGCGCCCAAAGCGCCCGTGAAGGCTTTCGCTTTTTGCGTTTCTTCCGTGACAAATTTCATGCGTTCAGCAGCAGACGGAATATGCGAACCGAGCGGTACATACATGGCTGCCACCTGGTTGCCCATTGTGTTCTTTTCGCTCTCATCACGCACTGAAATCGGTGCCATCGTTGTGACGGATGTATCTGGTAATTCATTATAGTGATCGAGATAATGTCGCATCGCTCCACCTGTTACGGATAGCATAACATCATTTAGTTTTGAGCCCGCTGAAAGTGCTCTAATTCTCTTCACGTCAGCGAGTTTGAATGTGCGTGAGTCGAACATGCGGTGAGGGGAAACCGTGCCATTAAAGCGGGTTTTTGGGGCTTTCATTAAGGAATTAAAATCAAATTCTTTTTTCATCAACCCTTTCGCGACACGTGCCATCCCAGGAAGAGAATGACGCATAGCATTAGCTTGACGAATGGGGTTTGTGAGACTGCGTGCATAACCACGGGCAAACATACCTATTTGGCTCGGATCTGCTTCGGGACGCCAAGAGTCAGGGGGTAGGACTGTCTCTTCATCAGGCGTCATTGTATGCAGAACATTCATTAGGTCTACGCCGGATACCCCATCAATGGCGGCGTGATGGACTTTCGTAAACATCGCATAAGAGCCTTTCGGAACACCATCTATGTTGTCGAGCCCTTCTACCACGGTGAACTCCCATGGCGGACGCGTTAAATCCAACGGGCGGGCAAAAATGCGGGCCGCCAGAATGCACATTTGTCGCCAGTCGCCGGGTTTGGGCAGAGCGACATGACGAATATGGTATTCAATATCAAAGTCGCTGTCCTGAACCCAATAAGGGTAATCAATCCCAAAGGGGACTTTGACCATTTTTTGACGCATGGTGTCAGAGAGTTGGAGGCGGCTTTCAATGAAAGAGAGGATATCCTTGAAACGCACAAACCCATTCGGTGCAGTCGAGGGATCATAAATTAAAACTGAACCAATATGCACAGGCGCTATCGAGCGTTCCATCGCCACAAAGACCGAGTCCAAGCCTTGCATCTGTTTCATTATCTTCCCCAGTTCTTATGTTTATTACTCTCTTATAGGCAAATTATTTCAAAGCGCCACCAAATCCCGATTCGGTGGTTAACTCCGCAATGACTTGTTTGTGAAGTATTCAATAAAAAACCCGACCTGCTGGCCGGGTTTTCTGATTTGACATAAAGCGTGATTTACGCGTCTTCAGCTTTAGGTGCGTCTTCTGCAGGTGCTTCAACCGCTTCTTCGGCGGGTGCGTCTTCAGCAGGTGCTTCCTCTTTAGGCGCGGCTTCAGCTTCCTTAGCAGCGGCATCAGCCGCTTTTTTGGCTTCTGCAGCGGCTTCTTTGGCTTCGGCTTCTGCTGCAGCACGCGCTTCGGCTTTTTCTGCACGTTCTTCTTCGCGCTCAACCGCTTTTTGACCGGGTTTACCTTTTTGTGGGTTGTTGCCGACTTTCCATTCCCAAAGTCCGGCAGCGCCTAGAAAACGCGCCACGCGTTCAGTTGGCTGCGCGCCTTTGCCCAGCCACTCTTTGATTTTTTCGACGTCGAGTTGAACGCGGTCTTCGGAGTCTTTTGGAAGCATTGGGTTATAACGCCCAACAATTTCCAAGAAACGACCATCGCGAGGCGAGCGGGAGTCAGCTGCAACGATACGATAGTAAGGGCGTTTTTTGGCGCCGTGACGGGCCAGACGAAGTTTGAGAGCCATGATGTTTTCCTTTTTAATCTAGCAATCGGTTTAAATTCAGTTCTTTAATTCTTTTTTCCAAAAGGGTTGCCACCGCCCAAGCCGGGGAGGCTGCCGCCGAGACCCGGAAGTTTCGGGCCACCGCCACCCCCTAAGCCGCCAAGGCCTGGGAGTTTACCAAGGCCAGGGGGGAGGGATTTCTTTAATTCTTCGAGTTGTTCCGGTGACATGTCCGCGGGGTTCGGGAGACCGGTTTTACCCGCTTTTCCAGGCATCATGCCGCCGGGCATTTTCGGCATGCCGGGCATTCCGCCCATTTGTTGCATTAACCCGGCCATGCCGCCTTTGCCCATTTTTTTCATCATGTCCGCCATTTGGCGATGCATTTTGATAACTTTATTGACCTCTTGCACACTCATGCCTGAGCCTGCCGCTATACGCTTTTTGCGAGAGGCTTTCATAATGCTTGGATTACGGCGTTCTTCCATGGTCATGGAAAAGATAATGGCGCGTTGTTGTTTCAATACTCTGTCATCAATGCCGCCTGCGGCATCGATCTGCTTTTTCATTTTCCCCATCCCGGGCATGAGTTTCATGAGGCCGCCCATGCCGCCCATTTTTTCCATTTGGCCGAGTTGTTTGGCGAGGTCGTCCAGATCGAATTGACCTTTGCGCATTTTCTCGGCCGTGGCAGCGGCGTCTTTTTCGTTAATGACTTCAGAGGCGCGCTCCACGAGAGAGACGATATCGCCTTGGCCCAAAATACGACCTGCGAGACGTTCTGCATCAAAGGCTTCGAGACCGTCTAGCTTTTCGCCCGTGCCCAAGAATTTGATTGGCAAACCCGTAACTGCGCGCATAGATAGCGCCGCGCCGCCGCGTCCATCGCCATCAATACGGGTCAGGACAAGACCTGTTAGGGGGAGGCGGGCATTAAAGCGTTTCGCGGTTTCGACAGCATCTTGACCTGTCAAACTGTCAGCCACCAAAAGTGTTTCAATAGGCTTGGTTTCTTTGGCGATGGCTTCGACTTCGTCCATCAATTCATCATTGATTGTTGTGCGACCCGCCGTATCAAGGAAGACAACATCATAGCCGCCTTTGGCGCCCTCAGACATGGCGCGTTTTGCAATCTCTAGGGCGCTTTGACCCTTGATAATCGGGAGGAAGCCAACTTCAGCCTGTTTTGCCAACATGCCAAGCTGTTCCATCGCAGCAGGACGGTTTGTATCGAGCGAGGCAAGGAGTATTTTCTTTTTGAACGCTTTACGCAAATAGAGCGCGATTTTACCGGATGTCGTTGTTTTGCCGGAGCCTTGCAGACCTGCCATGAGGATAGCCACAGGCGGTCTTCCGGCAAGATTGAGATGCGTCGCCTTAGCGGCTTCTTCCTTGTCGGCATCATCCTCTGAGAGTGTGCCGCCCAGCATATCGATGAGGGCATCATTAACGATTTTAACGACCATTTGGCCGGGTTTGATCGATTTAATGACTTTTTCGCCGACGGCTTCACGGCGGACTTTTTCAACGAATTCTTTGACAACGGGTAGGGCGACATCGGCTTCGAGCAAAGCCACGCGGATTTCGCGCATGGCGGTATTGACGTCTTTTTCTGACAGAGCTCCACGGCCCGTCAAATTGTCAAAGACACCACTTAGTTTATCGCCGAGTGTTTCAAACAAACTCTCATTACCTCAAAAACTAGCTGTAACCAAAGCACAAAGGCCGCGGTGAACGTAACACGTCGACCACGGGACCCCGTCTGCATCTCGCACAGCGCGGAGCGCAGGAATAAATCTGCGCTGAATTATCGCGGCGTTTAGAGAAGGGGAGCGCATTAGTCAAGTGCGGTTCGTGTTGAGTTTTGGGGAGGCGTTTAAGCCGCTGGACACACTTCCGAAAAACATTATGTTTGACGTCAAAGGGCATAGAGGCGCACATTGTTACTTCGTAGAATATCTAAACACGTGAAAGATCAAAATTGGTTCGCGGTGGCGCTGGACTTTTTCATTGTCGTCGCTGGTATTTTGATTGCCTTCCAGATTACGAATTGGAGCGAGGAACGGCAGGAGCGAACGCTAGAGCGCCATTATCTTGAGCGGCTGGTTGAAGATATGGATAAATCTATTGCCGAAACCAATTTCGGGCTCAGCTTTGTAACAAATAATCAGAAAAATGCTTGGGTGGTTCACCAAAGCCTATCGTCATGCAATATAGCCATGGACGAGCAAGACCAGTTCGCTGATGGTCTCTATCAAGTCGGTCGCTTCCTTCCCGTGTTTTATGAATTGGGTACGATAAACGAAATGCAATCGGCTGGAAAGTTTTCTGCCATTCGCGACCCGATCATTCGAACTCATTTGAATAATCTGGCTGGGGAAGCGAAAGAATATTCCGAGCTTTTACAGCCAATTTCTGCCCGTCTCTCTTTACAATTGGCTAGGATGGATCGTCATTTGATCATCAATATAGAGCATTTCAAACCTAATTCGGGGAGCGTCACTATGGATCAGGTGAAAATCGATTTAAAATCCATGTGTGAAGATAACCATGTCTTGCCCGCGCTATCTGCGCAAAGGTCAATTAATCAGTATTATATTGATCGCTATAATATCGCGCTTGCGTCACTCACAAAAACGCGGACGGCTATTCGCGCCGAACTTGGGCTGGAAGAAGAAGAGGCAGCCCCATGATATTCCGCCGTATCAAAGCCCATGTTGGAAAAGAAAACTGGTTCGCGTTGTGTATAGACTTTGGCATCGTGGTCTTCGGCGTTTTTATGGGTATGCAAGTTAGTAATTGGAATGAGGTTAGGACAGACCGTAAGCTTGAAACCATTTACCTACAACGTTTGCATGACGATATTTCACTCTCTATTACGCGCAACTAATTGAATGTAAGTTTCATGGAACGACATGCTCAGTACGGCACGCTCATTTTAGATGTCTTACAAAGGTGCGAAATTAAGCCTACCGAGGCGGATAAATTTGCGAGCGGCATCTTCCTAACGGGTAAGATCACCCAGCCCGTACTTTTGCGCAATTCAATTGATGAATTAAAATCTACCGGAAAATTTGAGGTTATACGCAATATAGAATTACGTGAGAAAATCGCGGAACTTGTGGAAATAATCGAATTTCGATCTGGTATTGATGAGAAAATTTTTGCCCGCACGACAGATGCTGTGTCCGAAATTGAGCGCAAAGTCATGGTGGTTCAAACCGAGGCGATAAATCCTGCCCTAGATATAACGGCTGATATGGTGGTCTATGATTTACCGGCTTTATGTGACGATCAAAACTTTAATCACGCTGTATCCACGGCCCGGTCGTCGACCTATAGCAGTGTGTTCTTCACTACTGATGTCATTCAAATGCAAAAAGAGACCCGTGCATTGTTGGAAGACGAACTTAAAGGGAAGAAAAATTGATATAAATTTGATCGTGCTTTTCACAATCCTTATCGCCGACTTACTCTGGGTGATAGTGCTGAAAAAATCCAAAATCAGGAATTTCCAAATTTGGGCCAACCAGATGCATAGCTGAAATCCAGCTTTAAAAGTCAGCTTGTCGACTCATAGCGTGTGGCTGGCGGAGTCCTAAGTGTTTTATATAGACTTTCGGCTGAAATTTTTTGCATTTAGATCAGAAGTGGAGTTTTTCAACACTATTGGGCGTGTTACGGTTTAACGCGATGAATTCATGCAATTTACAGGTGGAGTGAGGGTCACAGGGAGGCTGGAGATCGCGTGAACAAAACTATTGGGCGCGATAGTTTGGTCCCCCGTCCAATGTATATCAGGAAAGCGCGCGAGTATCTTTTCATAGGCCAAAGTGAGTTGAAGCTGTGCAATGCGGCTGCCTAAGCATTTATGCGGCCCATGCCCAAACGCGAAGTGTTTAGAGGCATTTGGCCTTGAAACATCAAATTCATCGGGATTCTCAAAAATATCGGGGTCTCGGTTAGCCGCGCCAAACCAGAGAACCACTTTTTCATCTTTCGCAATTTTTTGTCCGTTAAGCTCTGTATCTTTCAGGGCTGTCCGGCGCATATGAATAACAGGCGAGGTCATGCGAAGGGCTTCTTGCACCATATTAGGAATAAGGGAGCGGTCGTTTAAAACCCTTTGCTTTTGGTCAGGAAACTGAGTCAAAAGACGCATTGTTCCAGAGAGCGAATTTCGCGTCGTATCGTTTCCCGCAAAGATGATTAAAAGCCATGACCCGTCCAGATATTCTTGCGGGAGCAATTCCCCGCCGAGGGTGGACTGCGCAATAACCGTCAGAAGATCATCTCTTGGATTGGCGCGGCGGTCGGCCATGATCTGCTTGCCATAATCAAACATCTCATTCACGTTCTTAATATATCGAAACATAAAGAGAGGGTCATTTTTAATGATGTCCCAAGGCGCGGCGGCGACCAGTTGCGCCATTTCTAAATAATGCATCCACTTGACGATTTTTGGCCTATCGACCTCATCTACGCCGAGCATTTCGCAAAGCGTATAAAGCGGTAATTGTTCTGAGAATTTTTTGACGAAGTCGACATTTGGCCCGCTGGCTTCCATATCATCCAAAAGAGAGTCAATTTTGCGGCCAACCCGGTCTTTGAGGCTGGCGACATATTTCGGTGTGAAGAAGTTTTTTTGCTGTAAGCGCATTTCCATATGAAGGGGCGCATCAAAATTAATGAGGCTATTGAGGGCGGCAAAGTAGAGCTTTCTCGGGAACCGTAAATATTTTGGCGGGAAGGCGAGGTTGATTGAGCCGCGTTGCGAGGAATAGATCTTTGGGGCTAACTCAACCGTTTTAATATCTTCATAGCGGGTGACGGACCAAAACCCGCGTGTCTTTCTCGGCATGGCGGTCCACGATATGGGGGCTGTCTCTCTTAGTAATTTATAATGGTCAAAAGGGTGCCCACTGGTGAAGGCTTTGGGGTTTCCCATGTTGAAATTTGCGATCGTGGGATAGGTTTTTTCAAAAGCGGGCGTATCGTATAATTCTTCTTCAAGAATTTCATCACTGACAAGTTTCATGGGTTTGACCTATTTTTCTAAGGGCTACAGGCCCATCATGATTTAGTCGAGATTTATAAGTGAATTGAACATGTGCGATTTAATTTTATGAGGCTCCCTTACGAAGGCATAAAAAAAGCGCCCCTTAGGACGCTTCTTTCAAACAATAATGTTATTGAGCTTAAGCCGTAACAGTATGCGGCGCGCTTGCGTGCTTTTTCGCTGTTTCCACCAAAGCGGCAAAGCTTTCGGGCTCATTACCCGCCATGTCGGCCAAGACTTTACGGTCAAGATTGATACCCGCTTTGTTGAGGCCGTCCATGAAACGACCATAGGTCATACCGTGAAGGCGAGCGGCCGCGTTAATACGTTGGATCCAAAGGGCACGGAACTGACGTTTTTTTAGTTTACGACCAATATAAGCGTACTGACCAGCTTTTTCGACGGCTTGGTTGGCAATGCGGAATGTATTCTTACGACGGCCTCGGTAACCTTTAGCTGCATCGATAATTTTTTTGTGACGTGCGTGTTTTGTGACGCCGCGTTTTACTCGTGACATAATATTACTCCAGAATAGATGAGGCGGCGATTAGCCGTTTGGCATGAATGATTTTTTGATACGCTTGGCATCACAGTCTTTGAGAACTGTTGTGCCGCGCAGCTTACGAATTTGATCATTCGTACGCTTGATCATTCCGTGACGTTTACCAGCTTGACCGGCTTTCACTTTACCACTGGAGGTGATTTTGAAGCGCTTTTTGGCGCCTGACTTGGTCTTCATTTTTGGCATTTCGGTCTCCATATATGTGCGTCGTTCTTCAGACCTGAAAAATAACGCTGCCTTAAGAGCGCATAGGCATGCCTTTAGCCCATAGCGCTGCAATTGACTGACTCTCGCCAGAAGCGCGCCTTATAGAGTTTGAAAAGAAGAGGTCAAGCATTACTGCGCAGTCACAGAGTTGAGATGCAGAGCATATAAAGCGAGTCTGACACCGCTGTCAGTGAATCACGTGAAGGTCGATTTGCCTTTTTCTATGACAGCGCTATCTTTTACTTTCCAGCGATTGAACAGAATAATCAAAACTGTGATGCCCAAAGTATAGGCTGCACCTTGTAATGTGTCTGTCCATTCGATCACAGGTTCAGGTGCCATAAAAATAGCAGACTGCGGTAGTGAGGGATCTGCATACCCAAAGAGTGTAAAAACAAAGAGATTGTTCCCAATGTGCATGCCGATAGCACTTTCCAAGCCTTGATCTTCATAGCTGAGCCAGCACATGGCCATGCCGAAGATGAACGTGTCCACCATATACGGTCCTACTTGACCATCAGCCTCTGGGTTAGCGAGGTGTAGTAAGGCAAAAAAAGCGCTTGTCAGTACAAAGGCAATCCAAGGCTGTTTTGTAATCAAGCTAAGACCTTGATTGAGATAGCCTCTGCAAAGGATTTCCTCTGAGGCGGATTGGATGGGCAAGAAAACGAGCGTAACGCCAAGTAAAATTGCAAACCCTTTCCAATCAGAATGTAAGATGACATCGTCAAAACTGCTTGGGTCAATGCGGTATTCAATGAAAGAAATCAGGCTATAGCCAACTATAACAAGAAGCAAAGCCATCCACAGTCTTCGCCATTGAAATCTATCTTTAAATGTCAGAAGTCTTTTGAAGGGTAGCTGATGCCAATATTTATAAACCAGAAATGGTGCGATAAAGGCCGGTATAAAGCTAATCCAGAGAAATATCGCTTCTGCATAACCGCTTCTGAGAAAGTTTGAGTTGAGTTCGAGCTGCCACTCAATTGGAAAAACATAATAAATAGGTGCGAGGAAAAGCGTTCCAATAATTGTAAGTACAGTCAGGAAAACGATACCTAACAACCAATGCCACCATCGAAGGCGCACATGCGCCTTCGGGAAGGTTACAAAATAAGGGTTTTCTCCAACGGGTTGTGATAATGTTGGGCCCATAGTCGGCGAAAACGTCTAACGCGGAGCCAGAACCATTGTCATCATACGACCTTCGGTCTTTGGTTCAAATTCAACTTTGGCTGTTTCAGCAAAATCTTCTTTTACGCGGGCTAAAAGTGTCATGCCGCGATCCATATGGGCCATCTCACGGCCTCTGAAACGCACGGTCACTTTCACCTTATCACCGCGATCAAAGAATTTTGTCATAGCTTTTAATTTTACGCCATAGTCATGAACGTCAATATTTGGACGCATTTTAATTTCTTTGATATTTTGCGTGCGTTGATTTTTACGGTTGGCCGCTTTTTTCTTTTGGTTTTCAAACCGCATTTTGCCGAAGTCGAGAACCTTACACACGGGCGTATCGCCCGGAGCAACCTCTACAAGATCGAGCCCTGAGGCGGCTGCATTTGCTAAAGCTTCTTCGATGGGTACGACTCCGCGTTTTTCACCTTCTGCTGTAATCAGCAGAACAGATGTTGCGGTAATGTCCCGGTTGATGCGCGGACCCTTTATCTTTTTGGCGGGCGCTGCGGCGAGTGGACGTCTGGCGATGGCGATATTCTCCTAGTGTAATTTCAAGTTTGCAGAATATGGCGCTCTTGGGCGATTTTTTCAAGGCTCTAAGCGCGTGGATTATCGCTTTTTATGTCCAAAACAGACTTATAAACGGCTAAAGTACGTGCTTGCAGCGACTGCCGCGAGAAATATCGCGCAATATGCGAACGTGCTTTCGTACCATCATAGCTTGGCCAAGCCAGAGCGCGCTTAATGGCTTTCGCCATGGCATCAGAATCACCAACGGGCACTAACCATCCTGTTTCCTTGTTTTTCACGGTTTCAAGCGCGCCGCCGAGCGCTGTTGCAACGACGGGTCTGCCCATTGCCTGTGCCTCAGCGGCCACACGACCAAAGGCTTCGGGCTCATTTGAGGCACTTAACACAACATCAGCGCTAGCTAAAACAAGTGGCATATCAGACCTATGATCTTCTAAAATCACTCTGTCATTTAACCCTAATTGACCGATCCTGTTTTTTATCTCAGAAACGTAACCGTCTCGGCCTTGCGCATCGCCAACGAGAACAAGTTTACAGGTTTCGGGAAGTGCGGTCAGCATTTCTATGGCCTCTAATTGCCCTTTCCATCTTGTCAGGCGTCCCGGAAGGACAATAAATTTATCTTGTTCACGACCCCATTTCTGTCTCTGGTCTTCAATGCCGTCACGCCCGATCTTAATAGGATCGAAAACAGCCATATCAACTCCGCGATGGATAACGGTAATTTTGCCTTCAGGACATTTATGGGATTTAAGAATGTGGGCCTTGGTAAAATTAGAATTGGCAATAACCGCGTCTCCGTGTGCCATAACGGAATTGTAAAAAGTTTTGAGGCGGCTATTTGAATTATAAATGCCGTGATAGGTCGTCACAAAAGCCGTGCGCGTGAGTTTTGCCGCCAAAAAAGCAGGCCAAGCCGGTGCACGAGACCGTGCATGAATGATGTTAATATCATATGACTTCACTAATTTTCGTATCAGCAAAACGCGTGGCAGTAAGGATAAAAAATTCTTGCTCCCAATGTCGGATCTATTGAGGATACCTCCTAAGGCTTCAATATCGTTTTCCAATCGACCGCCAGCCGATAATACATACGCGGCATAGTTTTTTTCTATCAGTGCTTCGACAATATCCACGGTCGTACGTTCCACGCCGCCTGCGTCCAAGGCGGGAAGTATTTGCAGTATGCGCAAGGCAGGTTTATCGGATGAAGACTCACTCATGAATAACAGCTTTAAAGGGAAAAGCTGCGAAGGGAAATGATGATGACTTTACCCGAATATCTGGCGCTCTCTGATGGAACCCGGCTCGCCTATAAAAAAACAGATGGAAAAGGCCCCGTTATGATTTGGTGTGGGGGTCTTAAATCCGATATGGAGGGCTCGAAAGCTGTCTATTTGGAAAATTGGGCGAGAGACAGTGGACGGGCCTATATTCGCTTTGATTACTTTGGTCACGGTCTCAGCGATGGAGACTTTATCCATGGTACGATGAGTCGATGGGCGTCTGACATTGTCGCGGTTGTTGACCATCTTTGCGAAGGCGACGTCATATTGATTGGATCTTCAATGGGGGGGTGGGCAAGTTTGTTAGCTGCGCTTGGCAGGAAAGATAAAGTGCAAGCGATCATGCTCATAAATCCGGCACCTGATTTCACGCAAAAACTGACATATCCAAAATGGACAGACGCGCAAAAGCTAGAATTAGAAGCCAATGGTGTTGTCTATGAACCTTCGGATTATGAAGAACCTTATGCCTATTCCAAAGTTCTAATGGATGATGGGAAGGCGAACCAAATTTTGGATAGCCCTATTCAGTTGAATTGCCGGATTCGCATATTACAAGGCGCAGAGGATGGTGTTGTGCCGCCAGCGCATAGTCGCCTTATCATTGAGGCTGTGACGAGTGAAGACGTCACTTATACTCTGGTAAAAGGGGGCGATCACAGCCTGTCCCGCGACTCAGATTTGACGTTATTGTCGAGCACTCTCAACGCTCTTGTATCAGAGACATGGCAAGGATAAGGCTTCGCTATGGTGGTTCCTCTCAATAAGCGCCCGCGCTCCGGCCCGTACTCCGGAATAAATGCGCGTTCAGCGAAACGCTTTTTGACAGAGCAGTTCAAACAAGCCGGTTTGAGCATGGCGGAAGAAGACGCAGGTGATCTTGTGATGGCTGTAACTGGCTACACATTAACTGACTTTTTTATTCGAGGGACAGAATTTCTGACTCCTGAACAATTCGACAGCATTAAATCCTATGCTGACAGACGATTGGCGGGAGAGCCCGTCGACTCTATTTTGGGCTGGCGAGAATTCTTTGGGCGTAAGTTTGCAATCTCAAAAGATGTTCTGTCGCCGCGAGGAGATACTGAAGTCCTTGTCCGATGTTGTTTAGATATGCTTGCAAGTCATGAAGAGCCAAGACTTCTCGATTTGGGAACAGGCTCCGGCGCCATTATTATTTCACTCTTGGCTGAAATACCGCGTGCAACAGGGCAGGCCGTCGATATTTCGTCGGTAGCTTTGGAGGTTGCCTATCAAAATGCCCATCAGCATAACGTATCGGATCGATTGACGCTTCTGAACGGCGAGTGGTTTGATCCTGTCGAGGGCCAGTTTGATCTTATCGTATCTAATCCGCCTTATATCAAGGATGAAGCGATGAAAGCCCTTGAGCGTGATGTTTTGGACTTTGACCCTGAGATTGCCCTACGAGGCGGCAAAGACGGCCTCGATCCTTATCCTGTCATTATAAGTCAGTCTCGGGACTATCTTGTGTCGAAAGGTTCTCTGTGTGTTGAGATAGGTTTTGATCAAGTGGCGGCGGTGAAATGCCTCTTTGAGGCTCATAGTTACGGCAATGTTTCTATTGTCAAAGATTTGTCCGGCCATGACCGTTGCATAACAGGCCGCTTAGGACCTACAGAACCATCTGAGATTTAACGTAAAAAAGACTTTGCCTAGCGCGCGGACTTTGCTACGCCAAGTTGGCAAGGCGATGTTTGCCCAGATTATAAGATTCGATATCATCAATTCGGCAAAGACATACGCCAAAGGCCCCACTTGTAACGAAACATGTTCTTTTGAACGCTGTTGATGTGTGAGCGGTGCAAGACATAATCCTTATAGGACAAGATCATGAAGCGTCAGCGCGGTCGTACTCGAAATAACAATAATAATAGTAACAGGAACAATAATAACAGTAACCGTTCCATGGACAGTAATGGTCCGGACGTAAAAGTGCGCGGTACGGCCATTACGATTTACGAAAAATATACGACATTGGCACGTGATGCGGCGAGTTCAGGCAATCGCGTGAAGGCTGAAAATTATCGTCAGCATGCTGAGCATTATTTGCGCCTTATGAACGCCCAAGAAGCGGCCAAACAAGAGGCCCGCGAGAAGGCAGAGGCTGAACGTGCAGCAAGAGGCGAATCTAACGACGATGAGCAGGAAGGCAATAGCGATACGCGTCGTCAGCCACGCAACATTCATCAGAAAAAACGCAATCGTGAACAAAACACTGAGACAGATAACGGGTCTGATACGCCGGATGGATTGGAAGTTGTTACGCCTGAGGCGGATGCGCCTAAAGCGAAACGCAGTGTAAAACCTAAAAAAGTAAAAGAAGCGGAAATGTCTTTAGATGAAACTAGTAGTGAAGACGTACCAAAGCGCCGTCGTCGTGCTCCCTCACGCAAATCTACGCCTGATGCAGATACAGTCGAGGCGGCAGAGTAATCTCACGAATACCTAAAACATAAACCCGGTCGTTGATCGGGTTTTTTTGTGACTAAATATTTGTATGCCGCCTCTTGCGACGCAGGAATAAAATCCTACATCTTATAGTAAGGGAACAACTCTGTTCGGAGTCTCCAAAAATACAGATAGGATAGGTCATGGATATTCAAGCCTACACACAACGCGGTCGGGCTGTTGTGCAATCCGCACAAACAGAAGCGATTTCGCGAGATCATCAGCAGCTTACACCGCTCCACATTATGTCAGCGCTTTTACAAGAAAAAGGGGGGTTAGCTCGCAACTTGTTGCAAATGGCGGGTGGTTCGGTTGAAGCTTTGGATAAAACCGTCGAGAAGGCTTTGTCAAAAATACCACAAGTCCAAGGGGGTTCCGGACTCTCTTTAAGCCAAGATGCCGCTAAAATATTTGCTAACGCTGAAAAAGCGGCCAAATCAGCAGGTGATGCCTTCGTCACGATTGAGCGGCTTTTATTGTCAACAGTGCTCAATGCAGATACAGCGTTGAAGGACGCGTTGGCACTCGCCAATGTTAACAAAGCCGGGCTGCAAGAGGCGATTAAATCTGTGCGAAAGAGTGATGAACCTGTGACGTCAGACTCTGCAGAAGATCAATATGATGCGCTGTCTAAATATGCGCGTGACCTCACAGAGGCGGCACGTGAGGGTAAGCTCGACCCTGTGATCGGCCGTGACGAGGAAATTCGCCGCACGATGCAAGTACTTTCGCGCCGCTCTAAAAATAATCCTCTACTTATTGGTGAACCCGGCGTTGGTAAAACAGCGATTGCAGAAGGTTTGGCGAATCGGATTGTTTCCGGTGATGTGCCTGAATCTATACGCGATAAACGTCTTTTAGCCCTAGATATGGGCGCTTTGATTGCGGGCGCAAAATACCGAGGCGAGTTCGAAGAACGCCTCAAGGCCGTCTTGAAAGAAGTGGAACAGGCCAATGGCCAAATCATATTGTTCATTGATGAAATTCATACATTGGTGGGCGCAGGCAAAACCGACGGCGCGATGGATGCGGCAAACCTGTTGAAACCTGCCTTAGCCCGCGGCGAATTGCATTGTGTTGGCGCGACGACTTTGGATGAATACCGCAAACATTTAGAAAAAGACGCGGCTTTGGCACGTCGTTTCCTGACCGTATTTGTGAACGAACCCTCCGTCGAAGATACCGTTTCTATTCTGAGAGGGTTGAAAGAAAAATACGAAGTCCATCACGGTATTCGTATCGCAGATTCGGCAATTATATCTGCGGCCCAACTTTCTCATCGCTATATTACGGACAGGTTTTTGCCGGATAAGGCGATTGACCTTATGGATGAAGCCGCGTCGCGTTTAAGGATGCAGGTTGACAGTAAACCCGAAGCTTTGGATGAAATTGATCGTCGCTTGATACAGCTGAAAATCGAAGTTGAGGCGCTTAAGAAAGAAAAAGACGATGCCTCGAAAGAGCGGCTGAAAAAACGCAAAGATGAGATTAAAGAGCTCGAAGCGCAGTCTTCCGAAATGACCTCTGCTTGGGAAGCTGAAAAGTCCAAGCTGGCCTCTGCCACAGATGTGAAAGAAAAACTCGAACATGCACGTTTTGAATTACAGGACGCTATACGTCGTGGCGATTATGAAAAAGCGGGTCGTTTGCAACATGAGGACATTCCTGAGTTGGAAGAAAAAGCTCAGAAGTTGGAACAACAAGGCACTGATGAAACGTCTTTGGCCTCCGAAACTGTGACATCTGAATCCATAGCCGCGATTGTGTCCCGTTGGACCGGCATACCTGTTGAAAAAATGCTCGAAGGCGAGCGCGAAAAACTTCTCCATATGGAAGACGTTTTGAGCGCACGGGTTGTGGGTCAAGACAAAGCCGTTGAGGCTGTGTCTGACGCTGTTCGACGTGCGCGTGCGGGTCTCCGAGATCCTGCGCGGCCGATAGGCAGCTTTATGTTTTTAGGCCCGACAGGTGTCGGTAAGACGGAGCTGACGAAGGCTTTGGCAGAATTTATGTTCGATGATGACCAAGCGATCACACGTATGGATATGTCAGAATATATGGAAAAACATTCTGTTGCACGTCTGATTGGGGCGCCTCCGGGCTATGTTGGTTATGAAGAGGGCGGAGCTTTAACAGAAGCCATTCGTCGACGTCCCTATCAAGTAGTTTTGTTTGACGAGATCGAAAAAGCGCATCCTGATGTGTTTAACGTTCTGCTCCAAGTCTTGGATGATGGGCGTCTAACTGATGGCCAGGGCCGGACTGTGGATTTCCGTAACACGCTGATTATTATGACATCGAATATCGGGGCCCAGCATCTTCTGAACCTAGTTGAGGGCGATAATGTCAATGCAGCACGTGTCGGTGTCATGGCTGAGGTGAATGCGCATTTCCGCCCTGAATTCTTAAACCGTTTGGATGAAATACTCCTCTTTGAACGGTTGAAGCCAGAACATATGAGCGCCATTGTTGATATTCAAATAAAGCGTTTGCAGGGATGGCTCAAGGATAAATCTATTACCTTGGAATTGTCAGATAAGGCGAGAACATGGCTTGGACATCAAGGTTATGATCCAAGTTATGGTGCCCGTCCGTTAAAACGTGTCATACAGAAATCAGTGCAGGATGAGCTAGCCAGAGAATTATTGGCCGGACGCATCGCAGATGGTGACATGATTAAAGTCGATGAAGCAGGTGGTAAAATCCGTATAAGTAAGGTCTGATAAAAAGCCCGCCTCGTGTATTTTGTGAGAAGCACAAATTCCACGAGGCGGGCTTTTTCATATAAATTATTTTGCTTTCGGGCCCGGTTTGGCACGAGGCGTGCCGTCCTTTTTCAAAAGATTTCCATCTTTATCACGCGGCGCTTTTGACCCCGGTTTTGGCCCTCGTTTCTTAGGGGCGGATGCACTGGCTGTTGTTTTTTTAGGTGCCGCAGCTTTAGGCGTTGTCTTTGGCTTACTAACCGTTTTCTTAGGGGCCGCAGATTTGACAGTTTCAGATGTTTTCTTGGCAACAGAGCTCGTTTTTGCTTTGGTTGATTGAGTGACAGACTTAGCTTTTGTTTGAACACTCTCGGAGACGTCTTCCATATTATCTTTGACACTCTCGAAAGATGTTTTTGTTTTTTCAGTGGCTGAATGCGTGAATTCTTTCGCGCGATGGGCTGCTGCTTCTGCGGCTTTTTTTGTTTCTGCCATAATGTCAATGTCAGCAGATTCTGACTTACCGCCATCGGGTGAGAGATTGTCATTAATGCGGAAGAGCGCAACGGCCAGTTCAGCAAAAAGGCGAATAGTCACAAGCGCCAATAATATTGTCGCAAAATAATTCACGAAAGCCACAAGCTTTGCTAGTGGGTCTAGCTGGATTGTATCGAGCGCGGTGGAAAAAAATGACAACCCCCAAACGATGATGGCTAGCCAAAAGAACGGAATAATAAGCTTCTCTTTCAACAACTTGTCAAAAGAGAAAAAGAAATCGAATAAATTTTTCACGGAAACGGCCCTCTAAAAATTAAACCTTGAATGTTTCTAACGGTTTAGAAGGTTTAATCAATAGAGACGAGAAGTTGTGGTTCGTAAGTCCTGAATCAGCCCGCCAATTATTAGGGCGCTTTCGCAGACATAACAGCTGCATTTGGTTCTGCTGTTATCGTTTCTGAGGTGGCGCGCATGGCATTAATTTCTTGACGACGTTTTGAGAAAGCCTCTTTTTCAGAATTAGCTAAAGGTTTCCCAGAGAGCTGTGACAAACGACGCGGATTAATTTTCTTACCATTATGAATGACTTCATAATGAAGATGTGGCCCAGTTGAACGGCCCGTTGTGCCAACATAGCCAATCACTTGGTCTTGTTTGACATAAGCCCCGGCACGCACACCACGTGCAAATTTTTGAAGATGGGCATAGGCAGTTTTATAACCATCCGTATGGCGTATGCGGATATAATTGCCGAAACTACCATAGCGATTGGCGCGTTCGACAGTGCCTGAGCCCGCGGCCAGAATAGGTGTGCCGCGCGGAGCGGCGAAATCAACACCGGCATGCATTTTACGATATCCTAAAATAGGATGTTTGCGGCTACCAAAACTCGAGGATAGTCTTGCACCGTTAATGGGTGTGGCCCGTAATTTACGTTTCGCTGTTTTGCCGTCTACGTCGTAAAAATTTTCACGATTATCAGAGTCTTTATAAAGGTAATATTGAGATGTATTTCCGCGCGGCGCAAAACTTGTGAAGAGTAGGTCACCTGACTTAATGATCTTACCCTTGCGGTCACGCGCGACTTCAAAAAACATTTCAAACTCGTCGCCCGGTTGAATATCTCGTTGGAAGTCGACGGAGTATTCATAAATATTGGCGAATTGGGCTACGACTCTATCGGGCGCTCCCAAGCGTGTCGCATCAACATAGAGCGAATTTTGTATCGTCGCTTTCACAGCGACAGTCTCATATTTGAATTCCGCCGAGATTTCACGAGCGTCGAAACTATCTGCTTTACGGTCAACGAAAACTGTTTTTTCGACGGAAGGCTTAAACGTCATATTTTGAAGTTCATCACCTCGGAAGTAGAGATCAAAAGATTGACCCACGCGCACATTGCGGGGATCGTAAACTTTGGCAAAGGCCTGTGTGACTTTATAGGCTTCCCCGCCCGACAGGCCATTTTTCTGGAGCAAAGGACCAAGATTATCACCGGATTGGATCGTCAAAGTTGTTTGTGTGAGGGGTATACCAATAAAAGCTTCTTCCAAGGCCAAGTCAAAACGCGTCAGATCAATTTGTGGCACGTCAGGTATTTGTGCGATCTCGATATTATCTTTCAACTCAGCTTTTGAGTTCGGCATGGCAATGGCTGCGACCAGAGCCGCAGCACCTGCAACAGCCAAAAATTTTAAACGATTCTGTTTCGGAATGGCTGTATTTGAGAAATCACGAAACGCGCGCGCCCGAATGGCCAGCCCTGTTTTTAACGATTCAAGAACGGTGGCTTTCTCAGGGGAAGTTTCATGTTCAGAATGTTCAGGACTAGACATGAGTCACCCTTTGTTTGTTTCGCAAACCCAAATTTATCATATGATAAGTGGAGCAGCCCCATCATGCCCAGTTTATCCCTAATCTATGGTTAACCGTTTTAAGACAGTTCGTAAACTTACGAAGTTTTTATAGTCGGCGGTGCCCACAGAGCGTAAGAGAAGCCTAACGAAAGAAGGAAGGGCCACCAAACGAGAATGTCAGTTCAGTCCGATGTCATATCTGGCAGGCCTAAGAAGCCTAAGAAAACCAAAAAGAGCCGTGCCCGTAAGGTTTGGCTGTGGGTTGGCTATGCTTTGTTTGTCCTTTTGTTTCTGCTTATTATCCTCATTTTGATTGCCTGGGACAGACGCTACGCCATTGCCGAGCGCTATGTGCAAACATTTCTGCAAAACCAAGGCATCGAGGCTTCGCTCTCAATTGATCGGTTGACGCGCGAAAGCGTCATTTTGAGAGATATAAAATTAACTTACCAATCTGAAGAGCGGCCTTTCTTTTCCGCTAAACGCATAGAGGCAGACTATCTTTTAAAAGATGCGCTCAATGGAAAAATGAAGCGCCTGAAACTGATCGAGCCCAGCGCCTATATCACGTTGGATAAGAATTTCCGAATTATAGACGGCTGGCTCCCACCACAAAGCTCAGACAACCCTTCGGGTATTTCAATCCCAGAAAATGGCTTTTTTCTGGAAGATGCCAGTTTTGAATTAGAGACGCCCTATGGCTCTCCTGAAATCGCCGTAACGGCGGCTATTCGTCAAACAGATCTGTTTGAAGCGACGATTTTAATCTCTCCGACTGCTTTAAACTACCAAAATTGGCAGACATCCGGGAGCGCGCGCTTGGATCTAAATGTTTCGGGCAATGAAAAAGAAATAGATGCGCTCATTCAACTCGACACGCTTACGGGTGAGAGTTTGACTTTAAAATCTGCGGCACTTGAGGCTGGGGGTGTTTTGCGAGTTGATACTAAATTGCCAATTAATTTGGAAAAATTGGATATGGATTTCCAAGGCAATGTGAAAGGTTCAGCAGGGGATGTGGACACAAAACCTTTCAACTTGAAAGACAGCGCTTTTAGTTGGTCCGGGGAGCTGACACGCAATACGGCTTCCGTTGTGCCAATTGGATTGAACGGCGACCTGTCCTTATCAAC
>CAYGTR010000031.1:13985-38315 GCA_964352855.1 uncultured Algimonas sp. | reverse complement strand
TTTCGGAAATAGCATCCTCACTTAGAGCGTTCCGCAGAAATGCGGAACGCGTTCGGATGTTAGGCCGCATTCTCGAACTGGTTCATGGTGTTATGCGCACCTCCGGCTTTCAATGCGCGTTCGCCGCCTGTCATCTCTTTGAAATCATCGCCGAGGTTTGAGCCGACCTCATGTTGATGTTTCACGGCCGAGACATTGCGGCGAATTTCTTCGCGTTGGATCTCTTTGACATAGGCGAGCATTTTTTGCTCTCCGAAGTAGCCCTCCGACAAATCGTTCATCACCTTGGCCGTGCCGTGGAAGGTCGGCAGTGTAATCAGATTATGGAAGACACCGGCTTCACGCGCGATATCTGTCTGGAAGTTCTGTAAGCGACGGTCCGCTTCTAGCCCAAGCGGGTCTTGGTCATAAGCCGATGACATCAATTGCGTACTATCCGGATAGTCTCCGGCTTGGATCGTGCCTGCCGCGATCCAATCTTCACGGACTTGCTTGCGCAGGTTCAGCGTCCAGTTGAAGGACGGGCTGTTATTATAAGTCAGCTTGGCGTGTGGCGCTTTTTCGCGGATGCGGTTTACCATATTAGCGATTTGCGCCACATTGGGCGTGGCCGTTTCAATCCAGAGCAGATCCGCGCCGCCTTCATTCAGGCTGGCAATACAGTCTTCAACCACGCGGTCTTCGCCGGTGCCGTCCTGGAATTTATAGAGACCATTGGGCAGGCGCACGGGTTTTTGCAATTGACCGTCCAATTGAATGGCAATCTCGCCGTCCTCCAATTGATTGAGGTCTGACACGGGCGAAGTCTCAAGCCACTTTGTATATTCTGCGGCATGATCTCCGGCTTCGCGCGACACCGGAATTTTCTGGGTGAGGCCTGCGCCGAGCGAGTCCGTGCGGGCGACGATAACGCCGTCTGTGACGCCCAACTCTTCGAACGCCATACGGACGGCGCGGAGCTTCTCGATGAAGTCCTCACGCGGCACTGTAACTTTCCCGTCTTGGTGGCCGCATTGTTTGGCGTCAGAGACTTGGTTTTCGATTTGAATGCAACAGGCACCGGCTTTAATCATTTCCTTGGCGAGCAGGTAAGTCGCATGGACATTCCCGAAGCCTGCATCAATATCCGCAATAATCGGACGGACATAGGTTTCAAAGCTGTCGATTTTGGCGATGACAGCCTCACGATTATCTGTCGTTTTTAATTCGGCGAACAGATCATTCAGGTCAACCTCATCCGCTTGACGCAGGCTGGTGTAGATCTCTTGGATGAGGTCAACGACAGCTGTTTTTTCATGCATGGACTGATCCGGCAAATGCCCGAAACGGTTGCGAACGCCTGCGACCATCCAGCCTGACAGATAGACATAGGCTTTATCCAGCGTGCCTTTTTGACGTTTGATCGCCCGCATCATTTGCTGTGCATGGAAGCCGGACCAACAACCGAGCGACTGCGTGAAGGCCGAGCTGTCTGCGTCGTAGGCGGCCATATCGGCGCGCATGACAGTCGCCATTTTCTTGGCGATATCCAGATGGGTTTCGAATGTATTTTGCGTCTTGAGCTGTGCGAGATCTTCGAGATTAATCCCGGCAGGTGCGCCGTTCGGGTAGCGGTTTTGCAGCTCTTTGAGTGTGTGTGAGTAAGTCATGTGTTATCCTTTCAGGAGGTCGTAAGCAGGAATTGTGAGGAATTCAGGGAGATCAGCTGCGGTTGCCGTCTCCGTGAAGAGCTGTGCGGCTTCCGGGAAGCGGCCCTCGGCGAATGCGGTTTCGCCCATTTCGGATTTTAGCTTCACCACTTCTTCATTGAAGAGACGTTCGTAGAGACGATTTGTAAGGGTTTCACGGTAGTCTCCTTCCATTTCGACGCTGGCGCCGTGACGTAGCCACTGCCAGATCTGCGTACGCGAGATTTCAGCCGTGGCGGCGTCTTCCATCAGGTTGTGTATGGGCACGGCACCGCGACCCGAGAGCCAAGCTGCGATATATCTGATGCCGACGTCTATATTCATGCGCACACCGGCTTCAGTGATTGTGCCTTTATGCGGTGCGATCATGTCATCGTCAGTCACGCGCGGTGATTGACGCTTTTTATGAATTTGATGCTTTGAAGGCATGACATCATTGAAGACATCCATAGCAACTGAGACGAGGTCAGGGTGAGCAACCCATGTGCCGTCATGACCGATGGAGGCTTCACGCGCTTTATCTGCCCGTACCTTTTCGAACGCCGCTTGGTTGGCGGCTTCATTATTTTTGACAGGAATTTGCGCTGCCATGCCGCCCATCGCATGCGCGCGACGTTTGTGGCATACTTCGACCAAGCGTGTGGCATAGGCAGAGAGAAAGGCGCGGTCCATCCCGACCTGAGCGCGATCCGGGAGCACAAAGTTCATGTGGGCGCGTAAGGTTTTAATATAGGAAAAAATATAGTCCCAACGTCCACAATTAAGGCCCGTGATGTGATTGCGCAGAACATAGAGAATCTCTTCCATCTGGAACGCAGCGGGAAGCGTTTCAATCAGAACGGTCGATTTAATGGTGCCGTTGGGAATATCCATGACGGCTTGCGCGAAGTTGAAGACATCATTCCAGAGGCGCGCTTCTTGGTAGCTCTCAATCTTTGGCAGGTAGTAGAAAGGGCCTTTGCCGCTTTCTGCGAGAATTTTTCCATTGTGGAAGAAATGCAGCCCGAAATCACACAGGCTTGCACTCATCGGCTTACCATCGACCGTGATGTGCCGTTCTTCGAGGTGCCACCCACGCGGACGCACAAGCATCGTGGCTGTATCATCATTGAGTTTATAACTCTTTTTATCCGTTTGTAGATCGAGGGTTCCGCGGGCATAATCACGCATATTGATTTGACCGCTCATCATATTAGAGAATGTCGGCGAACTGGCATCTTCAAAATCGGCCATGAACATCTTCGCATTGGAATTCAGGGCGTTGATCATCATTTTGCGCTCAACTGGTCCCGTTATCTCTACACGTCGGTCTTGTAGCGCGTCAGGATAAGGGGCGACCTCCCACACTGAGTTACGAATATGTTTTGTCTCAAGGGGCTGTGTTGGCATTTCGCCGTCATCAAAACGTTCTTGTTGAAGGCGGCGGTTTTCGAGCAGAATTCTTCGTTGGGATCCAAAGCGTCTTTCTAGGTCGGCCAAAAAAAGAAGCGCGTCCGGCGTCAATACATCCGCATAGTCAGACGCATTCTCTGCAACGACCTTTGCCAATACACGATGGCGAGGGATAGAGGAGTCGGTATTGTTGACTGGCGCATTCATTTTGAAATCTCCGTTCGAAATAATTTATACTCATACGATATTTACAAAAGTGGATAAGAGTCTATAAGTAATTGTAAATTATAGGTATTTATGTAATAACTGTAAATATATAGCCGTTTATTTTGTAAATGTTGTAAATTTTATGAGTAATAAAGATCAAAAATTACTGGTTGGGCCACGCTTGCGGCGGTTTCGTCAAACGCTTGGATTGACCCAAGCGCGTATGGCGGAAGACCTTGGGATTTCAGCCTCTTACCTCAATTTGATGGAAAGAAATCAACGAGCTTTATCCGCCAAAGTCTTGTTGCGTATGGCCGAGATTTATGATTTTGACATTGCCGGTTTCACAGGAGCAGGGGACGCACATTTGGTTGCAGAAGTTTACGAGGCTTTGCGGGATCCACTTTTTAAAGGCGAAAGCATTTCAAAAAATGAGGCTGAAGACCTTGTCAATGTGAGCCCGGCAGCGGCGCGGTCATTTTTAAAGCTTTACGGAAAACATCGCGATTCTATGCGGCGACGTACAGATATTGCTGTCGATCGGGACAAAGTTGAACTGTTGGAGCAATCCGCTGAGGCCGTCGAACTTGTCCGTCGTTTTATTCACAAACAACATAATTATTTTCCGCGTTTGGATGCTTCAGCAGAGGCGCTCTCGAAAGAGCTCGGCTTGACAAACCGTGAACCACATGCGGCCTTGACCGAGCGATTAAAGCAAAAACATGATTTGTCTGTTCGTATTGTGCCACTGGATATCATGCCGCAAATGTTACGTTATTTTGACCGTCATTCGAAACGCATAAATTTGTCTGAACTTTTGCGCCAATCAGGCAGACGGTTCCAGCTCGCATTTCAAATCGGTATGCTGGAACAGCGCCCATCGATTGATGAGATTATAAAATCAGCCAACCTCGGTAGTCGTGAAGCTGACGGCCTTATGCGGACGTCTTTAGCGAATTACTTCGCAGCAGCGACTTTGATGCCCTATGCACGTTTTTTGCGGGAGGCTGAGAATTGCAAATATGATGTCGACTTGCTGTCACACCGTTTCGGGACAAGTTTTGAGCAAACAGCACATCGGTTGACGACACTTCAAAAATCCGATGCGCGGGGAATCCCTTTTTTCTTTGTCCGAATTGATGTGGCGGGGAATGTGTCCAAACGCTTTTCAGCGGGGCGATTTCACTTCAGTCAATTTGGTGGAGCATGTCCGCTTTGGAATATTCACGAATGTTTCCAATCACCCGGAAAAACGTTGACGCAAATAATCCAAATGCCTGATGAGACAACCTATTTTTCGATCGCAAAAATGGTAAACCGAAGCGACGGAACCTATAATACACCAGCGCAGAAGCTCGCAATCGGCTTGGGGTGTGACGCTATATATGCGCCGCGCCTCATCTATGCGCAGAGCTATAATCTTGAAAACCCTCAGCCTACGCCGATAGGTGTGAATTGCTATTTATGTGAGCGGCAAAACTGTCGACAACGGGCGCATGCCCCACTCAATAAAAAACTCGATTTTGATGAGCGCGCGAGGGGTGTGTCTTTGTTTAGTTTTAGAGAGGATTAATTTCCGCTGCTTGTTTTCAGATTAATGCCCGGCGTCACGATTTTATCGCCTGCCGTGCAACTCGCCTGTACCCAGCGGAGGTTGATGCCGATGCGTGTCTCATCCGGTGATGTCCAAGCGTAAGAGACGGCGTTCTCCTCATCATCGCCTTGATAAGCATAAAGAACAAGTGATGGGCGATTATTCCCCATAGGCCAATCAACATTTCGTATCTTAAGGCCAACGCGCTCATGGTCTTCAGACTCTAACCATATGCGCCCGCCTTGATCATGGATGGCGAGATTATTATAAAAACCATATTCACCATCATACTTCTTGGGTGAAACCCAGCAATTGAAATGTCGGACTTTTTTGTTTTTGTGATGAACACGCGCTTTATTGCCATAGACATAATTGCCGTCTTCATCTTCAGCCTCGTCTCTGATCCACAATGATGTTTCGGAGAGTTGCAAATCATCTGTGATAACGAGCGCTTTACCAGAGCGCCGACTTTTCACGCGGCAAGCCCCTTCTTTCATATAGCCGTGATAGTAGCTGTTCTCATAAGTCCAATAAACCTCACATCCGGAGTAAGTTATGAGATCAGATGGGCTTAAGCCTTCAAGCTTGGATGGGTCTTGATGGGCCCCAACAAGGGCTTTGGCATTTTCTGGAATATAAATGGTCAGGCGTATCGCGTTCTCTTTGGCGTCTTTTTCAAAACTATAAATGCGTTGTCTATAAATATTCGTCGGATCGTCATTCTGATATTGTTCAACGTAAAATGTTTCACCGGAGAAATTAGGGAGGTCAACGGGGGTGAAGATATGATGCACACGGCCGTGTCGTTCTTCTTCGGGAATATTTAAATTCTCATTGAAATAGACTTGCTCCATATTGTCGTATTCGCCGGGAAACCATTCCAGAAAGCGCCTGAAATCTCGATCTAAAATTTTGGCATTGGCTTCAGCCTGAAGGACATCATTTTTTCCGTCTTGCGCATGGACGGGTGTCGTGACCATGGCGGCGAGCGCCATAATCAAAGTTGTCTTAAGCATGAGGGCTTTCATACGGAGTAGCCCCTACCTATTTGGTAGTGATTTTTCGCCTGTTTTGACAGATTTGTAATATTTCCAGCTCGTCTCATTTGAACGGGGGTCATCAGCAGGTGGCGGGGCGACATAATCCGGGTAATGCGTTAGTATTTCATTCTTCATGCCGTCGGGCATGGCATCCCACGAATCAAGTTTTCGCCCCGCTGTATGCATATATATAACGCCGTCACGACCTTGCATTTTCATCCAAGGCAGCCAGTCTGACATGCGCACCCAACCGACGTGAACTTCAGCTGTATTTTTATTTGGGTCTAGTAGGTCATCTCTATTTCCCATGAAATTAAACATTTCGGTTGCATGATAAGTGCCGCCAATTTCAGCTTGATATTCACTCGCAAGAGGGTTTGGATAAAACAAAGGAACAGTTGTCGTCATGTGCCAACCATCTTCGAGAAAATGCCCGCCGAATATGCTGGGTTTGCCATCACGTCCTTTTTCATAAGACGTGAAATTTACCGGGTCATTCGCAACGTGATAAACTTCGACCTCTTCGCCTGTCCACGGGTTATCCCAAGTTTTCAAAACTTTATTGCTTTCAGGATCTCGATACAACAGGATTTCTCGAGACACGAGTTTATAGCCCATGCCGCGATCCGCATCTTCAACAGCTGAACAACTCCGAATGTTCATGCCTTCAACATTGAACATATGTTTATCGGCTTCGCCTGTGCGGCGTGAGTAGGCGCGCCCAAACCAATAATAAGTGATGGGTTCATCATCGACCAAAGAGCACATAATCTTACGGTTTATTTTGACTGTGTCTTGTGCTGACTCCGGGTTGAGTTTTGCACTTTGTGCTGATGCCGTTTGAACACAGGCCGCAGCTATGAAGCCGGCTGTGAGCGCGAGGGCTAATTTTTTCATCTGGTTGTTCTCCCTTTTTTGTAAGTGTTTTTTGTATCTTAAGGAGACGATAGGGGTTGATTATTGTCAACTTAGCCTTCGCTCCAGACAAAAATCTATAATAAAAATCTGTTTTTCAATAAATACTTATTGAAAAACAATAATAATGGAGCTATACGAACCTCATAACCGGCGTGCCAGCTGGACAGGGAGACAATTATGTATGAGTCTGAAAAGACCCAGAATCCGTATGACTATGACGGAAAAACAACGACACAACCACGAGCGCAAAAAAAGCTTTGGGTCATACGTGCTTTGTCGGTTCTCTTACCTCTCTTTGTTATAGCCGGAGCCGTCGGCGGCACAGTTGCCATGAGCGCTCTTAAGCCGGAACCGGAGGACAAAAAAGAAGAGGTTAAAGCTATTCCCGTTTTGACGGCTGCCGCTGAATTAGGCGATGTGACCCTCACGGTGAAAGCGCAAGGCGAAGTGCAGCCAAGAACCCAAATCAATATTGTACCGCAGGTTGGCGGTAAAATTACCTATATGTCGCCAAAGTTTATTGAGGGTGGCAAGTTCAACAAGGGTGATCTTTTGGTGCGTATTGAGCCCAAAGAGTTTGAACTTCGTGTCACACAAGCCAAGGCGGGTGTGACCCAAGCGGAAACTGTCATCATGCGTGAGCGCTCGGAAGCTGAAATTTCCGCGCAGGATTGGAAAGAATTAGGACGTACAGGAAAGCCGTCGCCTTTATCTTTACGCATACCGCAATTAGCTGAGGCTGCCGCCAATCTTGAGTCGGCCAAAGCGCGACTGGCAGAAGCAGAGTTACAACTCTCCCGCACGGCGATTTATGCGCCGTTTGATGGGCGTGTGACGACGAAGTTGATTGATCAGGGCGAATTTGTGAATGCGGGCACACATCTAGGAGAAATTTATGCGACTGATGTAATGGATGTTCGTTTGCCGTTGAATAATAAAGACCTGCGCGAAGCCGGATTGCGGATAGGTTACGAAGCCGTTGGCGATCAGGGTGTTCCCGTAAAACTATCTGCCAATGTGGCAGGGCAATATAGTGAATGGATTGGGTATATCACACGAACAGATAGTCGTTATGACAGTCAGACCCGCGTTCTTTATGCCTATGCAGAAGTGAAAGACCCCTTTGGGACAGCTTCCAAAACGGACATGCCTTTAGCGCCCGGACTTTATGTTGATGCAACCATTGATGGCACCTCAGTCGAGGATGTTATTTTTGTACCGCGCGCAGCTCTACGTGGTGAAAATCAGGTCTATGTCGCAGAAGAGGGCGGAACGCTTTCCATCAGAACCGTCAATGTCCTGTCATCAAATCGTGACCAAGCCATTTTGAACGGCGGAATTGACGTGGGTGATCCCGTTATCACATCTCCTATCAGAGGTGTCGCGGATGGCATGAAAATTGATGTTGTCAAGTCAGGTACAATTCCTGAAGTGGGTCTCGTTTCAGGAGAGCAACCATGAGCCGCATCATTGAATGGTGGGCCAGTAATTCGGTCGCCGCAAACCTCCTCATGATTATCTGCCTTTTGGGTGGATTGGTCAGTTATTTTCAAATTGAACGCGAACTTGACCCCTATGTCGAGTTTCCCGGAGCTTGGACATATGTCGCTTGGCCGGGCGCGTCCCCACAGGACGTAGAGGAACAAATTATTGTTCGGATGGAGGAGGCGCTGTCCGAAATCGAAGGAGTCAATCGTATGTGGGCCTTTGCGGGCGAAGGCGGCGGATCCGTTACGGTCGTTGGTAAAAATGGCGTTGATGAAGCTAAGTTGATGGCAGACGTGAAACGCCAAATCGACTCGATCAATGCGTTTCCGCCCGCGGCAGAGGAACCGCAGATAAATATTTTCCGAAACCAACAGGAAATGATCCGCCTGGCGGTGTCCGGTGATGACTCTGTATCGGAACGCGAGCTGAAACGTTTTGCTGAGAAAACAAGACGAGAAGTCGGTCTGTTAGGCTATATTCCGTCGGTTGATTTATTTGGCGTTCGGGGTGAGGAAGTCTCGATTGAGGTGTCTGAAGACGCGCTGCGTCAATATGGTTTGACGCTTGGTGAAGTTGCAACAGCCGTCCGCGGGACGTCCGTCAATTCGTCATCAGGCAATGTGCGAACAGATGTCGGCAATATGCAACTCCGCACGCGAAACCAAGCCGATAGTCAGGCCGATTTTGAAAACATCATCGTTAGGCAAGATGCCGGCGGTGCGACCATACGCGTTAAAGATATTGCAACCGTGATTGATGGTTTTGAACAAGTAAATCTTCTGGCCACCGTCAATGGTGAGCGCACGGTTTTGGTTCAAGTGATGAGCGGACCAAATATGGACATCATAAAAATGTCCCGCAATGTGAATGCCTATCTTGAAAAAATTAAAGATGATCTCCCTGAGGGTGTTTCGATAACAGTTTGGGAAGACGCGGAAGAGATGTACTCGGGCCGAATTAATACAATCGCCAAAAATTTCTTCACGGGCCTCTTGCTTGTCTGTTTAACTTTGATGCTATTCTTGCGACCGAAAATTGCGATCTGGGTCTCGATTGGTATTGCGACAGCTTTTGCGGGTGGGTTGGCATTGCTCCCGCTCTTTGATGTGTCATTTAATATGATTTCGACCTTCGCATTTCTGCTCGTGATTGGCGTTATCGTGGATGATGCGATTATCGTCGGGGAAGCTATTCACTTTAAGACAGAAGAAGGCGAACGTGGTCTCGACGCCGCGGTGAGCGGTACGAATATGGTTGTAAAACCTGTCATTTTTGCTGTGATTACGACGATGATATTCTTCGCGCCTTGGATGTATTTGTCCGGTGGTACGAGCGAATTTACCCGCGCAATCTCCTTAGTTGTTATCTTGGCTTTGTTCTTTTCTCTGATTGAATCTCTTTTAATTTTACCCGCGCATTTAGCTCATTTGAAGCCAGTAGATCCGAAAAGCCGGATCATGCGGATGCAGAATAAAATCTCTGAAAGCTTGATGACGTTTTCAAATAAAGTCTATCGACCGTTCATTACGGCGGCATTGCGCCGTCATTATCTCACAGCCTCTGTGTTTATTGCATTTATGATTTTGACGATTGGTCTTGTCTCTAATGGCCTTGTGAAATCAACATTCTTTCCTGAAAGCGAGTCTGATCAAATTGAAATTTCCGTTCAGCTGCCTGAAGGTACGCCTTATTCACGCGCATTAGAGGTTCTGGCACAAATTCAAAAAGCGGAACATGAGCTACAAGAAGAGATAAAAGCCAAAGATGGTGACTTGATTGAGAATTGGTACACGCGGTCTCGCGATAATAATATTCTCGCCTTGGTGAAACTTGTTCCGCCCGAGACACGCTTATTGTCTGCGAAAGAGACCTCTGAACGTTTGCGTGAGCTTATTGGCGACGTGCCAGATGCAGAAAATATTTCTGTGAATTACCAAGACGGTAATGACGGTCCACCTATTCAATATGTCCTCAATGCGAAAGAGTTTGACGACCTTCAAGCGGCTGCGGACGATTTAATGGGCCGCCTGAGAAGCTATGAGGGCGTCTTCAACGTTGTGAATGATATGGAAAGTGCCTCTGAGGAGGTGCAATTTGACCTTAAACCCGGCGCTGAAAGCCTTGGTATCACAACTGCGGATGTTGCCAGACAAGTTCGCCAAGGTTTCTTCGGTGAAGAAGTGCAACGTCTTCCACGCGACGGTGAAGATGTGCGCGTCTATGTGCGGTATCCACGCGTCGATCGCGAATCATTAGACTTTCTGAACTCTATCCGTATTCGGACGAGTGATGGACGTGAATTGCCATTGGAGGCCGTGGCGGATCTACGTTTCGAGAAGGGCACCAACCGAATACTCCGCCGTGAACGCCAACGCGCAATTATCGTCAGTGCCGAAGTGGTCTCCGAGCGCATAGAAGAAATCCGCAAAAATTTAGACGAGGAATTCTTTGTCGACTTCGATCAACAGCATCCCGATGTGACGCGCGGCAATATTGGTCGTGCTCAAGGTGAAGCTGAGTTTCAACAGGAGTTGATGATATTCATGTTGATTGCGATAGGGACGGCTTACTTCTTAGTAGCGGTCTCGTTTAAATCTTATTTTGAACCAATACTTATCCTCTTTGCCGCTATTCCGTTCTGCTATTGCGGTATGATCATTGGACATTTGGTGATGGGGACGCCTGTGTCTGTGCTGTCGATATTGGGGATGTTTGCAGCCGCGGGTGTGGCGGTGAATGATAACCTCGTTTTGATCGACTATGTACAGCGCCTTCGGGCGAAGGGGATGGACGGTGTTGAAGCTTTGATTGAAGCGTGTACCCGTCGTTTCAGACCTATCTTGCTGACATCGCTCACAACCTTTGTCGGTTTGCTGCCTTTATTGCTCGAGAGGTCATTGCAAGCGCAATGGCTCATTCCAATTGGTATCAGTTTAGCCTTCGGCGTTTTATTTGCACTTTTTGTAACGTTGTTCTTTGTCCCTGCGCTTTATTGTATCGGTGCAGATATTGGGCGGGGCTTTAAGAGAGCTTTTGCAGCGATTGGCAGGTTTTTCAGATATTTGTTTACCGGAAAAACAGTCGAAACGAAGGCACCTGCTGTTCGATTCGATTTGTGATAAGAAGTCGCTTACAACGCCTTCTTATGACCGGTCAGCTTGCATCACGAGTTTCTTATAATCGCGCAAGTCGCCATCATAGCGTTTCGCTTTTCCATCATTGACCAGCCAAAGCCGGTCTGCCGTGGCTTCTGCCAAATAGACATCATGAGTAATCAGAAGCACGGCACCCGGAAAGTCATTCAGTGCATAAATCAGGGCTTCACGGCTATCAATATCCAAATGGGATGTGGGCTCGTCCAATATCAAAACATGCGGCTTCTCAATGGACATGAGACCGAGTAAAAGCCGCACTTTCTCACCCCCTGACAATTTCTCGACATTTGTTTCGACCTTTTCATGTGAAAAGCCCATCTGCGCGGCGGCTCCACGTGCCAAATGTTGCGGTGTGCCTGAGGGTAATTTTTGCGTGACATGATCTAGAACAGTTTCGCCTTCGGTGAGTTCGTCCAACTGATCCTGTGAGAAATATCCTATTCGCAAGGACCCAGACGCTTTTCTTTTGCCTGTCATCAGGGGCAAGCGTTGCGCGATTGATTTCACCAGTGTCGTTTTACCTTGGCCGTTGGCTCCCACAATTGCGACACGGTCATCGGGATCGAGTCGCAAATTCACTTTGGATAAGATCTTAGCGTCTTCGCCATATCCTAAATCGGCATCTTCTAATTCTAGCATGGGCGGGGCGAGTTTGCCTTTGGGCTCCGGGAAATTGAACGGTGTTGTGCGCTCCGCAATCGGGATCGCAATGTCTTGCATTTTTTCAAGCATTTTAACCCGTGACTGGGCTTGCTTTGCTTTGGAGGCTTTGGCTTTGAAGCGATCGACGAATGCCTGAAGGTGGGCCTTTTCGGCGTCTTGTTTGACTTTTTGGGCCGTCAACTGTGCCGTTTTGGCGGCTTGCAACGTCATCCAATCATCATAACCACCGGGCGTGACCATAAGTTGTTGATGCTCCAGAGCCAGCGTGTGGGTCACGGAACGGTTGAGCATTTCGCGATCATGGCTCACCATAATCACGGTGTGTGGATAACGTCGAATATAACCTTCCAACCAAGCGGCGCCTTCAAGGTCAAGATAGTTTGTCGGTTCGTCCAGTAAAAGCACGTCAGGTTCGCTGACAAGGACACCCGCAATCGCGGCACGCATGCGCCATCCGCCTGAAAACTCTTTTGTCGCACGGTGGAAATCGTTTTGCTTGAATCCTAATCCTGCCAAAACAATGGCGGCGCGTGTATCCGCATTCCAGGCATCCATATCGGTCAGACGTTCATAAATCTCGCCTAATTTATCGGGATCGGTTTCTGTCTCTGATGCTTTCATCAGACTATGGCGTTCGTGATCTGCGGCTAAGACAACATCCATAATCGTGTCATCCGTGGCCGGAACTTCTTGCGCGACCCAACCTAGACGCGCTTTTTTATTCAACCGTATAGAGGCATCAGATGTCGGATGTTCGACCTCTTCTCGAATGAGTCTTAAGAGCGTGGATTTACCCGTACCATTACGGCCGATAAGCCCCACTTTCCAGCCAGCCGCGATATACGCCGAGGCTTTTTTGAAAAGCGGTCGGCCCTGCACGGCAAAATCAAGATCAGTTATAGAAAGCATGCGCGGGCAATAAGCATTGCAGGGCTTAACGCAAGGGGAAAGCACTGTCGGAAGACTGTGGGTTTGACCTTCTTATGTTTGGGGATTGTAGGTTACGCAAAAGATATATCAATGACGGCGCGAATGTGACTGCCCATCTGTCATACGATTAAGGAAACAAGTTCAGGCGAGGGTGCTCAGCTCTGAAATCACATATTTTCAAACCTATAAAGGCAATGCTTTTAAGGCTAACGACGTTAAGAGCTTACAAAATAGGTGTTAGGCAGCGAGTGTTATATATTTTGCGTAAATATATGAGAAAATAATACGCAAAAACTATATTTAAGTAGCTTTGATATTCATTTTGCGTAAAAATATGATAGAAATATCGAGGTTTTCATTATTTGCCTCTTGGGCAGCAGTCTAATGAAAGAATATGAAGGTAGGCGTTATGGATTCAATAGATGTTGATGTTTTGGTTGTTGGCTCGGGCGCGGGCGCTTTGACAGCGGCAATCACGGCTCACGACCATGGTGGTAAAGTTCTCGTTGTTGAAAAGTCTGATATGTATGGCGGCACATCTGCTACATCAGGTGGCGGGATATGGATTCCGTGTAACCACTTGATGGCTGAACATGGAGAGAGTGATACGCCCGAAGCGGCTCTTGAATATCTCAAGGCCTGTATCGGCGACGCCGTCTCTGAAGATCGCTTAAAAACCTATGTCGAGAATGCGCCGAAAATGCTCAAAGATATGGAAGATAAATCAGACGTTCGATTTGTTGCCACGCCCTATGCTGATTACCTAACAGAAAAGCCCGGGAGTAAGGAGGGTTGGCGTACGCTTGATCCTTTACCCATATCTGCCACAAAACTTGGCAAAGAGTTTTTCAATATGCGCCCGCCGCATCCGCAAACAATCTTTGGTGGGTTTACCATTACGATTAAAGAGGCTCAGACGATTATCACGCGCCAAAAGGGTTGGAAGTGGATCATGGCTAAGTTGATGATTTCTTACCGCCTTGATATTCCGATGCGGATGAAATCAAAACGTCATCGCCGTCTCTGTTTGGGGAATGCTTTGGTCGGACGATGTTTGACCTCTGCGTTTAAACGAAAAATTCCAATTTGGCGTGAAGCTCCATTAAAATCTTTAATTGAAACAGAGGGTAAAGTTACGGGTGCTATTATTTCCAAAGACGGGAAAGATATGCGTGTGAATACGGCGAGAGGGGTTATTCTGGCTGCAGGCGGGTTTGAACAAAATGCTGAGATGCGTGCGGCCAACTTGCCCGGCCCGACCGACACGAAATGGAGTGCAACGCCGGGGCACAACACCGGTGACGCTCATAAAGCAGCTGAAGCTATCGGCGCGAAGCTTACTCTAATGGATGCCGCGTGGTGGGGCCCCTCTGTGCGTCTGCCGAGAGATGACCGTTCGAGGGTTCTGTTTGCAGAACGGGCTTTACCGGGAATTTATATTGTAAATGAAAAAGGCGAGCGCTTCTTGAATGAAGCGGCGAGTTATGATGAGGTCGGGCGGCAACTGCAAGCTCATCCAAAGACCAGTTGGGTTGTCTTCGATCGCCGGGCGCGTGAAAAATATGGTATCGGCCCGCTTTATCCTACAGCGGTGCATCCTGATGCGAAATGGGATGATTCCATCAAAGCGGTGGTCAAGAAGGCCGATACGATTGAGGAGCTAGCCGTCCTTATGGGCGTTGATGTGGCTGGCCTTCAAGCCACAGTTGATAAGGTCGCAAAGTATTCTGAGACAGGCGTCGATGAAGATTATGCTTCCGGCAGTGCCGCCTATGACCGATATTACGGCGATCCGTCGGTTACGCCAAATCCGTGTCTGGCTCCCTTAGCAAAAGCACCGTTTTATGCATTTCCTGTATATCCAGGGGATATTGGGACGAAGGGTGGTGTTGATGTCGATGTAAATGCGCAAGCCCTCAATAAGAAAGGCAAGCCTATAACCGGGCTTTACGCGACAGGAAATACAGCATCTTCCGTCATGGGCTATACCTATCCCGGGGCAGGGTCGACACTCGGCCCGGCCATGACTTTTGGGTATGTTGCTGCCAAACACGCTATGCGGGCCAATAGCTAGTGAAATAGATTCTCACCCTAGCAATTATATTCATGATGGCAGAGTCATGAGGACAGTGCAGGGTTTTGTCAAAGAAGGACTGCGCACCTTACTTCATCAATGAACGCATAAGCCAAGTTTATTTAAAGGGCTTAGTGTCAGCAAATTCGGCTGTTTTATCAGTGTGCCCGCCGCCTAAGAAAAAATGGGTTAAGGCATGTTCGGGTTCATTAAAGACGCGCTCGTAAATACGTTCATAGCCTGATGATTTGATCCGCCATTTTCCATCCGTGCCTTTTTCATAAGTATCGTGATATTCCGCCGCGCCTATCGTCACCAAATTTTCTTGCGCAAGGTTCATTGCATAATCAAGCAAGCGCCAACTCCCTTTTGCGCTGTCCACTCCAGTTAAATCTATCATCGGCATGTGCACAGAATGACAACTGACAAATTCGGTATTAAATGAACCTCGTACAGCTTCGAGAAAATTGTCCCTCCCGCTGACTTTATAACGGTATGTTCCGCCCACATAATCAATATCGACGTCGGGCGTTAGGATGCTCTCCAGTAGCTCCAAGTCACATTTATCAATCCCGTTGCAATAATTATATTTAACGCGCTTGATCGCTTCAATATCTTCGAATGACAAAATGTTTCTCCGTATTAGAGCTTACGAGAGGCCTTATTTCTTTATGCCCTTCATGATCAGCCCTTTATACCGATCGGAGTAGGGCGGCATTTGGATCAGGAAATCGCGGAAGCGGTCAAGAGGTTGGTGTACGACCGAACGCTCATTCGACATAGTTCTAAATCCTTCGTAACCGCCAATGCGCCCCATGCCAGAATTTCCGATACCGCCAAAGGGCAGGCGCGGATTGGTGCCGGACTGGATGCAATTATTATTTACCACTGCAGAACCGGATGAAGTATTCTCCAAGAAATATTCAATATTACTGTCATTGGTTGAATAGATATAAAGGGCGAGGGAATTGGTACGGGGCTCAATAATGGATAAGACATCTTCGCGGGATTTGTAACCCACCACACAAAGGACAGGTCCGAAGACCTCTTCTTGCATAATGGCCATGTCTTCGGTGACATCGGTCAGAATTGTAGGTTCAATATAATTGTCTTTGATATTAGCCGACCCGCCGCTGACGATCGTTGCGCCTTTTTTGACGGCGTCGTCAACAAGGGACTTGATGCGCTTGGTGTGGCGCTCATTGATGATACGCGGTACATAGGCGGAGCGATCCAACCCTGTTCCCTCCGAGTTATAAAGCGCATTGATTTGTTCAGATAAAAGGCGTTGGAATTCACCCTTCACGCTTTCATGGACAATGGCGTAATCCGGCGCGATGCAGACCTGCCCGGCATTCATCACGCGGCCCCAAGCGAGTTTCTTAGCGGCATTTTCTAGCTTGGCAGTTTCGTCAATAACCACCGGATTTTTGCCCCCCATCTCGAGTGTAACCGAAGCAAGATTATCAGCTGCCGCCTTCATAACAATTTTACCGACGCTCGTGCCGCCCGTGTAATAAATATGATCAAAAGGTTGCTTTAAAAGTTCTTGGGCGACTTCGGTGCCGCCCTGAAAGACCTCGGCCTCGTCTTTTGGAAAAACCTTATTGACAATCTCCTGAATAATTTGCGCGGATTGTGGCGCTAGTTCAGAGGGCTTAATCGCCATCGCATTACCAGCTGCGATTGAGGCGAGCATTGGCACAAAGCTTTCAGCCGTCGGGGCATTATATGCGGCCATATTCAGAACAACGCCTTTTGACTGCCGCCTTATCTCGCAGCGCTTTCCCATCGTCGCCAAAGAGTTTTTAATTTTCTCAGGCTTCATCCATTTGGATAGGTTCTTGCAAATGAAATCGACTTCGGATTTCAGCATCACAAGTTCAGCTGCCATATCTAGGTCATGTGTACCGCGCTCTAAATTCGCGGCTTTGAAAAGATCTTCTTTTCGCTCGACTGTCGCGTTCCATAAGGCTCGCATACGTTCACAGCGCTGCTCGGCTGTCGTGTTGCGTAAACGGGGTGTGGCAGACTTTAGGGCTGCAAATTTTGCTGAGATCTCGGACATCAGTTAGCCTTTATATTGCGGAATGCCGACGGCTTTTTGGATCGTCTTTTCAAATCCGCGCTCTGACATTAAGTTAAGCATAACCTTCATCGGTTTGACATCTTTGCCCACCAAATAGCGCGGCTTCCAGGTCTTCTTTTCAAGCAGCGCCAGAACTTCGTCGGTTACGTAATCGGGCTCATTCCCTTTATTGATGGCTTCGACCATTTTCACCGTGGTCGTTTCCCTTAAATGGGGTTCGTAAACCGCTTTCACCTCATCAGAAATACCTTTCCAAATGTCTTTTGTGGTTTCCTCGGCATTGGCGGTCATGTGGGTCTTTACCGCGCCCGGCTCGATGGAGGTAACTTCGATACCAAAGGGCGCGAGCTCATTACGCAGGGTGCAGGTCAGCCCTTCAACGGCCCATTTGGACATGTTGTAACTGCCAGAACAGACGGGGTTTGCACGCACCGCCCCAGAGGCAAAATTGATAATGCGGGATTCTGGCGCGCCTTTACGAATCATAGGCAGGAAAGCTTGAGTAACGCGCATAGGACCAAAGGTATTAATCTCAAAGAGGATACGCATTTCATCTATATTGATGCCCTCAATCGGCCCTGTTCCTTTATTGGCGATACCAGCATTATTGATCAATAGATGCAATGGGCCATTATTTAAATGTTTGGTAACGGTCTCGGCGCTAGCGGTGACGGAGGCGTCGGAGGTAACATCTTGCTCGACAGTGACGATATTCTCATGGCTGCCCAGCTCGGATGTATCTGCACCGGGAAGCACACCCGCAAAAACTTTCCAACCGCGTTCGGCTAGCTTACGCGCTTTCATCGCACCCATGCCCATAGCGGCACCTGTAATAAAAGCTGATTTTTGTTCTGCCATTGTCAATTCCCCTGATTATTTAGTGACTTTCCGAATGACGTTCAGAAAAGCCTAAGTCTTGTGTTAAGTCAAGCTGTAGAGAGTGCCTGCCAACTCTTTTCATTATTAAAATGCGTCAGGTCTTAATTGAGCGTCTGTGCCGCCATCGACATAGAGAATACTGCCTTGCATATACTCAGCTGCATCTGAGAGCATGAACTCGATGACACCGGCCATTTCATCGGGTGATGCAACGCGTGTTTTTGGAATAGGAATGGCTTCGACGCTTTTACCTATGATGGGATGATCGGCAGCACCGCGAAACATCGGTGTTTCAGTTTGCCCCGGTGCAATAGCGTTAAGCGTAATGCCGGCCTTGCCCCATTCTGCGGCGCGACGTCGAACAGCGCGTGCGACAGCATGTTTTGATGCTCCATAGGTCATGGCTGCGGGCATATCTCCAATAAGCGCCATGGCTTTATCTTCATCACCCTCAAGCATAGCGAGTATAAAAGGTGTATCAGGATTTGTTCGCATTTGAGCTGAGTTAGAGGAGATCACAACGACGCGGCCGTTCACACGGGCGAGGGCGTCTTTGAGTCCATCCAGTAAAGTGATGCAGCCGAAATAGTTAACCCGCGCGACTAGCTGACCATCTTCCAGATGGCCGCCGAGCCCCGCAGCTAAGACCAATCTATCAATTTTACCTGCCGACATCTCTAAGGCTTTTTTAATGGCTGTCTCGCGCCCGGCATTATTGGAAAGATCAGAGTTGATATCAGCATTTTTAAGGTCGATGCCGATAACGTTATGGCCTTGCGCCCCAAGTCGGGACTTTACACATGCGCCAATTCCTGATGCACACCCTGTTACAACTGCTGTTCCCATGGTTTCCCTGTATTGTTGTTTGCGTAGTAAGTAGCGTAATAATTTACGCAAATCGAGGCAAAAAACCTTTTCATAAGCAAAATTCGTAGTCATAATCCAAAAAAACAACGCAGTGGGGTTTATAATGGGTGACTTCCGAGAAGGAGCTGTGGTCGTTTTCGGTGCTACGGGAGGGATTGGGCGTGTTGTCTGCCTTGAGCTTGCGAAAGCGGGAAGTGATGTTGCGATTGTTTGGCGCTCCAAAGAGTCTGTCGCAAAAACACTTGCAGCCGACATTGAGGCTTTAGGGCGTAGGGCCAGCCTTCATCATTGTGATGTCTTGATAGAAGGGTCTGCTAAAACCACGATTGAAGAGGCCATGAAGCACCATGGCCGACTCCACACACTCGTATGGGCTGCAGGGCCATTGGTTCAGCAAGTTTATGTAGCAGATGCAACGCGGGAGCAATGGCACAATGCGGTAAACATAGAGGTTCACGGTTTCTTCGATGCAGCGCAAGCGGCAATTATGCATATGCGTGGATCAGGCGGCTCAATTGTGCATTTAGGATCAGCAGGTGACTTAAGTTGGCCGGATAAAGATGTGCTGTCTGTTGCCCCCAAAGCGGCGAATGAAAGCCTCATCAAGGCCATAGCGCGAGAAGAAGGCAAAAATGGCATCAGGGCCAATTCTGTTTTAGTCGGTGTAATAGAGGCGGGCATGTTTTTGGAGTTGTCAAAGCAAGGGGTGTTTGATGAGGCGTGGACAGCGGACGTTCAAAAAAACTTGGCTTTAAAGCGTTGGGGCCAACCGGAAGAAATCGGCCATGCTGTTGTTTTCTTGGCGTCTGAAAAAGCTAATTATATTACCGGGCAGCAGATTGCTGTTGCCGGAGGCTACGGACTCTGAGTCTCTTGAGCGTTTTCTTAATGCGTAACAAAAATGCAACTATACTACGCAAAATCATAAATTATATCCAAAAAAACCATAAAACGCGCATTATCAACGATAAAAATTGTGATTCTTGCATTGCGCCAATTTTTTTTATGGCTTAGAAAAATAGTAATAAAGGCAAAATGCCGCAGCAAATTATCGGGGAGAGACACATTATGTCATCAAAAAATTTCAAAGGACTAGCAGCCTTAGCCGTTTCAACTTCACTTCTGGCATTGAGTGCTCCCGCTTTTGCGCAGCTTGATGAAATCATCGTGACATCGCAGAAAAAAGAAGAAAATCTTCAAGATGTTCCAATATCAATTGCAGCGTTTGATCTAGAAGCGTTGCAATCCAACCGTATTGAAGGTCTGGAAGACATTGGGACCTTCACATCCGGTTTATATGTAACTCAAAACCCCGCGGATCCTACAGGTGTTCGCATAAGCATTCGCGGTATTGGTACATTTGATCCGCAAGTTGGACAAGATAGCCGTGTCGCTATTTATCAAGATGGCGTTTATCTCGGCAAGACACAAGGCCTCGGCTTTGACATGCCAGACTTAGCCCGTGTCGAAGTGCTTAAAGGGCCGCAAGGGACGCTTTATGGACGTAACACGGTTGCTGGCGCGATTAATCTTATATCTGCTGCGCCCGACCCTTCTGAATTTTCTGGTAATTTGAAAGCGGAGTACGGCAATTTTAATCACAAAAGATTAAATGGCGCTGTAAATATTCCGATGGGCGAGAGTGCGGCCTTCCGCTTGTCGGGGCTTTTCTTAGACAGAGATGGTTGGGTCGAAAATGAAGGCCCTGGCACAGATTTTGGTGGTGAACAAAAATACGGTGTACGCGGGGCATTCGGTCTCGAATTTTCTGAGAATTTCCGAATGGACCTATCAGCGGATTATAACAGAACAAAGAAAGAGCCGTTATTTTATCAATCTGTTACAGATTTTGGAGCCGGTTTATTCGCGCCTGCAATAGGAACATTTGAGGGTCGTCAAGAATCTGTGACCACGAGTTTTGATAATGAAGCAGGAGATCTAGAAACAAAAGGTGTGTCGGCAACAGGAACATGGACGCCACAAGAAAACCATGAGCTCAAAGTCACGGCCGCTTATCGCGAGATTGAAAGCAACCGTTTTGTAACGCTTATTCCGACGGCTAACCCTGCGATTATAAATGCTATATCGAGTGGTTTCAATCAAGCCATAGGGGCTTTGCCCTTTGCTTTTGGCGCGGCAGGTCAAAGCTTGCGGTCTGATTTCACGTCGCAATTTGACGGCTCAACTCCAGACCGTGGCCTTTTTCTTTCACCTCCCGGCGGTACGACAAGTTTGACAGGGCATAATCAGCTGAGTTTTGAAGCCACTTACAACGGCGAATTTGCCGATGGCAAAATTGAATACACGGGCGGCGCTTTCTTCTTCAAAGAAGAGACAGGTGATCCAGGCGGTGCAAACTTTACAAACGCTAATGATTATCTTTTCGTCCTTGGGCAGTTTGACCCACGCGTGACTGCTCCGAATATTACAGGCTTTTTGACAGGGAATAATATACCTGCTGCGGCGCAAGGGCCCATTCCAGCGGCGGGTGTTTTACTGTCATTCTTGCAATCCCCTCTCGCGGGACAAGCCTTTCCATTAGTTAGTCAACTTGTGGGCGACGGCACAACATGCCAGCAAACAGGCATGACACCTATGCCTGCGAATAACTTTTGTATTCCCACTTTATCAGTGGCTCTGGGGTCTGCGCGTCAGACAACAACCAATTCACTAGATATAGATACAACCGCTTTCGCCCTTTACGGACAGGCAACATATAACGTCACGGATGATTTCCGTATTACGGCAGGTTTGCGTTATTCTGACGAGAGCAAAGATGGTGTTGGCCAAACACGCTCTGTATTTTTCAATGATAATATTGACCTCACGGGCAATATCATTCTGCCGAATATCGCATCATTTGATGATGAAGTGTTGGATCCGTCACTCACACTCGAGTGGGACGCGACAGAGGATGTGCTTCTTTATGCCAGCTATAAAGAAAGCTTCCGGTCCGGCGGGTTTAATGCGACAGCTGCAGGTTTAAGACTTCCGGGTGAAACATTTGGTGCTGACTTTACATTTGGGCGTGAAGATATCACGGCTTACGAAGCGGGCTTCAAAGGGGAGTTTGGAGACCGTGTTCGCCTTAACGCTGCGGCCTATTACTATGACTTCTCGAATAAGCAAGTGACATTGGGCACAAACCCTTTGATCGCGACTGAACGCGTCATTGTGAATACAGATGATGAGATTTATGGCTTTGAAGTGGACGGTCAATTTGTCTTAAGTGACAATTTCACGGCGCGGGCGAGCTATGCCTATATTGACGGTACAGCAGGAGACACAGTCAACCCGCTCGACCCGACGGATATTCGGAGCATTCCTGAATTACAAGGCACGCCGAAAAACTCCTTCACTGTTGCTATGGATTATAATGGCACCATTGGGAATAAGGATGTCTTTGGTAATTTGGCCTATAGCTACAAAGACAGCATTCTGAATATTCCTGAGAATGATCTACGTCTTCCAAGTGTAAACCTCGTAACGGGCCGGATTGGTATGAACTTCAAACTTCAGGACGGGAATGAGGCGACACTCGCCCTATGGGGAACAAATCTTCTTGATGAGGAATATTTGATTGATGCATTACCTTTCGAAAGCTTCGCTTATCGCACAGAGGTTTATGGCCAGCCGAGGTCTTATGGTATCACTGCAGGTTATAGATTCTAATCTGAAATTAGTTTTAATAAATAGAAAGCGGGTCGTCTTAGGGCGGCCCGTTTTCGTTTGAAGAACATATTATTTAAAAGACCTAATCTAAGTCAGTTGCCCATTGATCTATTTGGGTGCAGAGAGTCTCAAGTGACGAAAACGCAAAATGATTGTGACCTGTATTTTCGAGAATAACTAACTCTGTTCTGGGCGCATTTATATAATCTTTCGGAACGTCCTTTGGCGGAATGCCAATATCATGATCGCCAAAGGCGAAGAAGAGAGGCACGTCTATCGCGTTGACCTCTTGGCGGAAGCTGCCGCGTGTCATACTCATCATGCCCCCCGCCGCATAAAGCTCGCAGGACACATCGCGTAGGCGTTGCGTCAACTCAGCCGTTTCGCCGCCAAAGACGATGGACTTACCGCTTGGCCCGCCGGTGCTCTGAGGAAAGGGGATTTTGAATTTCGCTAAGGTCAACTTTTCTATATCGCGCGCAAAAGAAAAGGGGTCGTCGATATAGGTTTTCTCTTCGTCTGTGAGGCCCCACTCTAATCCGCCTGCGCTAGACCCTAAAAGCGCTATACCGTCGAAGGGGGTGTGGCGCGCTTGAACGAGGGTGGTCATCATACCGCCCATAGAATGTCCAATGCCAAAAACGCGGGAATGCTTCATATTTAATTGCGACTGAAACCCGCTCAAAGCTTGCGCTATATAATCTGCCGAAGTTTGCGGCGTCAGAAAGGAGTGATCGACGGGCAGGGGGTTCGTCACAGTTCCGGGGTGATCCATTGTGATAACGTCATAGCCCCGCAAAGTCATTTTTTGGACGAAACTGTTTTCGGGCGTCAGGTTAAAATACTCAGCTGAGGCCCCGCCGCCCGGCAAGCAAAACAGGAGTTTGTTTTGAGTGCAGCCATTTTCAAAGGGTTTTGGGGCAAAATAATTCGCTGAAAACGGAATGCCATTTATGTTTGTTTTTAGAGTTTTTGGCATCATAAACCCTTGTCCTCAAAAATCTTAGGCCTCTGGGGCGATTTCCAATTTAATACCGTCATGCGCGTCGGTCACTTTTATTTGGCAAGAAAGACGTGAGCCATCTTGTATCTCGACGAAATCTTCTAGGCCTTCGAGCATATAGCCTTCTTCTTCAGTTTGTTCGCCCGCGATGTTTTTATTGCTGAAATAAACATGGCATGTCCCGCAACTTGCTGCGCCGCCGCACGTGCCTTCGACTAATCCTTGAGCGCTGAGGGCCTCCATCATGGTAACCCCAATTTTAGCCTCTACGGTTTTGCTCTCACCCTTTGCAGTGGTGACATGAAGTGTTGGCATTTTATCCTCTTTAAAGCTTGACTGTCATCGTTCAAAAGCTATTTTCGAACAACGTTCGGAAACCCCTAGCGTTTAGTATATCAGATATCAAGGGTGACAATGACAGGTGTTTTAGACGGTATAAAAGTTCTTGATCTGTCTTGGGGTATTGCGGGGCCCATGACAGGCATGCTCCTTGCCGACCACGGCGCAGATGTTACGCGCATTGAGCGTCCAGCGGGTGATCCCTTTGCTGATATGCTCGGCTATAAGGTGTGGCACCGCGGCAAGAAAAATGCTGTGCTTGATCTAAAATCTGCGGCTGATCTGTCATTATTTAAAAAATTAGTGGCTGATGCCGATGTGCTGATTGAGTC
>CAYGTR010000031.1:0-13885 GCA_964352855.1 uncultured Algimonas sp. | reverse complement strand
GGCCGAGGTCAAAAAGTCAGCACGTCCCTTCAACAAGGTGCTATGGCCTGTTGCTCGGGTGTTTGGCAACGCGCCGAAGATATTGACGCGATGGGTTTTAATACGTGGATTATGGGCAGTGCGTCTCCCAAAGGTCATTTCCAATGTGCCGATGGAAAATGGCTTCATAACTGGGTGCCAAACCCAAGATTTATTTTGGAGGCCTCTAAGGGTGATACATTAAATGCGTCGCCAGACTTAACCGTGCAAAATGATCCTGATCGTTTCGGCATTGGCCCTGAAGAGCTTCTCGTGATGGCACATTATCAGCCCATTCTGGCTGATGCGATTAGAAAGTTTAATTGCGATGATTGGGTAAAAGCCGCCGAAGTCGGTAATATGACGATGCAGCCGTGTCGCTCGCTAGAGGAAAGCTTAACAGATCCGCTTTTAATCGCTGATAAATGCGTCGCGACAGTCGATGACCCTGAGCTTGGCCCGATTAATCAAGTCGGGATTACCTATCGCCTAACAAATAGTCAGGGCGAAATTAAAGGCCCAACACGGGAGACGGGGGCAGATACCGAGGCCGTGAAAGCCTATGCGGCCAGCCTGCCTAAACCTAAAATGCATAAAGTTCCTGCGCAGCCCACAGGCAAAGGTCCGCTGGATGGTATTCGCGTGCTTGATCTGGGTCTTGCGATTGCGGGGCCATTTGGTTGCCAACTACTGGCCGATATGGGCGCTGACGTTATTAAAATGAACACACTTTGGGATAGCTACTGGCATCGCACGCATATTGCTTACATGGCCAATCGTGGAAAACGCTCGCTCGCGGTTATGCTCAAACATCCCAAAGGCATGGAAGCGATTAAGAGAGTGATTGCGACATGCGATGTTGTTCAACACAATATGCGCTATCCCGCCACGCAGCGGCTCGGTCTGGATTATGATAGTTTGAAAGACGAGTTTCCGAGCTTAATTTACTGTCATTCGCGCGGGTTTGAAGAGGGGCCGCGTAAAAATCTGCCAGGTAATGATCAAACGGGGGCCTGTCTTGCGGGCGTGCAACACGAGGACGGCGCGCTTCATGCAGGCGGAGAGACGCATCCGCTTTGGTCGCTGACCTCATTAGGCGACACGGGCAATGGGTTCTTAACCGCCGTCGGCATTTGCAACGCTTTGATGGAGCGCGAGCGCACAGGCAAAGGTCAATTTGTGGACACGTCTATCGTCAATGCCTGTTTGCTTAACACAAGTTACGGCGTCGCCAAGCCTGACGGGTCGGCTGTGGAGCGCCAGCGACTGAATGCCGATCAGACAGGTTATGGGGATTACTACCGCCTTTATAAATGCGCGGATGGAAAATGGATTCAAGTGGCCGCCATAAATGACACACACCGCAACGCGCTTGATGGGTTAGCGGGAGACAATAAACTCGTGGCTTTTGCAGGCCGTGGTTCTGCGGACCTCATGTCTGACCTCACAAAAGCGGGTGTGCCTGCGGCGATTTCTGACGCAGAAGCTTCTCGCGGTTTATTTGATAATGCTGCGTATAAGAAACGTGGATGGACAGCTGAGTATCATCACCCCTATGTCGGCAAGCTGGAGCAGATTGGCACGACTTATGATCTGTCTGATACACCCGCAAAACCCGGATTTGTCCCGCTCATTGTGGGTGATTGTTCCAAAGCTATTTTGGAGGAAGTCGGCTATTCCGAAGAAGAAATTTTGGCAATGGCGAGTGATACGGCGATCTTATGTGATCCGCCGCTGCCGGGTCAAAAAGAAATGCAGAACCCTTGGGGCTTGTAATTAAATCGATTGATTATCGATTTAATTACAAGTTGATATGCCGCTTGCTCCGTATCGGAACAGAAAGAAATATATGAGACCTGATCCCATCCAACGTATCGATACGAACTTCTTTTGGGAGGCCTGCGAGCGCGGTGAGTTTGTCGCGCAGAAGTGCGAGCCTTGTAATAAACTATGGCACCCGCCGCGTCCGATGTGTCCTGACTGTCATTCACTCGAAAAATCAACAGCGACATTATCGGGGAAAGGCAAAGTTCTCTCTTGGGTGCGCCAAGTACGGCCTGCGAGTTATGGTTTTAAAGAAAGCCCTCTCGTTATTCTTGTTGAGCTCGAGGAAGGTCTGCGCATGATTTCCAACCTTGTCGGGGATGATCCGCCCGAAATTGGGGACGCCGTCGAAGTTGATTTTGAAAAAACGGTCGGGGGTAAAGCTGTGCCCGTCTTTAAAAAGGCGGCGATATAATGAGCGCGTCCTCGCAACAAGCCTGCATTGTCGGTATTGGCCAAACTGAATTTTCCAAAGCCTCTGGACGTTCGGAACAACAACTCGCCGCTGAGTCTGTCTTGCTAGCCTGTCAAGATGCCGGAATCGATCCTAAAACGATTGACGGGATGATTACCTTTGATCTCGATAATTCGGACGAAGTCGACGTTATGCGCTCGCTCGGCTGTGAAGAAATAAATTATACGGCGCGTCTGCCGCAGGGCGGTGCGTCGTCTGTGTCAACGATTGTTCACGCAAAGAGAGCCGTTGAGTCGGGCTTTTGCGATACGATGGTGATTTGGCGCGCCATGAATGAGCGCTCGCAATATCGCTTTGGTCAGCCCCATCAAGGCTTAAGTCCTGACGCGCATAGTTCAACCTTTATGGAATGGTGTTTTCCCTTTGGGGCGCAGACGCCTGCGGCTTGGGAGGCGCTGTCTTGCGGGCCATATTTGAATAAATTCGGCGTCACCTCCGAAGACTTAGGCCGCATCGCAGTAACGTTCCGAAAAGCGGCCGCCACAAATCCTGCGGCTTGGTTTTACGGCAAACCAATAACGCTTGAAGATCATCAGGCTTCACGTTGGATCATTGAGCCAACCTTACGCTTGCTCGATTGTTGTCAAGAATCAGATGGCGGCGTGGCGATAATCATCACACGAGCTGATAAAGCTAAAGACCTCAAACAAATGCCTGTGCGTATTTTGGGAGCCGAGTATTCTATGCTCTTTAATCATGAGATTATTTCTGACTTTTACGAAGGTGACCTTATCCGCACCGAAAACAGCGAAGCCGTAGCAGATAGATTATTGGCGGCGTCGGGACTTGCGCCAAAAGACACAGATGTGGCGATGATTTATGATAATTTCACGCCGCAAATTCTTCGACAACTTGAAGGGTTTAAATATTGCGGTATTGGCGAAGCCAAAGACTATGTCAAAGATGGGCATTTAGAGTTAGACGGGAAAACGCCGCTCTCTCCAAATGGCGGCCTCATGGGCGAAGGCTATATTCATGGGATGAATAATATTACCGAGGGTGTTCGCCAAGTGCGCGGGACAGCCGCCAATCAAATTAAAAATGCACAAACAGCCTTCCTCGCTTCGGGCGTGGCGGGTGCAATTATAGGACGATAAAATGGGACAAGTTTATAAACCCGGCACGAAACTCTCCAGTGCCGTTTGTAAAACGCAAATCATGGCGCTGCGTGTACCTGCTTTTGAATTGGACATAACTTGCGGCGGCGCGCCAATGCAGGTCGGTGATCCGGCGGAACTTGGAGCGATGTCCGGCGAGAATAGCGGTACGCTCGTTGGCAAGCGTTATGTTGATGAAGGCGAGACGATGGAATTTCTTTGCACGCGCGGCGGGGACGGAAGCGTGTCTGTGAACGGCGTGGCGCTCGGGGTTAAACAAGCCAAACAGCTCCCAAGTTCTGATTAAAAGTATCCGCGTCAAATGAATATTCACCTAATCCTTCAAATGGCGAGCGAGGCGATGGGCTATCGCGAGGCAGTCGTGTGCGGTGATACGCGCCTGACATTTGAAGAGCTTGGACAGATGGCGCGCGTGATAGCAGCAAAGGTGAAAGAGGGCGAAAAACTGGCTTATTTAGCCGAGGCACACCCAGCTTTTCCAGCGGCTTTATTTGGCGCGGCTTTGGCAGGAACGGAATTTGTCCCTTTGAATTACCGTCTGTCGGAAGAGCAATTAACGGCACAGATGAAACGCATAACGCCCGCTAAATTGATTACGACCGAGACAATCTCTATTGATGATATTCAGTGTATTTCACCAGAGAACGTCATTAGTGGCGACATCTTTGAAGGTGAAGCATTGGACGATGACGGAGCTGTTGCGGTTGAACTTTTCACCAGCGGAACAACGGGTGAGCCCAAGTCAGCTATTTTGCGGCACGCAAATTTAATGGCTTATATTTTTGGAACCGTCGAATTTATGAGTGCGGAAGAAGATGAGGCCGCACTTTTAACGGTCCCGCCCTATCATATCGCAGGCATAGCTGCCGTTTTAAGCTCGACTTATGCGGGGCGGCGGATGGTGCAGCTCCCGAATTTTACCCCTGAAGCTTGGATAGACCTAGCGCGGCGAGAGGGTGTAACCAATGCGTTTTTAGTGCCGACCATGTTGCAGCGAATTGTTGAGCATGCTGGGGATAGCCTCGATTTACCCTCTCTGCGCAATGTCGCCTATGGCGGCGGGAAAATGTCGCGCTCAACGATTGAAGCCGCGATGCAATTATTGCCGCATGTGAATTTCACAAATGCTTATGGACTGACAGAAACCAGCGCGACGATTTGTATGCTCGGGCCAGAGGATCATCGCGCCGCGTTTGGCAGTGATGATCCCACCATAAGGCGGCGATTGGGATCAGCGGGAAAACCCATTCCCTCCATTGAATTGCAAATTCGGTCTGAAGAAGGTGTGATGTGCAGCCCAGAAGAAACAGGTCTTGTCTGGGTCAGGGGTGATCAAGTGAGTGGGGAATATAAGGGGCTTGGATCACAACTCGATGCGGACGGATGGTTCCCCACAAAAGACCGAGGCTTTGTTGATAGTGACGGCTATCTTTTCATCGACGGACGCGCGGATGATGTGATTGTACGCGGCGGAGAGAACATTTCACCGGGCGAGATCGAAGATATTTTAATTAAACATGCCGCCGTGAAAGATGTGGCAGCCATTGCCATTTCCGATACGGAATGGGGCGAAGCTGTTGGTCTTGCGATTGTGTGTCATTATGAGGTTGACGACGCAGAGCTGTGTGAGCTTGTACGTTTAAATTTACGATCCTCACGCGTGCCGTCAAAGATAAAACGCGTGGATGCCTTGCCGTATAACGAGACAGGCAAGCTCCTGCGCCGCGTCATAAGAGATAGTTTTGCAGACTAATCACGCGGCAGAATACGCGAATAGACTCCTAAGTGATCTCGGCTTTGGAATGTGTGTTGATATAGGATGTGATCATCCTGCCATAGCTTGGAAACGCGCGGGGCTATTACAGACAACAGGTTTAATGTTGCCTCTGCCGCTTGCGAGCCATGCAGATGGGGCCTTATTGGCTTTAAAGGCGCTGTCTTCCAACTCCGAAAACCTACCGTCCCGCGGAAGTGCCCTTATGGGGGAGCGCGCAAGGCTTTTAAATATCAAGAGAGCAGGGCGGTTCACGGCGAATGGGTTCGGGAAACTTTTAGACACAGCCGATGGTCGGGTTGCTGTCAATATTGTGCGCGAAGATGATTGGGATCTTATACCCGCTTGGCTTGAAAATTATGCGGATGATTGGGACGGGATAGAGAGAATTATTCGCCAGAGAAAAACAGCTAACTTATTAGAGCGTGCCGTCGACATAGGTCTAGCTGTATCAGAGGATACATTACCGTCGCGCCCTAAAACGTGGTTTTCAAGTCAGTCTTTCGAAAAAACTTCGTGCGATGCGCCTTTAATTGTCGACCTGTCAGGTCTTTGGGCAGGGCCATTAGCCTCGAGCCTTTTGGGAATGACGGGCGCGAAAGTTATAAAAATTGAAAGCCCGATGCGCCCCGATGGGATGCGGTTTGGCCATAAAGGATTTTACGATGTCATAAATGGGGGCAAAGACTGCGTCGGTTTGGATTTTCAAAACTCTAATAATTTAATTCAGCTAAAGGCGTTGTTAGCGAAAGCCGACGTCGTGATTGAAGGGTCGCGGCCCCGCGCCTTCGAACAACTTGGAATTATCGCCGAAGATTACGTTGCGCGGAAACCTGGGAAAGTTTGGGCCAGACTAACCGCTTATGGACGCGCCAATAATCGTATAGGTTTTGGCGATGACATTGGTATCTCCGCGGGGTTGGCCACAGTAATGGAAAAGGCACATCATGAGCCTTGCTTCGTGGGGGATGCCATCGCGGACCCTATCAGCGGGCTGCATCTTGCGTTGGTCATTAAAGCGAGTCTGAGTAAAGGCGGCGGGCAGGTTATTGATTTAGCGATGTGTGATGTTTTGCGTTATGCTATGGGAGACATTCCCCTGAATTATAAGCAAACCGCAGAAGACTGGCAGTATTTAGCCGAGCAAGATAACGCTCCGCTTCATGACATGCGCGAACCCTTTGGCGTTTCGAAAGACTTATGTGCGGATAGTACGACATGGCTATGTTAATTCAAAATGTTGACATCGAGGGCCAATGCGTTGACGTCCAGATAGATAAGGGACTGATCCATCGTATTGGGAAAAATCTCTCTCATTCGGGCGCTGTGTTTGACGGCAAAGGCGGGGCTTTAATCCCCGGTCTTCACGACCACCACATTCATTTGAATGCAACTGCGGCAGCCATGAATTCAGTGCGTTGCGGCCCTCCGGAAGTAGAAACGCAAGAGGGTTTAATTAAAGCTCTTAACAACGCAAGCGGCCAAGGCTGGCTTCGGGGTGTGGGGTATTATCAGAGCGTGGCGGGGGAGATAGATCGACAGTGGCTAGATAGGTACGGCCCAGATAAACCCCTTCGTATTCAACATCGTAGTGGCCGTCTCTGGATATTAAATAGTTTGGCCATGGCTGAACTTAATGTGTCAGATCCCGTAAATGGACGCCTCTTGGATAGCGATTTAAAAATAAGGGCGATGTCAGACTTTCCCGATTTAAAGCCCTTGATAAAGAGGCTTTTGTCCTGCGGCATAACCGGTGTGACCGAAGTTACGCCGAGCAATGGCTTAGCGGAATATGAAAATTATACCCACGCCGTCACACCTCTTCGCTTTGCGATGATGGGACGCGCCGTGTTGTCGTCCGAACACTCCCAACATTTGAAACTCCATTACCATGATCATAATTTACCTGCGCTGGATGCCCTCGCGGAGGAAGTAAGACAGGCGCATGATGCGGGCCGTAACGTCGCGGCCCATTGCGTCACGCGCGCTGAACTCATGCTGACCTTAGCCGCGATAGAGATGGCAGGGCCAATTTACGGGGATCGTATAGAGCATGCGGCGATTGCAGATGACGCGGCGATTGAGTGGATGAAAAAACTTGGCGTTATCGTCGTGACCCAACCTAACTTTATTGCTGAAAGACAAGCGGCTTACGTGAAAGACGTCCCACAAGATGATCATAAAAACCTTTGGCGATTAGCAGCGCTTAGCGACGCAGGATTGAAACTTGCGGCGGGAAGTGATGCGCCGTTTGGAGACCCAAACCCTTGGGCGGCGATGGCGGCGGCGGTAAGGCGGCCTGTTGGGTTTGAGGCCGAATCTATTTCGCCAGAAATGGCGTTAGCGCTTTATACTAAACCCGCAAATGACGCAGGGGCTAAACCACGAAAGATTGATGTCGGCAGCATTGCGGATTTTTGCGTGCTAGATCGGACGTGGTCTGAGGCAAAGCATAGCCTCTTAGATGTTATTGTGATGTCCACATGGATAGGCGGCGCATTAGTCTATAATCGCGTCAATTAAACCCCATTCAAGCGCGGTCTGCGTATTTATTTTATCCATTGATAGCGCCATGTAAGCCGTTTTTTGCCGCCCTATTCGTCTTGTTATACTAGCCGTTCCGCCTGCACCGGGGATGAGCCCATATTTTAATTCGGGCAGTTGAAACCAAGCTTTGGGGGAGGCTGTCACTTGTTTTCCGAAAGCCGCTATCTCTGCGCCCGCGCCAATAGCTGCTCCGTTGACATGTATATGCAGTTTATGGCGTAGTTTCGCTAATCGCCGTGCGGGTAAGCGTAGGCTGCGTATCCAATGGGCAGTCGCAGGGTCAGAGACTTCGCCAAATTCTTCGATAGCGCCGCCCGTTGAAAATGTGGCCCCGTTTCCTGTCAGCGTAACATTAGTAATTTCATCGTCCATGATGGCCAAATCAAGCGCTTCACAAAGCGTATCTCGCATCTCTATGCCGATCACATTACGCGTGTCGGGACGATTAAACATGAGGGCAAGAGCGCTATTGTCTCTCTCAATTATCATGTGAGGGGACGGGGATTTTGGAAGGGGTTTTCCATTAAAACCTAATCGCCAGCTTTGAAATTCAGGCCCATTTTGTATAGTTGCGTAAGCGAAGCTTTCTGCGGCGAGGGCGTCTTCGTGCGAGAGCTGCTCACTGGCCCGCAAATGTTGCACTAAAATCATGGCGGCTAAGGGGGCTTGTTCTATATTGCGGGTGAGCTTTGAGAGTTTTTGAGGTGTGTCCAACACAACATCACAACCCTCGCTTAATGCACCTTTCCCAATCCCGATAATGGGGCAGGGTAGCTCTTTCAGCCAAGGCAAAAGCGCGGGGTCTGACCCCGAAAGGTCAAAAACAAGAGAGGGATTGTCCGATTGCGGGCCAAAGTTTTCTAAGGGAGCCTGACTTGCAGCAAGGGCTGCAATATCTTTAGCGGAGAACAGGGGGTTTTGCGGCTTTTTCATTGACTCATTCCCTAACATATATGAGTATCCGAACAACGTTCGGAAATGTCAAATGATGAAAAAAAATGTTGCAAATTTAGAGGTAAAACAGACGACTTATGGTCGTCCGCGCCTCTTGGCGCATGATGAAATACTTGAGGCCGCCGTGGAATTAGGCCTCGAAGGTTTGACAATGAAACGGCTCGCGACACATTTAAATGTCGGTACGGCAACACTTTACCAATATTTCGACAGTCGTAAAACGCTTATGCGTGCCGCGGCGGTGCATTCGCTGTCTGATGTACCTTGGCCAGAGGATGTCGGGCAACATTGGTCCGAACTTGCAAGAGGTTATGTGAATAGCATGAAAACCCTCCTCGCGGAAAACCCAACTTTTTTAAACAGCTATCAAAACACTGATTACGGATTTGAAGTGAGGTTTAAACTGATCGAACAATTTTTGCAGTCGATGTCAAAGAGAGGGTTTACGCCCGAAAAGGGCATGGAGCTTTTCAATGTGGTCGGCATGGCGGCTTTTGCGGGGGCGATTGAAATCCAGCGGCAGCGAGAGTTTGAATTTCAGGATGAGACAATGTCGGTTGTGGCGAAACGGCAATTTGAACGTCTTGACACAAACCAATTCCCAATGATGGCAGAGGCCCTACCAACTTTTACGCAAACCCCCGAACAAAAAATTGACACTTTGTTGGGCGGCGTCTTTCGGACGATTGCGCGTGAAAGGCAGGAAGATGAAAGTGAGGTTGTTTAATGGTTGCGCAATTAAATACGGATACAAAGTTGGCTAAAATTCCGTCAGTAAAAGGCATTCCTTTTGTGGGAAATACAATGGAAATGGCCAAAGATCCGGCGGCCTTTTTTGTTCGGGCCTACCGTGACTACGGGCCTGTCTATCAAGTTAATGTTTTTGGACGAAAACAATATGTAATTGCAGGGACAGAAGCCGCCAAGCTTATGTCAACCAAGGCAGGCCGCGAAGGGCTACGTTCGAAAGAGTTTTGGCAGGATTTTGTTGACCATTACGGTGCCTCGAAAACCTTGACGCAAATTGATGGTGAAGAACACCGCAAAATGCGAGGTATAATGCGCAAGGGGTTCTCTCGTGAAGCGGCGGCGGGGCGGTATCACCAACTGACGGATATCGTTGATAAGTCTATCGTTCGAGATTGGAAAACTGGCGAAAATGTCCCCGTCGTTGAGGGTTTCCAATATATGATCGTGCAAATGATCGGCGAGATGATGAGCGGCGAGGCCCCGCTTGATTACGTCAAAGACATTCGCACAAATATCCTCTTCCTGCTTAATGTGCTTGTCGCGCGTGTCAGACCGAAGATCTATTTGAAGTCTCCAAAATTTAAGAAAGCTAGCAAACGTGTGGATGAGCTTGGCCAAAGAATGGTTGAGCAATTCAAGGCTTATGCCGAGTCTGGAGACTTGCCAGATAACCTCTTAGGTGATGTCTATCAGGCGCATATTGATGACCCTGAATTTGTTCAGGCACGCGATTTAAGTGTTCTTTTAACAGGGCCTTATGTGGCAGGTCTGGATACGGTTGCGAATACGGTGGCTGCAGCGACTTATGGCATTTTGAAAACGCCGGGTGTTTTGGAAAAAGTTCAAGCTGAAGCCGATGCGCTTTATCAAAAAGACACTGTGACCGAGGAAGATATTCGCGGATTAGATTACATCCAGGGTTGCCTCAAGGAAGCGATGCGAATTTGGCCGATTGCTGTGGCGCAAATGCGGACGACGAACCACGACCTTGAGTTTGAGGGCTATGTGATTCCCAAAGACGAGCTTATTTTTATTGGCACATCGGTCCCGCATTTTATGGAAGAGTATTTTCCTGACCCGTTCAAATTTGACCCGGAGCGATTTAACGACGAGCGCCGCGAACATATGAAACCTGGCGTATACGCGCCCTTTGGCCGAGGGCCGCATAGTTGCCTTGGTCAAAACCTCGCTGAAGTTTTGATGGGCGTCATTATGGCGCGATTATTTCATCGTCTTGATTTGTCGCTCGACCCACCAAATTATGTCTTGAAAACGAAAACAGCACCCACGCCCGGGCCTGCCATGAGTTTCGCCGTGAAAGTTCGCGGTGAACGCCATCCTGCGAAAAAATTAATTCCAGAAATATTAGAAGATTAGGAGAGTCTTATGAACGCCCCCTTTAACCCTGAGCACATTCAAACAGGTGAAGAACTTGAACGTTGCCCTTTTCCAATTCCTTATGGTTGGTTCTGCGTGCATTTCTCGCATGAGCTAAATGTCGGCGATATTAAAACCGAAAAAATGTTCGGGAAAGAATGGGTTCTTTTCCGCGGCGAAGACGGCGCGGTTGGTATGACCGACCCCTTCTGCCCGCATTTAGGCGCGCATTTAGGACATGGCGGCAAAGTTGTCGGTAATAATATTCAATGTCCGTTCCATAATTGGGAATTTGATTCTGAGGGTTGGTGTAAGAAAATCCCATATGGCAAAGTCATGCCGGGCATTGCTCGGAAGAAAGCCATTTTGAAAGCGCTTCCCGTTGTTGAAAAATATGGTGCGATTTGGGTGTGGTATCATCCAAAAGGCGAAGATCCGAAATGGGAACTGCCTGTTCACGAAGAATTCGAAAACCCCGATGAGCATGTCGAAACACGTTTTCACTCTTGGGATATTGGGACCTGTATTCAGGAAATGGGTGAAAACTCAGTGGACACGCCGCATCTTAAATTCTTGCACGGTGCGCCTATTATTCCATCGGTTGAAGCACGTGCGGACCGTCATATTTGGCATTATGATATTATGGACGGCTATATTGTTGGTGAAAGCCATGGCCCGGGCCTCGCGCCCAACCACCATACCAAAGACGGCGTTTCCATGTTAATGTATGCGATGCCTGCACCTGTTGATGCCGAAATGTCGCGTGTCCGCATGATGTTTAAGTGGAAGAAATATCCAAAAGGATCAAAAGAAGAAGCCATTGGCCAACATCTTTATGAACATTCGATTGGTGAGGCCGAAGGCGAAGAGTCAGCTGGGTTTGAAAGCGTCGATTTGATCGTTTGGGATAATAAAAAATATCGTCCGAAACCTTTGCTTTGTGATGGAGACGGGCCAATTTTGGCGTGGCGTAAATATTTCCGTCAGTTCTATGTTGATCTAGATGAGAATGATCCTGCGGTGGCCATGTAATGGGCCGCCTTACAGGTAAAGTTGCCATTATCACAGGCGCGGCGCGCGGCATGGGAGAGGCGACAGCGCGCCTCTTTGCCTCCGAGGGCGCAAAGGTTGCTTTGGGTGATGTGATGGTTTCAGAGGGAGAAGCGGTTGCCAAGGATATTGGGGCCAATGCCTTTTTTCAAAAGTTGGATGTCTCAAATGATACAAATTGGGCGGAATTTGTGGCGGCCGTCAAAGAGAAGTTTGGTAAAATCGACGCGCTCGTAAATAATGCCGGCCTCGTTCATTTTACCCCGATTGAACATTTCAACCCCGCTGATGCCGACAGAATATTGGGTGTGAATACAGTGGGGCCGATGTTGGGCGCAAAACACGTCGCGCCCATAATGAAAGAAACGGGCGGTGGGTCTATCGTAAATATTAGTTCGGTGGATGGTCTTCGCGGTTGTAACGGTTTGACTCTTTATACAGCGTCGAAATGGGCGCTGCGAGGACTCACAAAATCTTTGGCATATGAGTTGGGAACATCGGGGATTCGCGTGAACTCGGTTCATCCGGGGGGTGTTGATACGCCTATGGGGAATTCTCGGAATTTAGAACCAGATCAATTAAACATGGCATTCCGCCGCGTGCCGTTGCAACGCATTGGCCAGCCGAGCGAAATCGCCTATGCGTCTCTGTTTTTGGCGAGTGATGAGGCGAGTTATATAACAGGGGCAGAACTTGCCGTCGACGGAGGTTGGGGCGCGGGATATTATCAACCTGTGCTGCCCGGCGCACCAGAAGGTTTGCCCCCATAACCTAAGGCGGATAAGTGAAAAAACTTTTGAAATTCTGCTTAAAGGCTTTCCTTATAGTCGCGGTGTTTCTGGTCGTTGCGTACTTTTTCTTGAAATGGCGGATCAATCACGAAGTCGCGGAAGTTACGCCTCTGCCCATGAGTACAGAAGGTGTTGATCTCTCCGTTACCTTGAACCCTGGCTTTATACCGCGCGTATTGCCGCCAACTGGAGAGCCGCAGCACCCGTATATGGCGCAGACAGATACAAGTGTTATGCACGCGGGAGGGTGGGAATCTGATACTCACCCTGCCGCCGCGACCTTTTCAGAAAACGTGGAAATAATCTCGCGGCGCGCAGGTGGGGCGGCGGCCCGCCAATGCGCCACTTTCACATTTATCAAGGCGGGGCATCCGCTCATACTTTGTGGGGGCTTAACGAGTTTTCGCTTGCAGTTATTAGACAAAGACAGTCTTGAGCTCTTAGCGTTTTATGATCTTCCGATGCGTCCGTCGACATTTGAGGCGGCCGTAAAACGCGATATGGGAATTATCTTTTCAGATACATCTGGCGGAGCTTATTTTTATCTTGATGATCAAGACCGCGCCGTGCTGGCCGATAGTCAGCAGCGCATTCGCCGCATTGGACCCGTTGAAACAAACGGCAAATGGGCTTTCAAAGAGTTTGATAGATGGGATATGAATGCCCATGTGCCGAATGATTGTTTTCACTATAATAACTTAAAACCCACGGGGGAATGCGACGCCATCACAACAGTGATGCCAGATTATTCTGGCCCAATATGGTGGGTCACGCGCAATGGCCGTATCGGCTCCTTAGATCCTGAAACGGGTAAAGTTTTGGCAACAGGTTTTGCAGGTGAGGAAATCCAAAACTCTTTCGCGATTGCGCAAACAGGCGCTTACGTTGTCACGGACCATGCGATGTACCGGATGGAATTGGTCAATGGTTTGCCGACGCAGCGTTGGCGTCTCGCCTATGATCGCGGCACAGGCCGCAAAATCGGTTCGATAAATCAGGGAAGCGGCACATCTCCGACCATTCTCGGCGACGGGAAATATGTCACTTGGACAGATAATGCAGATGATAAGATCGCTGTCATTGTGGCCCATGCTGGCGATGTCCCTGAAAATCAGACACGTCAAATCTGCCGCGTGCCGATTTTCAAGAGCGGGGCCAGTGCCACCGATAATTCCATGATAGGATATGACCGCTCTATCATTGTTGA
>CAYGTR010000030.1:30247-39263 GCA_964352855.1 uncultured Algimonas sp. | reverse complement strand
GACCTGTCCTTATCAACACGCCAATTTTCAATCATTGATAAGGCTCGCGCCCGCGGTCTTGCGGAAACGCTGACCTTGTATGACGCATTAACGAAAACTCCCATCGCACAACATTTTTCTCCGTCAGTGACCAAAGCCATTGAAAACATGCTGCATCAATCCTCTGTTGAAACCTCTGCGGCTCTTCGTTTTGATACGAAAGGGGCGGATGTTAAATTAACCCGTCCCTTGATTGTAAAGTCAGACAAGAAAGTTCTCCAAGTCGACCCCGTTGCCTCTCAATCTATTTACAATTGGGACCGCGATGCAGAGATTTTGAACTTAAGCTTTAATGCCAAGCTGAACCTGCCTGTGCCTATGACGTTAAATGAGACCTACATGCAGACGGCTTCGAATAATGGTTGGAGGTTGCAAGGCGTGAAAGCGTTTACAGGCCGCGTTGCAACGGCACAAGCATGGCGCGTCACATCAGGTGGTGAGCCCGCGCGACTTTCGCCTTTTAATGCTTCGCTCAACTATGACGCAACACAGGCTTATAGCAAATTACAGGTTACCGGTGATGTGGACTTCGACGGGCGTGTGCCGGGTGGCTATGTGACAGGGCTCAGAACCGGCGGGAAGGTGGATTTGCGTTTGGCACCTGACGGACAATCAGGTCTGTCTCTATCCTATCGTCCGAACAATCCGAACATTACAATTGCTTCTGTATCCACAGATACAGATTGGCGCCTTGATGATGTGTCTCTTGATTTAACTAGCGGCACCGATATTTTCTCCCTAACGGGAAATAAGGGTCGTGTGCAGGCGCAGACTCATGATGTGGAACTTACGGCTACCAACATTCTTGATAACAGGAGCCTTGCCTTAAATCTTGCGAAGCTTGACGCGGCAGGCGAATTAAACACAGTCAAAGATACCCAGTCTTGGGATTTTGATTTTGAAACAGTCAAAATGACTTCTGACACCGTTCCGGTAGAAAATACGGTGGTTGACATTCCTAAGGGTCAATTGACGGTGAGCATGGCTGACATGTTGATGTTCGATTTCAAGACGCCTTCATTGGATATGCGCGTGCCCCAAGGGACGACAAAGGGCGTCACAGTTTCGGCGTCCGGCACAGTTGAGGCTTATAACGTCACACATTCCGGAGGGCGATTTCAATCTACGCTCGCCGATATTCCGCAATGGCCGGTTGAAGGACAAGTCTCATTTGAGGAGGGTATGTTTACAGGCGCAGCCACGGCTTTGATCCCTCAAGCCAATAACACGCCTGTGGGTGTAACTTATACTTATGCAGAGGGTGAGGGCGCCGCCAACATCGTTTTGGAAAGCCTCATGTTTCAACCGCGCGGGCTACAGCCGCAGACCCTAGTGCCTGCATTGTCCGGTAAAATTGCGGCAGTCGAAGGCGAAGTTTCTGCGGATTTAAACTTACAATTTAAAACAGGTCAGCCGCTTGAGTCAGACGGCGTTTTAAACATAAAAAACATGAATTTCGGTACGGCCCCCGGCCCTGTCACGGGGCTCAATACTGAAATTAAACTCACATCCTTACTCCCATTGCAAACGGCGGGGCGTCAGACTCTGACAGTCGAAAATTTTGACCCCGGTTTCCCTCTTGTCAACGGCGCTGTTGAATATGAATTGGTGCCTGAGGGGGTAAAAATTTACAGTGCCACTTGGCCGATGGGCGTCGGTTCATTTGTTCTTGACCCCTTCACTTGGAAATATGGTGCCCCCGAAAACCGAGTCGTGATGCGCTTAAACGAGATCCCAATCGAAGAATTTTTGAACAGTGTCGGTAATGGCAAATTACAAGCCACTGGGACGGTTCGCGGCGAATTTCCGATCATCGTGCGCGGTATTAATGTGTTGGTTGACAAAGGTTTTTTAGAGGCAAAAGATGGCGGTATTATTCGCTACGCCGCCGATGAAGGTGAGGCTGTTACCTATTCTCAAGAAGAGGCACTGAATATTATCCGTCGTCAGGATTCCCCGCAATATCGGAGTTTGGCGCGAGACGCATTGAGAGAATTTACCTATCGGCAATTAACGGCGTCTATCGACGGCCCTCTGGACGGAGATGTTCAACTGGGCGTAATTTTCGATGGTACCAATAAAAAAGTCTTGAACGGTCAACCTTTTGAGTTTGATATTGATGTCCAAGGGGAGCTGTTTAATATTTTGCGCAGTTTCAACTCAAATACTCAAATAAAATCAGAACTATTACGCCAACAGGCGGGACAGGGAAGTGAGCCTTAGCTTGCTAACCCGGGCCTGACACATTGGCCTTGGAATTCGCGATAACGCGGTCGCCAACATAGGGATTATCGGCTCTTTCTCCGCCAAAGGTCCCCATAGGGCCGTGACCGGGGACAAAACGCATTTCATTGCCGAGCGGCCAAAGCTTTGTCACGATACTGTCCAAGAGTTGCTGGTGATTACCTTTGGGAAAGTCTGTTCGCCCTATAGAGCCGCGAAAAAGAACGTCTCCGACAAAGGCAATCTGCATGTCTTGGTTATAAATTACGACATGTCCTGGTGTATGTCCGGGCGTATGGGCGATATGAAATTTGACATCACTAAGTTCTAAAACGTCTCCGTCTTCGAGATAACGATCCGGCACAATGTTTTTGCCCATGCCCGCGTGTCCATATTGTGCCCACTGGTCTTCAATGCCGTCCATCCAGAATTGATCATCCTTGTGAGGGCCGATGACTTTGACTCCAAGCGTATCACGCAAGTCATGTGCACCGCCTGCATGATCCAAATGCCCATGCGTCAGCCATATTTCTTTCAGGGTAATGCCAAGCTCATCCAATGTGGATTTTAACCGTTCAGGCTCCCCGCCGGGATCAACAAGGACGCCTTCTTTTGTGTCCACATCATAAAGAAGCGAACAATTTTGCGCAAAAGGCGTCACGGGGAGGAGCTTGAGGTCTAATCTGGCCATGAACGCTATGTGAACAGGGTTGGCGTAAGCGTCAAGGGGGCAGAGGAGTTCAGCTGTCATTCAGCAAGCGTCCGCTAAACAGATTTCAGGATCATTGATCCCCTCTCTCTTAAACTTCACCCGCTTGGCCTCCCGAGCGGGTTTTTTCTTACAATATGTAAATGTATTAGATTGTGACGCCTTTCTCACTCCGACGTCACAAAATCGCAAATGAAGCTGCGTTAAAAGATATTCATTCCCCTTGAACTTGGCGGTGCATTCAGCACCGCCTTTTTTCATACTGCCCCTGATACGTTCCTTGCTAATGATAAACGCGTTTGGGTGAGTTAGCTCAACATGGCTTTAACCGCGCTGACGAAGTTTTCGCGTCTGACGGTTTCTTGTGCAGGGCGGGAGGATTTCCATTCTTCATTGGATTCGATGGCTTTGGCGGCTTTCGCGCCTTCATACAGATCTTTGAGTGTGACTTCGCCTTTGGCGAGTTCGTCCTCGCCCATCAACACAGCGATTTGGGCGTTACGTCGGTCAGCATATTTCATTTGTTTCGTGACATTGCCTGAGCCGACAAAGACTTCGGCGCGAATGCCGTCTGCCCGAAGCTCGGCGGCCATTTTGAAATAATCACCCATTAAGGCTTTATCGAAAGCGCAAATGATCACGGGCGGTTTCACGGATTGCTCTAGGGCGTCCATGCGCTCTAGGGCGGAGAGAAAACGCGAGACGCCAAAGCTAAAGCCCGTCGCTGGGACTTGCTGACCTCGGAAACGCGAGACGAGGTCATCATAACGACCGCCGCCGCCAATTGAGCCGATACGGACGAGGCGGCCTTTGCGGTCACGAATATCCGTGAGGAGTTCAGCTTCAAAAACAGGGCCTGTGTAATACCCAAGGCCGCGCACGATGGAGGTATCAAAACTGACACGGTCAGGGCCGAATCCTGTCGATGTCAAAATTTTGTCAATCGCGGCGAGTTCCTCACAACCTTCTTGGCCGCGGGTTGATTGTCCGACTAGGTTTTCTAAGGAGGTAATTGTTTTTACACGATCTGCGTCTGAGGCCATGGTGAAACCTAAAACGGCTTTAATGCCTGTGACGTTCAGTTTAGCGCCTTCGGTATAATCACCGCTTTCATCTTCGCGGCCCGCACCGAGGAGGTCTTCGACACCCTCTTGACCGAGGCGGTCCAACTTATCAATCGCACGCAAGACTTGTAGGCGTTGAATACCGCCCGCATCTGTATTAGGCACGCCTGAGCTTTCCAGAATGCCATCCAGCAACTTACGATTATTCACGCGAATGGCGTATTGACCGTCTTTCAATCCTGCGGCGCGCATCACTTCCGCCGCGAGCATGATCATTTCTGCATCGGCGGCGGGGCCTGCCGCCCCAACAGAATCCGCGTCGCATTGTACGAATTCACGGAAACGGCCCGGGCCGGGCTTCTCATTGCGGAACACACTGCCTGCTTGATAACGGCGATAAGGTTTCGCAAGGGTGTCATAATTCTCGGCGACAAAACGGGCGAGGGGGGCCGTGAGATCATAACGGAGGGAGAGCCACTGCTCGTCATCGTCTTGAAGTGCGAAGACACCCACATTTGGACGGTCTTCATCAGGAAGGAACTTGCCAAGCGCATCTGCAAATTCGAAAGCAGGTGTTTGAAGAGGTTCAAAACCGTTCATATCATAAACTGAAAACGCCGCGTCGATGAGCTTACGCTCCGCGCGTAAAAGCTCGGCAGGTTTGTCCTCAAACCCCCTCGGAAGTCGGGCTTTGGGACGAAAGACTTTCTGTTTTTTACTCATACTCGTGATTTCCGCTTCGCTAGAAGGGGCGCTTTAGCGGGGTGAAGTCGCGCCGTGAACCCTTATTTACGGTAAGCACGAATGATTTTGACAGGGTTTGTTAAAATTTGTCCTGTTGTAACGTTGTCACCGGACTCACCCTTGGCTTCCATCGCTTGGATATTACGTACAACATCTAGACCGAGTATGACCTTGCCAAAGGTCGCATAGCCCTGCCCATCGGGGTTGCGTTCCCCGCCGTAATCCAGAAAGCTATTATCGCCAATATTGATAAAGAAATAGGCCGCGCTGCCCGTTCCGGGTTCTAATCTGGCTATCGACACCACGCCTTGAGTGTTAGAAAGACCTGTCTCGGTTGTGAGCTCATGGGCGATGGGATCCGTCAAAGGTTCGCTGTCTAGTCGCCCACCTTGGATTAGGCTCATGCCCATTTCGAGAGGATCGTTATCGGCGCGCACAACGCGGTAAAAGCCTTCACCATCATAATAGCCATTATCGACATAGACTAAGAAGTCATTCGCCGAGATGGGTGCTGTATCCGTGTAAACTTCGATTTCAATCATCCCTTGCGTCGTTTCTATAATGACTATGGGTCTATCCGGGCCAGATGAGCAGGCTGAAAGACAAAAGGCTACCAAAGCCATAAGAATTAAAAGCGGACGTATCATTTGACTAACTCCATTAATGCAGTCGTACTCGGGTCATGATTGCCAAGCTCTCCGCTGTTCATTTCATCCAAAATTGTTGTGGCGAGGACTTTGCCGAGCTCTACTCCCCATTGGTCAAAACTATTGACGTTCCAAATAATGCCTTGAACGAAGACTTTGTGCTCATAGAGTGCAATGAGATGGCCGAGTGCGAAAGGGCTTAATTCATCAAGCGTCATTGTAGTTGAGGGGCGGTTGCCGGGAAATGCTTTTTGAGGTGCAAGCGTGTCAAGATCATCGCGCTCTCCAAGTTCCTCACGAACACTATGTTCAGATTTGCCAAGCATAAGCGCTTCGGATTGTGCAAAACAATTGGCGAGCAAAGCTTGATGATGTTCAGGCCTGTCTTCATGGTCTTTCAACACAGCCACAAAATCAACAGGTGCGCCGGGTGTTCCTTGGTGTAACCATTGGAAAAAGGCATGTTGGCCGTTCGTGCCTTCATCACCCCAAATGATAGGGCATGTGAGGCCCGCTTCTTCGCCGTCTCGCGTGATGCGTTTGCCGTTACTTTCCATTTCCAACTGCTGAAGAAAAGCAGCAAGCTTGCGAATGCGGCGGGCATAGGGGATAACGGCGAGGCTTGAATAGCCTATCGCATTGTGGTTCCAAATCCCGACTAAGGCCATCATGACGGGTAGATTTTCCTGCAAAGGCTGGTCGCGAAAATGCCGATCCATTGCCGCTGCACCGTCCAAGAATTCAGAGAAGACATCCGGGCCATAAGCGATTTGTAAGCTGAGCCCTACGGCGCTCCAAACAGAATAACGCCCCCCGACCCAATCCCAAAAATCAAAGATGTTTTCAGGCTTAATTCCGAAATCAATTGCGCCCGTTCGGTTCGCCGTTACGGCCAGCATGTGGCCGCCCGACACTGCGCCGAGACCTTCGGTGAGCCATGCGCGCGCGGACTCCCCGTTCATCTTTGTTTCTTGGGTGCCGAAACTTTTCGAGACAATAATGATGAGTGTTTCTGCAGGGTCCAGATCTTTTACGGCATCATTAATAGAGGCTCCGTCCACATTTTCAGCAAAACGTAAGGTCAGCGCTTGGTCTGCGCAGGCTTCGAATGCGTCAGCGACAAGCCGCGGGCCAAGATCAGAGCCGCCAATCCCGATATGGACGATATTTTTAAACTTACCCTCGCTGCGAATCTTATCTGCGAAGTCAGCCAGTTTTTGGCGCATCTCTACGACATCTTTTTGTATTTCTTTTGTGCCACCAACGCCGCGGAGGGCCATATGCAGCACGGCACGGTCTTCGGATGTGTTGACGCTTTCACCGGAGAAGAGTTTGGCGCGCCATTCTTCTAAATGACATTTTGCAGCAAAATCCAGTAAAGCCTCTAATGCATTGGCGCTGATCGCTTGCTTCGAAAAGTCGGCCCGAAGTGGCCCCTCACGCATAACAAACCGAACCATACGATCAGGCTCTGTTTTGAATAAATCAGCGATGGCCGGAGCTTTGGCTGCCAAGGCTTCCAATTTGTCAAAATGCGCTTTACGCTCAGTCATTATCATCTCTCAACATTAAACGATGTCAAAGTCGCCGGGTCGGTAACCGGGATCCGGGTATTCAGGGTTCATAGACTCAAGTTTTTTACGAAGGATTGACCCAATAATCGCGCCACGCGTTTTGCGGCTGTCAGAGGGTATAACATACCAAGGCGCGTGTTCCGTTGATGTGCGCTGCAGCATGGTCTCATAAGCATTCATGAAGCTCGGCCACAGGGCGCGATCATCTAGGTCGCCGGGGTTAAATTTCCAGCGTTTATTTGGGTTAACCAACCTGTCTTCCAAACGCTCTTTTTGCGTTTCAGGACTGATATGAAGCATGAACTTTAAAATAGTTGTGCCGTTTTCAGATAGGAGGCGTTCAAAGTCATTGATCTGGGCATAACGCTTTTCAATATCTACGGCGGCCGCGAACTCTCTGACTTTTACCACTAAAACGTCTTCGTAATGGCTGCGATTGAAAACTGTGATCTGACCGTCTTTTGGGCATTGAGAGTGGACACGCCAAAGGTAATCATGGGCGAGTTCAGTTTTGCTCGGGGCTTTGAAGGCTGCAACATTGACATTTAAAGGCGCTGTGCGGTGAAACAGGGCTTTGGTCGTACCGTCTTTACCGGATGTGTCCATACCTTGCAGTACAACCAAAACAGAGCGCTTGGCTTCACCATAAAGCTTGTGCGAAAGATCAGAAATGGCCTTTGCGTTATCTTTTATATGATCTTTGGAGGCTTCTTTAGTATCAAAAATATTAATACGAGTCGGTAGGTTTGCCAGGATGACATTGTTATCTGTGACGATAAAGTCATTGGCGTTTATCGTTGTCATGTCTTACCTTTCGTCCAATTACAAAGTTTTGTCGTATAGAGACAGAACAGATATTTAAAGGCGTAACATGTCCGGTTTGAAAATTTTATCGACTTCTCTTGCTGTTTTCGCTCTCATAGCATGTGGACAAGCCGCAGAATTGAATTCTGCGTCTGCCCAAGATCAGTCAGTAGCGGCTGAAGCGAATATGAAATGGACCGTGGTTCAGGAAGAAAGTCATCTGAAATTTACGGCCAAACAAGAAGGAAAGCCTTTTACGGGTGAGTTTCCCGTATTTGAAGCCGACATCAATTTTGATCCCGATGATTTAAAATCTTCAGTGGTGGAAATAACGATTCCGCTTAACCAAATAGAGGCGGGGAGTCGTGATCGGAATTCGACCTTGCCCGATAAAGTCTGGTTCTCCACCAAGGCATTCCCTGAGGCTGTTTTTGAAAGCTCGGATATTACTCAGACCGGTGAGGATGTGTATCTTGCAAAAGGTTCGTTGACGCTGAAAGGCATTTCCAAAGATTTTGAGTTACCCTTCAATCTCGTGATTTCCGAGAAAGCTATCATGACGTCACAAGTTACACTCGACCGGACAATGTGGAATATTGGTGAAGACCCGTGGCATACCGATGAATGGGTCAGCAAGGCCGTTGATTTGGATATTAAGGTCACAGCCACTCGATAATCTTAGCTGTATATTAACGCTGTTCAGCAAGATAAATTACATCATTTAGTAATACAAACGATATTCAATTGTGGGTATTGCATCATGTTACTGAATAAACAGATCAAAGACTATCGAAAGAATGAAAGCGGACATTACGCGATTATGACCGCTGTTTTGGCGCTGCCGATCATCATGGGAGTCAGCGCAGCGATGGACTTCTCTAGCGCCCAGAGTGAATATAGCTCAGTCAAAAATGCGCTCGATAATGCTGTTCTGGCCGCTGCCACGAATAATAAAGTGACATTACCGCAAAAAGAAAAAATCGCTCTGTTACATTTCAGGCAGAATTACTCCGGTCGTGCGAATGTGACGGCAACAGCAAGTGCCACGGGTGACTTGGTGGAAATGACTGCGAATGGTTTAGTGCCTTTCTCTGTCTCTGAAGCTCTCGGTCTGGAGGGTGTAAAAATAGGTGCAAAAAGTGCGGCGATGCGCTCGGAAGAGAATGTCATATGCGTATTGGCGCTCGCTGAAGATTTAGATAATGCCATTGA
>CAYGTR010000030.1:8867-30147 GCA_964352855.1 uncultured Algimonas sp. | reverse complement strand
GCAACGAGTTTTATAGCCCATTCCCTTATCTTCGAGGGCGAAGAAGGCTCCCGCGTCCAAGTTAAAGTTGACCACCAAGCTGCCGGATTACCGCCGCTTCTACCACGTGCAGAAGACGGCGCTATTTTAGTTGAATAATTAGCCCTCGGCGTCTTCGCGGAGCATTTCAAGTTCCAGCCATTCTTCTTCAGCACTCGCTAATTTTGATTGCGTCTTTTGTAAATCTTCACTGATTTTTGAAAAGGCATTCGGGTCTTTGGTATAAAGGTCTGGGTCAGCCATTTGTACTTCAAGTGAGGCAATCGTCTTTTCTAAAATCGACATTTCTTCCGGTAGTTTTTCGAGGCGGAATTTATGTTTGTAGGATAACTTAGCCGAGGGTTTAGGTTTTTGGACTTCAGTCTCGCTTGATGATTTAGCCGCTTCTTTCTTCGTTTTTCGGGATTCTACGCCGACACCTCTTTGGGCAATCATGTCGGAATATCCGCCTGCATAAATCTGCCATTGACCGGGGCCTTCATAAGCCAGAGTGCGCGTAACGGTGCGGTCTAAGAAATCTCTGTCATGGCTGACGATAATGACGGTGCCGTTATAATTGGCGACCATTTCCTGTAAGAGGTCTAATGTTTCCAAATCCAAATCATTTGTCGGCTCATCAAGCACCAGAAAATTACTTGGTAAGCGAAGGCCTCGCGCGAGTTGTAAACGACCGCGTTCCCCGCCTGAGAGCGCATGTAGAGGTGTACGAGCTTGTTCGGGTAAAAACAAAAAGTCTTTCATATAGCGCATAACGTGAACGGAGTTGCCGCCGACCATGACTGTATCATTCGCACCGTCCGTCAGCGCGTCTTTGAGTGTCCATTCGGGGTTCAGGCTCTCACGCTTTTGATCAATGATGAGGGGTTCAAGGTTCAAGCCTAATTCAACCTTGCCTTCATCCGGGCTCAACTCTCCCATAATGATCTTCAAGAGCGTTGTTTTACCCGCGCCGTTTGGCCCGATAAGTCCTAATCTTTCCCCGCGGTTAATCTGTAAGGACAGGCCTTTGACGATGGGTCGGTCGCCAAAACTTTGCGAAACATCTGTGAGTTTTACGATTTGTTTCGAGGAGGTATTGGCTTCTGTCACAGTGATTTGTGCGTTGCCGATGACTTGGCGTTGGTTTTTAATGGTCTGTCTTAAGTCGCCCAATTCTTTCAAGCGGCGGACATTGCGTTTGCGACGACCGGAAACGCCGTGAACGACCCAATGCTGTTCTCGGTGGACTTTGCGCTCCATTTTATGGCGCTCAAGCTCTTCTTGCTCCAAAAACTCATCGCGCCAATCTTCAAACTCACCGAAACCCTTATCCATATCTCGTGTTTCACCGCGATCCATCCAGACTGTTTTCCTCGATAAGCTCTCAAGAAAGCGTCGGTCATGTGAGATAAGTATGATAGCGCTTTGGCTTTTACTTAATTCCTCTTCGAGCCATTCAATGGCGGGCAGATCCAGATGGTTTGTCGGCTCATCCAGCATTAAAATATCAGGATTAGGCGCGAGCGTTCGGGCAAGGGCTGCGCGACGCATTTCACCGCCACTCATCACGCTTGGATCTTCCTCGCCTGTCAAACCAAGCGCATCCAGCAGATAGGGGATGCGTCCGCCGTCATCCGCGCCCACTAATCCGTCTGCTATATAGTCGCGGGATGTTTTGAACGCTGATAAATCAGGTTCTTGCGGAAGGTAGCGCCAACTGACACCGGGTTTAACAAATCTGTCACCAGTATCATGTTCAACAATACCTGCCGCAATTTTCATCAAGGTCGATTTGCCTGAACCGTTTCGCCCGACCAAGCAAAGACGCTCTCTGGGATAGATCATCAGGTTTGCGCTTTCGAGCAGAGGCGTGCTGCCAAATGTCATGGCGATATTTGAAAGTGTTAAAAGTGGTGGAGCCATGAGCGCGGTTTAGGGAACAGTGCAATTAAAGGGAACCACTTAAATCTCAAAGACGTATATATTTTACATCAAGCTATTGCCTCTCTAAGCGTAATTTTCTTTTTTGATTATTTCAAACGACGCAAAATGCGCGTGATGTATCATAAGGCTTTACGGAATGAGAGGATAATAAAGGCATTCCGTAAAGCCATTTACAAAAGGGTTATGTTATTAAACTTGCGCCATTTCGCCTTTTGTTTATCAAGGGTTTGAACCGAAATATCGGAAAAAGGGCCGACACTTTTGATGCATATAATATCAAAAATTACTTTAATTGTCTTGCTGGCCCTGACCTTGGCGACATTTGCCATGGCTCAAGAAACGCCAATAGCGCCGCCCGTTACGGCGTCTTCTATCGAAACCAGAATTGAAAATACAAAAGAAGATTCGACCCTCACCGAAGAGCAAATTGCTACCGCGGTTGAATTATACCAAGCCGCGGAGCAGAGGCTTCAAGATGCCGTTTTAGCTAAAGAGCAATTAGCGCAATATAGGTCCGATTTTGACACATCCCTTACGACTTTAGCGGCCCTTCGAGAGGACATTGCTGAAGCTGAGATTGCTTTGGATATGGATCCGGAAGACTCCATGGATTTGGGCGATGAGCCTATGCGGGAGGATGATCTGCTGGCTTTGGAGCGCGAGCTAACTCGGCGAGAGTCTGAATTACGGGCTCTGCGTGCAGAGTCAGAAGGCTATAGAGCAAGTTTACAAGCGCTTTCAGCGCGGCAAATTACGGCGCCAAAAGAATTAACGGACGCACGTGCAGAACTTGGTCGTATTACGTCTGCGCTGACAGACATCGGAGAGGGTGATATTGATGCTGTTGGATCCGCTCGACGTTTAAACCTTACAGTTCGCAGTAATTACAGGCGACAACAAATCTCTGCTTTAGAGCAAGAGATCACAGGTTTGCCGCGTCGCGTGGAAATTATTACGGCGCGTCAGACTTTGGCAGATTTGAGATCCCGTAAACTCGGAGCCGAGGTCCGTGCCTTACAAGATAAAACAGGTCAGAGGCGCCTTAATGAAGCCCTCCAATTACAGAGCACTATTCGGTCTCAAGCTGAATTATATGCGGATCAACATCCAGTTTTAACAAGTTTTGCCCAGCGTAACGTGGCTTTGGCAGAGCAAATCCGTGACCTCGCCGCCAGTGAGGTGGAAATTTCGCGTGATACTGCAGCTGCCCGCTCGCGCCAAGACAACGTCTTAGAGGATCTAGGTGTTGCAGAAGAACTGGCTGATTTGGAAAGTTTAGACAGAGATGCCGGTGCAACGCTCAGACGATTGGGAAATCAGCTTATCTCTCCTCAGGCCATAAAGGCAGACGTAACGCAGACTCAAAAAGAACTCGTCAATGCCACACGGCAACGGCTTATCGCTCAAGAAGCTTTGAGGGATTTGCCGCTCGGACGGATTGCGCCTGATGTTATTTTAGAAAGAGCACGCGACGCCAATCCTACACTCCCTGATTTTACGGTTGAGCATATCGCCGCTTTGCAAATTTTGAACGATACGCAGCGCACACTTCTTTTGCGCTTGACGACAGAAGCTACGGCGCGGGTGAATGACATTCGACAATTACAAATCGCTCAAACCGAGTTGTTAGAAACAACGCAAAGCCTACAAACACTGCTTGATGAAAAACTTCTTTGGATACCCAGCGTTCCGGCTATTAATTTAGATTGGGCACCAAAAATTATTCGCGGATTTGGCGAGCTCTTTTCAGCTGAGAATTTGAAGTTAATCAGCAGCACGTTTGTCGCACAGTCTTTACGACTTTGGCCACTCATGACAATATTTGCTATTATTATTATCACACTTTTGCGTTTGAGATCCAATTTATTGAATGATATTCGGGTGCGGGCGTTCAAAGTTGGACGTGTTAAGCAAGATAATCTTTGGCATACGCCTGCGGTTATAGGTGCAGGTCTTCTGATTGCCTTGCCTCTTCCTTTGCTCTTCATTGCACTTGGATTGATATTCGCAACGGTATCTGTGCAGGCTCCTGTGATCGATGGTCTTGAGAATGCTTTCTTGTTTCTCGCAATATTTGCATTCGTCTTTCTGATCTGGCGTGTTTGGGACGTTGAAAAATCACTCTTTGATACACATTTCAAAATGGATAAAGGTCTTCGCCTCAGCGTGAACAAAAACTTACGTTGGTTCATCCCGGTTGCCGGAATTAGCTCCGGCTTACTTGCTCTGACGACTGATATAAACAGCACAGATATTTATGAAGGTTTATCGCTTTTCATTTTCATATTTACGGCCCTCACATTGGCTGTTTTTGGTTTCAAAGTTGTCTGGCCGAAAAAACAGAATGATTTAATCGAAGGTACTCCAGGAAAAAGTTTTCTGTCGCGTTACAGAACACTTACTTCAATTATAGCGATTGCTACTCCAATTGGAATCGCAGCTTTGGCGGCCTTTGGCTATTACGAAACGGCGGATGAGTTACTTTGGCGTTCTTTCACGTCAGCGATCTTACTCTTCCTCGCTTATATTGTCTGGGGTACCATTCGTCGGGCGATTGTTGTGGCGCAAAGACAAATGCGGTATCGTCAGGCGGTAGAACGTCGCGACGCCGTTATCAAAGCGCGCCGCGACAAAGAAGAGGCTGAGGAACGCGGCGAAGAAATGCTCCCGCCGCCTCTCGACACAAAAGAGATTGATGTCTCGACACTTACTCGTCAGTCCTCGCAGCTTCTCAATACGGTCATTCTCATTGCTGTGGCCGCGCTCATGTGGATGAACTGGTCATCTCTTCTTCCCGCTTTGACAATTTTTGATAGCTTTCAAGTGTGGAAATATTCAACAGGTGTTTTGGATGAAGCGGGTCAAGCTATTTATCAACCCGTGACAATGTGGAACGTGCTCCAATCTCTTGTAATTGTCGTGTTAACCTTCATTGCCGCGCGTAACCTGCCGGGGTTCTTGGAAATATTTGTTTTAAACAAATTAGGTGTGAATCCCGGAACGCGTTATGCTGTCGTCACGATTGTCGGATATATTATTGTGGCCGCCGGTGTCATTATTGGATTTGACCGCTTGGGCCTCCAATGGGGGCAGTTGAAATTTGTTGCTGCGGGTTTATCCGTTGGTATCGGTTTTGGTTTACAAAAGATTATTGCGAACTTTGTCTCCGGCCTTATCATTCTGTTCGAACGTCCTGTGCGTATCGGTGATTATGTCACGATTGGTGATCAAAGCGGGACGGTTTCACGCATCAAAATTCGTGCAACAACCTTGGCGGATTTGGACAATCGTGAAATTCTTATTCCGAATGAGTTTTTAATTAGTGAGCGTGTAACCAATTGGACACTCTCCAACTCGGTGACCCGTTTGATTGTGAACGTGGGCATTGCCTATGGATCAAATACCGACTTGGCAAGAGACTTAATGTTGGAAAAAATAAAAACAATTCCCAAAGTTTTGGATAACCCGGCGCCGCAAGTTTTGTTTATGGGATTTGGCGATAGCTCACTTGATTTCCAAATCCGTGTTTTCTTGCGCAATTTTGATGAACGTGTGCCAATGACGCACACAATTCACACAGAGATCAATAAGACATTGGCGGAAGCCGGCATTACAATTCCGTTCCCACAACGCGATCTCAATATTATGACGCAAAATATACCTCTGCAGATTGCTACGGCTCAAGCCAAACGCAATCCGCCGAAGTCAAAACCTTAATTCGCAGCAGCTAAGTTGTTGTTTGCTCTAATTCCCATTCCCGAACAAAGTCTTCGGTTAAGACCTTGCTCATATCACCCCCAACGCCTTTGAGGACGAGCGGGTCCATGACCTTGCGGAAAAGGGAAGGTATAAAGCCAATGAGGAACATAGCCATATAACCATATGGCAGAGCAGGGACTTCTTTGAACTGACGCAAATATTGATAATGGCGTGAAGGATTAGCGTGATGATCTGAATGGCGGGCCAGATTATAGCTCGTGAGATTCGTAATCAACAGATTACAATTCCAGCTGTGGTGCGGTTCACAAGGGAGGAATTTCCCGTCAGGACGACGAGCCCGTAATAAGCCGTAATGCGCGATGTAATTTTGAGAGGTTAGTGCTGAGGCCGAAATAAACCATGTCATCAACATGTAAGCTAAAACGCCTATGCCAAAGATGGCAATCATCGCGCTCCACAGGACAATTGCCATAAGTGTCGCGGCAACAACTTCGTTTTTTAAAGAAAACTGAGAATAGCCTTTGCGAGCCGCCCGTTTACTCTCAATTTTCCAAGAACGTTTCCAAGCACCGGGGTATTCACGACTTGCAAATTTATAATAGCTCTCGCCAAAGCGCGATGTCGCATGATCTCGAGGTGTGGCGACATCAGCATGATGTCCCATATTATGTTCAACGCGGAAGTGGCCATAAAAACTTGGCAGAAGCATTAAAATGGCGATCCATTTTGAGATTTTATCCGTTTTATGCCCCGTTTCATGTCCGGCATTTATCGCAAAAGCGAGGCCCCAACCGTGACTGATGCCCAAGGCAATATAAACATCCCACGGCAGCGCGGCTTTCGTAAAGAACCAAGCCCCGCCTATCCATGTCAGATAGATCATCGGTAACATGGCATGAACCATAAATTTGTAGAATTGCGATTGGTTAACTTCGTCCTGTATTAAACCCAACAGGTCGTATTTGTCATTGCCAACAAAATGATCAAGCGCTGGGATTAAGACATAAAACATAGCCACGGGCAGCCAAACCCAGTGCGGGTTCCCCGTGCTCATTGCCAAAAATATTCCTAATAAGGGGGTTGTTGGGAAGGTCAGAGATATTAACCACAAATGGCGTTTCCATTCGGGTTTTTCACTGAGTGTCTGTAAAAATGCCATAACAATCCTCTATTGATAAAATTATCATTAGTGAATTTTCTTGTTTTGTCAACTTGTCATTTCGATAAACGCAAGGCATCTAACGCTTAAGAAAACCGCAAATCAGATTGAACTTTACAATGCAAAGCCGCCGCCGATACAGTCCAGAAAAACGTCGTGCCATGCTTGTCGATGTGGCTATTGAGACTTTTGCTGACATGGGTATTGAGCGGGCAGGGCATGGCGATATTGCGAAACGTGCAAAAGTGTCGACAGCCACAGTTTTCAACTATTTTCCAACAAAAGAAGCGCTGACGATTGATGTGCTTAAGGAAATAGAGACGCAGCTTATTGATATGTTCCGATCCGTCCCCGATACGAATGATGATGCTAAAGAACAAATTTTAGCGCTCTCTGTCGCGTACGAAAAAATGATAGAAAATCACCCTGCAACAATTAAGACCTATTTGGCGTGGTCTGTGTCGTTTAATCCCGATTTACGACCACAATATTTAGATGTACAAAATCGTGTCATTGACCTGATCAAAACAAACCTGCCGAAGGGGATGCAAACACGCACAGATGCTTTTATAATCAACAACGCGGCAAACATGATCGCGATTATGCGATTTGATAATCGATCAAATGAAACGCTCAGGAAATTTACTGACCGTCTTATAGAGGCCTTATTGCCGCGGACTTGAAATGTGACTTGAGAGTTTGTCGTAGTTTAGCCATAGCCCCGGTATGTCTCGTTTTTTCGTCTTTGTTATTGGTTTAAGTTTACTTTCTGCAACGAGCGTTGGCGCGCAAGTCGAGAGTAATATACTATTAGACGAAATTATTGTGCGGGGTATTTTAGATGCGCCCACAGACGTTTATGATCTACCGGCCAGTGTCGATGTTATCACATCAGAGGTCTCAGAGAGCATTTCACCCGTGCACCCGGCAGAGCTTTTAAATGGTGTAGCAGGTTTGAATATTCATCGCGGTAGTGGACAGGAACATCTTACTGCCATCCGATCCCCCGTTTTAACGGGCGGTGCGGGTGCGGGAAGCTTTCTTTATCTCGAAGATGGTGTGCCTTTACGCGCTGCCGGGTTTTCAAATGTAAACGGCCTGTTTGAAAGCGGTCTTGAATTTGCGGATACTGTTGAAGTCTTTAAGGGGCCGGGCCCCGCACAGTATGGCTCCAATGCTGTGCATGGCCTTATTAATATTCAGTCGAAAGACATGTCAGACCCTAATCACATGCGTCTTTTGGTTGGTGAGGATGGTTATGTCTCAAGCGCGGCAAGCGTAAAGCAAGGCAATGTGCGGATGTCCGCTTTTCTGGCGAGTGATGACGGGTTCCGAGATGACAGCGGCTTTGATCAACAAAAACTACAAGTGAAATACCAAAATCAAATCGGCAGTTGGTCCGTCGATTGGCTCTCCTCTTTTAATAATTTGAACCAAGAAACGGCAGGGTTTTTAGAGGGTAATGACGCCTATCAGGATGATGATATCCGATTCACCAATGCCAATCCCGAAGCCTTCCGTGATGGAAAAAGCTATCGCACCCAAGCCCGTTTTGAGCGTGAATTAGGTGATAACACATTGGCTCTCACGCCTTTTGCAAGACGCGCAGAATTACGTTTCTTACGTCATTTTGTGCCGGGTCAGGCGCTAGAGAAAAATGCGCATAGCTCCATCGGACTGCAAAGCGCTTATTATGGTGATGACTTCAATATTGGCGTGGATGTCGAATATACTGAAGGATCGCTTTTTGAATTTCAGGAAAACCCTGACCGATTTTCTTTCGTTCAAGGGCTCCATTATGACTACGGGGTCAAAGCGATTGTCGGGGCTGCTTACGCGCAACAAGACTTTGCATTGACCGAGGCGACAACGCTCGATTTGGGTGTCAGGGCTGAATATACACATTATGACTATGATAATCGGGCAGATACAGGTCAGTCAGGTCGCTTTATTCGCGTCGCGGATCGCGCAGATGATTTTTTGACGATAACACCGAAAGTCAGCCTGCATCATAAACTTAGTGAACGCTTTTTAGTTTATGCGCGTGCCGCCCGTGGTTCTCGTGCGCCGCAAGTTACAGACCTGTATTCCATCCAACTTAATCAAGTTGCGGGTGAGGCAGAAGTTGAAACGCTCGATAGTCTTGAGGCGGGATATAAAGGAGAATTTGGTTTTGTTCGCGGAGAAATTGCGGCGTTCACCATGTGGAAAGACAATTTCTTTTTCCGAAACGCCAATGGTTTTAACGTTGTGGATGGTAAAACCCGTCATACGGGTGTTGAGGTGTCCTTTCAGGCCGATATAACGAATTGGTTGAGTTTATCCGCCGATGGGACGTTGGCCCGACACACATATGGTTTTTCATTGGATGAGGGCTCCGCTGCCAATAATATAGCAGAGGGTGATCGGGTAGATAGTGCGCCGGACACATTGGCGACTATTCGTGCGACTGTGAACCCGAATGATAGATCGTCTATCGGTCTGGAATGGCGACATGTTGGGGCTTATTTTACCAATCCGGGTAATACGTCTGACTATCCCGGGCATGACATTTTTGTTTTGCGGGGCGAGTTTGATGTTAGAGACAGGCTCCGTATTTTTGGACGCGTCGACAATCTTTTCGACACTCGATATGCAGATCGTGCTGATTTTGCATTTGGAAATGAACGTTACTTTCCGGGACGGCCAAGAACACTATTCTTTGGCTTGAGTTCTGACTTTTAAGAGACTAACTCGGCGTTATGCATATTCCTGATAACCGACTTGCCCAAGTTCTTGACCGTTTCGAACAAATCGAAGCGCGCATGGGGGCAACAACTGATAGTGATGAGATTGTCCAACTCGGCAAGGACTATGCCGAGTTGAGACCTATAGCCGAAGGTGTTCGCAAGTTACGGGATGCACGTTCCGAAATGGCAGATCTGAAAGCCATGATGGAAGACCCTGAGATGGCCGCCATGGCGAGAGAAGAGCTTCAAACCCTCAAAGAGTCGCTGCCCGATCTGGAAAAAGAGGTTTCACTTCTACTCCTGCCCAAAGATAAAGATGATAATGCCTCGATCGTTCTGGAAATTCGAGCGGGCACGGGTGGGGATGAAGCCGCGATTTTTGCGGGTGATCTATTCGCGATGTATGCGCGTTATGCCTCTATTCAAGGCTGGAAAGTCGAAATCGAAAGTCAGGCAGAAGCCGATATGGGCGGCTTTAAAGAAATCATTGCGTCCGTCTCGGGCGCAGGTGCCTACGGCAAAATGAAATTTGAGTCGGGCGTGCACCGTGTTCAACGCGTACCCGTTACGGAGACACAAGGCCGTGTGCATACTTCAGCAGCGACTGTCGCAGTTTTGCCAGAACCCGAAGATATTGATATCGGGTTTTCTATGAATGACGTGCGCGTTGATACAATGCGTGCGTCCGGGGCAGGAGGACAGCATGTGAACAAGACCGATTCTGCCGTGCGTATGACGCATGTGCCGTCAGGCGTCGTTGTCGTCTGTGATGCAAAGTCACAACATCAAAACCGGGCAAATGCGGAGCGTCTTTTGAAAATGAAGCTCTATGATATGGAGAAACAACGGGTTGATGCAGAACGCGCAGAAGAACGTGCCGGGCAAGTAGGTTCGGGCGATCGTTCAGAGCGTATCCGCACTTATAATTATCCCCAAGGTCGAGTAAGTGACCATCGCATTGGCTTAACGCTTTACAATCTCGACAAAATAGTCGCCGGAGATGCTCTTGGCGATGTCGTCGAAGCCCTTATGACAGAAGACCAAGCCGCCCGCCTCGCGCAGATGGAAACGCAGGGTTAGCTTTCAAGCCTTAGGTGTGACCCGCACTATTCATCCAAAATAACATTACCGTTTTCGTCGATTGAAGAGCCTTCACCAGGGCCCACGACGCCTATTTCGATATTATCTTCACAAATATCAATCACTTCGTTGCCGCTCTGATTCACATAAATGACTTGAGCGGGTTTCACGACAATCGTTCTCTCAACCCGGCTTTCAATAGGTGCATAAGGCGGATTGTCGATCATCGTAATCGCGGTTTGCATTTTAGTTTCCGCAGGAATGACGACCTTTTGCAAGGTAGAAACTGACACGCAAGTCTGAACATTTTCGGGTGGAATCACAATAACAGGCGCTTCGGGTTGCGTTGTTTGACAGGCCGAAACTGCCATAGTTGTCATTAAAGCAAGAAAAGTAATGCGGCGCATAGCAGCCTCCAATTAAAAGTCTCATGACCTATAACAAAGATGCGATGACAAAACCATGTCCGATATTTGTTCATTTGGTGTCTTTTATTATTAAATCTTATTAAAAAAGAAGCAGTTAAGAGTGGAATAACGGGTTTGGTTAAGACTTTCTTTCCAACCCTAAAACTATGTCAGGTAAAGGCATGTTATGGCGGATAGAGAGGTTACAGCCTGTTAATTGGTAGGCAGCTCTACCTATGTTTATCCTGCCCTAAAAATGACACATCTAACGCGATGTTTCGCGCCTTAAGCGAACGCGCCAAACTTTAAGGTCTGAATGATGACACCAGAACCGATGATGACACAAATGATGATGCAAGTGGCAACGGCGCTTGAACCTGCCAAAAGTGCCAGTGACTTTTCATTTTGGGGTCTCTTTATGTTGGCCGATTGGGTCGTCAAAAGCGTTATGATAGTCTTGGCCATTGCCTCCATTTGGTCTTGGGCGGTCGCTGTCAATAAGGCTTTTATGTTTTATGTCCTTCGAAAGCGGGCGACTGATTTTGAGGATACATTTTGGTCAGGTCGCACTTTGGATGATCTCTCTGCGTCATTAGGCAGTGATACCCGTGATCCGATGGCGCGTATTTTCGCTGCCGCTATGCGGGAATATAACGAAAGTCGGGCAGGCGCGCGCACCGAAGGCGCTTTGCAAAGCACCCGTCAACGGATTGATTCAGTTATGAATCTCGTCATCAACCGCGAAATGGCCAAGGCAGAGAAGGGTATGTCCGTTTTGGCGACGGTTGCATCGGCGTCTGTTTTCGTCGGTTTGTTCGGGACTGTATGGGGTATCATGAACTCCTTCCGTGCGATAGCCGTCAGCCAAAATACCAATCTATCTGTCGTTGCACCAGGTATTGCGGAGGCGCTATTTGCCACAGCTTTGGGCTTGATCGCCGCGATCCCTGCACTTGTGTTTTATAATAAATTTAGCGCGGATTTGGATAGTTACGGCGGACGTATCGAAGGCTATGCGGATGAATTATCGGCCATTCTTTCGCGCAAAATCAGTAAGGGGTCCTAGACGTGGGAGCTTCAGTCTCCGGAGGCGGCCGTTCAGGTCGAGGTAGCGGACGTCGGCGTAATCGCAGCGGGCGGTTGAATGCAGATATAAATGTGACGCCCTTGGTTGACGTGATGTTGGTGCTTCTTATCGTTTTTATGGTAGCAGCGCCGCTTTTAAGCGTGGGGGTGCCGCTTGAGCTGCCGAAAACAGATGCCAAGAGCCTGCCAAGCCAAACAGAGCCGATTACTATTTCCGTTGACAAAGACGGCGCGATTTTTATTCAAGAAACGTCTGTGACATTGGCCGAACTTGCCCCGCGTTTATCAGCTGTCGCGGCGAATGGATATGAAGAACGCATATATCTTCGGGCGGATGAGGACGCAGATTATGGCGCGGTGATGAAAGTCATGGCGCGTGTTAATGCGTCCGGTTTCTCAAATATCGGCCTCGTCACAGATCCGGTATCGCAGTAGTTTATGAAGTTTGGTCTGCCGATATCAATTGGTCTGCATGCCGCGGCTGTGAGTATTGGGCTTATCGCTTTTTCAGGCGACTCAAAGCCATTTGAGGATAGCCGTATCATTCCGATTGAACTGGTCACGCTTGCGGAGAGCACAAATATAAGTGCCGCCATTCGTAAACCTCTTGATGAGGTTTTACCTGAGCCGGAGCCTGAAGCACCGATGACGCTTGAAAACCCGATGGAAAACGCGCCTGAGGAGGCTCCGGACTCCAACCAAAGAGTTGAAGAGCCTGTCGAACAAGTCGCTGAAGCCACTATCCCTGATATTAAAATTAATCCTAGCGAAGCTCCATCAGAATTAGAGCCTGAAGATACTCCCAAAGAGCCCGAACAGCCTGTTTTTGATTTGGATAAGCTCTCGGGTTTAGTGAATAAAACACGCTCAACGGCACCGGAGAAGAATCAACAGAAAACGCTGCAATCTGAAGAAAATACCTATCGTTTCGCAGAGGCTGCGCGGTCCGGATCAGGGGCAGGGACGGATATGACTCTTTCGGAAATGGATGCCTTGCAGTCTGCCATGTATAAATGTTGGCGTATGCCGGCAGATGCGCAAAATCCTGAAAAACTCGTGGTGACGCTCGACGTTAAGCTCTTGCTGGGCGGGTTTGTTGAGGATGCACGGGTCAAAGACAGAGCGCGGTCGCGTTTGCGAGATCCCGGCAATCCATTTTGGGAGGTTGCCGAACAAAGAGCGATACGCGCCGTCTCGCAATGTGCGCCTTATGATTTCTTACCCGATGAAAAATACGCCAATTGGCGAAATTTAACCTTGAATTTCGCCCCGCAATTGTAACACTACAAATAACCTGATAGCGTGATTTTATGAATATTACATCTGTGGGACTGATTTATCGATTTATTTTGGCCATGGCTGTCATTGTCATGACCCTCCCTGCCGTGGCTTATGCCCAGCTCGAAATTGATATTACCAAGGGTAATCTTGAGCCGACACCGATAGCGGTGCCTGAGTTTTTATCAGACACACAATCAGGGCGTGATTTGGGTGTCCAAGTTGCAGAAATCATTCGCGCAGATTTAGAGCGTTCGGGGCTTTTTAAGTCGCTGGATCCTGCCAGCTTCATAGAGACACAAACCAATATTGATTATGAACCCACCTATTCGGATTGGCGTGTCATTAAAGCGCAAGCACTTGTGTCCGGCCGTATCGTTGAAGAGAACGCAAACCGGATTCGCGTTGAGTTTCGTTTGTGGGACGTTTTTGCCGGCAAACAGCTGACGGGTATTCGTCTGGCCTCCACACCGCAAAACTGGAAACGGACAGCCCATAAAGCCTCTGATGCAATCTATAAGGCTTTGACGGGTGAAGACGGTTATTTTGACAGCCGTATTGTCTTTATTGATGAAAAAGGCGATAAAATGAACCGTGAGAGGCGTCTTGGTATTATGGATCAAGACGGTGCAAATCCTCAATATTTACTGGGGGGGTCCGACATCGTCCTTACGCCTCGTTTCTCACCCAGCAGTCAGAAAATTAGCTTTCTGTCCTATGAGAATATCAAGCCGCATGTCTATCTTTTAGATATCGAAACCGGGCGCCGTGAGCTTCTAGGCAACTTCCCGGGTATGACTTTTTCCCCCACCTTTTCACCGGATGGTAGTAAACTTGTTCTGTCTATGGAGGTGAAAGGGAATAATGATATTTATTTGATGGACTTAACAACCCGTTCAACTAGCCGATTAACGAGCGATCCTGGCATTGATGTTTCGGGAAGTTTTGCGCCGGATGGTCGTCAAATTGTATTTAACTCGGATAGGGGCGGTTCCCCACAGCTCTATGTCATGAATGCGGACGGAAGCGACCAAAAACGAATTAGCTTTAATAAAGGCCGCTACAACGCCCCGGTTTGGTCTCCACGGGGCGATAAAATTGCTTTTGTGAAAAGTTTGGACGGTAAATTCTCAATTGGCATTATGGATCCGGACGGTAGTAATGAGCGCATATTGACCGAAAGCTATCTTGACGAAAGTCCGACATGGTCGCCCAATGGTCGCGTGATTGCTTTTTCCAGAGAAACGCGTGGGAGGACCGGAAAACGAGAAGTTTGGTCTGTTGATCTCACAGGACAAAATCTTCGCCGCATCAATACGCCGGGACAAGCTTCTGATCCGGCTTGGTCGCCTTTATTGCCGTAACTTAATAGAAATATCCGCCTAGAATAAGGTATCTTACCTTGATTTTGCCTTATTCGCGCTCTTAATCTTTGTCACAAACTGGCAATGATACCCGAAAGGTAGAACGAAAATGAACACTATATGGAGGACTTCATGAATCCGATTAAAATGATATTGGCAGGCGGATTAGCGCTTAGCTTGGCAGCTTGTGCGTCTACGCCCGAACCTGAAATAGTTGATGAGAGACCTGTTGTAGAATATACGCCTGAGCCAGAGCTCCAACCACAAGTTGTTGAACGTGTGCCTGCTCCAGAGGTTATACAGCAAGTTGACCCGAATTTGCCTATCCCCGGATCGATTGAAGATTTTGCCTATCAAGCGGGGGGAGAGCCGCGTGTTTTCTTTGGATATGATCAATATACGTTAACGGCTGAAGCCCGAGATAGTCTTTCACGCCAAGCCAATTGGTTGCTGAATTATCAAACGATGAATGCCATCGTCGAAGGTCATGCTGACGAGCGCGGTACGCGCGAATATAACTTGGCTTTGGGGGCGCGTCGCGCGGAAGCCGTCAAATCATTCCTTGTCAGTCAAGGTGTGGCACCGTCTCGTTTAACGACTGTGTCTTATGGTAAGGAGCGTCCGATTGACCCTCGTTCGAATGAAGCGGGTTGGCAGCGTAACCGTAATGGATTTACGAATTTGACATCCGGCGGTGTATCTTAACTATAGTGTGACTGCGTTCACACGCGGTTAATGACTATGGCTGATTCTTAACGCCCGTCCCTTGGTGAAACTCGCTAAAAGGGACGGGCGTTATCATTTGTCCTTTTAAACTCGCTCCGATTGGAGATATCTATGTTAAAATCTAGCCTCGCGACCTTACTCTTTACAACGGCGCTTATTGCAGCGCCGGCACATGCGCAGTCCAGAAAAGAGCTTGCCGCACAAAATATACAGCTTGCCGAGAGGATAAGTGTTCTGGAATCGCGTCTATTGACGGGTGATCCTGCCGCTGAACGGCTCATGGCGAGAATGGATGGTTTAGAAGCCGCGCAACGCGGTTTGACGGGTGAAATTGAGCGTCTTCGTTATGAACGTGATAATCTCAATGCCGAGGTTGAAGCCTTGATTGGCGATTTGCGTGCGATGCAGGCCTTGTCAGATCGCATGCGTATCCATCTGGATGCCGTTGATTTGGTCGCGAAAGAGCAACAGAGCCGAACAGCTCCCATTACTTATGGCCCGTCTGACGGGACACAGCCGAGTGCTGTGCCGGGCGCCCCTGTTTTCAAAGAACAAGAACTCGTGATCGGTTCCCAACCGACGCCGAACCCCGATATGGCAAATGATGTCAGCCAATTAGGTCAACTCGGTAAGACAAGGCTTGCGGAGGGAGACTTTATGGGCGCGCAGACAGCTCTTGTTCAATATTTACAGTTCAATCCTGATGCGCCTGATGCAGGTGAGATGAATTTCTGGTTGGGTGAAAGCTATTATGTTCGCGGTGGATATGCTGATGCGGCGGATGCCTTCATCACAGCGATGCGCAAAGACCCGCAAGGTGCGAAAGCGCCGGATGCGATGGTGCGTTTGGCGGCTACGCTGCGCCAACTCGGCAATACATCTGAGGCGTGCCAAACCTTGTCGGCATTTCCAACCCAATTCCCAAATGCCAGTACCACTGTGAAAGAAAAAGCCCGTATTGAAGCTGCCAGAGCAGGGTGTTAACAGCGCGGCATGTTAGCCGCGCAGCTTGGACATCTCTATAGTCGCATTCTTGCGCTAGCATCTGATAATATAGCTATCGCCTATTCCGGGGGCGGTGACAGCACGGCCCTTTTACATATGTTAAGGGATTTCCCCGGAGTAAAACGGGCTTTCATTATTGACCATAATTTAAGAGCGGAGAGCGAACAGGAAACGCAGCAATCTGCAGCATTCGCCAAATCGCTCGGCTATCAGGTTCAAACAAAGATTTGGGAGCACGATAATCCCAAAACAGGAGTGCAGGTAAAGGCGCGGGCTTATCGTTATGCCGCGATGGGCGAGATGTGTCGTCAGACAGGCATGACGCATTTATTGACGGCACATACGCAAGATGATCAGGCTGAAACGCTTCTAATGCGGCAGGCGAGAGACACAGGCTGGCGCGGCTTGGCGGGTATGCGGGAACAAGCTTACGGCGCCTTATGGCCTGCCTTAGCCGAAGTCACATTGGTGCGCCCGCTATTGTCTGTCAGTCGCGAGAATTTGCGGACCTATAACCGCCGTGAAGGTTTGGCTTGGATAGATGACCCATCGAATGAGAATAGAGATTTTACGCGTGTCTGCGCGCGACAAAAATTATCAGAGGACATGTCATTAAAAGCTTCTCACTTGAAAACGCAGGCGAAGCACAAAAATCGGCTTCGTGCAGAGCGGAGGTTGTTTCGAGATTGGATGTCAAAATATGGGCAGTTAGACTCTCAAGGATATATTCGCGTGAGCCGGGTGCCTCCATCAGAATTATTGCTGCACTTGCTGAGAATCGCATCTGGTACAGGTGGTCCTATTGATGCCGCACGTCGAGAGGCGCTTTGCCGATCAATGTCATCGCCTGATTTTAAAGCCGCAACATTAGGGGGTGCGTGGATTTTAAACGATGATGATGGATTTTTGATCACGCGCGATAAAGTCGCAGTAATAGGCCGTCGGGGTGTTGAAGGTTATAATATTGCGTTGCAAACGCTCTCAAAAAATGACGCGGTCATCTGGGACGGACGGTTTCAAATTGAGACTGAGAGAGATAATATTAAGATTGCGCCTGCTTTTGGACAGTTGCAGACATTAAGAGAGCTGACTGATATAAAAGAACTTTTTAACCTACCGGAATCGGTTAGAGCGTCATTGCCTGTTTACTGGCATAAGGGGAAAGCAATTGGTTTCGGCGTCGGTGAATGGGGCGGTGTGAAGGCATCTTGCCTTGCGGCAAAAAGACTTGATGATTTGTGGTCTGTTGATTGACCAAAACAATCGCGAAAAACGTATGAAGTTTTAAACTCACGCGGTCTTTATTTTGGCACGTGGGTTCTTATGTGATACATAAGCATGACTTTTCAAAAGGCATAATAATGAAAAAAGAAACTCCACCCTCAAACTTCAACATGCGAAACCTCGCAGTTTGGGGTGTTATCGTAGCGATGTTCCTCGTGATGATTACTGTTACTCAAAGTAATTTTCAAACGACTGCAGGGGCTGAAGAACTCACATTCAGACAATTGCAGGAGCAAGTCGCGCAAGGCAATATTACAACTGCCGAGGTTGATGAGGCGAATGGCATGATCACCGGGACTATGGCTGACGGCAAAAAATTTGTCGCTAATACGTCGCGTCTCGAAGACCGTGCAGGTGAAATTTTTGCGGGATCAGATATTCCTTTTCAGTATTCCGAAGTTAAGAAACAAAGCGCATTAGCGAATATTCTTTTAAGCCTTCTGCCCCTTCTTTTGATTGGTGGTCTCTTTTTCCTTTTCTTCCGCTCGATGCAGGGCGGTGGTCGTGGTGGTGCCATGAGCTTTGGGAAATCCAAAGCGAAACTTTTGACGGAAAATACCAAAAAAGTTACATTTGAAGATGTTGCGGGCGTTGAAAGTGCAAAGGAAGATTTGAAAGAAGTTGTCGAATTTTTACAAGATCCGTCACGTTTTACGCGTTTGGGCGCAAAAATTCCGACAGGTGCGTTGCTCGTAGGCCCTCCCGGTACAGGTAAAACATTACTGGCCCGCGCCGTTGCAGGTGAAGCCGGTGTACCATTTTTTACGATTTCAGGTTCTGACTTCGTCGAGATGTTCGTAGGCGTAGGGGCGTCTCGTGTCCGCGAAATGTTCGCTGATGCGCGTAAACATGCGCCTTGTATCATCTTTATTGACGAGATTGATGCGGTGGGCCGTCATCGCGGTGTGGGTACATCAGGCGGTCACGAAGAAAGAGAGCAAACCTTGAACCAACTTCTTGTCGAAATGGATGGATTTGACGGTCAAGAAGGTGTCATTATCATTGCGGCGACAAACCGCCCTGACGTTCTGGATAAAGCGCTCTTGCGTCCTGGCCGTTTCGACCGCCAGATCGAAGTCCCATATCCTGATATCCAAGGCCGCGAGAAAATTCTCGAAGTCCATATGAAAGGCAAACCAATTTCAGCAGACCTCGACGTGAAATATATCGCACGTGGCACGCCCGGCTTCTCTGGTGCTGACCTTGCAAATCTCTGTAATGAGGCTGCACTTCTGGCGGCGCGACGCAACAAACTCAAAATCACCATGCGTGAATTCGAAGATGCGCGTGACAAGGTTATGATGGGTGCCGAACGCCGCACTCTCGCTATGACGGATGAAGAAAAAGAAATGACCGCTTATCACGAAGCCGGTCACGCTATTGTTGGGCTTAACATGCATGGCAGCCTGCCTATTCATAAGGCCACAATTATTCCGCGTGGACGAGCGCTAGGCATGGTGCAATATATGCCGGAGCGTGATCAAATCTCGCAAAGCCGTCAGGAAATGATTGCGCGTATGGCGATGGCCATGGGCGGGCGTGCTGCCGAGGAAATCCACTTTGGCTATGACAAGGTCACCTCAGGTGCGAGTTCGGATATCGAGCAAGTCACGCGTATTGCCACCGCTATGGTGACTGAGTGGGGTCTGTCTGACGAAGTCGGGCCGATTGCCTATAAGGAAACAGATCAAAGTAGCTTCATGCCGGGTATTGGACGAGGCTCCGCGATTTCGCCGGAGACAGCCAAGCTCATCGAATCTGAAATCAAGCGTTTCGTTACAGAGGCGCATGAGACAGCGACGAAAATCCTGAAAAAGAAAAAAAAGGATTGGGTGGCTTTGGCCGAAGCGCTTTTGGAATATGAAACGCTTTCAGGTGACGAAATTGCTGTTCTACTCTCTGACGGTATCAAGCCTAAGCGTTCTGATGGCGGTAAAACCAAACCTGCCGTTTCGGCTGTACCGACAACAAAAAAACCGAAAGGTTTAGGCGGTGCCGCAACGGCGCGGGATATTGATCCCGAAGCATAGATCTAGTTTATAACTTGTAACAAGCCTCGCTGAGTGCAGTTTGTGTGAGATACAAACTATACGAGGCGAGGTTTTTCTTTTCCTTGGTCGACTGTCGGGTGTTTGTCGTGGTCGGCAGCGCCTGCTTTTTATAGAGGAAGAGTATGACTTATACATTTAACTCCGTGAAACTGATTAAATTGCGCCAAGAGAAATTTTGGACGCAAGAAGACCTTGCTGCCGCTTCTGGCGTCAGTGTCCGTACCGTTCAAAGGATGGAAACAAACAACCGTGCTTCTATTGAGAGTTGGAAGGCTATAGCAGCGGCTTTTAATGTCACGCCTGATGCTTTGCTGACTGCATCGGCGAATATCATTGAAGAGATTGAAAATCACGAGAGTGAAATGCGCCGCGCTGTTCTCGGCGCCATCCTCTGCTGCTTTGCAGGCTTTGTCGGCTGCAGTTTTGGGTGGTGGACGTTAATCCAAAAACCTGTCGGTTTTCATGGCGCAATATCGGATTATCCTATTTTGACGGCTTATGTGACGTTTGCCACTGCGGTGTGTTTAATTATCCCTATTATGACTTGGACACGTACTTTGCCGCGGTGAGCCTCTTGCCTTTGCCTGCATAATAATTAAAGGCGGGATATGGCTTTTAACCGTCCGAAAATTATGGGCATTCTTAATGTCACACCGGATAGTTTTTCGGATGGCGGGCGTTATGACTCACTGGAGCTCGCGGTCAAACACGCCATTCGTCTGATCGAAGACGGCGCTGACATCATTGATATTGGCGGGGAGAGCACACGTCCCGGTGCAGAAGACATCTCCATCGAAGAAGAAATCCGTCGAACCGTCCCTGTGATTGCCGCACTGCGAGACGCCACGCGCGATTATGAAATCGACCCGGTGATGTCCATTGATACACGTAAGCCGCAAGTCGCCGAAGCCGCTATTCTGGCGGGGGCGGATATTTGGAATGATGTGACGGCCCTGACATTTGACAGTGCCTCAGAGGGACTGGCCGCAGATTTGGGTTGCCCTGTTATCATCATGCACATGCAGGGCTCGCCCGAAACCATGCAACACAACCCACATTACGGAAACGCCGTGGCCGAGGTGAAAGATTATCTTGCTAAGCGCATTGACGCGCTGGACTTTGTAGGTGTGGAGCGGGGCAACATCACGATTGATCCGGGCATTGGCTTTGGCAAACGCCAAGAGGATAATCTGGACCTTTTTCGCCATTTGGCTGACTTTAAATCTCTCGGCTGCCCCGTCTTAATGGGGGCGTCCCGCAAAAGTTTCATCGGCCGTATAGACGGCAGCAGCGCCAATGACCGCCTTGGCGGATCCATCGCCGCCGCCCTCTGGTCTGCACAAGCAGGTGCGGATATACTGCGCGTGCATGATGTGAGTAAGACTGTGCAGGCGGTGAAGGTTTGGGAGGCTGTGGCGAATGGGTAAGA
>CAYGTR010000030.1:0-8767 GCA_964352855.1 uncultured Algimonas sp. | reverse complement strand
CAAGCCGACATCAAAACCTGCGCGGCGTTTGGGGCTTATTCCATGACGGCGATTACGGCGGTGACGGCGCAGAATACGATAGGTGTTCAGCAAGTCGAATTTATGTCGCCAGAGCTTGTTCGCATGCAAATTCGGTCTGTGCTGTCTGACATTGGCGCGGATGTCGTTAAGATCGGGATGCTCGGCACGAAAGAGATTATTGATGTCGTGGCGGAGGAGATTGAAGCGCTTGATGCTTTTATCATTCTTGATCCCGTGGCCATGGCCACATCGGGAGATGCGCTCTTGCAAGAGGATGCGATTGCGGCCTTGAGAGACACGCTCTTGCCTTTGGCGGATTTAGTAACGCCAAATGTCCCCGAAGCGGAATTATTGACGGGGGTAAAAATTACCGATGTTGATGATCTAACCAAGGCGGGCGATGCGCTCTTGAAGCGTAATGTCTATGCCGCCTTGATGAAGGGCGGACATCTTGAGGGCAAATCCGTCGTTGATGTTTTGGTCAGCGAGGAAGGCGCTAATATCATGTCAGGCCCGCGGATACATACGCGTCACACTCACGGCACAGGCTGCACGCTTGCGAGTGCCATTGCGGCGAATATGGCGCTTGGGGCTTCGCTGGATGAAGCTGTTATGACGGCGCGTGAATTTGTGTTTGAAGCCATCCGAACTGCCCCGAAATTCGGTGAGGGCAATGGGCCGCTTAATCACGGGCTCGCTTTTGGGGATGAAATTGACGATGATACGCCTGCGCCCTCTAACCCTTTTGCTGCCTTGAAAGGCTTAAAGACCTAAGCTTTCATCCTCCGCGTGCGCGATAAAAACACAGCGAGCAAGATAATCGCAAAGGCGATAAACATGCGCAGGCTCAGCGGTTCATCCAAGAACCAAACACCAAAGGCGACAGACGCGACCGGGACAAAATAATTTATCTTGGCCATGACGGATGGCCCAGTTTTATCGATGACATGCAGATACATGATGGTGGCGATAGCTGTGGAAACAAGTCCCAATCCTATGACGACCAGAGCGACGATCAAGGCTTTTCCATCAGGGGGTATAGCGCCCTCAAACCCTGTGACAGAGGCCATGATAAGACCAATAGTAGCTGCGGTGATGAGCATCATGGCGGCGCCAACCGTTGATGATGTTTTCGGAGCGCGTTTCGCCGCCACAGTCGTAATTGCATAACACCCTGCGGCGGATAAAATGAGGAGTTGTGATCCCCAATTTTGAACAAGTTGAAGCGAAAAATCATTGGGCAAGAACAAAACGACGATGCCCAGGAACCCCACCAAAAACCCTAGAAATTTTCGCAAAGTCAGTTTTTCATGTGTGAAAAAATGCGCTAAAACAATCGTTATGATCGGCATAGATCCGACTAAAATCGCGGTCAGCCCACTATCGACTTTGATTTGCCCGGTTGAGAGCAGCCAAAAGGGAAGGGTCATTCCGGTGCACCCCAAAAGGATATACCAAATCCAACGACTGTCCTTCAACGGCGGAAAGCGTTTACCTTTGGCATATAAATAGATCGTCAGGAATATAGCGCCGATCACAAGACGTAGCGCTACCAACCAGATCGGGCTCATATATTTCACGCCTACACCGACAAGTGTGTACGCCCCGCCCCATATCACTATGAGGGTCAGCGACATAAGCAAGAGCGTTCTCAGGCTCATAGAATCGGTGGAAGTCGTCATAAGGTGTGTTGTCAGTGAAGGCCGAGGGCGTCAATCCGCGAGTTTTGGGCTGGGTTTGAAAAGCCCATAAATTTTTGCCTCGAAAAAAGCGATGAGTGAAAAATAAACCACACCCATTGCCAGTGGCACATTGGGCGTATCTAAAAATATACCGCCTGCTTTTACGCTCTCTCTATAGCCGCTTTGCAAAAGAAATTGATCTGTCAGTCCTAATTTTGGCACATGGTTACTTCCCATAGCAAATCCCAGAACCAAGAAAAAATATGTCATAACAGCCGCAAGCGATATCAACATAGCTTGGTCTTTTTCTTTGCTTTTCGGGTCGGAAAAAGCAAATCGCATGCGAAAGAATACGACGATGAAATAGAGCCATAAAATCGTATTGCCCGGTGCCATGCTATTCATGGCAAAGGCGAAAAGGGCGTAGACGGGAACGAAAATAAACAAAGCCATCTTTCTGGGAAAGACAGCCATGAAAACGCCGGAATGCACCATGATAAATTCAAACCCCATCATCACGGCCAGTGTTTGAATGCGCTCAACGTCAGTAGTCTCCGGCATAACCCAGAGCCGCGTCATCTCAAATACTAAGACCGCATAGGTCGCAAGACCTGCCAATCCTGCAATACGATTCAAGAGCAAGGTTAAGCCTTAAACGGATCACGCATAAGGATAACGTCTTCGCGTTCGGGTGAAGTTGAGACCATAGACACCGGGCAACTGATGAGCTCTTCGAGACGTCGGACATATTTAACGGCCTCTGCAGGCAGGTCTGCCCATGAGCGTGCGCCGCGAGTTGACCCCTGCCAACCCGGCATAGATTCGTAAATCGGCTCAACACTCGCTTGGTTAGAGGCTCCGGCCGGGAGGCGCTTAATAATTTTACCGTCAAGTTTATAGCCCACGCAGATTTTAAGTTCTGAAAATCCATCGAGCACGTCCAGCTTGGTTAAGGCGATGCCTGTGATGCCGCCCGTGATAATCGCTTGGCGCACCATAACGGCATCAAACCAACCGCAACGCCGTTGACGTCCTGTAACAGTGCCGAATTCATGGCCGCGCTCACCTAGTCTTTGACCAATGGTATCACTAAGTTCGGTCGGGAAGGGACCTTCACCGACACGCGTCGTATAGGCTTTCGTAATGCCAAGAACAAAGTTTAGAGCGCCGGGGCCCATGCCTGAACCAGCGGCGGCCTGCCCCGCTATGGTATTGGAACTGGTGACAAAGGGATAAGTGCCGTGATCAATATCGAGCATCGCGCCCTGTGCGCCTTCGAATAAAATACGTTTTTCGGCTTGTTGGGCTTCGTGCAGCGTATGCCAAACAGGCGCAGAGAACGGCAAAATTTTTGGCGCGATTTCAAGCAACATAGCGGTCAACTCATCGGCATCACTTTCGGGCTGCCCCAGACCTTTACGGAGGGCATTATGGTGATGGAGGAGGTTCTTCACACGTTGGAGCAAATGCTCTTCATCGGCCAGATCGCAAACACGGATCGCACGGCGCGCGACTTTATCTTCATAAGCGGGTCCGATACCGCGTTTCGTCGTGCCGATTTTGACGCCGTCAATGCGGTTTTCGCGGATGTCGTCCAACTCAGAATGGATGGGTAAGATGAGAGCAGTCGACTCAGAAATAAGCAAGTCATCAGGTGTAATTTTGACACCTTGGGCTTTGATACGCTCTACTTCGTCTAAGAATGCCCAAGGGTTTAGGACAACGCCGTTTCCGATGACGGATAATTTTCCACCGCGCACAATCCCCGAAGGTAAGAGCGAGAGCTTATAGGTCGTCCCGTCAACGACGAGTGTATGGCCTGCATTATGCCCGCCTTGGAACCGAACGACGACATCTGCGCGGTTTGACAGCCAATCGACAATTTTCCCTTTGCCTTCGTCCCCCCATTGAGATCCGACAACAACAACATTCGCCATGAGCAAAGCCCTTTACATAGAAACGGCGCGCAAGACGCTCTTCATCCGTCCACGCCGTCAAAGAAATTCGCTCTATGCGATTCCATTAGACTTTTTCAGTCTCTAGAGACCTCAAACCCATATGGCGAGTCGAGATGTAGGAATTTCATTGGGATATCTTTCGAACTATTATTTCGTTTGTTATTTAATAACGTGCGACAAAACCGCCAGTTATTAACTCCTGTTAACCTTCGCCCCATCTCATCCTTTTTTTATTGCGTAGCAACAATGAGTTAGCAATCCCGCTACTCAAGAACTAAAATTAACGGGGAAGTTATGGAAACGCCTGGTATGCTTGATCCCACAGATTTTGTGGGTGTATCCTTTTGGATCATTTCCGCTGCAATGCTTGCAGCAACATTTTTCTTTTGGGTCGAACGTGATCGTGCGGTCGGCAAATGGAAAACATCACTAACTGTTGCCGCAATGGTAACAGGCATTGCGGCACTGCATTACTTTTACATGCGTGGCGTTTGGGCAACAACGGGTGAGAGCCCAACAGTGTTCCGTTATGTGGATTGGCTCTTGACTGTGCCATTGCAGATTGTGGAATTCTTTTTGATCCTCTCGGCCGTCGCGATTGTGCGTGCAGCTTTGTTCTGGAAACTCTTGATAGCCTCAATTGTTATGTTGGTCACCGGATATATTGGTGAAGTCATGCAAGGTGGGTTATTATGGCCAATGTTTATAGCTGGTACGCTCGCATGGCTCTACATCATCTATGAAATCTTTATGGGTGAAGCCAGTAAGATTAATGCCTCATCGGGCTCAATTGCATCGCAAAAAGCGTTTAATGCGCTAAGATGGATTGTGACCGTGGGTTGGGCCATTTATCCGATCGGCTATATTGTCGGATATATGGGCGAACCGGGTGCAAATGATGCGATCTTGAACTTGGTCTACAACTTAGCAGATTTTGTGAACAAAATTGCCTTTGGTGTTGTTATCTGGGCAGCAGCAACGTCCGATCATGCAAATGACCGGCCAGCCTAAATTGTGATGATATGACGATTTTTCTGTCATATCATTTTAATAAAGAGTGCGTCTTATGAAGGACGCACTCACAATAAAATATTGGTTTGGAAAAAGTGGCGCTCATGTTTTCTCGTCAATCCTTAACCAAAAATGGTTTATTCCTGCCGTTATATCGGCATTCGTCCTTTTGATAATAGGGAATGTGTCAGCTCAGGCAGCAAATTGGGTGGCAATTGGTCTTTTCTTGCTAGGCGTGCCTCACGGTGCTGTTGAGAGAACGCCTGAGGCCCCGCGATTTATCATGCCAACATTGTCTTATACCGCGCTTTATATCGTCTTTGGTATAGTCGTTTTTTCCAGTTGGCTCATTTCGCCATTAGGAACATTTATTATATTTTTACTCATGTCAGCTTGGCATTTCGGCCAGTCAGAACCTTCCCTTAAATTGATAGGAGCTTGGGCCGTAATCGGGTCTTGTTTGATTTATCCGGCACAAACGCTCGGAATTTTTGCATTGCTGATTGATAGTGAGGTGCCGGATCTGCGTGCTATTCAAGCGGCCCAAATCATAGCGATAGGCTGCTTATTCGCGCTTTTGATAGAATATCTTTGGAGAGTGAAAGCCGGAGAAAAACCCTCTCTTCTAAGATTAGGTTTTATGATTGTGCTTTTGATCGTTCTGCCTCCGATACCAGCCGTAGCAGTTTATTTTTTCGCACTCCATGGTCTGGGAGAATTTATGCGAACAATAGCCTCTGTTTCGCGTGCGAATTCAAATATAAAAGCGCTGGATATATTAAAACTTTATGGACCTGCAACTTTTCCTGCCATGATTGGCGCAGGCGTGATAATCGTTTTAACTTATCAAGGGCATATTCCGATTTGGATTGCCTCGGGCTTAGGGGTGGCATTTATTATACCGCACATGTTACCCGTCGAAGATTTACTGCAGGTCGACCGAGAGGCCGCCCGCAGAAATCACAAGGACAGTTAAAGCGATACTACATCTACGATTTTGACGTGGTCGAGGGCTTTAATTTGTGCTGCGACCTTATCTGAAACCGCACCGTCAACACTTACAAGGCAAACAGCTTCATCTCCTTCGGCCATGCGACCGAGCGAGAATGTGGCGATGTTGACTTTATTGTCGCCTAAGACGGCACCGAGTTTACCAATGAAACCGGGTTTGTCTTCGTTGCGAACATAAATCATGTTTTCGCTAAAGGCGGCATCCATAGGCACACCGAAGAGTCGGACAATACGCGGTTCGCCCCGGTAGATCGTACCCACAACAACGAATTTGCGTTCGGATGTCGTCACCGCTAAGCGAATGAGGCTTTCTGCGCGTTCGGCCTCATCGACATAAGACTCTTTGATATCCAGTCCGCGTTCTTTGGCAAAAACGGGAGCCGACACCATATTGACGTCCGGCATGGCGGCTTTCAACAACCCTGATAGAGCCGCCGCTGTCATAGGGCCGGTATTTAGCTGCGTGACAGCGCCTTTATAGGTAAGTTCAACAGATTTAATCGGATCGTGTAAAAGCTGGCCTGTCATCGTGCCGAGCTTATCCGCTAAGTCGACAAAGGGTTTAAGGCGAGGTGCTTCTTCGGCAGAGATGGACGGTGTGTTCAGCGCATTGCTGACAGCGCCCGTTAAAAGGTAATCCGCCATCTGTTCTGCGACTTGCACCGCGACATTTTCTTGAGCCTCCAACGTTGACGCACCGAGATGCGGCGTTGCGATGAAGTTGGGTGTACCAAATAAGGGATGCTCCACGGCCGGTTCGACAGCGAAGACGTCTAAGGCCGCAGCGCGAACATGGCCAGCGTCGAGTGCGTCTTTTAACGCCTCTTCATCCACCAATCCACCACGGGCGCAGTTGACAATGATAATACCTTTCTTGGTCATGCCGAGACGTTCGCGGGACACAATCCCTTTCGTGCTTTCAACGAGGGGGGTGTGAAGGGTAATGGCATCCGCCCTCTGGAATAGCTTATCTAATTCGACTTTCTCGACACCCAATTTAACGGCACGTTCTTCGGTCAAATAAGGGTCAAAGGCGATGACTTTCATTTTAAGGCCAAGCGCGCGTTCAGCGACCAAAGCACCAATATTACCGCACCCAATAATACCGAGCGTTTTGTTGAATAGTTCGACGCCTTTGAAATCATTCTTTGGCCATTCGCCATTTTGTGTGCGGCCTGAGGCTGCCGGAATCTGACGGGCCGCGGAAAATAACATGGCAATCGCATGTTCAGCCGTCGTAATGGCGTTACCGAAAGGGGTGTTCATCACGACGACGCCGCGGTCTGTGGCCGCTTTGATGTCAACATTGTCAACACCGATGCCTGCACGTCCTATGACTTTTAGATTTTTGGCAGCTGTGATGATTTCAGCATCAGGGCGCGTCGAGGAGCGAACGGCCAGACCATCATAATCCGCGATGATGTCGATCAGCTCTTCTTTGGAAAGACCCGTAATCACATCCACGTCGACGCCGCGATTTTTGAAAACCTGCGTGGCCGCAGGCGACATTTTATCAGCAATAAGAACTTTAGGCATTTTACAGCTCCGCAATTTTGGTTTCAAAGGCCCAATCGAGCCAAGGGGTAAGGGCTTCGAGGTCAGACTTTTCGATCAGACCAGAGGCCCAAACACGGAAACCTGCGGGCGCTGTTTTATAAGCACCAAAATCAACGGCGACATTTTCGTCACCAAGCAAATTGACGATGGATTTGGCGAAAGCGGCTTGTGCGTCTTTGTCCAAGGCTGTGATGCGTGGATCGACGATTTTCATACACACGCCGGTATTGGAGCGTTGCTCCTCAATCTCGCAGAGATTGGCAATCCAATCAGTGCGATCAATCCAGTCATATAGGACTTGGGCATTCGTATCTGCACGGTCATGCATCCACTGAAGGCCGCCATTGGCTTTTACCCATTTCAAGGCGTCAAGATGATCTTCAGCACAGAGAAGGGAGGGCGTGTTTATCGTTGACCCTTCGAAAAGCGCCTCGTTTAACTTACCTTTGCTCGTCATACGGAAGATTTTCGGCAGCGGCCATGGCGGCGTGTAACTCTCAAGGCGTTCAACGGCGCGCGGCCCGAGGATCAGCATACCATGCGCCGCTTCTCCGCCCATATTTTTCTGCCAACTATAGGTCAGCACGTCGATTTTCGACCAATCAATCTCTTGAGCATAAACGGCAGACGTCGCATCACAGATAGTGAGACCCTCTCTGTCATCCGGAATGAAATCTGCATTAGGCACGCGCACGCCAGATGTTGTTCCATTCCATGTAAAGACCAAATCACGGTCTCCTGTATATTTATGAAGCGGGGGGAGGTGGCCATAATCCGCTTTTAATATTCTTAAATCATTCAAAGGCAAAAGTTCGGCATCCGTAATCCAAGCATTCCCAAAATTTTCCCACGCCGCCACATCGACACCACGTGGGCCTAGAAGTGACCACATGGCCATTTCAACAGCCCCTGTGTCAGATGCCGGAACGATAGCGATACGGAATTCAGAAGGCACTTCTAAGACCTCACGCGTGAGATCGATCACTTCTTGAAGTTTTGCCTTTCCCAAGGCGGAACGATGAGATCGCCCAAGTGCAGCGTCACTGAGTGCATCTAATGTCCATCCGGGACGTTTTTTTGTGGGGCCCGCAGAAAAGCGCGGGTCTTTTGGCTTCACAGCCGGTTTCACTGCTCGCGCAGCGCTATGAGTGGCGATTGCCATGTTCATATCTCCTTCATCTGCGTTTTTGTACAGATGACAAAGTGCACTCCAGTGGGGGAGTGTGACCCAAATGCGCTATGCCTTGGAGTTGTCATGATTGTCAAGTTGTATCGTTTCAAGTGATGTTAACTTTATATGAGGATTTAGAAGGCAACTGCATTCGTCATATTTTGTTATTCGCCTTGACCGCGAATCTGTGATTAAAAGAAACAACTTTAAGATTGGTGAGCAAAAATAAATGAATAATTGGTCGAATAAAGCCTGGCGTTTGCTGGCAGTATCAGCCCTAGCTTTGGTTTTAACAACAGGTCTACAAGCTTGTGGTGGGGATAGTGGAGGGGACGGTGTGTCAGTAAGTCCGCCAC
>CAYGTR010000029.1:0-39896 GCA_964352855.1 uncultured Algimonas sp. | reverse complement strand
GGTTGAGTATTGAGTTCAAGCATTACGATTTTGTTTACTATGTCATCAGAATCGTCATTTTTTTCATTAAATCTGAAGTCTGAGCGCGTCAGCCCCTTACATCCCAGCGCCTTATGCGCCTTGACGGCCCATTCCATGCAAAGAGCGGTTACATCATCGGGGATATCTGCGGGCACGACATGAATGGAGCCCCCTTCTGTATATTTCGCCTCATAATCATACCATTCCGTTTGAGGTATAATCTCTGTGACGGCCAACGCCCTATCATTCATAACCGTAACAGTGAGTTCACGTCCGGGAATATAGGTTTCGACGATAACCTCATCACCCATGTCAATATCCGCCGCGATGTCCACAGAATGCCCATCGTCATGACCGTCAATAATGTAAACAGATTTAGACGACCCCTGCCCGTTAGGCTTCACAACATAAGGCGGGGCAATAGGGTGAGATTTTGATACTTCCGCCCTATCAAACAATCCACCCTCAGGCACTGTGATACCAACAGCATTCAAAATCTGCTTGGCGCGATGTTTATCCATTGCCAATGCAGAGGCCATAACACCGGAATGCGTGTAAGGCTTGCCATACATATCCAACACGCCTTGCACACGACCATCCTCACCCCAGTCTCCGTGTAGAGCGTTGAAAATAACATCAGGGTTGGCCTCGGTTAGTTGCTCCCAAAGATTGTTCTTCGTGTCGATTTCGACAACATCATAACCAATAGCGCGCAGTGCTTTGGCACATTCTGCACCCGAGACTAGTGAAATCTCACGCTCAGAAGACGGCCCACCCTTTAAGATGGCAACTTTCATAGCGCTATCCCGATCCGTTTGACTTCCCATTCTAACTCAACCCCTTCGCTCTCGCGAACTTTTTCACGAATGGTTTCACCTAAACGTTCCAAATCGGCGGCTGTCGCGTCACCTGTATTGATCATAAAGTTACAATGCTTCTCGCTCATTTGCGCCCCTCCAACACGAAAACCGCGTCCGCCAGCTGCGTCAATCACCTGCCAAGCGCCGCGTCCATCGGATTGTTCTGGATAAGGATTCTTGAAAGTCGACCCACCCGTCTTTTCTCGTATAGGTTGGCTCTCTTCACGTTTAGCCGTGATGCCGTTGATCCGTTTTGTAATTGCCTCAGGTGTATCAAATTCGCCTTGGAAAACAGCTTGCGTGAAAATCAAATCGGCGGGGGCATCGCTTCCGCGGTAGCGATAGTTAAATTCTGCCAAGGGCATCACCTGCCGCCGCCCGCGTCTGTCAATCGCAACGGCTTCGACCAAGACGTCTTTGGTTTCCGTACCGTAGCATCCGGCATTCATACGCAAAGCGCCCCCAATTGTACCCGGTATTCCGGCATAAAATTCTAGGCCCGTGATACCGGCTTTTGCAGCAGCCTGTGCTACTTTATTATCTAGTGCGGCCGTACCTGCCGTTAATTGCTGCCCGTCTGTTGAGATGTGCGCAAAGGCCGATCCCAGTCTAATGGTGACCCCTTTAACACCACCGTCGCGAATAAGCGTATTTGAAGCCACACCCAAAACTTGCACGGGAATGTCATCGGGCATTGAGGACAGGAAATGTGCGAGATCCGCCTCATCCTTTGGCATAAAAAAAACTTCCGCAGGCCCCCCGACCCGCAGCCAGCTATAGGGTGCCAATGGCACATCAGCCTTGAGCGATCCTCGAACTTCAGGAAGTCGATCAATCAATGCCATTTACACTGCGTCCAAATTTGTCGCTAACTCAGCGGCCCAATAGGTGATGTCACCCGCGCCTAGACACACAATGAGATCGCCTGTTTCAAGGTCAGATTTCAAATCTTTGGCAAGCGATTGTTTTGACGTGACGCGCACGTTTTTATGACCATGGGCCATGAGACTTTTGACCAGAGCAGGGCCACTCACACCTTTGACAGGCTGCTCACCTGCCGCGTAGACATCAGCCACGTAAACGTGATCTGCATCATTAAAACACGTCGAAAATTCTTCGAAGTGATGGGAGAGACGGGAATAGCGATGCGGTTGGACAACCGCATGCACTTTACCTTTGGCAACCTGCCGGGCAGCCTGCAACACAGCAGCTATTTCAACAGGATGATGGCCATAATCGTCGATAATCGTGACACCGTTCCAATCCCCGACTTTGGTAAATCTACGTTTGACGCCACCAAAACTATCAAGGCCTTCACGGACTTGGCCTTCCGTTAAACCAAGCTCGCGCGCGACAGCAATCGCAGAGAGGACATTTTGTGTATTATGTTTCCCCGCCATGGGCAGAAAAAGACCCTTCCATGTCTCTTCGCTATTAAAAACAACGTCAAAACGAGACCCTGTAGGTTCTAATTCGAGATTTTCGGCGCGGACATCTGCTTGCGGATTAAAGCCATAAGTGATGACTCGACGATCTGTGACTTTACTTATCAAAGCTTGGACTTCCGGGTGGTCAATACACAGCACTGAAAACCCATAAAACGGCAGATTTTCAACGAAGCTATGAAAGGCCGCACGCAGGACATCAAAATCGCCGTAATGCTCCATATGTTCCGGGTCTATATTTGTGACGACAGCGACAGTCGGGAAGAGTTTAAGGAATGACCCATCGCTCTCATCCGCTTCGACAACCATCCAATCCCCTAATCCGAGTTTGGCATTAGACCCATACGCATTAATAATGCCGCCATTGATGACGGTGGGATCAATATTGCCACCTTCCAACAACGCCGCAATCATTGTGGTGGTTGTCGTTTTCCCATGTGTGCCGCCGACAGCGATGGTCCATTTCAGCCGCATTAACTCTGCCAGCATTTCGGCGCGCCTCACAATAGGAATAGATTGTTTACGGGCTTCTATGAGTTCAGGGTTATCAGCCTTAATTGCCGAAGACATGACAATCGCTCCAGCCTCGGAGACTTGCTCGGCTTTTTGGCCGATGAAAATCTTAGCCCCGAGTTTTTTTAAGCGATCAGTGTTTGCACTTTCGCGCATATCAGACCCTTGGACTTGATAACCTAAATTCAGAAGCACTTCGGCAATACCGCTCATGCCGATGCCACCAATCCCCACAAAATGGATCGGCCCCGTATCAAATGGTACTTTAGTCGCGAGAGACTTCGTTTTCAAATCTGGTCTTGGCATGATGTGCCTATCCCCTTTGTGCTCTTCGAATGAGAGCCTGTTATTTAAGGGCGATGGCTGTGACCAACGCCGCAAGATCCGATGCGGCTTCCGGCTTTCCGGTTGAACGGGCGGCATCTGCTGCTTTTTTAAGCCAAGTCGAATCACTGAGCCGTTTCTCCAAGATAGTTTTCACTTGCTCTCGCGTAAACTCGGATTCAGGCAGAATATCGGCAGCGCCAAGGCGTTGTAGTGACCGCGCATTGGCACTTTGATGATCATCCATCGCAATCGCCAAAGGCACCAGTAAACTCGGCTTCCCCATCACGGCAATTTCAGACACAGATGACGCACCTGCGCGACCAACCACATAATGGGCCGCCGCTAAATGCGTTTCGATATCAGAGAAAAATGTCTCGCAAACTGCGGACACACCTGCTGCTTCGTAAAGCCGCTTAGCTGTCTCTTGATATTCAGGGCGGGTTTGTTGCGTGACATGTAAGCGACGGCGAAGTGTTTCGGGCAAAATCGCAATGGCTTGCGGAACCACTTCGCTCACAATTTTTGCTCCCAGACTGCCACCAACAATCAAGAGGTTGATACGGTCTAAGGGCGGCGAATATTCAGAAGGGACCGCTTGAATGATCTGTTGACGTAACGGGTTTCCGATCACTTCGTGAGAGGCCTCCGGCGGACAGCGCTCCAAAGCTTCAAAGCCCGACGCCACGCATTTCGCCTTTTTTGCAAAGACGCGATTAACGCGGCCAAGCACGGCATTTTGTTCATGAAGAACCGTTGGAATGCCTAATGTCTGTGCCGCTTGCATCGCTGGAAAAGCAGGATAGCCACCAAAACCGACCACGACATCTGGTTGCCAGTCTTTTATAAAAGTACGGGCTTGCCTGACACCTTGGCTCAATAAAAGCATACCTTTGACAGCAGCAATTGGTTTACGAGGTGATATGCTCGCCGCCTTCACGTCAATAATCAGGTCAGCGGGAATGTTGCCCGCATGTTTGCGTCCGCGCGCATCGGTCATCATAGCGATGTCCCAACCTTTAGCCTTCAATCGCTCAGCAAGCGCTTGTGCCGGAAACATGTGCCCGCCCGTACCGCCGGCCGCCATTAAGAGCTTTGGCACGCCCTAATCTCCATATCCATAAGCACCGGGACGCTTAGACGTAAATGCCAAAATTAGACCCGCCGTAAAACAAAGCGACAGCAGCGACGAGCCACCATAAGAAATAAACGGTAGAGTCATACCCTTCGCCGGAGCCATATTCAAATTCACAAAGAGATTGATGACCATTTGCATACCGATAAGCGTCGCCAGTCCCGCCACAGCCAATTGGCAAAAATAATCATTCAGCCGTAATGCACTGCGATAAGCGCGAATAACAAAGCTTGCTAGAAGGAAAATAAGCACAACTGAAATAAGGAAACCAAATTCTTCAACAGTTACCGCAAAAATAAAATCCGTATGTCCGTCGGGCAGGCTGTATTTCACAGCGCCCTCACCCGGGCCGCGCCCTAAAAACCCGCCATTCGCAATGGCTTCTAGTGCCTTATCAGTTTGATAGCTATCGGCGGAATTAGGTGACATAAAAACCTCAACTCGCGCCTTTACATGCGGTAGCGAAAGATAGGCAACGACAACACCAATAATGGACACCCCTATAAAGAAAACGACCCAACCCAGTGACAGTCCAGCAAAAAAGAACACAGCCGCGAAGCCCAATGTCAGGAGGAAAGATTGCCCAAAATCAGGTTGGGTTATGAGCAAGCCAATAAGGGCAGCATAGGTGAGGAAAACGATTATAACTGAAGGCACATTCGGATCACGCTTGCGAACGGAAAACATCCAAGCGGCAAAGACGATAAAGGCAGGTTTTGCAAACTCAGAGGGTTGTAAACCGAAGGAACCTAACCTTACCCATCTGACAGCTCCTTTCACTTCGTACCCGATGAACGGCAAAGCAGCCAATAAAATAAAAGCGCCCAATAGACTAAAAATCGCCAAGCGACGCGCCCAAACAGGCCCTAAAAATGAGATAAAAATGGCACCACCTAAACCTACAAAAGCAAAGAAAAGGTGCCGATAAAGGAAGTAAAACGGACTTGAATAGTCCAATCTTGCGACCGCTGCTGGCGATGCTGCCATAGATAAAATTAAACCTGCCCCGATCAAAACAATCAGCATGCCAAGTTGGATTTGATCTACACTTCGCCACCATTCACCGACAGGGGTGCGGCGCGTGCGTGACGCTAAGAAACCGCCTTTCGTCAGGCTCGTCATGAGGCCAAGACCTCTTTATTGGGTTTGCGTTTGGCTTTCATTTCAATTTCAAACAAATCAATAACTTTTTGCGCTTGTTCTCTGAAGGCGTCACCACGAACTTCGAAATTCGGAAATTGGTCAAAACTGGCACAAGCCGGAGAGAGAAGAACAATGGGATGTTTTGCTTTAGACAAAAGCGCGTCGCGGGTGGCACACATGACCGCCATGCCAAGCTCTCCGGAGATTTTATAATCCACCTTTTGCTTCATCAATATTTTGGCAAAAGACTTGGCAGACTCACCGATTAAATAAGCTTTCCGAACATTTTTCATGAGCGGCATAAGAGTTTCAATGCCGCCGTCTTTCGCCACGCCGCCTGCAATCCAGAAAATCTCGTCATAACTTTTTAAGGCTTGTTCAGTTGCATCGGCATTGGTGGCTTTACTATCATTGACGAAACGGACTTTGCCGGCCGTACCGATCGTTTCCATACGATGGGCCAAGCCCGGAAAGCTTAGGATAGCTTTCCCAATGTCGCGCGGTTTCAAGCCTAAAGATTTCACAGCTGCAAAAGCCGCGGCCGCATTTTGCCAATTATGTTGCCCCTCTAGCGCCATCGCTTTTTTAAGGTCACAAATTTCTTCAACCCGAGACGATTGCGTGCAAAACAATTTACCACCCAGCACAAACACGCCAGATCCTATTGAACGCCGCGCGGAAATCGGGACAACCGCCCCATTTTTCCTGGTCAATAACTCGCAAAGAAGTCCTTTGCCATTTTCATCATCCGTACCGATGACTGCTGTATCGTCGGAGGACTGGTTAAGAAAAATGCGCTTCTTAGCATTGCCATAACCATCCATATCGCCATGACGATCAAGATGATCAGGACTCAGGTTTAAATAAACGGCAGCATTAGCTCGAAAAGAATATGTCCGCTCTAATTGATAAGAGGAGAGCTCAATCACCAAATAAGAACCTGAATGCATGCGGTCAAAGTCAAGGACGCCCCGACCAATATTACCGCCAATTTGTGCATCTTTTCCACAAGCATTGAGAATATGACCGATCAAAGCCGTTGTCGTTGATTTTCCATTCGTGCCTGTAATAGCGATAATTTTCGGGCGTGTTCCTTCAGGAATTGCGCTGACTTCTTTAGCCAAAATTTCAATATCACAAATAATGGGGACATCCGCTTTATTAGCAAGGTCTGCGGACCAATGCGGCTTGGGCAAGTAATGCGGCACGCCGGGAGAGAGAACAAGCGCATCAATGAGGCCCCAATCGGCATTTTGCAGATCCCCAATATTAACACCCTGTGCTTTTGCGCTCTCGCGTGCCTCTTCGCGGTCATCCCAAGCCAGGACTATTGCCCCACCAGCCTGTAAAGACAGTGCAGCCGTAATACCCGTTTGGCCAAGACCAAAAACACCAAGAGTTTGTCCCGAAAATTGTGCCGCTTTAATCATAATCCTACCGCAGCTTTAAAGTTGAAAGTCCGATGAGCGCGAGGATAATCGCGATAATCCAGAAACGAATAACAATCGTAGGTTCAGCCCACCCTTTTTTCTCGAAATGATGGTGGATTGGGGCCATGCGGAACACCCGCTTTCCGGTCAGCTTAAAGCTCGCGACCTGCACAATGACGGACACAGCTTCTAAGACAAATAAACCCCCGATAATCGCTAAAACGATCTCATGTTTAATTGCCACGGCTGTAGTGCCAAGCGCGCCACCAAGCGCGAGCGACCCCGTATCTCCCATAAAGACCATGGCGGGTGGCGCATTAAACCAAAGGAAACCAAGAGAGGCACCAATTATGGCACCTAGAAAAATAGTTATCTCCGCGCTTCCCGGAACAAATGGTACACCCAGATAGCCCGAGAAAATCGCATTCCCCACAAGGTAAGCAATGAAAGCTAAACTCATACAGGCAATCATGACAGGCACGATGGCTAAACCATCCAGACCATCTGTGAGGTTCACGGCATTGGCCGAACCGACGATTACCAATACGCCAAAAGGAATGAAGAAAAACCCCAAGTTGATCGTAAAGTTCTTTAACAAAGGGATTGCGAGACCTGTCGCAAAATCATTCTCTTGCGGGAAAGCTGTTGTCAATATCCAGACCGCAATAGCGGCGATGATAATTTCCAATAATAGTCTGATTTTTCCCGAAAACCCTTTGTGAGATTGACGAGAGACTTTGAGATAATCATCGTAAAACCCAATCGCACCAAAGCCCACAGTGACAAAAAAGATCGTCCAGAGAAACGGACTCCGCAAATTCCCCCATAGTAAAGTCGAAATCACAACAGCCAGAAGAATCATAAGCCCGCCCATTGTCGGTGTCCCAGCCTTGGCAATAATGTGTCCTTCGGGGCCGTCCTCACGGATAGGCTGTCCCTTGCCTTGGCGAGCGCGCAAAGCATCAATCATACGCGGCCCAAAAATGAAACAAATAATCATGGACGTCATCAACGCCCCACCCACACGGAAAGTGATGTAATTAAATAAATTAAATAGCTGAAAATCTTCAGCTAATGGTCCGAATAATTCATAAAACATTTAAGCAAATTCCCCTTTTAGGCGCTGTGTCAACGCCCCTAACCCCGTCGCATTCGATCCCTTGACCATAACAACATCACCGTCTTCTAATTCAGATAATAAAGCGTCATAAGCCTCATCTGCATTATGCACCCATGGTCCGCGCAGTGGTTGCGGCAGTGCGCCACGTAAAGCCCGCATACATTCGCCGGTGACGATCACGCGCGAGACACCTGCTGCTTCAATTGGCTCTGCGAGTTCAGCATGAAGCGCAATTTCGTCCGCACCCAATTCATACATATCTCCTAAAACAGCGAGACGTCGCCCGGAACGATTGGACAGAGCAGACAAAGCCGCCCGCATTGACGCAGGGTTGGCATTATAACTCTCATCAATCAGCGTTACCTTCTTATCTTTTATTTTGAGCCTTGTGACGTCACCGCGGCCCTGTGAGGCTTGAACAAATTGCAGCGCCTGAGCGGCTTTGTGTAAATCGACCTTGGCGGCCAAAGCGACTGCCATACAAGCGGCTGTATTTGAGACCCAATGATCTCCTGGAATAGGAATAAGCACATCTATTTGCTGAAGCCCAATACGAAGGCGCGTATTCACACCCTCCTCAGTTGATTGAGACGTAATAATACAAATATGAGAATCAGCTGAGCGACCAAAAGTAATTATTTTTCGACCCGCGGCCTTCGCGCAGATTTGCGGTGTATATTTATTATCACTATTCAGAATTAAAATACCGTCCGGCCCAAGACCTTCGATGATTTCAGCTTTTGCATCCGCAATGGCTTCAACATTTGGGAATTGTGCCAGATGCGCAGGTGCAACTGTCGTGATGAGCGCGATATGGGGTTTAACTTTTTGAGTTAATTCACTGATTTCACCCGCATGGTTCATACCCATTTCAAAGACACCATAATCCGTATTTTTTGGCATCCCGGCGAGCGTAAGAGGTACGCCCCAGTGATTATTAAAAGATTTCTTAGACCTATGCACATTGCCGAATTTAGAGAACATGACGGCTAAAGCATCTTTGACACTCGTTTTACCAACACTTCCAGTCACACCTATACGCAGGGCTTTTGATCGCTCTCTGGACGCTTTTGCCAAATCATTGAGAGCCGTCAGCGTTTCGGCGACCAAAACATGTGGGACATCATTAAGCGGCCTATCGCTTAATGTGCCCGCTGCGCCCGCTTTCATCGCCTGAGGAATAAAATCATGTCCGTCACGCACATCTTTTAGGGGTATAAACAATGCCTCTGTTTCCAAAGAACGGGTATCAATCGACAGGCTTTCAACATCAAAGTCATGGCTGGCAGTGCCACCCGTTGCTTTGGCAATGTCATTTGAAGTCCAGAGAGTCATGATCGTCCCTCTGCCAAGATTCGACGGGCGACGTCTACGTCGGAAAAAGGTATGATTTCTGTGCCGACAATTTGACCACTTTCATGTCCCTTCCCCGCTATGACAAGACAGTCTTGCGGACCTAAACGTTCAATACCTGCACGGATGGCGGTTTCACGGTCGCCAATATTATCAGCGTCAGGACAACCTACCATAACAGCCGCACGAATAGTCTCTGCATTCTCAGTGCGCGGATTATCATCTGTTACAATGATATCATCTGCCAGCCTCGCAGCGACGGCTCCCATTTTCGGGCGCTTATCAGGGTCGCGATCACCGCCGCAGCCAAAGACGATCACGATTTTACCCATCGTGTGCGGTCGAACAGAGCGGAGAAGTTTTTCTAAACCGTCTTCAGTATGAGCAAAGTCTATGAAAACAGGCGCGCCCTCTTTGGTTTGCCCTGCGCGCTCAAGACGCCCTGCAACACCTGTTAAGGCTTCGAGACCCGCTAGGCCCTGCTCCAAACTTACTCCCGTTTGAAGCGCCAGGGCGAAGGCCTGAACAGCATTTAACGATTGAAATTCGCCCGCAAGCGGCAAATTTACTTTGTAATGTTTCCCGGAAATCACCAGCGTCATGTCTTGAGATGCGGAATGCGGCATGAGTTCGTCAATGCGAATATCTTCACCCGCCCAACCAATGCGCACAACAGATTGCCCACGCGATCCACAACGCTTGGCAAGCTTCTGCCCCCATTCGCCATCAACATTTATGACAACAGGCGCATCATTCGGCGTAAGTTCAGAAAATAATCTCGCCTTAGCTTCAAAATAATCATCCATACCGTCATGATAATCGAAATGATCTTGCGTTAAATTTGAAAACCCGGAGGCGACGACGCTGACGGCATCCATACGATATTGCGCCAAGCCATGAGAAGACGCTTCCATCGCAGCATGGGTTACGCCATGCTGTGCTAAATCATTCAACGTTTTATGAAGCGCCACAGCATCGGGTGTTGTATGGCTCATCGGAGCGTAGCCTTTAGACGACTTGACACCGAGCGTGCCAAAGCAGGCAGAATTATATCCTGCATACGCCCAGATTTGACGCAAAAACTCAACCGTCGAACTTTTCCCATTCGTCCCTGTCATCGCGACTAAGGTTTTGGGTTGTTTTGGATAGAATGCCTGTGCCATTTTTGCATAACGTAGTCGGGGATTATCATCCTCAATCAAGGTCGCGCCATTTGTGTCTGTTCCCGTTAGGGAAATGACCGCCACCGCACCTTTTTCGATGGCTTGGGGTATATAATCCCGACCGTCAGCAATCGTACCCGGTAATGCCGCAAAAATCATACCCGGCTCAACAGCACGACTATCGCAAGTCAAACCTGTTGCCTTGAGCGCTTGAATAAGATCGAAATCACTCATCTTAAGACTCCGCGGGGCGTTGTCACTAACTGAGGCACATCTCTTGCGCCGGGCAACATGGGGCCAATACGCTCAATGATACGGCCCGCAGTTGGTGCCGCATTCCAGCCCGCCGTGGCATAACCAAATGTGCCTTCAATCGCTTTGGGTTCATCAAATGTCACCATCAGGACATAGCGCGGATCAGAATGGGGAAAAGCCGCCACAAAAGAGGTAACCAGACGCTTCCGGTCATAACCGCCTTTATACGGCTTCTCGGCTGTACCTGTTTTTCCCATAACGCCGAACCCCGGAACATCGGCTTTACCACCGGTGCCTTCCGTGACAACGGCGCGCATCATATGACGCATTTCATTCGACACGTCGGATGAAAACACGCGTCGCGTTAGCTCTTTATTTGCCGCACTGCGTCGCAAAATCGTTGGCGTCACATAAATACCGTCATTTAGCATCGCACCCGTAGCGACAGTTAAAGACAAAGGCGTAACGGCAAGTCCATGACCATAAGACACAGTCACTGTTGCCATTTCGCCCCAACGATCCTGGATTTGCGGACGTGCACTTTCGGCCAGTTCGAAAGGCACACGGTCCAATAATCCCATAGCGCGAAGATGGTCTTGCTGCCGCTCACCGCCGATGCGCTGTGCAATCATCGCCGTTCCGCGATTAGAGCTTTCCGCCAAAACACCTGTCATATTTAGAGGCACTTTGGAGGGATGGTCGTCACGAATATATTTGTCCAAAACGCGATAGGGTTTTTGCACCTCAAACATCTCCTGCAAATTTGCGACTTTATCTTCCAGGGCCATCGCCATTGTCAGTGGTTTAAACACTGAACCTAAATCATAAGTCGACATTGAGGCGTGATTAAAGCGCGTTTCAGGCAATGTTGCGCCCGGAAGGTTTGGATCAAAATTTGGGAGAGACGCCATTGCAATAATTTCACCGGATTTCATATCGAGCACAATACCTGAGTTTGAAAGCGCCCCAAAGCGCTCTATCTCTTCGGCCAAAATTTGCGTCACGGCATGCTGCACACGCATATCGATTGATAAAGCCACCGGCGGAGACTGATCTTCTATTAATCGCACATTGAGCGCACGCTCGACACCCGCCACACCCTGCAGATCAACGTCCGTAAACCCAACAACATGTGACGCTAAATGACCGCGAGGATAGACACGCTTTGACTCCGTACGGAACTCCAACCCCGGCAAGCCTAAGTTAAAGACATCTTGTTTTTCTTTCGGCGTTAAGCCCCGCTCGACCCAAACAAAGTGATTATCACGGCTTAATTTTCCTTCTAATTCTCGGACATCTAAGTCAGGTCGCACTGAAACAATCTTCCTTGCGGTTTCTTTTGGGTTCCACACGCGACGCGGTTCAGCATAAAGTGAATATGTTTCAAGCGTTGTTGCCAATAATTCACCCTGACGGTCTGTCATATCAGCCCGATAAACAGATATCGCCGCAGGTGTTTGCGCAACATGTTTTTCAGGTGCAAAAAGCGAAATTTCAGCCAAACGCACAATCACAAGCCCGACAACTAAAAGATAAGCAAAAACGCCAATACGAATACGAATACGACCTTCAGACACAGCCATAAATTCGTCATCGACGACGTCCATTGTGTTGGCATAGAGAGGCTGAAAATCAGTCATTGACACCCTCCTCATTCCGCAAAGGTATCTCATAGATTAAATCACGGATCACAATCGTACCGTCTGTTGTGATGGGGGCGAGCCCTAAATGCTTACGAGACAGGTTAGAAATTCGATCAGGGCTCTGTCTGTAAGCAAGTTCAGCTTCCAAGACAGAAATCGCTGATTGCTCTGACGCAATCTTGCGCTCCAGTGCGCTCACCTCATGCTTCGCAGTTTGAGCGAGAGTTTTCACATAAAAGAGACTAATTGTCAGCGTCACACCAATGACAAATAAGACAAAGGCGCTCAAACGCTTACTGGCGGAGGGGTTATGCGCGTAACGACTCATAACATCGCCGCCAAATCAGAGAGCGTCGGAACACGATTGGCGCGCAAGGTTTGATTTGGCCAAGACGGCTCTCGATTACGTATGGCAACACGCATTTTGGCTGAGCGCGAACGGACATTTTCAGCGATTTCAGTTTTTGACGGTTTTGTCACAGACCGCCTCGGCAAGGAAAAGCTCGGCTCTGGCCCCTCACGTTTCACGACAGGTGCATAACGTGACCCGCCTTCGACTTCCCCTGCTCGTTCCCGAAAGAATGATTTCACAATTTTATCTTCGAGCGAGTGAAAAGTGACAACAATTAGTCGCCCACCCGGCGCTAGCTGGCATTCTGCCGCCTCCAAAGCCTGATAAAGTTCGCCAAGCTCATCATTTATGAAAATACGCAAAGCCTGAAAAACTTTAGTCGCAGGATGTGTTTTACCCCGCCGACCCAACGCTTTTTCTAATATATCCGCAAGCTGAGATGTGCGTGAAATAGGACCTTCTTCACGCGCATTAACAATCATATTTGCCGCATGGCGCGCACGGGCTTCTTCACCATAAAAGCGGAAAAGTTGCTCGAGTTGTTGTTGTGACAAATGCAGAACCGCGTCTGCAGCGCTTGGCCCAGACTGGCTCATGCGCATATCCAAGGGCCCATCCCGCATAAAGGAGAAACCGCGTTCACCCTCATCAAGCTGCATGGAGGACACACCAATATCCAAAACAACGGCATCAACAGGTGCAAGACCTAACTTATCCATCTCAGAAAACCGCGTTTGGATTAATCGAAAGCGACCCTCATAGGCTTTGGATAACTTCGCCGCACGTTTCGCAACATTAGGATCACAGTCCAGACCAATGACGTGGCAGGCCGCCGCCTGCAGAAAGGCTTCACTATAACCACCATTACCAAATGTACCGTCAATATAAGTTTCGCCGACCTGCGCGTCTAACGCTTCAAGCACTTCGGGCAGCATGACAGGATAGTGCTTCATACACCTCCCCCATTTTGCAGCACAGGGCGGAGCCTGTGACGATGCTCGCGCGCCATTGTCCGCATTTGCTCTGCACGCTCTTGATGTGCAGCAGGCGACCAAATCTCAAAACGACGACCAAGCCCCACAAACGTTACATGACCATTTAGTCCAGCATAATCATGAAGGTCTTTCGGAAGAGAAATCCGCCCCCCTGTATCAAACTGCAAAGGACGACTCGCCGCAAAGATAGCGCGTTGCAGAGCAATACGTCCCTCATCATAATAGTCCAGAGCATCAAGGGAACGCTGATACTCCTCCATCAAAGCGATGCCGCCGCCTTCCAAATATTGCCCGTCAAAACTTGGCCAAACGACAATGCCGTCAAAACCGGATTCAGCCACAACCGCGCGAAAATCAGCGGGTACTGACACGCGTCCTTTTGCATCTACCTTATTTGTCACACTCGACAAAAACATGGAAATCCCTCATGAGCCCCTAATAAGCTCATTTTTGGGATAACATGGGATAACGTGGGATACAATGCCAATTTAGGTAAATATTAGCTATAAATTGCGTTTTCCACACTGTTGATAGCTTTGTGGATAACAACAAATAATAGAATGATAACAAAGAGTTAAAGAAGAGTTGAAAAAGCGTTAATATTCAATCCATTTTCAAGACACACGGATATTTTCTTACTTTACTAAACACGCACCACTTCCAGATTGTTGTGGATACTCTTGCTTATCCCACATCTTTTTGAGCCAGGGCCCTTCCACGCTTCGCATTTATATCGTTTGTAGATTGTGGCTACAGCACGCAAAAAACTAAGTTACGTTCAAAATTGTGGGGTGAAATGACTGACTTTAAAAATATCCAAATCGTTATGAGTAACGAGACCAACAGCAATGAAAAACTGCTTTTAAAGATACGTCGCAATGATAATGCTTGGCTGTCGCCCATCGGGTGGAAAGATTATGAAACATCAACGCTTCTCCCTTATGTTAAAGTCGGGAACACAATACAGATATTGTTATCGGAAGAGCATGCAAAAAGACTCAAATCCGAGGACACGTTACTTGTAACGTCCTATGAGCTAGGGCTTGAACAAAAGGTGGCTTGGGAAACAGCCTCGCATATCCAGCCATATAAAGAGGAGAAAAAACCGGAAAAATCTGGAAGCTTTCTGTCAAAATTAAAAGCCGCCCCCAAAGATTCACCGGCTCCGACACCGCCCCAAAGCGAAACCGAACGCCGTGTCGCAGATGCAGAACGTGCAACCGAAGACTACCGCGCCAAAATGGAAGCCGCCACAGCCGCTCAGGAAGAAGCGACACGACGTGCAAAAGAAGCGGCACGCCAAGCCGAAGAAGCCCTCCGCCTCGAAGCTGAACGTGCAGCCGAGATGGAACGGGCCGCAAAAGCCTTTGAAGAAGCCGAACACCTCAAAATGGAAGAAATGCGTCGGATCGAAGAGGAACGTCGACTTGAAGAAGAAAGGCTTGCCGAAGAAGCACGTCGCATTGAAGCGGCTCGTCAACGTCAACTGGCTGCGAAGCGTGAAGCCGAGCGTCAAGCCGCCCTCAAACGTTTCTCATCGGCCTTAGACGTAACACAAAATGAAAACCGCGATTTACAAAAGCGCGTAGACGCCCTTCAAAGCAAAACTAAAACGCTGACGGCTGAGAGCTTACAAAAAACGGAAAAAATGTCTCAAGTCAAAGAAACCCTTGAGAAAACCCACGAAACTGTTGCCACGCGTCAGGCTGACTTTGACAAGAAACGTGCCGTTCTCGACACCTTGTCCGAGGCACAAGCCAAACTTCACGAGGAAGCCGATGCGTTAAAAGCCGACCGCCATCATTTATCGCAAGAACTGACGACCGCGGAGAAGGATTACGCGCTTGCACAAAAGCTCGTGGAAGACGCCGTCGCCCGTGCCGAGTCCCAACGTGTCGCCTTGGAAGCCAAACGCCGCAAAGACACGGAAATGCTGAAACGCATTAGCGAAACGTCTGAAAAGCTTGGTCACCAAAGCCGCATGGTCAGTGAAGCTTCTGTCAAAGCGCAGGAATTGAAGTCAAAAGTTGAGATAGCACAATCCAAACTCTCTCAAGCCAAATTGGAAAACGAAACTTTAGAGCAAGAAAAACTATCTTTGAAGGAGGCGCTTCAAAGTCTCGAATATGATATGGAAGTCGCGCAGTCATCCGTTGAAGCGTTGCAGCAGCGTGAGCAAGAATATATCCGCACACTTGCGCATTTAGAGGCAGGCGGATCAGCTGACGAGATTGATGGCTTGCTTACGCCTGATGAGCCGCTTGATATCAGCCACGACATCACACTAACTGAAACAGAAAAAACAGCTGCTCCGTTAAGTCTTGCAAGCAAACCTGCTGCAAAACTGAGCTTCCCTGTTGAAACCACCGTATCAAAGCCCTCTTTCTTGGCGGGTATTGCGACAAATGCGAAAAATAATTTGAACAGTCGAAATACCTTCATGACCGTCGCCGTTCTTTTAGGCGGTGCCGCAATTATCGGTGGGACATATGTAACACTAGACGCGATGAATTCACGCTCGCTCATTGTCAAAAACAATGTGCCAACACCCGAGGATGTCGCAAGCGCTGTCACAGAAATTGAAACCATTGCTCCAAATATCACACCAGAAATGGATGTTGACGAAGCCGTTACTGAGATAACGGAACCTGAAAAACTTGGTATGAATGACTCCGTCATTCTTCAAGCCGCTGAACCCGTTTCTTTGACCGAAACAGATGCCCCCGAAACAACGGAGGGAGAGAGCGCGACAGGAAAAAAGCCGATCCAGGCAAAGGTTGAAATACCTGCGCCTGAAATTAAGCCGGAACCTGAAGTTTCAAAACCTATTGTAAAAGAAGCGGCACTGACAATTGTTGAAAAAACGCCAAAGACTGTTTCTGTTAAGGCACCGGGCGTCATATTCGAAACAAAGCCGGAAGCTGTTAGCGAACCGAAGCCTGAACCTCAATACTATCCAGAATTAACGATGGATGTACAAAGTAAACTTACTGAGCTTGGCTTTTATTACGGTGAACAAAATGGCGAAATGTCTGATGAAACAAAAGCTGCTATTTCCGATTTTAAATCCCTCTATGGCTTACCGACAAATTCAGACATCTCAGGGCCATTTATCAATCAATTAAGTAAGGCGTTAATTGAACGTGAAGAGGCTATTCAAATGGCCGCCTTAACGATACCTTCGGCGCCATCTGCCATAACACCTCTTGATGAGGACATTGCGTTGGTTGATGTGACTGACGCCCCCATCACTCTGCCGGTGCAAACTTCTGACGCCCCTGAAACAACGTTCAGCACAGTCTCAGAACCAGTCGATGAAAATGCTCCTAATGAGATTACGGAGCCTATTAATATAACTGAACCCGTAAAACTCGCCGCAGCCCCGGTTTCAGTTCCAAAATCGGAAGTTCCGGCAACGCCTGCCGATATTATTGTGGAAGCCAATCTCATTAAAGCATTGTCTTCGAGTTATCCGCGCAAAGCGGAACGCGTAAATCATTGGGTAAACGTCACCGTTGCAATCTCATATGACATCGATAGCGAAGGTAACCCTATAAATATTAAAGTCGCTGAGACTGACTATTCCGGTCGATTTGCTGACGAGTTTGAAGAGGCGGCCATAAAGACAATTTCACGGGCACGTTATGAACCTAAGACCGTGAACGGGGTGGCTGTTGTTTCCAAAGATAACGAAAAAAGGATCATTTTCCGAGGCGAATAGCGATAGGACTCGAAAAGAGCCTCCCGTTTCCTGTCCTAGTCCAAACGTTTTCACTAAAACCAAGGGCATTATGCTGTGGAGGGTGAAAATGCCAGAGGGTCTGTAAGCCGGGTTCTGTCTAGTTAACTTCCAAAGAAACTAACCGAGGCAATCATTCATCTAGGACGTCCGTTACCGAACGTCTCCTGCAACCAACCCGGACGGCCCCTGTAACGGGGTATTCCGTCCCTATTTGGTTTTGCTCCGGATGGGGTTTACCTTGCCGAGTTTGTTACCAAACCCGCGGTGCGCTCTTACCGCACCCTTTCAGCTTTTCCTCGTGCATATGAAATATGAACAAAGGTAGTCTTCTCTCTGTGGCACTTTCCCTGAGGTCACCCTCGCCGGCCATTAACCGGCATCCTGTTACAGTGGAGCCCGGACTTTCCTCAACGCTCGCGCGCCGCGATTGCCCAACCCTCTGGCAAAATGGGCTTTAGTCTGATGTTGCGCCTATGGCAACTGCCTAACGAGAGCTCCCACCCGCTGAAGGCAGTCAATGTCAATCAAGCCGGAAATATCACCTTGCCGATAGCGGCGTTGAAAAGCGCGCATCACAGCTTGGGTCTTGTTATCGAACAAACCCGTCACAGCAATATCATAACCCAGCTGCGCGAGACCTTGTTGAATTACTGACACCCCACGATCTCTATCGCCCGGTTCGAAAAGAAGACGTCTGTCCGGTTCCTCCTCTGGTTCCACCCAAAGCCCGATACCGGCTGCGGCTAACCCTGCCCATGGGAAATGCTCTCCTGGATCTTCTTTACGCTCCGGCGCAAGGTCGCTATGGCCTATGACATTCCAAGGCTCTATTTTGTGACGCTTAACAATATCGTGGCTCAGAGCGATAACTGCGTTGATTTGAATGTCAGGATAGTCCGGCAGGCTCCCGTCCTTATTCAGAAAATTATGCCCGCCATTGATGATTTCAATACCGATTGAAGCGGAGTTAATATTCGTGACGCCGCGCCAACTCCCTGCACCGGCATGCCAAGCGCGTTTGTCTTCCTCAACAAGTTGTTGAACGTTTCCATCCTCATGTACGACGTAATGAGCGCTGACTTTCGCATCTGGGTCGCACAGTCTTTCAACTGCAACCTGCCCCGTTTCCATACCTGTGTAATGAAAGACAAGCATCGTAATCGGCAATGTCCGCTCATCGAAATTTGGACTGGTTTGTGAGTTATCAATGATCATTCAGGATATTTTTCGGCAAGTAATTTAAGACCCTTAGCAATCATCTCTTCAAGAACGGCCTCATCCACATCAGAAAGGCGCTTAATGTATAAACATGATTTTCCAATCTTATATTTCCCCAAACGCGACAACTCATCATCGAAATCCTGATAGCCCGGCATTATGTAAATCGAAATGTTCTGCGCGCGTGCCGCAAAGCCTGTTCGCAAGAAATCCCCTTCCCTTCCGGTGTCATATTTGTAGTGATAAACACCGAAGCCAACCATAGATGGCCCCCACATTTTTGGCGGATGCCCTGTCAATTTTTCCATAATGGCCGCTATCCAGCGACAATCCTCTTGTTTTTGTTCAGGCGTTATGGCGCTTAAATATGTTTCGACAGAGGCTTTCGTTTCTTGCGTTTTATTCGTCATTCAATCACCTCAGGTGCTGTTTCCTTACCTGTCTGACGCCTTGCGATTATATAGACACAGGGTAATATGACCGCCGCCCCGATAATATAGCGCGGATAAAGTGTTTCGTTTAATATCAGAATGCCAAGAATAGTCGCAAAAACAGTCGTCATCAAGGTGAGTGGGACCACAACCGAAACATCGTAAGTTTGAAGCAAACGAAAATACTGACCGTGCGCAAAAATACTGATGAAGATTGCAGCAAATCCCGCAGCGATGAATAGCGGCACAGGGCTATTTACTATAACGTCGACATGACCTGTTTCAAAGACAATAGACGTAAATGTGCTCGTTGTAAAAACAATCAGCGCTGTCCAAGCAACATAAATTCTCCAATCAATCTTTCCGACGCGTTTCATCAAAACACTTCCGACAGCCAAGGACACATAGGCCAAGAAAATATAGATAAGCCCGATATCAAATTTTAAGCTGCCGGGTTCATAAACCATGAAACAAACACCCAAAAACGCCGCAAAAATTGCAAAGCCTCTCACTTTGCCAATATGCTCACCTAGGAAAATAACGGATAATAGCGTGGCGATTGGAATAAGCATTTGACTGACAATAGAGCTCCCGGAAGCCGGTGCCGTCTGAAGCCCCGTATAGAGAAAACCGAGATGGATAGAGCCAACACAGGCGCTGACACAAAGTAGAAGCCGGAACTTTTCCGGCAGCGGCTTAAATAGAAACCACCCCATGATGAGCAAGACCATTGCCGCGCGGAGCGCCGCCAACATAAAGGGCGGAACGGGGTGCGCGGAAAGCGCCCAAGCGCCCATGACAAAATTACTGCCCCAAGCGAGACAGCAAAACATGAGTATTAAGAAATCAAGAGGGCGCATAGCGTCATGGCCATATCAAGCCAAACCCAGACGTCAAATGCTAATCGTCGACACTCCATCCATCAGGCGTGCGTGTTGCATTAATAATTGGCCCATCGCCTTTTTGTGATGGCTTCATCTGCGCCTCAAACTCCGCTTGCATTTTCTTGGCTTGCGCTTCGAATTGTGCGCGTGGGCCAAAAGGTTTTCCAAAAATCTTGGCGCGTGCCCAGAAAAATACGAAAGCGATAAGCGCCACAAGCGCAATACCTGCGACGACAAAAAAGGCAAAGGCCGCCGAAAAGACAAGCATGAACAATCCACCAATAGCGGCTATCCCGACAAAAAGAAACCGAGAGACAGAACTAAACCAGTTTGCCGGCCCATTAAGTTTATAAGTGTTGCTCATAACGATACCTCAACATCTATGTCGTGTTATTTACGGCTTTCGTCAAGGTTTAGACCTTATCATTTCTGTAAGACTACAAAAAAGACTAATTTTGAGGCAGACCCCGCCCCTGCAAAGGTTGCCTGGCTCTTTGCGCGACAATATCCGTGTAAGCCTTGTTAATTACAGCCATTTTATGGTTTGCTAACCCCATTAACTCACGTGGTGCTCCCCTGGCAACAAGCCTGTCAGGGTGGTTAGCCGCGGCCATTCGACGATAGGCTTTTTTCAAGCCTTCATTCGATATATCTTCATCGACACCGAGAATCAGATACGGGTTCGTCGGGTCAATACCGAGATTGGACGAACGAATGCGATCATATTCTCGATCAGAAAAACCGAAAATATCGCTTACACGCTCCAAAAATGCATGCTCTTCCTGCGTAACAATGCCATCCGCTAAAGCGATATGAAACAGCCCGTCAAGCACGTCTTCAAGTGCAGCGGGTCTCGCGCGGAAATGTTTTGCGACAATCTTAGCATAGCGCTCAAAGCCGAGCGTTGTTTGTCTGGCTAGATCGAAGAAACGCGCCACTTGTGTTTCAGAAGAAGGTTGGGGCTGAAAGACTTGTCTAAAAGCGCGAATATCTTCAATCCGAACCTGGCCATCGGCTTTCGCCATTTTTGCACCTAAAGCGACTAAGGCGACGACTAAATCGGTTTGCTCAATAGGGCCGGCCTCACCGTCTTTAGAGACAGCCATCGGAGGGCCAAAGATTTGAGCCGCACCACTAAATATGGATTGCCAAATACTCATATTTTAAGTTTGTCAGCCTGAGAATACATGCCTCACGCGTTAAAGGCGTGCACGATGAATTTCAACGACCGAACGGCGGAAGATATAAAATAAATTGCGAATGCAATTAGGTCGTTGCTGATTTACGATGGTGCAAACCCAAAATCCGAGACACGGCCATCGCCATTTCTGCCCTGTTGAGCGTGTAGAGATGGAAATCCCTCACACCTCGGTCATGGAGTTCAGCTGTCAATTCAGCCGCCAATGATGATGTGAGTAGTTCCCGCGTTTGCGTGTCTTCATCCAACCCTTCAAACAATTCCGCATACCAATCCGGCACACAAACGCCGCACATCTTAGACATACGCACCAGCCCCTTAAAATTTGGCTGCAACATCATGCCCGGGATAATCGGGATATCAATTCCCGCATCTAAAACACGGTCTTGGAACCGCCAGAACACATCCGGTGAAAAGAAAAACTGTGTTATGGCGCGTGTGGCGCCCGCATCGACCTTACGTTTTAAATTGTCAATTTCATCCCGCCAATTTTGGCTTTCTGGATGAAGCTCTGGATAGGCCCCGACTGTGACATCAAAATCTGCAATATTTTTAATCCCTGCCACAAGATCGGACGAATAAGCATAGCCATTTTCAGTCGGGACATATTTTGCATTAATCCCGTCCTGCGGATCCCCACGAAGTGCTACAATGTGACGGATACCTGCATTCCAATAATCCTGCACGATTTCATCAATCTCTTTACGTGTAGATCCTACACAGGTCAGATGGGCGGCAGGTTTAAAGGAAGTCTCTTTCACCATTCGGCTGACGGCATTGTGTGTGCGCTCTCGCGTTGAACCGCCTGCGCCGTAAGTTACGGAAACAAAGTCAGGATTAAGCGGCTCTAGCTTTTTAATGGCAGACCAAAGACGATCCTCCATTTCCTCATTTTTTGGCGGAAAAAACTCATAACTTACTCGCACATCGCCGACGGGTGCGTCTTTAGCGGAGCTATTTGCGGCGCGCGCGATAGCACCAATAGCGGCATTAGGGTCACGTTTTGGAAGAGTGTTCATGAGGCTTTTCTGGCTTTCCAAATAACGACAGCAGGACTGTTCTGGTTTGTTACACGTTCTATAGGTTTCAAATTAAGCGATGCAGACGCCGCCCACTCTTGCAAATCCTCGTTAGAAAAACCCAAGCGGCGATGGGCATAGTCGTCTCTGAAACGATCTTCATTATGGGTTTCAAAATCAACAATTATCAATTCGCCTTCGTTTTTTAACAAACGAGAGGCTTCCAAAATGGCCTCTCTCGGATCATCGAGGTAATGCAAAACTTGGTGGAGCGTGACCAGATCAGCGGAACCATCCCGAAACGGCGTTTGAAGGAGATTTCCCTGTTGCACAGAAATATGGCCGAATTTGTCAGCAGCAAGTTTGTGACGCGCCACTTTCAACATGTCAGGATTAGAATCTATACCAGACCCACTTTTAATATGATCAGAGAAAAGCTCAAGCATACGACCTGTTCCTGTTCCCATATCTATCATCAAATCGAAGGCTTTATTCTCTATTGACTTTAAAAGAGCTGACTCAATTTTTTCTTGAGGCAGGTATTCATTACCCAGTTGGCCGTTATCATTCGCCACAGCGGCAAAGAACGCATCGGCAATACGACTGCGACCTTCCCGTACTGCTTTTAGACGTTTTTCATCCGTTATAAAAACAGGGTCTTCCTTCGGGAGAGCCTCCAAAAGGGTGGTGATGATATCATCGACTTCAACTTGCCCTCGCTTCAAGCGCGAAAACACCCAGCTGCCTTCACGAAGCCGCTCTACCACATCCACGATCTCTAAGGATTTAATATACTGCGTGACCCTTGGTTGAGACAGCTCTAAGATTTGAACAAGCTCTGTGACGGTTAACTCACCACGCGATAAAAGAACTACAATCCTGAGACGATCAAGATGCCCTAACGCTTTTAATATGGCCGCAAGTTTTTCCATAATTTGCAGTTAGCACACGCGAAATAAAAAGCATATAAAAAAATCTTTATATGATATTTTGATCTGTTTTAGTCGATATGAATTTAACGTGCAAATTTTGACAATAAGCGAATATAGGCAATTTGATAGCTATTGCTGTTCTCCGTCACTGACCAGCTATTGAGAGGCCAACCGTCATTAAAATCTGCATAAGATTTCGCTGGAGGTTGGTTCGAGGGTGGAGCTAATATAGGTAACTTGCAAAGCGCCGCACCAAAACCACCACAAGTCCCACTCTCACAACATGGATCACGCTCATAGCTGGGATTAGGCCCCCCGACTAAGAACCCCGGTGCAGGGCCATATTTGGATGTCCGCACATCGTCATAGTCTTTCGATCCATTTTTGAACCAAGCATGATAAAATCTATTCACTGAGTTTTCAGCACCGTATCGGCTCATATTCGAAAGGTAAGTTTTTGCATTAGGATTCACGCCATGAAGATAGTGAATATAGCCAGCAGCCGCATTTAAGTAATCTGAAGACGGCTGATTGCCCACTCCGGCAAGAACCGCTTGCGTATAAACAGACCCTCGTCGCGCCTTCGTTGAATTGCTGCCCCACCAATAACCATCAACATGCGCGTTATAAGCAGACTCCCTAGATGAAATCGCGGGCCATCCATTATAGGCATTTAAGACATTGGCCGCATAATCGCGCTTAATTTTGTTGGCAAAACGGGTGTCGACGCCGTTTTGCCGGCTGAAATAAAGCAGTTCATAAGCTAGATGCCCCTCAAAACCATCAGGTGTGTTAGGTGCCATAGGTTTCACACTCTCATAAAGATTTGAAACGTTATCTGCAAAATAGGCGTCTTCTGTCAAAGCATACATATGCACAGCCGCGATGAGTTTTTTCTTTTGCAAGCGGTCAAAGTCTACCTCTTGTTGGCCGGCCGCTAAGCCTTCTGAGCCTTGTTTTTCATCATTATTATAAAATTTAACATCAGGATTAGATTCAGCCCATTGCCAAGCTTTTTTGGCACGGTCTGCATAACGTGCACTGTGGCGACGCAATTGCGGTTCTGATGAAAATACTTTTGCCGCCATAGCAAAAGCCCCCGCGGCAGTGACCGTGCCCGATGTATTGGGCGGACCGTAATAACTCCGTCCTGTGGCTTTTGATGGTGGTGAACCTTCTGCCAATCCCATAACGGATAACATGGCACCATCTGCATTTTGCATACGTTCCAACCAGTCCAATCCCCATTTCACTTCGTCCAAAATATCAGGAATACCATTTCCGGACTCAGGGATCTCGAAATCATCCGTCCAGACAGATGGGTTTTCAATATAAGCAGATATCAACCACGTCACATAATTGGCTGTCCAACTCGTGTATTTATTATAATCACCGGCATCGTACCATCCACCGCGGAGATCACGTTCCGTTCGCGCGTCTCTTTTCGCGCTGTAAAGGCGGGCTTGGGGGTCTTGCCCTTTACCGAGATGGCTCGCGCGATCTGCATAACCTTGAGGGGTATAAGGCTCGCGTTTTTCAAAACCTGCACGCTGTAAATAAAGCGTTTTAAAGGCGGCCTTGAGAACAGGTTTGTAAATGTTAGCATTGATTTCAAAGGGATAGCTATCAACGCTACGTTCTATATCGCGTATCACATATCGACCGGGTTTGGTAACAGCCGAAAAATCAAACCACCAGACTTTATCACCGGAAACAGGGTCTATTTTACCATCGTTCCATAGAACAGGAGAACCTTCAAACGCAATTTTTTCATTACTTAAGTCGATCACGGCGTAACGCGTGCCGGGGGTAAAAGACAAAGCAGCATCATATCCAATTTGAGGGTCTTTGATAACGGCCCGCTTTTGAAGTTCGGGCAAATAGCCGAATTGGTCAACGAGAATTGGTGTCGATGTCTGCGCCGTAGCTGAAACAACGCTCATCATGAAACAGATCATCAAAGCAATAATACGAAACATAACTCTCACTTATCCCTGCTCGACGTTGCGTTCAAAGAGACAGGACTTAACGGGTCGCAACCTCAACAATCGGCTCTTCTGTCATTTGTGCAAGCGCGGCGTCTATTTTCAAGCGGAGCATCACCTCACCGATGTCATCGCTCGCTTTCCAAAACGCGCCATTCGCACCTTTATCTTGTGTGGTACGCAGGCGCGGCGCGTCTCTGATGCCCTCGGGTGCGACCGACATCAGTTCAGACGTATCGCGCATACCCGCATGGTAGCCGATCGCCTCACGTGTAAACCCTTGCTCAAGTAAATATTCGACTTGTTTATTTGCGTTGTAATAATCCGTGACATGCAGAATGCTTTGCCCTTGGGAGAGATCAGACTTTACTTTTTTGACCGCACGCTCTTGGGCATTGACGCTATCACCGCTGTCGCCAATGATAAAAACATCTGTGAAACCGTGCGCGAATAAGCTCTTCGCCGTATCTTCCAAGATCATTTCAAAGGCGTCTTCGCGAATAGTTAGCGTCCCCGTATAGAGCATATGACCTGTTTTCGGGCTAATGGAGCCCTCAGGCACATAAGCCATGACAGGCGCTATGAGAGTTTTACCGTGACGACGCGCAATTTCTTCGCTCGTGTATTTTATAATTTTATTATGCTTGCCGAGAATGACATGCGGCCCATTTTGTTCTGTACCACCCGTTGGGATAATAACGGACGTAAATCCCACTTGTTTGGCTTGCTCAACCTCTGTCCATGTGAGTTCTTCAAGGTGGAGGCTAGGCGGTGCGTATGAGCCAACAGCTAATGCGGCGGTTGACCCACCAATGCCCGCAAAAAGCAAAGAAGCAAGCGCGAGTTTATTACTTTTAAATGCCTTTTTGAACGGCAAAATATAGCATTGATAAACACTGTTAAATTCTTCGGCTTCACCATCCGGTAATCCCAGAATAATTTCCTCATCTTTTTGCGGAATATAATGCGTATTGAACAGACGGTCCCAGACAGCAAAAATCAGGCCCATATTTTTATCGAAATGGGCTTCCACGCAAGAATGGTGCAACTGATGTTGCTCCGGGCTGATGAGCCACTCATCCGCCGTTTTACCAAAGGATAAGCGGATGTGTGAGTGGCGTAAATTATACCCAAACATATAAAACACAAATGCCAAGGCATTCAGTCCGCCCACCGTCAATAATGTAAAGGGTTGCGAGAAAATATGGGCAAATAACGCATGCACAGATGCTGATCCTGCGCCGACCAATATACCTACCAAAATAAAGTCCAAAGGATGTTGACGATAAAGCGTGATGGGGTTCAGCACCTCCGCCGCATGATGCACCTTATGAAATTGCCACAAGAACGGCACTTTATGTTGTAAATAATGCCCTAAAAAAATCATGAAATCGGTCACGAGAACGAAAGCAAGAAAATATAAAACAGCCATACCTGCGGGCGGCGCGTTAAACGCAGGAAGTCCAGATAAACTCAAGAGCGCCAAAAGGCCTTCCGTTGTCGCGGGATAAACCCATACAATGAGCGGGGTGAAGAGCAGAAGCATCACGATCGCGTTCACTACGAAATAGGCATAATCCAATCGAGAAGAGTGATGCCACCAGACTTCTTTTGGAAAAATGAACTTGAATGCGCCTGAAATTGACCAATCGCGTTTGGCTTGACTGACATACACACTAAAGGCCAGCAGCAGAGCCGATAGTAGGAATGGCCAATATGTGCGATAAGTTGACGCCGTAAAATGCGCCGTCAAATAGTCAAAGACACCCTCTAAAATCATCACGTCACCCTCATTTTGAAAATGACATAGCCTAAATTAACGAATCCAAGGTTAATCAGGCTGATTGTTAGGCATAAAGCCTGTCAGATGCGCTTATCTATCAAATTTCACAAATTTCAGTTTTTTCGGCATATCGGCGTCAGGGCCGAGGCGGCGTTTTTTATCCTCGATATAATCCGCAAAGTTTCCTTCAAACCATTCGACATGACTATCGCCTTCATAGGCCAAAATATGTGTCGCGACACGGTCTAAGAAGAAACGGTCATGGGAAATCACCACAGCACATCCCGGGAACTTCTCAAGAGCCACTTCGAGCGATGCTAAAGTTTCACGATCCAAATCATTGGTAGGCTCATCGAGCAGGAGCAAATTCGCCGGTTTCGTGAGCATTTTCGCTAGGTTCACACGGTTCCGCTCACCGCCAGATAACTGGCCAACATTTTTCTGTTGGTCAGTCCCTTTAAAGTTAAAGGCCCCGACATAAGCGCGGCTGGGCACTTCCCGTTTGCCCATGTGAATTACGTCAAGCCCATCCGAGATCGCTTCCCAAATATTTTTGGAATTATCCAATGCATCGCGGTTTTGATCCACATAGCCGAGCTCAACTGTCTCGCCCACTTTGAAAGTCCCTTCATCCGGCTGCTCTTCGCCGGTGATCATTTTAAACAATGTCGTTTTACCGGCTCCGTTTGGCCCAATAACTCCCACAATACCCCCGCGAGGAAGTTTGAACGAGAGGTCTTTAATCAATAGCTTATCGCCAAATCCCTTGGATACATTTTGCGCTTCCACAACAACATTACCCAATCGTTCGCCCATAGGAATACGAATATCCGCATGTGAAACGACTTCTTTATCGGCCTCATCACGCAAGTTCTCATAAGCGCTAATACGGGCTTTAGACTTCGTCTGACGGGCTTTCGGATTAGAGCGAATCCATTCCAATTCTTTTTTCAAAGCTTTGGTCTTAGAATCTGACTCGCGCCCTTCTTGATCCATACGTTTGGCTTTGGCGCCCAACCAAGAGGAATAATTACCCTCATGCGGGAATGTTTTACCGCGATCCACTTCGAGAGTCCAATTTGTAATATTATCAAGGAAGTAGCGGTCATGGGTAATCAAAATAATCGCACCATTATATTTGACGAGGTAGTTCTCTAGCCAAGCCACTGTCTCGGCGTCCAAATGGTTTGTCGGTTCATCAAGCAAAAGCAAGTCAGGCTTTGACAGCAATAGCTGACAGAGCGCCACACGACGGGCTTCACCCCCGGACAGGCTCGTGACAGGGTCATCTTTGGGCGGGCAGCGTAAGGCTTGCATCGCCATTTCAATCTTGGAGTCGATATCCCAAGCATCGCGGCCATCGACCTGCTCTTGCAGAACGGTCATTTCTTCCATCAGCTCGTCGGAATAATCTTCGGCCATTCTCATGGCGACAGCATTATATTGATCGAAAATCTGCTTATCTTCACAGCCCTCGATTACGTTTTCCCACACTGTTTTCGAGGGGTCGAGTTTTGGCTCCTGCGGAAGGTAGCCGACCTTGACGCCCTCTGCTGCCCAATGCTCACCTGTCACTTCGGTATCGACACCCGCCATAACTTTCATAAGGGTCGATTTACCTGCCCCGTTCACACCGATCAGGCCAATTTTGGCATCGGGATAAAAGGATAAATGCACATTGTCGAGAATGGTCTTATTGCCGAATTTCTTCGTCAGACCTTGCATGTGATAGCAGAATTGGCGGGCCATGTTACGCTCTTCAAATCAGGGTGGATAAGTTGAGCGCGATATGCGGCGGCCCGCCGAAAATTGCAAGAGCTAGTGTTCAGTTCCCTACTCTTCCAGAGGCAGTGGCTTTTGCGTCCAAACGATATAAGAGATCGGCAAAAACAAGGCGATAATCGCAGCCGACATTATGATTGAAAGAACGTTCCCAAGACTGAACATAAGATCGTTCATATCTAAACCGAACGCGACCATGAAAATCAGGGCGATAGGCACACTTGTTATAAAGAACACGATAATAAAACGATATGTAAATGCCTCTGCTTTTCGCTTTTGGGCGAGCTCCCACTCATCGAGTTTTGCATTACATTTCGACATTTGAGTGTAAAAACCATTCATAATTAACGGCGCAGATGAGGCGAGTAAAAAACCATCGATCAAGCCTTTGAGAAAAGACGGCAGCCCCTCCGTTAAATCAAATGTCGCGATCAGCATAAAAAGCGGAAATCCGATAACAGCCAAAAGAGAAAAGACTTTCAAGCGCTGCAAAGCCCGCGGCGTCAAACTCTGCCCGCCATCCGCGCAATTTTTGTAAAGTGAATTCAACATTTGAGGCTCCTATTCCGCCGTGCGTCTGGCCGCTAATTCTTCTGATAAGGTTTTGAATGGTCTTGGGCTGAACGCCATATCAATTGGCACTTCAAAGAACTCGGCTAACCTAAAAGCCAATTCCAATGACGCATTATAATCACCGCGTTCCAAATAACCGATGGTTTGGAAATTTACGCCGACCGCATCTGCTAAGTCCTTGCGCGAAAGACCCCGCTCCGTACGCAATATTTTAATGCGGTTATAAATCATAATATTGTATATATACAACATTTTATAGATTTCAATATATATAATACATTTTCGTTGAAACTAGGTGTCTTTGGAAAGCAAATCTCTGAATAGTAACGGAATTTTTTGATTTCGATCTTATGTCTATCACGACATTTGGGATTATTTGATGCAATCTGCTTCCGGCATAAAACTGCAAAACTTTGACGAGACGGTACTTTTGTCGCGTGTCAATGCTGTGCGGCTCTTTATCGTTTTGATCCTTTCGTTGGGCTATGCGTCTACAATGCCGCTTGGGCCAGGATATAAAGAGGTCTTTAATGTCTATGGTTATGATCCGAGTTGGATTGGTATCCAGCTCCTGTTTTTCATCTCGGGAATACTAGCCCTGCGAAGCATAAGCCAAGGACGCATGGGATTAGCATATCTGTCCTCACGGTTTTGGCGCAACATCCCGACCCTCGCAGCTTTAACGGTCGTGACGTTATTTGTGTTATTTCCGCTTTTTGGAACGCCACCGGATGAGGGTTTGGCGCTCTGGGGACGTCTGGGGAAATATGTCGCCCTCACCGTCTTTTGTATAGACCCCGGCATCCCCTTAGAGGGTTTATTGGACGATGCTCGTTATATGTGCCTTGTCCAAGGCGGGATATGGACGCTACGATATGGCGTTATCTTGCATATTCTCACGGCCATAACAGGTCGCATCGGTATTTTGTCTATTAAACCTCTCATCTTGTTTGGTACAGTGATTACAACGCTCGCATATTTTGGCCTGACCTATGTCGCCGTTAAAAATGACCTGACCGCTTACGCCGCGCCACTCGCGGGGTTACGTTTAAGTTATGCATTTTTAGCGGGCATGGCCGTCTGGGCCTATCGCGAAAAACTATCCGGGTTGAAACAAGGTTTTTGGATTATCCCTGCAACAATATTCGCGCTGACGACGCTTAAATACTTTCATGGCCCATGGAGTCCCCTTATCGAAGTCGGACTCACTTATTTTTGGGCAAGCTTAGCTTGGTTCATGCTATCGAACCCAAACCGAATTTGGACATTTATGAAGGCTTGGCCAAACTTAGTTCTGCCCATTATGTTGATCAACTGGCCGATGTCGCAAGTTATTTTACTCCTTAATCCGGAGATTGGACTATGGGAAATCATTATCACGTCACTGCTTGGCACAATCGCCTTAAGCCTCCTTTTCAATTTTGGATTCAGTAAAACAACGCGTTTTGCGACAAAACTCTTTCAAAACCGCGGATATAAAACCGCCAGTTAACGGGGCTTTATATTCAACTGAAACGTCCCTGCTTCTTGACTCTTAACGCCCCCTGCCCGACCAAGCCTTTATGAAAATAGCGACTTGGAATGTGAACTCTATCAAAGCGCGGATGCATGCCGTGATGGCGTGGCTTGAAGACGCCAAACCGGACGTGGCTTGCTTACAAGAAATCAAGACCGTTGATGAGGGGTTCCCTCTCATGGAAATTGAAGCGCTTGGCTATAATGTCGCAATACATGGGCAGAAAAGTTATAATGGGGTGGCGGTGCTGTCTAAATTACCGTTCGAAGAGGTCAATGCACGCCTGCCCGGTGATGACAGTGATGAACAAGCGCGTTATCTTGAGGTTGTCGTCAGCGCCAAATCCGGCCCCGTGCGCATCGCCTCTATTTATCTGCCCAACGGGAACCCCGTCTTAAATGACCCGATGAACAGTCCAAAATATACCTATAAGCTAGAGTGGATGAAGCGCCTTCGTCTTCATGCTGCGGAATTGTTAAAACACGAGGAACCGCTTATTTTGGCGGGCGATTATAATGTCATTCCGCGCGATGTGGACACGCATGACCCGAAAGGTTGGTGGGGCGACGCCTTGTTCCGACAAGAAACATTAGAGGCTTTCCAAGCTATCAAATATCTTGGGCTGACAGAAATGTTTGAGCAATTTGATAACCGTCCCGGCCAATATACTTTTTGGGATTACCAAGGCGGGGCGTGGCAGAACAATCTCGGCATTCGTATTGATCATCTCCTCCTCTCCTCCCAAGCGGCAGACAAAGCGATGGGTATCGAAATTCACAAAAATGTCCGAGAGGGCGAAAAGCCCTCAGACCATGTGCCGGTTGTCGGCGAATTCGATTTGTGAGTTTGCTGACTAAATGCCTGCTGGGCGTAGCTTGCCTTCTCTTTATCGCCGTCTTTGGGTTCGGCTGGCACATTAAGACAGTTTATGCAGGGTTTGTCGCCTCAACGGATAGCGGGGACGCTCTGTTCGAACAGAAAATTCTTGAAAATTACGGAAACCAAATTTTACGAGAGCTCGAAGCGCAAGATGTCAAAGTCGCCATCGTTTCACGTTCGGGCCAGAAACGCGATAAGCTTCCTAAGGGCGTTATGTTCACTCATAGTGCTTTTTTCAGACGTAATTCTGATGGAGGATATGACGTTTACAATCTTTATCACGGCAAAGACAACCGACTTGTCTCCTCACTGGTCACAGATACTCCTGCGGATTTCTTACGTTTGTTGAAGGAGAAGGATGCAGGCATCCTTCTCCCGACAGAGCAAACCCAAGACGCACTTTATGATTTCTTGGAAAGCCCAGCTTATAAAGCCGTACATCAACCCAATTATTCGCTGATTTCAAACCCGCTGGACCTCCGCTGGCAGAATTGTAATGAGTTCATGCTCTATGCCGTTGCGGCTCTCTTTTGGGACTCGACAGATCGAAAACTTCTTCGGGAAAAACTCACAAATACCATAGACCCCACACTTCTCCCCGCCTCCATTATCCGTCGCCATATCGGCCCAAAAATCGATGAGCGCCTGATTATGGCGGATCACGGAAAGACAATCCAAACAACGACCTTTGGGACATTGACACAGCTTTTTGAGACGGAAGGACGTTTGCAGCGTCGCTATATTTTAGAGTTCACGGATTAAATCCGCGGCTGTAGCAAAAGATGTTGCCAGCTCTCATTGGAATCAAAAACTGCAGACCGTTTGGGAAGGCTCCCGCCAAATTTATCGGCAGCCGCAGAAATAGCGAGTCTCAAATTTTCCAAAAGCGCACGATAATAGGCGTTTCGTTTTTGATCGGCGCCCTCGACTCCGTCCCGACCAATACGGGCCTGAAGCGCCTGCACCTTTTCCAATAGATGAAAAATAGCGCCAATTTCATGTGTGATACGTGTTGCAGCGTCTTGATAGTCAGGCACTTTGAAATCATCTGAAAAGTTAAATTTGTCATCAATATCGAGGCAAACGTGAAACTTATTCCCTAGGAAAACACACTGAATATTGCGCCCCATATAATCCTCATCAAAATCAATAAGGCGGGAAATAAAGTCAGGACTTAATAAAGTCTGCGCTTCAACTTGATCCGTGCTGTAAACTTCAAAAAGCCGTTCAAACTCAAGGCTCGCAAAGCCCACCCGTTTGAGACCATTGATCTTAAAGGGATTTAAACGCCCTCGATCTCGACGGATGATGGTTTTGCCTGAAAATTGCATAGGGTGATCAAGTGTCAGAACAACGCCTTGAAATCCTCCGCGCACATCTGTGATAGACTTGCCAAAGGACGACAGGTTCCACAAATCATATTCGTGGGTGTTATTGTCATATTTATTGGGCGGAGGCGGTGGAGGTATAACCGCTGTAATATCATCCAGTTCAAACTTCTGTTTCTCAAAAGCCAGTCCCATAACAGAGCCTTTAAACTCAAACTTCCCCGAGCGACTGAAAATCATACCGTCCGCTAATAAAGGCCTTAATATGTGGGGCGCACCCAGCTCCGGCGCATATGACCACCCTAAGGCCTCATACACATATTTACGCAAGGAATGTACCGGAATGACGGGTGTATAGCGATGATGAAGCGCATGAGACATGATGTGCTTGTAGCGTAGAACTCTTTAAATTTTATGAGCCAACACGCCTAAGTCGAGACACGGGAGAACGATGCCGGTTTCATCACGCCATCAATCACGTCATAGACGGCTGCAATTTCATCAAGAATTTTCTGCGTGCGATCCGGGCGCGTTAGGGGCATAAACATGTTACCCGCTTCGAATTGGTTGGGCGTTTCCACCACGATCAGAAGTCGTCCGCCGATAAAACCGAAACGAATATTCTTGCCCGAGACAGACTTTTCCAAATCGACGAGGCGTTGCATAAATGTCGGTGTCAAAAGGTAACGCGCCTCAACTTGATCAGTCCCGTAGGCCTCAAAAATCTTTTCAAAGACAGGGTCGACAAGCCCCACGCGCTTCATGTCCCCACGTTTTTTGGATTGGAACATCTTTTTATCCCGCAACACCGCCGTCTTGCCGAGAAACTTTCGCGGAAAACTCATAGACATGACTTGCCCGCGCATCACTGTGACCCATTTCTTGTCGCTTTTGCGTTCAATATGGATTTCCGTTGATTGGAATTCGGCCCCATGTGCGCCGCCGGAAATCTGATCCTCAAAAGACATGCGCGTATTGTTGAAAATCTTCTCTTTAGGCAGCAGACCTAATGTTTGCCAATCCGTGAGGTCAGGCGATTGCGTAACCTTTGCCAGAAAAGACCACCCGACATAACCGCAAATACCCCCAACGATTTTATCTTTTGTAGCCGTTCGGACCTTATTTGTGAGGATAGCGAACAGTCCAAGACAGGCCGCGAGCAGCCCCATTGCCGGATAAAGCACAGCCGGAAAACTCGCACCGTCAATTTTAAAAATATAAGCGCTTACGGCGATAGCAATCACAGCGAAAACAGCGCTGCCAATCAAGGTTTTACGAATAGCGGATTTGCGTAGCGCTTCTCTTTCCTCCAGGAACGGGAAAATCTCTTTTGCGTAAAAATCCGAAAAACCCTTGAGCTCCGGATGCTGGATTTTGAAATCGTGTAATTGCATTACCCCAACCCGTTTAATGCCTCCCGCAGTTTTTCAATTTCTGCGGCGTAGTCTGCGCGGCGGTCTTTTTGGAGTTGGACGACTTCTTCGGGCGCTTTATCCGTAAAGGCTGGATTACTGAGTTTCTTGTCGATTTTGTCGATTTCCATTTGGGCTTTTTCGATCTCTTTGCTGAGGCGGTTACGCTCTGCATCCAAATCAATCAAACCGTCGAGCGGAATGGCATATGTCACGCCGTCAACAATGGTTTGGAGGGCTCCATGCGGAGCCTCAGACGCGGTATCAACATTTTCAACACGACCCATCGGGGATAGCATTTCTGCATAAGTTGCCAGACGCGGGTCAAGCGTGTCAGCCAACATCAAAAGCGGGGCTTTCTTCGCCGGCGGGATTTTCATATCCGCGCGCACAGACCGCAAATTGTTGATGAGTGTTTGAAGCCAATGAATATCTTTTGAAGCTTCGTCGTCAATAAGTACATCTGACAATTCAGGCCAATCCGCCACAATCAAATGTGTGTCACGGTCTTCAGAAATCTTCCCCCAAATTTCTTCGGTGATGAACGGCATAAAGGGGTGTAGCAATTTCAGGATTTGGTCGAGCACCCACGCAAAAGTGGCTTGCGTTTCGTCTTTGTCTTTGCCGTCTTCGCCCGAAAGCAAAGGCTTCGACATTTCCAAATACCACGCACAAAACGTATCCCATGTGAATTTATAGGCCGCGTCTGCGGCGTCGTTGAAGCGGTAGCTTTCAATACAGCGCGAGACTTCGGCAACCGTTTTGACGGTCTCAGACACAATCCACTTATTGAGCGGTAATTTAGCCCACGCCGGGTCCCAAACTTTCGGCTTACAGCCATTCATTTGTCCAAAGCTGGCGGCAGACCAGAGCTTGGTGCCGAAATTACGATAACCTGCAATACGGTCAACGGAGAGACGGATATTACGTCCCTGCCCCGCCATAGAGGCGAGTGTAAAGCGCAGGGCATCCGCGCCATAAGGCTCGAACCCATCAGGATATTGCTTGCGCGTCGCCTTTTCGATTTGCGGTGCTTTCTCCGGGTTTTTGAGGCCCCGTGTGCGCTTTTCGACAAGCTCTTCAATCGACACACCATCAATCAAATCGAGCGGGTCGAGCGTATTTCCGATGGATTTGGACATTTTCTTACCCGCTTCGTCCAAAACGAGTGCATGGATATAGACGTCCTTAAAAGGAACTTCGTCCATAAAATGCAGGCCCTGCATCATCATCCGCGCCACCCAGAAGAAGATGATGTCGAAAGCAGTGACGAGGGTTGAGGTGGGATAGAAGCGCTCAAGCTCCTCGGTGTTGTCTGGCCAACCGAGTGTTGAGAAGGGCCAGAGGCCAGAGGAGAACCATGTGTCTAGGACGTCATTATCTCGATAAAATCCAATTCGGTATTCTACATCATTCTTCAGTTTTACTACCGCTCTCAAAATGTCCAAATTAGACTTTGGATCTTCATAAGTTTCCCGTTTGACTGATTTAACAGATTTAAAAATCGCAATGGATTGCAAATGTTTTTCAAATTCACCTTCAAGGTCTTCTTCGTCCTTAAAAACGAAAGAATTTTGTCTAAGAATAGGCCATATTTCATCAGTTCCAGTAACAACTTTCTCTTCGTCGTCACTCCCGACCCAGTAAGCTCCTCCGATAGAACCAATGTTATAAGCAGGAATACGATGTCCCCACCATAATTGCCGAGAGATACACCAAGGCTGGATGTTCTCCATCCAATGATCATAGGTTTTCTTCCAATTTTCGGGGATGAAGCGGGTTCCGCCACTTTTCTCTCCGTTCACCCCGTCGGAAGACGGGGTCCATCTCCCATCCTTGGCATTTGTAGCACCCGTTGGAGATGGGTCCCGTCGTTCGACGGGATGAGTGGTGTTATTAGAATGTCCCCGCTCAACGGCGGCCACCGCGTCTTTCGCCAATGTCTCCGCATCGACGAACCATTGATCCGTCAACATCGGCTCGATAACGACGCCGGAGCGGTCACCATAAGGCTGCATGATTTTCTTATCTTCGACCTTAATCAACAGGCCTTCGGCATCAATATCCGCGACGACAGCTTTGCGCGCCTTGAACCGATCCATACCAACATATTTTTCGGGCATAATCTCTGACGCACACATCGCGCCTTTTTCATCCATGAGGCTATACATCGGAATGTTATTCCGCTTGGCAACTTCATAATCGTTGAAATCATGCGCGCCGGTAATTTTCACCGCGCCCGAACCAAAATTCATATCGGGATATTCATCCGTGATGATCGGGATGAGGCGATCCGCGAGCGGCAAGCGCACCATCTTTCCGACAATCGGCGCATAACGCTCATCATCAGGATGAACGGCTACCGCGCCATCACCCAACATGGTTTCCGGACGGGTCGTTGCGATAGAAATATAATCGCGCTCTTCCTCTAGCGTGACATTCCCGTCTTCGTCTTTTTCAACGTAGGCGTAAGTTTCTCCACCTTCCAACGGATATTTGAAATGCCAAAAATGCCCATCCTTTTCAATGTTCTCAACTTCGAGGTCAGAGATCGCCGTTTGGAAATGCGGGTCCCAATTGACCAATCGCTTGTCGCGGTAAATCAATCCGGCTTCATACATCTCGACAAAGGCTTTGGTAACGGCTTCGGCCATTTTATCCGTAGGGTCTTCGGGATTGCCCAAAGTAAACTTCTCGCGCGACCAATCACAACTTGAGCCTAAACGTCTAAGCTGTTGATTTATATTACCACCGCTCTCCGCCTTCCACGCCCAGACATGTTCTAGGAATTCTTCGCGACTCATATCTTTACGGGAGCGATTGCCTTCTGCCGCGAGTTTACGCTCGACCACCATTTGCGTCGCGATGCCTGCGTGATCCGTGCCAGGCTGCCATAAAACGGCTTTGCCCTTCATCCGGTTATAGCGGACGAGGATATCTTGGATCGTGTTATTGACAGCATGACCCATATGGAGGCTACCCGTCACATTGGGCGGCGGGATGACGATAGAAAAATTATCGTCCTTCGTATCCGTGGGTTTAGCGGCGCGCGGCTTGAAATGACCCGCCTCTTCCCACATTTTATAGAGGCGCTGCTCCGCCTCTTTTGGATCAAATTTATTCTCGAGCATCATTATTCTCTTTGGTGGCAAATGCCATAATTTGCAGCGGTATCGCCTATTCCCGCGCAAAAGAAAACCCACGAAAAAACCCTACGCTTGTCTCAAGCGCAGGGTTTGATATTTTTCCCGACGCCTTCCCTTTTTGAAAGGAGCCGGTCTTGTAAACTCATTTACCGGTTGAAATACGTTTCACTTCTTTCGCGACGGCACGCTCGACAATACCCTTCAAATTGGCATCGAGCCATTCTTTCAGCATTGGACGCAGGGCTTCCATTACCAAATCACCAATACGGTCACCGCGCTCGGCTTTAATGGCGTTTTCTTCAACGACCTGATTAAGCGAGGCAAAAACCTCTGACGCCGCTGATTCTGTGACGTCATCCAAAATTGTCTCTGATTTTACTGCTCTTGGCATATCTGCCGTCTCCTCTTGTGATTCATTTTTATGTGTTGGCTCAATTTCGGTGTCTTCAACTTCATCTGCTTCGGATGTTGTCTGTCTTTTTTCCTCAGCCGCTTTCGCCGCAACTACGGCCGCCGCACCCAAAACACTTGCAGTTAATCCTGTTTCCAGAGCCAGATTAGACTCAGACGTCTCATGACTTTCAATAATAGCGGGTTCGTCAGCAACACTTTCTGTGTCTGCTTCAAACGCTTTGGCCTCAAACGCTTTAGTCTCAAGTGCCTCAGCCTCTTGCTCTGCGGCAAAGGCAATATCCATCAGGCTGGACGTTTCGGATTCTGCAATATTTTCAGCTTCATCTGCCGCGACACTCTCGGCCGTGGGTTCTTCAAAAACAACTGTTTCGGGGGTTGGAATTTCCAACTCGTCCTCATGACCTGCTATCTCATCATCCAAAGACATATTTAAAATATCGTCGAGGATGCTGTCTGTATCATTTTCTGATTCAAGTTCTAAATCTGGGTCCGATTCTGCGTCCTCCAACTCCCAAGACGCGGCGTCAGCATCCAAAATATCGTCCATGAGGTCATCATGTGATTCGGCTTCCGGTTCCGTCAGATCTTCCATCAGCGACTTAACTAAAGTCATGTCATTCGCATCCGTACTGAAGGACGGCATATCCGTAGATGAGGTTTCAGTCACTTCGATGTTAGCGCCGATTTCGGACTCTATCTTGTCAGATGGCAGATTAAGATCAGTCGATAAATCTTCCAACATAGAGTCAAAATCATCATCCCGGTTCGTCTCCATCTCGGAAGCGTCAAGTTCAGGAACAGGCTCGGTTATGTCGGCTATATCTGATTTGGCCTTGGCCGCGCCTGCCAATCCAAGGGCCGCGAGACTTGTTCCAAAAATACCAGCTTTTTGCGACGACTCTTGTGAAGCCTCTGAAACAAGGTTTGTGCTGTCTTTAGCGGGCGCTGGCTCATCTGGAACATCGGCTAACAATCCCTCCAACTTGCTGAACAGACTGTCATCATCATTGTCCGATTCAGAAACGGAAAACGACTCATCTGGCGTATCTATTGTTTCCGTCAGCTCGAAAATTGACTCGCCAGTTTCAACACTGGCCTCAACTAAGGCAACCTCTTCTATCTCTGGTATCACTAGGGATTCAGGGGTGTCGCCCATTTCCAAATCAATCATATCAAACAGCGCATCATCGTCTGACATTTTGCTTGTTAAGGTTCTAGGTGTAGCTGAAATCATCGGCGCCTCGGCTTCGACACTACCATCAGCTTCACTTAACAAAGCTGCGATATCCAAATCCATGACATCACCCGAAAGTGTGTCTTGATTTGCGGTCTCGTCAGAAGAAATACTGTCCTCTTGGGCATCATCCGCAGCATCACTTAGCCGATTAAAAACGCTATTCTCATCAAAATCCAAGAGTTCTGAGGTTTGCGTATCCTCTATCAATGCAGCGGGACCTAGGTCAGACGCTGCCATATCCGCGACAGAGTCAAAAGCCCCCGGTGTCTCTAAAGCCTGCGGCTCCGAAAGGTCCATAGCCTGATCATCATCTGCAATAATCTTGCGAATAGAGGCTAAGATGTCTTCCATGCTTGGCTCGTCTGCGAGCTCAGCCTGTCCAGTATCTGATGTCGTTTCAGACATAGCTTCCTTGTTTTTCATCCTGGGTTCCTTATCGAAACCATACCCTATGCCTTCCCCCCGAAGGCACCTTTAAGAAAGGGTTAAGACAACACGCAAGGCTTGTCTAGGCAGTGAAGCAATCAATTCTGGGGGGAATCAGGTTCGGAGAGCTTATTTGTTGTTGGCAGGTCGCGTGTGCCGTCCGTTTGATAAGGGTCTGTGTCGATCTCGGGCTTTTTTTGCCCTGCCAATGGGCTGACGCCTGATGTTTGCCCTGATGC
>CAYGTR010000028.1:32000-40270 GCA_964352855.1 uncultured Algimonas sp. | reverse complement strand
CCAATCACATCGGGGATAGCTGCGAGGAGGTTATCGCCAAAGCTATTACCATCAATCACCGCGCATTTGTCACACTCCCGACTTCACTTGCAAAATCCGCTGCGGCACTTAGATAGAACGCATGGCGAACGTCACGCAACTTCATCCTGAGCAGAATATGTCGATGTGGCAACCGCATCGACCGAGCCGTCCTGAGAAATCAGAAGGCGGGAAACGGTTCCGCCTCGTGTCGGAATTCGAACCGAAAGGCGACCAGCCGCAAGCGATTAAAGAGTTATGCGGTGGTCTGAACTCTATCGAGCGCGACCAAGTGCTTTTGGGGGTAACGGGGTCGGGTAAGACCTTTACTATGGCAAAAATCATTGAACAGACACAACGCCCTGCGCTGATTATGGCCCCGAATAAGACTCTCGCGGCGCAGCTTTACTCCGAATTTAAAAGCTTCTTCCCGGATAATGCGGTTGAATATTTTGTGTCTTATTATGATTATTATCAGCCAGAAGCTTACGTTCCCCGCACGGATACCTTCATTGAAAAAGATAGTTCTGTGAATGAGCAAATCGACCGGATGCGCCACGCTGCGACACGCGCAATTTTGGAACGCGATGACGTGATCATTGTCGCGTCTGTCTCTTGTATTTACGGTATCGGTTCTGTGGAAACCTACACCGCCATGACGGTTGATTTAGCAAAGGGTCAAGCAATGGATCCACGCGCCCTTATGGCGAGCTTAGTGGAACTCCAATATCAACGGAATGATATTGCCTTTCAACGGGGTTCATTCCGTGTGCGCGGCGATACGATTGAGCTGTTCCCCGCGCATTATGATGATACGGCGTGGCGATTTGATTTCTTTGGCGATGAAATTGATACGATTACCGCCTTTGATCCGCTGACAGGAAAGACGCTGCATCAAATTGAAAAGGTGCGCGTTTACGCCAATTCGCATTATGTCACGCCGCGCCCCACTGTGCAGTCTGCGATGAAGGGTATTAAAAAAGAACTCAATGACACGCTCAAACGGTTTGAGGCTGAAGGCAAATTGCTGGAAGCCCAACGCCTAACTCAACGTACCGAATTTGATCTGGAAATGATGGCGGCGTCGGGATTTTGTAACGGCATTGAAAACTATTCCCGCTATCTGACGGGGCGTGCACCGGGGGAACCACCGCCTACACTTTTCGAATATCTCCCTGAAGATGCGCTACTCTTTATGGATGAGAGCCATGTCTCTGTGCCGCAAATCGGCGGAATGAGCCGCGGTGACTTTAGCCGCAAAAGCACGCTGGCCGATCACGGGTTTCGCTTACCCAGCTGTATCGATAACCGTCCTTTGAAATTCGAGGAATGGGACGCAATGCGCCCGCAAACCGTTCATGTGTCCGCCACGCCGAGTGATTGGGAAATGGAGCGCACAGGCGGTGTCTTTGTCGAACAGGTCATTCGCCCAACGGGCCTGATTGATCCGCCTGTTGAAATTCGTCCTGTGTCGACTGGCGGTGCGAACCAGGTTGATGATGTCATTGATGAAGTGCAAAAAGTTGCGGCTAAAGGCTTCCGCTCGTTGGTCACGACTCTGACGAAAAAAATGGCCGAAGACCTGACCGAATATATGACAGAACAAGGCATTCGCGTGCGTTATATGCACAGTGATGTTGATACATTGGAACGCATCGAAATCATCCGCGATCTGCGCCTTGGTAAATTTGATGTGCTGATCGGCATTAACCTCCTGCGCGAAGGTCTCGATATTCCAGAATGTGCATTTGTCGGGATTTTGGATGCGGATAAGGAAGGCTTTCTGCGGAGCGAGACCGCACTCATACAGACCATCGGACGGGCTGCACGGAATAGCGAAGCTCGCGTTGTGCTCTATGCGGATAAAGTCACAGGCTCAATGGAACGCGCCATGGGCGAGACAGAGCGCCGCCGCGAAATTCAACAAGCCTATAATGACAAGCACGGCATCACGCCGAAAACCGTGTTGCGCGGCGTGGCCGATATGGTCGGCGACAGCCAAGCCGCCGCCAAGATTAAAGATGATGCTAATAGCTATACCCCGTCAGGCCGCCGCACGAAAAAATATCTCGAAGCCGCCGAAGGTGAACAGGCCCCCTATATGGGCGGCAACATGGTCGCCGTCATGGCCGACCTAGAAAAGCGCATGTTTGAAGCCGCAGAGAATTTGGAATTTGAAGAAGCGGCAAGATTGCGAGATGAGATGAAGACGCTGCAGAAAGCAGCTGAGGGGTGAGTATGCAAAGAACTATCTGTTCGTTGAGGAGTTAATTTGTCGAAAAAGTTTGGTATTGATGGGTGTAAAGTGGGGTGGTTGGCCGTTTGGACGCAAGGTAACAATTATCAGTTTGGCGTGTTCAAGACCCTAGAAAAAATATCTCAAGATGCACCTGAATTCGATACCTACCTTATTGATATCCCTGTTGGACTAAGCTCTAAAACCCGTAAACGCACTATAGAGGCAACTATGCGTAAAGAGCTAAAAGGCCGTAGCTCCACGGTATTCAATGCGCCTTCTCGCGACGCCATTTATGCCAATAATTATGAAGATGCTTGCAAGCTTAATTTGGCAATTGAAGGAAAGAAGCTCTCTCAACAAACATATAATATTGCGCCGAAAATAAGAGAAACGGATGAATTCATTTCGACACAAACCTCAATCAAGGTCATCGAAAGTCATCCAGAGGTTTGTTTTAAACACCTCAATGGCGGCAAAATTTTACAAACAAAGAAAAAAACATCAGAGGGCATTAAAGAAAGATTATTAATTTTGAAGAGCCTTAACCTCAAGACCCCTCAACTGTACGAAAAAATTCTTTCTAACACCTATCGGAAACACGTAGCTCGTGATGATATTGTCGATGCCATTTGTCTCTCAGTTGTCCTTGAAAAAACAAATGGTAAGTTAGATTTTTTGCGGGACGAAAATGTAAATGATGAGAAAAACATTGATATAAGAATTGGTTATTTAAGTCACAAAAATATTCATTTAGCAAGAAAGCATTGAAAGTATATTCAAACTATGAACCGCCGTCATTTTATATCCGCCACGAGCCTTGTCTTTTTCATCCCCTCACCGCTCTGGGCGAGTGACAACAGTAATTCAGCACTTCGCAAAACGCATATTGATATTGTTGGGGATTATCCGTCTGTGTCTCATATCTCGGTAGAAGCCCTTTCAGAGAGAATGAATAAGGATGTCATATTATTTGATGTGCGGGAGATGAAAGAATTTGAGGTCAGTCATTTGAGCGGTGCCAACCACGTTGACCCTTCAATCTCGCCCGAAGACTTCATGACGCAATTTAAGTCCGACTGGTCAGAAAAAACGGTCGTATTTTATTGTTCGGTCGGACGACGCTCCTCGATTTTGGCGGAACGCTTGCAATCGGATCTGAAAGCCAATGGTGCGGCGGATGTTTATAATCTGGAAGACGGTATATTCGGCTGGCATAATTCAGGTTTGCCGCTGACAAATGAAAAGGGGCAGACAAATTATGTCCACCCCTATAATGTGTTTTGGAAACGTATGGTCAATCGCAAAGACTTGGCACGCTACAAGCCCTAATCCATTCTGACTCGACATTTTGTTGCATGTCCTTCAAAATACGAAAGAAGGAGGGACACATGCCAAAGACACATATTTCGCGATCAAAAATCATCAACGCTCCGGCTGATAAGGTTTTTAAGGCCATTGCCAATCTGGACGAATGGGAAGCGTGGTCCCCTTGGATGATGATGGAGCCGGAAGCGACAGTCACCGTCGCCCCTGATAAAAGCTGTTACAGCTGGCATGGAGAGCGCGTCGGCGAAGGGAGTATGGCGATCACCGACTCGGTTAAAAACAAATCAACCCGCTATGATCTGACCTTTTTAAAGCCTTTTAAATCCCACGCCAAAGTCGGCATGGATTTAGAACCTGTCGATGGTGGCACGAAAGTGACTTGGACAATGGATAGCAAACTCCCCTTCTTTTTGTTCTTCATGAAAAAGATGATGGAAGCCTTTGTGGGTATGGATTACGAGCGCGGGCTTAATAATCTCAAAGACTATGTCGAAGACGGAGAAGTACATTCCAAGCTGAATTTCATCGGCGATCATGAGTATGCAGGGTGTGACTATATCGGCATTAAACGGTCTACAACTGTTACGGACATGCCTGAGCTCATGAAAGCTGATTGCGCGAGACTCGCGACCTGGAGTGCCGAAAACGGTTTAAACCCTGCGGAGATGTTCTGCATTTATCACGACTATAATCCAATGAAAAATCGCTGTGTTTATTCAGCCGCGATTCCTTATTCAGAGAAACCGCAAAATATTCCGGAAGACTTTGTAGAAGGTTCACAGGCTCCGACAAAACTCCATACAGTCGAACATGTCGGGCCTTATGAACATCTCGGCAATGCTTGGGCGACGATGTATAATATGATTCAGTCCAAACATATTAAACCTGTCAAAAAATATCATCCCTTCGAGACCTATGGGAATAGCCCGCAAGACACGGTCCCAAATGATTTAATCACGCGCATAAATTTCGCCGTGCAATAAAAAAGCGAGCCATTGGGCCCGCTTTTCAGTCTTGATAGTAATTTGGCCTAGCTATTACCGTTGCTTGGCAATAAGACTTGATTCACAATGTGGACGACACCATTACTTGTGCCGACATCGGCTGTGGTCACTTGGCCCCAATTACCACTTTCGTCTTTGATATAAACGCCGCCATCTTTGACTTTAGCCATCAGTTTTGCACCGCTGAGCGTTGTGACTTCTGCTTTACCGCCATTGGCTTCTGCCGCAGCGATAACGTCTTTGGCTTTCAGCTTACCTGCAATCACATGTGACGTTAGAATGCTTGTTAAGGTGGCTTTATTCTCAGGCATTAGCAAAGTGTCTACGGTGCCGGCTGGCAAAGCTGCAAATGCAGCATTCGTTGGCGCGAAAACTGTGAACGGACCCTCACCAGAGAGAGTTTCTACCAAATCTGCGGCTGTGACAGCTGCGACAAGCGTTGATAGGTCATCTGTCGCGACAGCAGCGTCAATAATCGTACCTTTGTCTTTTTTGGCATATGTTTTACTGGATCCGTATGATCCGTCAGCGGAGCTATATGACGCGTTTTGGATCATGGAATTCTTGGCCGTTTTAGAGCTGCAATCTCCGGCAAAAGCGGAGGATGCGAAAGCAGCACTGGCTGCTAAGAGAGATAATGAAATGGTTCCGCGGCGAAGGCGGTTTGTAAGGTTAGTCATGGAGGGCTCCATATAAATTAAAGCTCCCGATTATGCGGGGATATAAGACTTACGCTTCAACCCCACGAAACGATGCAGAGTTTACGACAGTTTAATGTTTGCGAAAGAGTGCCGCCATAATTCTGCGACAAAGTGCCTCAAAGTTTAATTGGTTCAAACCAAGCCTTTATCTGTACCGGACACTTTATCCCAAAAACGGAAATATAAACCGTAATTGCCTTTGAATTTTGTGTGGTGGAGATTGTGGTGGCTGGCCGTAATGATATGACGACCCCACCACCCGCGCACCCAGCTTTCGGGATAGACCTCCCATCCCGCATGATTGAATACAGCATTAATCGTCATGAGCATAAGCAGGAACAGCGCAACACCCACATGAAGGGGTATAAACAGCGCCATGACGGGTAAGAGCCAAGCGGCGCTCGCGGCTTCTATCGGGTCGAAGGAAAAACTCGCCCAAGGCGTGGGCTGAACAGAGCGGTGGTGGCCCTCATGCGTCCACTTAAACAGCTTGCGGTGATGCATGATGCGATGGGTGAAATAAAACCATGTGTCTTGCGCGAAGAGATAGATAAAAGCAGAGAGTGCAAGATAGCTCCATCCCCACACGCCTTCGGGTAAACCGCTATAAAGAGCCGTGCCGCCTGCCTTCCACATCTCTATCACGATGGCGGCGGGCAGCGCATAAATAAAGGCGCTGATGGTCGAAAGCTTAATCTCATTTTGTATCGTGGCTTTGGTCGGTTCACGTTTAGACAGGCGCCTTGCCATTTTGGGTGTGCGTTTCCACAGCGCCCAATGGATCGGCCAGACAATGGCAAAATAGCGTGCAATGATAATGACCGTGAAAGCGAGATAGGTCACTATTGTTTGTCCAACAGGTATCGGCCATCCATCCATAATTTGGGTATAGCCAATTCAAACGTCATAGCCACATACAAAGTGTCGCGATTTGATAATGAAAATAGGACTATAAAATTGACGCTGCCGTCCGACTGTTCTTAAAGTCACTCTATGAGCATAGTTATTTTTTCTATCGACCAAGGCACGACGTCTTCGCGGACATTGGTCTTTTCGCCTGGCGGCAAAATTCTTTTCACCGCACAGGAGGAGTTTCCGCAAATTTATCCTCATGACGGTTGGGTCGAACATGACCCCGAAACGATTTGGAAGACCGTGTTGAGTACGCTGAAACAAGCCTATGCGTTTGCGCAAGCGAATGACCATAAGGTGGCGGGCATTGGCATAACAAATCAACGCGAGACAACCCTCATTTGGAACCGCGAAACGGGCAAGTGCCTTTACAATGCTATTGTGTGGCAGGATCGCCGTACCGCTGACGCTTGCCGCGCCATGGCCGACAAAATGCCTGTAAAGGAATTGAATGCCAAAACAGGGCTTCTGCATGACCCTTATTTCAGCGGCAGTAAAATGGCGTGGATTTTAGACCATGTTGAGGATGCACGCGATTTGGCGGCACAAAATAAGCTAGCATTTGGCACAGTTGATTGCTTTCTCATTTGGCGTCTGACGGGCGGCAAAGTTCATGCAACGGATGCCACCAATGCCAGCCGTACAAACCTATTTAACATTCACACCCAAGACTGGGATCAAGAGCTGCTTACTCTCTTTGATGTGCCTGCTTCCGGCCTGCCCGAGGTTAAAGACTGCGTTGCGGATTTTGGCATTTGCATGGTTTTAGACGAAGACATTCCTATTCTGGGCGTAGCCGGGGATCAGCAAAGCGCGGCCATCGGTCAAGCCTGTTTCGAAGTCGGTGATATTAAATCTACCTATGGCACAGGGTGTTTTGTGATTTTGAATACAGGGATAGACTGTGTGATCTCCCGGAACAGGCTGCTCTCAACGGTTTGTTACCGCTTGAACGGCGAAACAACTTATGCGCTCGAAGGGTCTATCTTTATCGCAGGGGCGGCTGTGCAATGGCTCCGTGACGGTATTCAAATCATTGACCATGCAAAAGATACACAAGCCATATGCGAAAACCTAGACAGTAATAGAGGGGTTTATCTTGTCCCTGCCTTTACGGGTCTCGGCGCGCCTTATTGGGATCCGGAAGCCCGTGGGGGCTTGTTTGGCTTGACCCGTGATACGGGCCGCGCCGAAATCGTCCGCGCGACCGTGGAGAGCGTTTGTTATCAAACTTATGACCTTTTCTCAGCCATGGCATCAGACGGCGTCGAGCCGAAAGTATTGCGTGTTGATGGTGGTATGGTCGCCAATAATTGGATGGTTGACTATCTGGCAGGTATTTTAGACATCCCCGTCGAGCGCCCGAAAGTGCTGGAAACGACCGCCTTCGGCGCGGCTGCCCTTGCCGCAATTGGGGCGGGCATCTATACCTCGCTAGACGCTGTCAAAGACGCTTGGCAATTGGATCAACGTTTTGAGCCTAATATGGATACGCAAACCCGCAGATCTGTGCTTTCCGATTGGAAAGCTTGCGTGCAAAAAGTGCTCACAACCTAGCGAAAGAGGCTTTGCCTCGCAGCTTCTCCGCGCTATAGAGCCAAAATCAAGCCAATGGGGGGATAGCTCAGTTGGTTAGAGCCGCCCGCTCATAACGGGCTGGTCGGGGGTTCGAGTCCCTCTCCCCCTACCACGTTTCAAATTTTTGAAAAATATCACAATACCATGAAGTGACACATGTGCTTTTCATCAGAGCATCACATCAGACCATTCCGGATGTTTACTATATTCGCGGCGGACAAATGGGCAGAGCGGCATGATTTTAAAACCGCTTTGTCTCGCATCAGCAATCATAAAATTGACGAGGTCTTTGCCAATACTGCGTCCGCCAATTGCACGGGGGACAGCCGTATGATCTGCAATAATATTGCCTGAAGTTTCCATTCTGGAATATGTCAGTTCAGCTTCGTGACCATCAACTTGGATCACATAGCGACCACCCGTTTTCGATTTCTCATGAGCTATCTCAGACATAAATATCTCCTATCACATCGCTAAATGCACAAATTCATA
>CAYGTR010000028.1:13721-31900 GCA_964352855.1 uncultured Algimonas sp. | reverse complement strand
ATCGACATGCAAATTGCATGGCGTCATGCAGCTTTCCAAGGGCTCACCAGTATGAATGTTATGTAACGTCGCTATTGCGCCAACCGGGTTGGATTCAAGCTGAATTTTGTTTGTCGCGTTAAACCGTTCCTCAAAATTTTCGACCCGCTTGACGAGACGAAAATCTTTCAAGCTTACTTGCAATCTCTCTTCTATACTGAATTCCAATTGAGACAAAATACGTGTCAGCCAACTTGACTACGCGAAGGCAGACTTAAGGCCTAACAATAGCGAAGCAGTAAGAAATATGATTAAGACAAGATTGCGCATAATTATCGAAATAATGTGCAATTTAAAATTGTAAAGTAAATGATTGTTCGCCAACTATGGGACAGTGACTTGCCAAGCTGTCGCCCTGCGCATAGCTTCGTTAAAAATGGAGATCGTTTATGCGTAATTGGATTTTGGGCACAGCTGCCGTCATGAGCCTCGCGGCCTGTAACTCTGGCGCGCCAACTTATATAACGACCGGCGAAACGCCGCCGCCGAGCCTGAATGTCAGTGCAACAGGGTCTGTCTCTGCTGCGCCTGACCGTGCGACTGTTACGGCAGGTGTGGTCAGTGAAGGTAAAAGCGCACGTGAAGCCATGATCAATAATGCCACTCTGATGACAACGGTTTTTGAAGAATTGGAGACTGCGGGCATCTTAAAAAGGAACATTCAAACAAGTCAGCTCTCGCTACAACCGCGTTATGATTATCGGGACCGACAAGCCCCCAAAATTTCGGGCTACGAAGCCCGCAATACAGTCACAGTCAAGAGCGAAAACCTTGATTCTGTCGGCACTATGTTGGACGCCCTTGTCAAAGCCGGTATCAATAACATTAACGGCATTCAGTTTTCTGTGGCTGACCCTAAAAATGCGATGGCGGAAGCCCGCAGTGAGGCTATCAAAGAGGCCAGAGCCAAGGCCGAAGCGATGGCCGCCGCCGCAGGCGTTCAATTGGGGCCCCTTTTGAGCTTGAATGAGAGCAATTTCAGCCCAGACCCGCGCCCTATGATGATGGCGTCCCGTTCGTTTGATAGTGAAGTCAGCACGCAAATTTCTGTGGGCGAGCAATCGTTACAAGTCACGGTGAATATGCGTTACGCGATTACCGAATAAAAAAGCGGTATGGAGGCCGCTTATTCTCTCGAATTTATTGTCACGCTTCAATGAACGGGCGGGATAATGACGTCATTATTCTCATCAAGCAAAACGACATTGGGGGCGTAATTTCGCGCCTTTTCAGCTTCCATTTGGCAATAGGTGATGATGATGATTTTGTCGCCTATTTGAACGCGACGTGCGGCGGCACCGTTGAGACCAAAAGTTTTAGACCCGCGAGGGGCTGTAATGGCATAAGTTGTAAAACGCTCACCATTGGTAATGTTCAGAATATCTACCTGCTCATTAGGCAGAATTCCCGAACGATCCAATAGATCTTGGTCGATAGAAATCGATCCTTCATAGTGTAGATCGGCTTGAGTCACCGTCGCGCGGTGAATTTTGCCTTTCATCATGGTCAGAAGCATGCTGCCCTCCTTTAGTCTTCACGACCTATATAGGGATGCATCGCCCTTTGCAAAAGGTGATGCCAGAAAAACACAAATTGCGTTTATCCCGCGTTCATCTTGGTTTAGAGCCTCTGCATGGATATAAGATCTGATATCGCTATTCTTATTACGGGTGGTACGCTTGATAAGGTGCATGATACGCTCACAGAATCCTTGATTTTCAGCGGATGCGGTAAAACACGCGTCAGTAATATCCTTAAATCAGGGCGGACGGATCACCCTCGCCTAGAGGTGCTGATGCAAATTGACAGTTTAGATATGACGGATACGCACCGTCAAACGATATTAGAGGCCGTCAATAAAGTAGACGAAAACCGCATCGTTATCACACACGGCACCGGAACATTAGAGCTGACGGCGAAGTATCTGGACGGTGAAATTAGCAATAAAACGGTTGTTTTGACCGGAGCCATGCGCCCCCAGTCTTTGGGGAAATCAGATGCAGGTTTCAATCTCGGCGGCGCGATAATTGCGACGCAAACCCTGCCCCCCGGCGTTTACGCCGTGATGAACGGGCGTATTTTCGAGGCGAAAGATGTGCATAAAAACACGGAAACCGGTCGTTTCGATAGTTAAGAGAGCTGATGAAAATAAGCTTTTGTCGCCTCATCAGCAGGAAAGAATAATTCTACGCGCCGTTCACTCATGGTAACATCTTGGACTGTGCTGAACTCTGCCAACATGGTGAGAAGGCTAAGCACATGTTCTTTCACTCTTATTTGTGTTGTCAACACAGGGCCAAAGTCAGAAAAAGAAGTTATATCTGCATTCCTTAAACGCGGATCGCTCGCCAAACGTTTGCAAGTCTCAAAAACAGGGCTTTGACGTCCCATTTTAGATAGCTCAGCCTGCAATCGTAAAAGCGTCCATTTGGCCACAACCGCCCAATTCAAGATAATGGGATCGTGAGGGTCGTCATTCAAAAGGCTGTCAATGAGACAAAGCGAGGGGGTAGTTGGTAAAAACTGCATCAAATGTTGCGCCGGTGCATTTCCACCGACAATCTTCCAAGCCTCATCAATTACAATGGCGGGCATAGGCGCGTGATTTTCCAATATGGTATTAATCGCACCCATTGCTGGTAAAAGTTGAGCGTCATCCAACGCAAGTGCAGGGTATTCAGGTGCAAAACCTGCCGTCAACAGCGCTTCATTCGTCACTGTACGCGGCATATCTAAGACACGCGCTAAGGTGAGTACACTACTACGACTGGGCCTAGATCGGCCCGTTTCCAGAAAACTGATATGACGACTGGAAAGACCAGACTCCGCACTCAATGACAACTGGCTGAAGCGACGAACGCCGCGCCATTCTTTTATCATATCTCCAAAATCTTGGCTCATCAGGTTTTTATAGCCGAAATTGTTATCATTGCACTTACCTCATAGGTAATTGTTTTAAATCTTGTCTTTCCATATTCACACTAAAAACAAATTGGAGTTTACCATGGCGATATTTGAAATTTTACCTATTCTCGGGGCCGGATTATTTTTGTGCATCACAATCGGTGCGCTTTTGGCCACATCAAAACGGGATAAGCATAACTGGCAATTGCCAGCCGCTCTCTTTGCCGCGTTTCTGATTTTCTCTCTCTATACCGTTGTCGCTGACGGGTTGATAGGTTTTTGGAATAATCATACACAGAACGCATCAGGCAATCAGGTATGGTTTGACCTGCTCCTTGCCATAGGTATTTCATGGGTTTTAATTTTGCCACGTGCACGCGCTCAAAACATGAGATTGCCGCTTTGGCTGATCTTTATCTGTAGTTCGGGATGTGTTGGTTTGCTCGCTATGGTGGCCCGACTTTTTTGGTTGGAAAACAAAGACTACGTCACGACTTAATTTCTTTAAATTTCTGAAAGAAACCGTCAATATTTATCGACAAACGGTAAAATTTAGCTTAGCTTGACGCTAATTCAAAGTTTACGGGATGTTTTCAATGACACTTTCTTTCAAAAATGCTGCTCTCTTTTTTGCGCCTCTCGCGCTTATTGCGTGTGATAACGCATCAACAGTGACAACAGCTCCGGAGACAGCTGCAAAATCAAGTTTACCCACATTAGAATTTGAGAAAATTACTTTAGATAATGGATTAGACGTGACCTTCCACGTTGACCGCTCTGATCCTGTTGTTGCCATCAACCTCGCCGTTCATGTCGGGTCAGCACGCGAGAAACTCGGCAAGACGGGATTTGCGCATTTGTTTGAGCACTTGCTCTTCCTTGATTCTGAAAATCTTGGATATGGCGGTCTTGACGAAATGAACACGCGTATCGGCGGTGAAGGCACAAACGGCTTTACAACCAGTGACATGACCCAGTATTTCCAAGCTGTTCCCAAAGATGGTCTTGAGAAAATCATTTGGGCCGAAGCAGATAAACTCGGCTGGTTCATTAACACGGTCAACCAAAATGTCATAGACCGCGAAAAGCAAGTCGTAAAAAACGAGAAACGTCAACGTGTCGACAACCAAGCCTATGGGCACAATCTCTATGTCATTGGCAAAGCCATTTACCCCGAAGGACATCCTTATAATCACCAAGTGATCGGCTCTCTTGAAGATTTGGAGAACGCAACCTTAGAGGATACAAAGCAGTTTTTCGCAGATTGGTATAAGCCCGACAATGTAACAGTGACCATTGCAGGTGATTTTGATATTGCCGAAGCAAAAGCCATGGTTGAGAAATATTTTGGTGATATTCCGGCAGGCGCAGAGCCAACACCGAAAACCAAACCCGCGCCTGTTAGTTTGTCCGCAACAAAAAAAATCATCCATGAAGATAATTTTGCCACGGTTCCGCAACTGACGCTCGTCTGGCCTGCTGTGGAAGAATATCATCCGGACTCTTATGCGCTGAATATTCTTCTTAACTATCTGACAGACGGCAAAAGAGCGCCGATGAATGAAGTTTTAGTGGATGAAGAACAACTCACAACAGGTGTCGGCGCATTTAATTATTCAAAAGAACTGGCAGGTGAGGTTTATTTCTTTATCAATCCGAAAGCAGGCGAAGATACCGACGATTTGATGCCTGCTATTTGGAAGGCCTTTGAGCGCTTTGAAACAAACGGCATTCCTGAAGACGCACTTGAGCGGATTAAAACCCAAGCAGAAGTTGGTGTTTATGACGACGTTCAAAGCGCCCTCGGCAAAGCGATTGCACTTGGCGAATATAATGTCTTCAAAGACGATCCGGGATTTTTTACAACAGATATTGAACGTCTTCGCGCTGTTACAGCTGATGACGTTATGAACGTTTATAACCGCTATATTAAAGATAAGCCCTATGTGGCCACAAGCTTTGTCCCGAAAGGTGAATTGGAATTAGGACTTGAAGGCGCAGAAACCGCGAAAGTCGTCGAAGAAATCGTGGTACAAGGCGCAGAAAAGGATGTACCATATGATCCAAGTCTGCGTATATTTGAGCCGTCTCCGTCATCTTTTGATCGCACAATTGAACCTGATTTTGGTGACTCTTATGATCTTCCGTCTCCAAAAATTTGGCGCGCAGAAGGCGAAAATGACCTCACCATGATTGGCATTCAATCTGATGAAGTCCCCTTGATCGAATTTTCGATCGACTTTGACGCCGGGAAAATGCGCTCACCCCTTGAAACACCCGGCCTTGCCTCTTTGACTGGGGACATATTGGTCAAAGGCGCCGGTGAATTAGATACCGCTGGTTTTGAAGAAGCTCTTGGTGCAATTGGCTCGACGCTTTCTGTCAGCACAAATAATCAATTCACAACAATTCGCGGCAAAACTTTGGCACGTAATCTCGATAAAACGGTTACGCTTTTAGCTGATATGATAAATGCGCCAAAATTTGATGAAAAAGAATTTGAAACTTTAAGAGAGAGCTATGCTCAAAACGCGGTTTCACAATTGGCGGATCCAAGTTTTGTGGCAGGACGCGAAATAGCGAAACTCAGCTATAACGAGGCAACGCCGATTGCGATTGCTGGCGCCGGATCAGAAGACCAAGTCCGTGCCATCACGCTTGAGGCTGTCAAAGATTTCCACGCTAAACATTTCGACCTCTCAACAGCCACACTAAATATTGTCGGCGATTTTGAAGAAGCGAAGATCAAAGAGTTGTTCGGGTCTCTGAGCGATCCTGTCGAAACGCCTTTATCACCGATGAAGATGCCGGACTTAGCGCCCGTTGAGAAGACACAGATTTATTTTTACAATATCCCAGAGGCTAAACAATCTGTCTTACGTCTGCGACGTCCCGCTTTGCCTGTGACGGACGGGGATTATGCCAAGTTAGATGCGCTAAACTTCCCTCTTGGCGGTATTTATACGTCCAAGCTCAATACGACTTTGCGTGTTGATAAAGGTTATACCTATGGCATCGGGTCCTTTGCTTTCGGCGACGCACAACAAGGTCAGTTTGGGGTGAATACATCTGTTCGTACCAATGCAACTAAAGAGAGCTTGGAACTCATTGCGCAGATTCTGAATGATCACGCCACTGAGATGACAGCAGACGAATTATCTGAGACCAAAGAAGCGCTTCTACGCGGCCAAGCTTTGAAGAATGAGACATTGGGCGATAAGCTTCGTCTTGTACAAGAGATGAGCCGCAATGGTTTATCTGATGACAATCAATCCAAAGGCATGGAGCGCGTAAAATCGATGGATCTCGCATCCGCAAAAACCTTAATGGCGTCACATATTCGCCCAGATGCGATGCGTATTGTTGTTGTGGGTGATGCGGACTCACAAGCCGAGCGTCTGAAAGACTTAGGTTATGGAGACCCGATTATTTTGAATTAAGGACAGTCCTATGAAACGCTTCATTATCGGATTAACAGCTTTGACGCTCGCGGCGTGCGAAGGTTCAAAGTCTTTTAATGAAGCGGAATATGCTTCCCCACCGCCGCCCGCCCAGATTGCGATGGAGGATAGTTTTTCGGGCGAAGCAAAGCGGTCAATGGTGCCTGAACCACAGAGCTCCGACAATCCAATGGCACAATCTTACCTTGCCTATCGCTATAATTATGGGTTTGAACTGCCGTCTGCAGCTGTTGCATCGACCGCTAAATCTCATGCGGATATCTGCCAAGACGCAGGCGCGAATAAATGCCAAATTTTATCATCTTCTACCAATGATAATAATGCAGATTTTGTGACGGCCCGCCTGTCCCTGCGCGCAGAACCTAAATGGCTCGAGTCATTTATAGATGAGATTAAAGACTCAGTCTCAAGTGCCGAAGGACGTATGATATCAAATTCGGTTTCCGCCGAAGATCTCACGCGCTCTATCTTGGACACGGATGCACGGTTGAAGGCGCAAACAACATTACGCGACCGCCTACAAACCTTGCTCGCAACGCGGGATGCGAAACTCCCCGATCTCTTGGCGTTGGAGCGTGAACTTGCGCGCGTGCAAGGCGAGATTGAGAGCGCAACGACAACACTCGCGGTGCTCCGCCAACGCGTGTCGATGTCCCAAGTGGATATTGGCTATCAAAGCAAACAAGTCGCGGTGAGCCAAAACGCAGTTTCGCCGATTGTCAGAGCTTTGAAAGGGTTTGTCGGCGAGTTTTCTTATGGCCTTGCCAATGTAATCAGTTTCTTTGCAGGTATTTTACCGTGGTTACTGCTTGTCATCTTACCAGGCCTCTGGCTATTGAGACGCTTCTGGCGTAAGCGAAAAGCCAAATCATAATAACCCAAAGTTTCAAATGTTTCTAAGTTTTGTCTGGCTGATTCTAGGCTTTGCTCTCTTAATGGGCGGCGGTGAGTCCTTGGTCCGTGGCTCTGTAGCTATTGCCAATCGTATGGGACTTTCCAAAGCACTCATAGGTGCGACCCTTGTGGGTTTTGGTACATCCATGCCGGAGTTCGTCGCAAGTTTTGGTGCAGCCGCAAGTGGAGAGGACGCCATTGCTTTTGGCAATGTAATTGGGTCAGATATTGTAAACCTGCTTCTCATTTTGGGAGTGTGCTCTGTTATCTATCCATTGGCGGTTCCAAAAGGTCGGCTCGGATTAGATTTCCTTTTTGTGATGCTCGCCTCCGTGGTTTGCTTGGCCATTATTTATTTTGGCGTTTTACCGGTCTGGGCGGCAGGTTTGTTGTTTGTCGTCTTTGTTATTTATATGGCCCAGCTTTTTTATAGCGATCCGGGGGGATTAGAAGAAGACGTGTCGATTGCCAATCTCAGCGTTCCGGCTTCCCTCGCTTTCACACTTATCGGTATGGCTCTATTGGTCGGCGGCGCTGAACTGCTTATCAAAGGCGCGACAGGCATTGCAACGACCTTTGGCGTGCCTGAAGCGATTATCGGCATTACGATCGTTGGCGTCGGCACATCCGCACCGGAATTATTTGCCTCTATTATGGCGAGTTTCAAGAAAGAGAACGCAATCGCGTTCGGCAATATTATTGGCTCCAACATATTTAATGTCTTTGCCGTTTTAGGGATTACGGGATTGGTCTTTCCACTGGAAGCTTTGAGCGGATTTTCAATGTGGGATGGATATGTATTGATAGGCGCAACACTTGCTATGTTCTTATTTGCCTTCACGCGGAAACGCATTTCCCGCGTAGAAGGCTTATTATTGGTGAGCGCCTATCTCGCTTATTTAGTCTGGCTCGTGATGCGCGCAATCGCTTAATTTACTTCGCGGCAGCTTCAACGGCTTCCATAACACGCAGCAAATTCCCACCCCAAATTTTAGCGATCTCGTCTTGGGAATAGCCACGTCGGATGAGTTCAGCCGTCACATTTTCTGTTTCAGACGCATCTTTCCAACCAACAATGCCTCCACCGCCATCAAAATCTGACGCAATACCTACGTGATTTATACCGGCTACTTTCACAGCGTGGTCAATATGATCAACGAAATCAGCAACGGTCGCTAGCGGTTCCATATCGCTGATGCGTTGACGTTCCGCGTCCACACGAGCCTTTGTCGCTTCATCTAATTCAGCATAATCAGCACGTGTTTTTATCCCAAATACCTCACCCATTCTCTCAGATTCAGCAGTTTGCTCGGGCGTTTGGTCTTTAACATAGGCGCCCAATGCGACCATTTGTGCGACACCGTTAACATCACGAATTTTACGCAGCTGCTCATCATCCAAATTACGGGCGCTATCGGCCACCGCTTTTACGCCGCTATGCGAAGCGATGATAGGTGTGCGCGATAAATCCGCCGCCTGCATCATGGTCTCTTTGCCTGTATGCGAGACATCCACCATGATGCCATTGTCGTTGAGGGATTTGACAAGCTCTTTACCCAAAGGTGATAAGCCATTCCATTTTGGCCCATTATCGCGTCCCGGATTAGGGTTAGAGCTGTCACCAAATTGGTTATGCCCGAAATGCGTCAGGCCAACATAACGCACGCCGCGTTCCGCCCACATCGGAATTGACTCGACACTTTCGCCCAGCGGATAAGCATTTTCCATCCCAACCAAAACAGCATGTTTTCCGGCAGCCACAATACGGCGCACATCATCTGCTGTTTTTGCCAATTCAAAATTATCTGTATGGGTGTTTGTGAGCGCTTCAATCGCTGTCATCCGCGTTTCAGCTATCTCCAAGCCTTCTGCATAACCCGCCACCGTCAACTCGCCTTGCGGAATATAGACAATCCAAAACCCACTATCGAGTTCTCCGGCAGACAATTTCGGTAAATCAACCTGCAACTCTGTTGGCCCGATGGGATCAATCTCTGTCATATAGGTCAATGGGATATCGATATGCGTATCCAATGTAAGCGTCTTGTCATGCACTTCAGCAGGTATGAGAGGCACAGAGGTGACACAGGCAGATAAGGAAAGCGCGCAAATGCTTGCTAAGGCTATAAATTTAAAGGTCATAAAACGGCCTCCTCTTGAGGGCTAGGTTTTTGGGAGTTAGAGTTAGAAAACAGAATTTTTTGATAGCTTCGTCCGATAATAATCAAGATCAATCCGAGCACAACAAAGGATAAAGCCCGCAAAACACCCTCTAATTCTGCCATATCGATCAGGAAAGCTTTTAAAACGGTGAGTATTATCAATATGGCCGAGCCTAGGCGGAGATCAAGACGGTCTTTCTTTATACCCACTACCAACAGCGCGATGCCGAACAGCAGCCAAGCTGCACTAATCGCATAAAGCTCCAGCCCCTCAGGTGGGGTGTTTAAAATAGAGATATTTGCGCCGGAAAAACCAAACCGGATCATCCCTGTAATAAATAGGATGATCGATAAAAGGGAGAGGCTACCAAGTATCTGAATATAAGTTTCAGGACGTCTGCCCCTTAATTTCAACGCAATAAAGGCAATCAATGCCGCCGGTAATAAATAACCTAGCGTCAGAGAATTTAACGCCAAATTACCTTTCACGACTTCCGCCGCATTAAATAGCGGGGACTTTGCAAAACAAACGCCAACAACAAATATGAACAGCGAAACGGAGGACACCACCATCGCCAATGTAGGTAAAAGCTGGGTATATAGGTCGCCTTTCGGATTCCATGGGTGAGCCGATAAGCGTGTCGCACCAAGCGTGAAACTTAACCCGGTAAGCACCTGCAGAGCCAATTCATCAAAACCCAGACGCCCTGCCAAGACATTTCCACCATTCATAATGTGGCGAATTTGGAAGATAATGAACAAGGCCGCAAACGTAAGACTCAATGCTTTGATACCCTCCGACCAAATGTCATCCTTACGCCGTGACAAAGCCCAGGCTGCCCCGGCACACATAGCGGAGGGTAACGCAAAATATAGCCAGAGCTCGTTTAGAATGAGGCGACCTCCAACATCATTATTATCCGCAATACGGATAAATAAGCTATGCGCTACGCTGATAAAGGCGAAAGCGATTGCCATAATACGTGGCATGAAAGCGCCTAATTGCCAGGCCGCGAGCGTCGCCAAGACAATCCCAATCATCAAGCCAAGAGTTTCAGCATGGCCCTCAAACCCTATAATCACCGCAAAGAAATAGGCGATCCCTGCCCCGACGGCATAGAAACGCGCAGGTAAACCCACACCTTCTTCATCGCCGCGCAAATAAATGGCGAGAGTCGAAAAAACGACCGCTAACATGCTGAAACTACTTGCGAATAATATATTATTATCTTTGAAATTTTCGCCATATAACAAGAGCATGGTCATTAAAGGATAGGCGGTCGAGAGCCCTGCCCAGATCACAGACAAGGAATGTATGGCTACATCTGAACTTTTGAATATCCGAAAGATTGAGAAAGCTACCAGCCCCCCACTAAAGAGACCAATGGTCAGGAGCGTCTCCGTCATAGGTCGCAACCCATCTGTCGCAATAATCAAACAGAAAACCAAAAACACACTGACCAAAACATACCAGATTTGTTTCTTAAACACCCAAGAAGCCGCCATCAGAACAGCTCCGGACAAAATACCCGCGAAGTAACGCCAGCTTTCACCAAAACCGTCAACATTAATAAGGAAGATAAACAGCGCCGCAATCGACGCCCACATTGTCGCCGTTAAAGCATTATATTCTGCTGTTTTGAGCGTCATTTTTTGCAGAGACATGCCACTTGCACGGCTGGCGATGTAACAACTTAAGAGGAACCCTAAACCCAAAAATACAAACCAAATCGGTGCTGTGGAGACGCTATGACCTGCCTCTAAACTTATCCCGCTCCACATCAACCATCCGAAGAGAGTTGCTAAATTTAACCAACCCCACCCGCGCATCCGCGCGACAAAAAGTGAGGCAGCAGAAATAATCAAAAGATAGCCATAAAGCATGTAAACATTCGGCGTCACGGTTTGCACCAAAAGCGGCGTGAGTAATGACCCCGCCAAACCAATCGCTGCCAAGACAGGTCCATGACGAAAGGACAACGCCAAAGCTCCCAGTGATACAACGCCTAAAAGACCAAATGCCGAAAGCGGCCCGATAAACCCATATAGAGCATAAGCCGCATAGACGGCACCATATAGGGTAAAAATCCCAATCGCTGTAAGCAGAGTTGGTATATAGGCCTTATTGGATATCCCTTGGGCAAGGGCCACACCACGTCCTTTTGCAAAGGATTTCAAATCGCTTCGATGTAACCACTCACCCACGCCCAGCAAAACCAAACCTAAAACACCGGCCATAGCAATACGCATAGCGGGCGTAAAAACACCAGCTTCTATGGAATATCTTAATAAGAAAATGGCCCCGAATAAGAGCGCCACACCACCTACCCAAACCGACCATTGCGCCCCGATAAGCTCTTCAAGTGACTTCTTTGGCTTTGTGGGTTTAACGGACTTAGGTGGCGATTGAGACCAAGGCTTTTTATCCGTTGGCTTCTGATGTGTCGGTTCATTGACAGGGTCGGGTTTTCTCGAAGGCTCAGCGCTTTTCAAGGCCGATGCTTTCGTAGAAATAGGGGGCATTTCTCTTTTTTGGTCTTTTTGCACCTCAAAAGGTGCTTTAGGCGCCTGCTCTAATCGACGTTCCAAAGACCAAATATGCTTTTGTAAAAACTCAACCTTGCCCGCAAGCGTATTGAGGCGAATAAATGTAACAATCGCCACACCCACGGCAATGAGAGCAATAAGTATTTCCATGGAAACAGCCTAGTGGTGAAACCAAATCACGCAAGGCTAAATTGGCGCAACAAAAAAGCCGCACTCAATTTACGAAAGAGAGCGGCTTTATTTTACTGATCCAAGAAGCTCCGTAGTTTCCGGCTTCGGCTTGGATGTTTGAGTTTCCTTAGTGCTTTTGCTTCAATCTGGCGGATACGTTCGCGTGTAACTGAGAACTGTTGTCCGACTTCTTCGAGGGTGTGATCCGTGTTCATGCCGATACCAAAGCGCATACGCAGAACACGTTCTTCACGCGGTGTCAGCGAGGCTAAAACGCGTGTGGTTGTTTCACGCAAATTAGACTGAATAGCGGCCTCTATAGGAAGAATAGCGTTGCTGTCTTCAATAAAGTCACCGAGTTGGCTATCTTCCTCATCACCGATTGGCGTTTCGAGCGAAATCGGCTCTTTGGCGATTTTCATCACCTTTCGCACTTTTTCAAGTGGCATGGAGAGCTTGGCCGCTAATTCTTCAGGTGTCGGTTCACGACCAATTTCGTGCAAGATTTGACGTGATGTACGCACGATTTTGTTGATCGTTTCGATCATATGTACCGGAATACGAATAGTCCGGGCCTGATCGGCAATCGAGCGTGTAATCGCCTGACGAATCCACCAAGTGGCATAAGTTGAGAATTTATAACCGCGGCGATATTCAAATTTATCAACCGCCTTCATCAGACCAATATTACCTTCTTGGATCAAGTCCAAGAACTGCAAGCCTCGATTTGTGTATTTTTTGGCAATTGAGATCACGAGGCGAAGGTTCGCTTCGACCATTTCCTTTTTGGCCTGACGGGCCTCGCGCTCACCTTTTTGAACGGTCTGAACGATGCGGCGGAACTCATCAACGGGCACGCCCGTCTCTTGCGCCAAACCGCCAATTTCATTGCGAAGTTTATCAATTGAGGTCGCTTCGCGTTTCAAGAACCGATCCCAAGCTTCAGACTGCCCCGCCATGTCTTCCATCCAATTCGGGTTCAATTCTGACCCTAAATAAGCTTGGAGGAATTCTTGACGCGGCACGCCGTTGCCATCGGCCAAACGCATCAAACGACCTTCGAGGCTGATAAAGCGCTTATTAATCGCGTAAAGCTGGTCAATCAGCGCATCAATTCGCGCATTATTAAGTTGTAGCGATTTAATTTCTTCAATGATTTGCGTCTGGATGGCATCATATTCTTCGGCCTGCGGCTTGCGCATTTTCTTGCCGGTCATCCGGGCGTTGATGAGCATGCCTTGAAGTTTCTGGAAACGGTTAAAGTCAGCAGAAATTCGATCCAACTTCTCCATGATGTCATCACGAAGGGCGGCTTCCATTGACGCCATAGAGAGGTTGGTTTTATCGTCCTCGTCTTCGTCATCATCTTCAATCGGCTTCTCACCCGGCTCATAATTACGCTCAACGGATTTGACGCGTGGCGGATGGACGGGTTGAGAGAGATCATCGTCTTCGGTAGCTTCAATCTCGCCCTTTTCAATTTTTTCACGACGGACAGCAGCTTGCGAGCGATCTTCCTGAATATTACCAATCGACTGGTTATACATACCGTCGAGATCGATAATATCGCGCAGCAAAATATGACCTTCGGCCAATTCTTCACGCCAGATCATGATGGCCTCGAATGTCAGCGCACTTTCACAGAGTCCCTTGATCATGGTGTCACGACCAGCTTCAATCCGCTTCGCAATCGCAATTTCACCTTCGCGTGACAAGAGCTCAACAACACCCATTTCGCGCAGATACATACGAACGGGGTCGTCTGTGCGGTCGAGTTCCTCTTTGGAGTTGCCGCCTTTAACCGTCGTCGTTTCGGCACGTGCGAGGGTCTTAGAGCCAAGTGTCGGTTCTTCGGTATCGTCATAGACAGAGACGCCAAGTTCTGACAAGGCCGCCAAAACCACTTCAATCTCGTCAGCAGAAATTCCGTCCATGTCGATATGCTTGCGAAGCTCATCAATTGCGAGAAGGCCGGAGTTCTTCTTCGCCTTCGCAATCATGCGCTTCACTTCGATATTATCCATATCGAGTCTCTTGCCAAGCTTGGCAGATGTTTCATTGTCTTGGTCTGACGTTACCTCTTCTAAAAAAGTTTCGTCTGTATTCGGGGTGGCTGTGCCGGCCATAAAGGCACCTTTCCAATGTCAAAGGCAGATGTTTACACCCTGTCCTTTAATATAGTCTTAGCCGCCCGTTAACCCTAACGATCGGCCAATGTTTCCTGTTCACGCGTTGTCTAGTCATCGCCTGACTTGGCAGCACGCATTAAGCGCCGAAGCGCTTCTGAATTATCATCACGAATGGTGTCTGCCATTCGCAATCGTGTGCCATGTGTTTCGTCACTTGTTTGGTATTGCTCTATTAGAGCGTCAGCCTCGGCTTGCCAAAGTGCTGCTCGTGTTTCCAAATCTGAAGACGTCCCACCCATGGCTGCTTTTATTAACATGCGGTCCCGGAGAAGGTCTTTACCCAAGTCTTCCAGTCCCTCATTGGATATATGGGTGTTTAGTGCCCTGATTTCAACTGCTTTTGTGACTCGCCAATAAGACAAAAAGCTGCGCTGGAGGCGAGAACATGGCGCATTGGTAAAAGGCAGCTCAAAAAGGGTCTCGTCCACGCGGGATAACAGCTCCGGGAACAGTAAAATCGCGCCGATCAGCACACGTTCACGACGTAAATTCTTCGTCAAAGCAGCAACGTCACGCTTCATCTCGGTTTTATCAGCCTTCGCCTCTTGGGGACGTCCTTTGCGACGCGTGGCCTGCCAACCATAGGCGGCGTCAAATCGGGCGAGGAGTTCCGTCTTATAGAGCGCCTGAACATCTTTATGCTCAATTTCATTAAGTGCTGCATAAAGCCGCGATTTGAGGCCCGCTTTTTGCTCGGGTGTCGTGAGAGGCTCTTTTTCCAGTTCTCGACGCCAAAGCATGTCAATCAGAGGGATAGCGGCGTCTAAAACTGCCTGCATAGCAGGCGGGCCATCGGCGCGAATAAGGTCGTCAGGGTCTTGCCCGTCGGGAAGCAGTGCAAATCGCAGCGAATAGCCCGGCTTCAAGAGCGGTAAAGCCCGCTCAATTGAACGGAATGCCGCGCGTAAGCCCGCCTTATCACCATCAAAGCACAACACAGGTTCCGGCCCTGCCCGCCATAATAATTCCAGCTGTTCTTCCGTCAGCGCCGTTCCCATTGGCGCGACAGCATGTTCAAACCCTGCCCGCGACAGCGCAATCACATCCATATAACCCTCGGCGACAATCATACCCCGCGAGCCGTTCTTTGGGTTCGAGAGCGCTTTGCGGGCGCGGTGGTAATTATAAAGGAGTTTGGATTTAGAAAAAACAGGCGTTTCGGGTGAGTTTAGATATTTCGCCTTAGCGTCTTTATCCATAGCGCGGCCGCCAAAAGCAACCAATCGCCCGCGACTGTCATGGATCGGGAACATGATGCGATTTCGGAACCGGTCCCAACTTTCACGCGAAATGTCCTCTGACTCAATAATCAAGCCACCATTAATAAGTTGTTTCTCTGTCGCGCCTTGCTGGATTAGCTCCGATTTCAAAGCGGAGAAGTCATTAGGTGCAAAGCCCATACCGAAATATTGTGCGGCTGTTTTGGATAGGCCTCGCCCCGTTAAATAATCGCGCGCCTCTAGCCCGACTTGACGATACAGACATTTTTCAAAAAACTCTTGAGCGCGTTCCATCCAAGAAATCGTTTCTTTATTTCGCGCAGCGCGGGCCTCAGCTTGAGGGTCGGCTTTTGGCATTTCAAGCCCCGCCATATCAGCCAATTTCTCAACAGCTTCCGGAAAGCTTAACCCTTCAACCTCCATTAAAAAAGAAATCGCATCGCCATGCTTGCCGGAAGAAAAACAATGATAAAAACCTTTTTCATCATTCACAAAAAAGCTTGGTGTTTTCTCGCTGGTAAAAGGGGATAAACCTGCAAACTCGCGGCCTTGGCGTTTGAGCTTTACATGACGTCCGACAACATCAGACGGACGCACACGCGCCTTAATTTCGTCCAAAAATGCCTCACCGAATTTCATATTAAAGAGATAGGCCTAAACGATGTAATTTACGAGTCGTGATTGACAGAACAGGTTTGAAGCTCTTATAAATCTTAACAGCGCAAATATTGCAAGTGAAGGGGGCTCACATGACCAGCAAGATATTAAAACCTATTCTCTTTGGCGGTATAATCGCAACATCAACCGTCAGTTTTGCCTCGGCAAATAACACCCAAAATAAAGCTGATGTCATTATGGCCCAATCCAGCAACGACCAAGCCCTTGCCGACATCCAATCCGCCTTGGGGAAAATTGATAGAGCTTTGCAAGAACGCCGCGTTCCGCGCCCCATCTATCCACCTTTTGAAGACGATCAGATTGAAACATGGATTGAAGATGCCGATAAGGCCCGCCGGACAGCCAAAGGCGCTTTGGAATATTTGCCTAAATTTGCCAAAGTCGATCTGGGCAGCAATCCGGGCACCGTCTCGCAAGGGGCTCCTTATGATAATAGCGATGTGCAACGCATGACACGCTTCGCGACCTCTCAACTGCGCGCGTCTGACAAGAGCTATGCGGATATGAGCCAATCCATGTCTGAAGGCCTCAACGGCTATTCCAATGAAATGCAATATTATAAAGGGCCGACAGCAAGTGAAAACTTTGCACGTTTACGGCGCTACGGCGAAGCCGCTCTGGCAGTTGAAACGGGTCTCGGAAATGACGGGGCTAAACCCAAGGCCTTCCTGACCAGTCTATCTCAATATGAGAGTAAATTGGCAAACACCGAAAACGAAGCCCTCGAAAATTTCAAACTCCCCGATCCAAAATCTAAAGATAAGGCACGCCTAAAAGCGGCGAAGGCTATCTTGGGAAACAAGAAATATGGATTTGGAAAACACGGCCCTATTGTCCTCACGACAAAAGATATTGTTGAACGCGAACGCAAAGACAAAGAAATCGAAGTTGAAGATATTGATGTGTCTATCCACGGCGATATGACTTGGTCAGGCACCGAAACTGTTTGGACCTATAAATGGGATGAATTCAAATTCGTCGTGCCGATCAAAGAAGACGCCACGGACGATTGGTATATGTGGACCATCACAGCAAAGAAATTCAAATCCGGCGGCGAGAGAACGCCGATTGGGAAATGGGTGTCAGGGAAGTCCTATAAAGGCTCGAGAATTTTAAAGAAGAATTTTTGATTGAATTTCGCTAGTCCTAACAGTTTTCAAAATCTATTAAAGTAAGCTGAATCCTCATTGCGGGCGTTCGCTGATATATTGATTTCTAAGACCATTGATCGACTCTCGCAAACGCTAAAATCTGATTTTTATAAATATATCTGAAGGCACTAATGCTTTCAGAAAGGATATAAATGAAAATCACTTTTGAACTCGACTCAGCTGTGCTGAAAGCCGTTTTGATTATCGCTATACTGATAATTTTATAAACGGGTGGGGAGATTTTTTCCTCACGCGTATCATCCTCATTGCAGACATTAGCTGTGGATAATGTTTTCTTTTTGTTCTTTTGCCTTTCAATATTGGGGCAATTCCATTATTTTATACTTAGCTGATTTTCCCTCGGTGATTCGGCTGCATGCAACATTCGGTGTCACGCATATTCTGTGGAACGCCATGCGTCTATTGCTTCACCTGTTGAGGTAGTTGGGCGTCAAAGTGTTTCCTCACCTAAAAGCGAGATACACTTTGGAGTGATGCAATCGGTGGCTTGCGCACATCACAAGTTGATGAAAAAGGAGCCCAGTATGATTAAAGTGCGGAACGAGGAAGCCAAGACGGAAATTTCGGCGAGCCAAATTCGCTTAAAAGCGCGTATATTATTGCATATTAGCAATTTAAAGTTGTATTGCGTGGTTGCGGCGTTTGTGGCGGTATGTAATGTTACTGTTACGTTTAGTGCGTTCGTTAATTCGGCTGCATGCAACATTCGGTGTCACGCATATTCTGTGGAACGCCATGCGTC
>CAYGTR010000028.1:0-13621 GCA_964352855.1 uncultured Algimonas sp. | reverse complement strand
ATTCGGCTGCATGCAACATTCGGTGTCACGCATATTCTGTGGAACGCCATGCGTCTATTGCTTCACCTGTTGAGGTAGTTGGGCGTCAAAGTGTTTCCTCACCTCCGAGCCTTTATCTTGTCGGTGCGCGTACTTCTTTCGACAAGGGCATAGGATGAGGCCTACAAAGATACTCTCATATGAGAATTTATTTTCTGTATATCGTCACTCAAGGGATTATGGAAACAATCCAAGCAGTGTTGGCACTGATAATTGCTCAGCAAAAACGTTTAAGGCAAACCATAAACATAACATTTCAATACTAGCCAAAGACATCCGATCTGGCTCCTATCATCAAACATTATTACGTCTTGCATTAATACCTAAAGGCACAAACTCTTATCGGCCAGTTTGCATTCCTACTATTCGAGACCGAATTGTCCAAGGAGCAATGAGTCGGTATTTAATGGGCCCAACCGTCAAACTTGGTATGTCGCAGCAAGTATCTTATGGCTTCCTGAGGGGTTACGGATCGGCAAATGATGCCATAAAAATGGCCGTCACAAAGCGGACGGAAAAAAGATATGTTGTTAAAACCGACATCAGTAAATTCTTCGATGAAATTGACAGGAATGAATTAGTAGAAATGCTTAGTTCAATTCGTATGTCCCCTAGCTTAATTCCTCATCTGATCGAGGTAATCAGGTCAGAGGTGAAAATAAAAAGCCCAACGGAAAAAGAACGATTTAAAGAGTCAGGGTTACAAGAAAATCGCGGACTCCGGCAAGGAATGCCCTTATCCCCTTTACTGGCGAGTATCTTTTTGCGGGATTTTGATAAAGCGGTCGTGAAACAAAATTGCTCGTTTTTAAGGTATGCAGATGATTTAATTATTTTTGGGAAAGACAAGGCGGAGGCAACAAGAGGTTTCGAAGTGGTTCGTGATGAGTTGAATCAATTGGGATTAGAAGTGCCTGCGCTAGGCAATGAAAAATCACAACTCCGCGAACCACGTCAACCAGTCGAGTATTTAGGTCAAGAAATCGCGTACAATCAGCAATCGGATTCTTATTATACGCGCATTCCACAAAACTCTATACAAAAAATTTTAGATGTGGTTTCCGAAATAGGCCTAGCGAAATCTATTTATGAAAAAGAAACACTCGGGAGTATTTTCAGGAAGTTAGACTCAAGGAGCTCCTCCTATAATGCTTACTTCAGTGAAGCTACAAACTTAGGTGTCTTCCAGAAACGTGTTTCCGATGAAGTACGCAAAACCAAGAAGAAAATATTTTTTGACCTGTTCGGATCAGCCGCGCTTGAGCTTAAGCCAAATGAGAAGCGATTCTTGGGGTGGGACTGAAGTCCGCAATGCCCCCACAGCAACATCATCAACTCCAACAAAAAAGCCGCCCTCATTTCTGAGGACGGCTTTTTAATTCGTTACGGCCATTATCGTTACCGATAACGGAACTTCGCTAAATTGATACCCCGCATCAATTTTTAACGCTCGTTACTCAGCGGCGCCTTCTTCGATCTCGGTTGGGAATTCTTCCAACTGAGGCGCGGCAGCCGCTTTGTCAGCCAAGAATTTCTCATCACGATCATTCGCTAGCTTTTGATACTTACGGAGGTTTCCGCCCGTACCCGCCGGGATCAAACGACCTACGATGACGTTTTCTTTCAAGCCTTCAAGCATATCTTCCTTACCCTGAACTGACGCTTCAGTCAGAACGCGAGTGGTTTCTTGGAAGGACGCGGCCGAGATAAAGGAACGAGTCTGTAAGGACGCTTTCGTAATACCGAGAAGCACAGGAGTCGCTTCCGCCGGTGTCGCGTTTTTATCGCGTTCCAACAGAGCCGCATTGACTTTGTTAAACTCGATTTTGTCCATCTGCTCATTCTTAAGAAGTGTCGTGTCACCGGGATTAGTGACTTCAACTTTCTGCAACATTTGACGGACGATAACTTCGATATGTTTGTCATTAATCGGAACGCCTTGCAGACGGTAAACGCCCTGCACTTCATCGACCAAATATTGCGCCAAAGCTTCGACACCCATAATACCGAGAATATCATGCGGTGCAGGATTACCATCAATGAGATAATCCCCCTTCTTCACACGATCCCCGTCAGAGACGAGCATATGCTTACCTTTGGCAATCAAGAAGCTGGACGGCTCTAGGTTTTCATCATCCGGCGTGATTTGAATCTTACGCTTGTTCTTATAGTCACGCGTAAATTCAATCTTACCGTCGATATCCGCAATAACGGCGTCATCTTTTGGACGACGTGCTTCGAATAGTTCCGCAACACGTGGCAAACCACCTGTAATATCGCGCTGCGTTGCACCACCTTTGGCGATACGCGCCAAAATCGCGCCCGGCTTGACCTTCGCCCCGTCTTGGACTGAGAGGATCGCGCCAACCGCGAGCATATAACGGGCAATATTGCCATTTGCCAATTTGAACGGCTCACCATTTTCGTCTTCGATAACCGCGACAGGCTGAATATCACCGGATTTGGATGAGGCACGCCAGTCGATGATAACCTTCGAAGAAATACCTGTTTCTTCGTCTGTCTCTTCTTTGGCAGACACACCGTCAACAATATCGAGCAAACGCACGGTACCTGCAACTTCTGTCAGGATAGGAGTCGCATACGGATCCCACTCTGCCAGACGATCACCACGGGCAACCTTGGCACCATTTTTAAGTGTGACGCGTGTACCGTAGTCAACTTTGTGTGTTTCAAGTTCTTTGCCGTCTTTATCAACGATAGAGAACTCAAGTTTACGAGACTTGGCAATATAGACTTTACCGGCCTCAATAACATCGTCCGTATTGTACTGAATTTTACCTTCATTTGAGGATTCAATCACAGACTTATCAGACACAGACGCCGTACCGCCAATATGGAAGGTCCGCATGGTCAGCTGTGTACCCGGCTCACCAATGGATTGCGCTGCGATAACACCGACCGCTTCGCCCATATTGACTTTCGTCCCGCGTGCGAGGTCGCGACCATAACAAGTCGCACAAATACCGGTGACAGTTTCACATGTCAGCGGGCTGCGCGTGCGCAGATTCTGAAGGCCAGAGGCATCAATCTCGGCTGCTACATCTTCGTCAACATAAGTATTGGCAGGATATAAAAGGTCGCCGGTTCTTGGGTCCTGAATGTCTTCTGCCAAAGTACGTCCCAGTGTCCGTTCACCGAGGGAGACAACAACTTCGCCGCCATCAACGACAGGCTTCAGCTCAATACCGTTCTCTGTGCCGCAATCCTGCTCTGTGACGATACAGTCTTGGGCGACGTCAACGAGACGACGAGTGAGGTAACCAGAGTTCGCTGTTTTCAAGGCGGTATCGGCCAGACCCTTACGAGCCCCATGGGTCGAGTTAAAGTAATCGAGAACCGAGAGGCCTTCTTTAAAGTTGGCTGTAATCGGTGTTTCGATAATCTCACCTGAAGGTTTCGCCATCAGGCCCCGCATACCCGCTAGCTGCTTCATCTGGTTCTTAGACCCACGCGCACCAGAGTCGGCCATCATAAAGATAGAGTTGATGGTTTTACGTTCACGGGCAGCTTCGCCCATCATCGCATCCGCAACCTTATCCGTACATTTTGACCAAGCATCGACGACTTTGTTATATTTCTCACCTTTGGTGATAAGACCGTCTGCATATTGCTGTTCGAAATCAGAAACGAGATCCTGTGTTTCGTTCACCAATGTATATTTTGTGTCCGGGATAACCATGTCATCTTTACCGAATGAAATACCAGCTTTGGCCGCTTCACGGAAACCAAGGCCCATCATCTTATCGGCAAAAATCACAGTCGCTTTCTGGCCCGCATGACGATAAACAATATCAATCAGCTTCCCGATCTCTTTTTTCGTCAATATTTTATTGATGACAGAGAACGGAATAAGTGGATGTTTCGGCAAGTATTCAGCCAACTTCAAACGACCCGGCGACGTCTCTGCGACTTCGTAAGTCACAGTTCCGTCCTCATGAGTCACAGGGAAACGTCCCTTCACTTTGGAGTGAATTGTAACATAGCCATTATCCAGAGCCGCTTCGACTTCTTCAATGGAGGCAAACATCATGCCTTCGCCTTTTTCACCGTCACGCATAAGTGACATGTAATAAAGACCCAAAACAATATCCTGAGACGGGACAATAATCGGCTTCCCATTGGCAGGAGAGAGGATGTTGTTCGTGGACATCATCAAAACACGGGCTTCAAGCTGCGCCTCTATTGAGAGCGGCACGTGAACCGCCATCTGGTCACCATCAAAGTCAGCGTTAAAGGCCGCACAAACGAGCGGGTGAAGGCGGATTGCCTTACCTTCTGTCAGTTTGGGTTCAAACGCTTGAATACCCAATCTATGAAGTGTCGGCGCACGGTTTAAGAGAACCGGATGCTCGCGAATAACTTCATCGAGAATATCCCATACTTCGGGACGTTCCTTTTCAACGAGCTTTTTAGATTGCTTTACTGTGCCAGACAGACCCTTGGCATCTAGACGCGCATAGATAAACGGCTTGAACAGTTCCAGAGCCATTTTCTTTGGCAAACCACATTCGTGAAGTTTCAGCTCAGGACCAACCACGATCACGGAACGGCCTGAATAGTCAACACGCTTACCGAGCAAGTTTTGACGGAAGCGACCTTGCTTACCTTTGAGCATGTCGGACATAGATTTTAGCGGACGCTTATTCGCGCCTGTGATCACACGACCGCGACGACCATTGTCAAACAACGCATCGACAGATTCCTGCAACATGCGTTTCTCGTTGCGGATTATAATGTCCGGCGCGCGTAATTCAATCAGACGCTTCAAACGGTTGTTACGATTGATAACCCGGCGATAAAGATCGTTAAGATCAGATGTCGCAAAGCGGCCGCCATCAAGTGGAACCAACGGGCGAAGCTCCGGCGGGATAACCGGCACAACCGTCATAATCATCCATTCAGGACGATTACCTGATGTGATGAAAGCTTCGAGGAGTTTCAGACGCTTAGAATATTTCTTCAGCTTTAGCTCTGACCCTGTTTCGGTCATATCAAAACGTGTGCGCTCAACCTCGGCTTCAAGATCAAGATTGACGAGCATATCACGCACGGCCTCCGCACCGATACCGGCGGTAAAGCTGTCTTCGCCAAATTCGGCCTGAGCGTCGATATATTCTTCCTCAGACAGAATTTGACGCTCTGTAAGAGAGGTCAGACCCGGCTCTGTCACAACATAGCTCTCAAAGTAAAGCACGCGCTCGACTTCTTTCAATGTCATATTAAGCATTGTGGAAATACGTGACGGCAATGATTTCAAGAACCAGATATGTGCAACAGGCGCGGCCAATTCAATATGACCCATCCGCTCACGACGGACGCGCGTCACAGTCACTTCAACGCCGCATTTTTCACACACAACGCCTTTATATTTCATGCGCTTATATTTGCCGCAAAGACATTCATAGTCTTTGACCGGGCCAAAGATACGCGCACAAAACAAGCCGTCTTTCTCTGGCTTAAACGTGCGATAATTTATGGTTTCAGGCTTACGGATTTCACCGAATGACCATGAGAGAATCTTCTCAGGCGAAGCGAGTGAAATACGAATGCGGTCAAAGGTCGGGCCTTCTTGCGCAGGGTTGAAAATGTTCATGACCTCTTGGTTCATGGGATTTTCCTTTCAGTTTGAAAAGTCCGCGTCCGGAGCTTTTCGAGAAATTCTTTGGTGGTCTAAAATCAGATTTTAAAACTCACCGACAAGTCAGAATAGCAGGGACGTCAACACCCCCCTGCCCTGTCTTAAAGTTTAGCCATTCGTCAGCTCGATATTCAGACCCAGAGACCTAATCTCTTTGATCAGAACGTTGAACGATTCAGGAATACCCGCTTCGAAACCATCATCACCGCGGACAATAGATTCGTAAACTTTCGTCCGGCCCGCAACATCATCTGACTTCACAGTCAGCATTTCTTGTAGCGTATAAGCCGCGCCGTAGGCTTCCAGAGCCCAGACTTCCATTTCACCGAAGCGCTGACCACCAAACTGTGCCTTACCACCGAGCGGTTGCTGGGTCACGAGTGAGTATGGGCCAATGGAACGGGCATGGATTTTGTCGTCCACCAAATGGTGAAGTTTCAGCAGATATTTATAACCCACCGTGACCTGACGCGTAAATTTCTCACCCGTCCGACCATCATGAAGTGTGACTTGGCCTGAGCTGTGCAGACCCGCTTTTTCAAGCATTGTTACGATATCAGGCTCACGCGCGCCGTCAAAGACAGGCGTTGCAATTGGCACACCTTTGGTAAGGTTTCCGGCAAGCTCAACGATGTCATCGTTTTTCTTTGGGAGTTCCTCGCCTTCGCCATAAGCATGTTGAAGTGCACCGCGAAGATCTTCGATTTTGCCGTCTGCATGATATTGCTCAAGCGCCGTGTCAATCATCTTACCAATACCGGAACAAGCCCAACCCAAATGGGTTTCAAGAATTTGCCCGACGTTCATACGAGAGGGAACACCGAGCGGGTTCAAGACGATATCAACAGCCGTGCCATCTTCGAGGAATGGCATGTCTTCGATCGGGTTAATCTTGGAGATAACCCCTTTGTTACCGTGACGACCCGCCATTTTATCACCCGGCTGAAGCTTACGCTTCACGGCAACAAAGACTTTCACCATCTTCATAACACCCGGCGGCAATTCATCACCACGCTGGAGCTTGTCGACTTTGTCTTCAAAACGGGCATCAAGACGGGCTTTGGAGCTGTCATATTGCTCTTTAAGCGCTTCTAACTCGCCAATGGCTTGCTCATCATCAACACCGATACGCCACCAATCAGAACGCGGAATATCATTGAGTGTTTCTTCTGTCACAGGCCCTTTTTTGAAACCACGTGGACCCGACACAGCGTTCTTGCCCATCAATGTTTTTTGCACAGACGCATAGATAGAGCGTTCTAGGATAGACAGCTCATCATCACGGTCTTTGCCGAGGCTTTCAATTTCTTCACGCTCGATTTGCATCGCACGCTCATCTTTATCGACGCCGTGACGGTTAAAGACGCGCACCTCAACAACTGTACCGGATGCACCGGGCGATAGTTTCAAAGAGGTATCACGCACGTCAGACGCTTTTTCACCAAAGATAGCGCGAAGAAGTTTTTCCTCCGGCGTCATCGGGCTTTCGCCTTTTGGCGTGACCTTACCGACAAGAATATCGCCTGCATGGACTTCCGCACCGACAGCAACGATACCGGCTTCGTCAAGATTACGCAGGGCTTCTTCACCAACATTTGGAATATCGCGTGTGATCTCTTCAGGGCCAAGCTTTGTATCTCTCGCCATGATTGAGAATTCTTCAATGTGAAGTGATGTATAAACATCATCACGCACAATACGCTCTGAAATCAAGATCGAGTCTTCGAAGTTATAGCCGTTCCACGGCATAAAGGCCACGAGCACATTTTTACCCAGTGCCAATTCACCCAAATCTGTTGACGGGCCATCCGCAATAATGTCTCCGGCTTTAACAACATCACCCACAGTCACCAATGGACGCTGGTTGATACAGGTTGACTGGTTGGAGCGCTGGAATTTCAAGAGGTTGTAAATATCAACACCTGATCTTGAAAGGTCAGTCTCTTTTGTCGCACGGATAACAATACGCTCGGCGTCAACTTGCTCGACAATACCTTCACGTTTCGCGGCCACGGTGGCGCCTGAATCGAGAGCCACAACAGACTCCATACCCGTACCGACCAAAGGCGCTTCCGCCTTCAGAAGCGGCACAGCTTGGCGCATCATGTTTGATCCCATCAAGGCTCGGTTCGCATCGTCATTTTCCAAGAACGGAATAAGAGCAGCGGCAACAGACACAAGCTGCTTCGGAGAGACGTCAATAAAATCAACATCTTCTTTGGCAATCAATGTCACGTCTCCATTCACACGACAAGTCACGAAATCAGAGTTGAGTTCGCCCTTCTCGTTAATATCAGCATTAGCCTGAGCCACAGTGTAGCGCGCCTCTTCCATAGCGGAGAGATAAACGACTTCATCTGTCAGCTTCCCCTTGTTGATTTTGCGATAGGGGCTTTCGATGAAGCCATATTTATTCACGCGCGCATGTGTGGCGAGCGAGTTAATCAAACCAATGTTCGGGCCTTCGGGCGTTTCAATCGGACAGATACGGCCATAATGCGTTGGATGAACGTCACGGACTTCGAAGCCTGCACGTTCACGTGTCAAACCACCCGGCCCAAGCGCTGAAAGACGACGCTTATGCGTAATCTCAGACAGCGGATTTGTTTGGTCCATAAATTGTGACAATTGAGACGAACCAAAAAATTCACGCACAACAGCCGCAGCCGGTTTCGCATTGATGAGGTCATGCGGCATAACCGTTTCAATATCGACAGACTGCATACGCTCTTTAATCGCACGTTCCATGCGCAACAAACCAATACGGTATTGGTTTTGCATAAGCTCACCGACAGAGCGAACGCGGCGGTTACCCAAGTTGTCGATATCGTCGATTTGACCAATGCCGTCTTTTAGTTTCGTCAATGTTTCAACAACAGCAAGAATGTCTTCTTTACGTAGGACACGTACTTCATCTTCACAATCGAGGTTCATGCGAAGGTTCATCTTCACTCGACCAACTGCAGAAAGATCATAACGCTCTTGATCAAAGAAGAGTGAGTTAAACAGGTCTTCAGCGGCTTCCGCCGTCGGCGGCTCACCCGGACGCATCACACGGTAAATATCAACAAGTGCACCTTCGCGAGTCTCATTTTTATCCGCCGCCAATGTATTACGAATATATGGACCGACATTCACATAATCGATGTTCAGAACAGAAAGCTGTGTAATGCCAGCTTCGACAATAAGTTCCATCGCTTCGGGGGACAACTCATCTCCTGCTTCCGCGTAAATCTGACCTGTTTTTGTATTGACGATATCTTCAGATACAAAACGCTCTGACATTTCCTCATTAGAAATGATGACATTTTTCAAGCCATCATCTGCCAATTTCTTCGCACCGCGCTTCGTTAACTTACGACCTGCAGGGGCCACGACTTCACCTGTCTTGGCGTCAACCAAGTCGCGAAGTAACTTTGCACCGCGATATTCATCAGAGATGAACGGACGGAGCCAACCACCGGATTTTTTATCCAGTTTAAACTCAATGGCTTCGTAATATTCAGCCAAAATACCTTCTTTGGACATACCCAAAGCGTAAAGCACAGTCGTCGCAGGTAATTTACGGCGACGGTCAATACGGGCGTAAAGAATATCTTTGGCATCAAATTCAAAATCGAGCCATGATCCGCGATAAGGAATGATACGCGCAGAGAAAAGAAATTTGCCGGAGCTGTGACCTTTACCTTTATCGTGATCAAAGAATACGCCAGGAGAACGGTGCATTTGAGAGACGATAACGCGCTCTGTGCCGTTCACAATAAACGTACCCTTGTCCGTCATAAGCGGAATATCGCCCATATAGACATCTTGCTCTTTGATATCTTTGACCGAGCGCGCACCTGTGTCATCGTCAACATCAAAGACAACCAAACGCATTTTAACTTTTAAGGGTGCTGCATAAGTAATGTCACGTTGTTGACATTCTTCTTCGTCAAATTTTGGTGGTTCAAACTCAAAAGATACATATTCAAGAACAGCTCGATCAGAAAAATCGCGCACAGGAAAAACGGAGTTGAACACACCGTTCATACCGTCATCCTTGCCGCGCGCGGCATGTTCTATACTTTTTTGTAGAAATTGCTCATAAGAGCTTTTCTGAACCTCGATCAGATTTGGCATGCTCACCACTTCTGGAATGCGACCAAAACTTTTACGAATGCGTTTTTTACCCGTGAATGTAAGCGACATCAAAGACACCTTCTGCTTTGGGGCGGAGGTTTTGCATTTTAGGCTGCAGTCCCAAAATACGTTCCACCCTTAAAAATCTTTGAAAGTTTTAACCTGCTTTCGCCAGACAAACTGTTTACTCTACAGTCTGAAAAGAGTGTGGCCCGAGGTTAGTCATTCCAAAGGAACAATCAAACCCCGGACCGTAATCCAAGAGACTACTTAAGCTCGACGGTTGCGCCGGCAGCTTCAAGTTTCTCTTTAATGTCGTTAGCTTCTGCCTGAGGAACGCCTTCTTTGACGGCCTTAGGTGCAGCTTCAACAAGTTCTTTAGCTTCTTTCAGGCCAAGACCTGTGATGCCGCGAACTTCTTTAATGACAGCAATCTTATTGCCACCAAATGACGTCATAACAACGTCGAAGTCAGTTTTTTCTTCAGCGGCAGGACCTGCATCAGCGGCAGGACCCGCAACAGCAACAGCTGCAGCGGCTTTAATGCCGTTTTCTTCAAGAATGTCGTTTAGTTCTTTTGCTTCGAGGATAGTCAGAGCCATCAGCTCATCAGCTAGCTTTTTTACATCAGCCATTTTAGTTTCCTTTTAGATTTTCAGTTCGAAATTTTGCGAGAATGAAAGTTGTTGCTATGCCGCGGCTTTTTCTTCGATCACTTTGATCGCACCAACAAGTGCAGAACCAGGTGACATAAGACGCTGAGCGACTTCGGACGCTTGACCGATAAGACGGGCAGCGGCCATACCAATGAGTTCTTCGCGGCTTGGTAGTTTGGACAGAGCCACAACACCTGCGGTGTCGAAGATTTCCTCACCCATAAACCCGCCAATGATCTCGAAAGCTTTCGAGTCTTTGGCAAACTCAACAGTGACTTTTGGCGCAGAAATCATATCACTGGCCCAAGCAATTGCTACGGGGCCTGTGAATTTTTCTCCAGCCGCTTCGAAGGGTCTCCCCTTCATAGCGATTTTCGCCAAACGGTTTTTAACAACACGGAATGTTGCGCCTTGCTCACGGAGCTTAGCACGCAATGCTTCCATTTCCACAACGGTCATGCCTGAATATGCAGCCATAACCACGGAGCCAGCACCGTCGAAGATCTCTTCGAGTTCCTTAACGGCGTGTTCTTTTTGAGAACGGTCCATTTGCGGTCTCCCTGTTAAATGAGCCTCACACCATGCGAGGCCCGACAAGTACCCCTCAAGCCCGAAAGCTAAAGAGGTGGTTTTCTGTCCCTTTTCAGGTCAACAGGGCTCGAACTGAAATTCAGGCACATGTTATGTGCAATTATTTCAGCCTCACTCTGTCTAGGCCGGAAATTAAGTCAGCGTCTTCTTTCAAAAACGCAAACACCGGAGGTCTCGGACAGACCCCATTAATTTTCTCTCCAGAGAGATATCCTAGAGAGAAATTTAACAAGGCTTTTGTGCTGAAGAGCTTTCACCCCTCAACAGCAAATTCTTAAGCTGATACCTCAGAGGTATCAATTTTCACGCCGGGACCCATCGTTGAGCTAAGCGTGATGCGACGTACGAAAACGCCTTTGGCGCCAGACGGGCGGGCTTTTTGGATATCCTTTAAAAACGCATTTACGTTCTCTTCAAGTTTTTCCTGCGTAAAGCTGGCCTTACCCACACCTGCGTGCACAATACCGGCTTTCTCAGCACGAAATTCAACAGCGCCGCCTTTAGCATCCGCAACAGCTTTCGCCACATCAGGCGTTACCGTACCGACTTTTGGGTTCGGCATCATGCCCTTAGGGCCTAAAACTTTACCCAAACGACCGACAAGCGGCATCATGTCCGGCGTCGCTATCACGCGCTCAAACGGCATGTCGCCATTTTGAATTCGTTCAGCCAAATCCTCGGCACCCACAACGTCAGCACCCGCCGCGCGCGCTTCATCCGCTTTTGCATCTTTTGCAAAAACAGCAACGCGAACAGATTTACCTGTGCCATTCGGCAATTTACACACACCACGAACCATTTGGTCAGCATGACGTGGGTCAACACCCAAATTGATGGCAACTTCGACAGTTTCGTCAAATTTTGCAGAAGCATTGTCTTTGACGAGCTTTACAGCCGCCGCGACGGTGTAATCTGTATCACGTTCAAAAGTAGCGCGAGCTGCCTTTGTTCTTTTTCCAAGTTTCGCCATGATACTACTCCGTGACCTCAAAGCCCATTGAACGGGCAGAACCCGCAATGATCTTTGTCGCTTGATCCAAATCATTTGCAGACAGGTCGACCAGTTTCGCTTCCGCGATTTCACGGCACTGCGCCATAGTCACTGTTCCACCGACTTCACGACCCGGAAGGTTGCCACCGGACTTTTTACCTGCCGCTTTCTTTAAATAATAAGAGGCAGGCGCAGTTTTTGTCACAAATGTAAAACTCTTATCACTGTAAACAGTGATTATGGTTGGTGTTGGAATACCTTTTTCAAGGTCTTCCGTCTTAGCGTTAAATGCCTTTGCGAATTCCATAATATTCACGCCGCGCTGACCCAATGCTGGCCCAAGCGGTGGTGATGGATTGGCCGAACCCGCAGGGATCGTAAGCTTAATATAGCCTTCAATCTTCTTTGCCATGTTCCACTCCTTCAAGTGTACCTCTATTTAAAGAGGAGGTTGGAGCAAGCTACCTCATATAACTTGCGATGTGGTGTTCGTGGTACGATGACGACTGGACTTAGCCGCACCTCCCACAAACATTCGATTTTCTCCTAGTTGATTTTCCCAAAAGGAATTTCAACGAGGAAAATTTCGACATCGAAACAACAAATTTCGTTGTTTCGCATTTTCTTAGATCAATTAGCTTTGCTTTTCGACCTGTGTGTAATTCAATTCAACAGGCGTCCCTTGCCCGAAAATATTAATGAGCACTTTCAAACGCGAATTCTCCTCATCAACGCTTTCTACAGTCCCGTTAAAGCTTTGGAATGGCCCATCGACAACCTTGATTGTCTCACCCAGATCAAATTTGATCATCGGACGCGGACTATCCACACCCTCTTGGATTTGACCGACAATACGGGCAACTTCTTTTTCACTGACAGGCAGCGGTTTTGTGGTTGAGCCCAAGAAACCTGTTACTTTTGGCGTATTTTTAACCAAATTGTGCACAGCATCTGTCAGCTCACATTTCACCAAGACATAGCCCGGGAAAAATTTACGCTCTGACTCAACCTTGCGACCTTTACGAACCTCAACAATGTTTTCAGTTGGAACAAGGATTTCCTCAAAAAAATGAGACAAACCTTTTTGTTCAGCTTCGCGCTCAATACTGCGCTGCACATGCTTTTCGAAATTCGAATAGGCCTGCACGATATACCACTTAGCTGCCATGGTTTATGCGCCTCCTAATCCAAGCACGATGCGAATGATTGAAGCCAAAGCCCAATCGACAATAAAAAAGAATATACCCATCAAAATAACCATGATCATCACAAGCACAGTTGTCGTCAGTGTTTCACGCCAAGTCGGCCACACAACCTTACGCGCCTCTTGACGGACCTGACCCAAATACTGGACAGGACCAACCTTCGGCGCACTATCGGCTTTGGCATTTCCTGCCTTCGCTATTGCTGGCGGTTTTTTGGCCATTCTTTTTAAACTCCAAAACGCGAGACCGCTTTTTATGCGGTTCGCGTTAGTTTTAACCCATTTGGGCAACTTAATCGGTGACTGGCAGGGGCGGAGGGACTCGAACCCACGACCCTCGGTTTTGGAGACCGATGCTC
>CAYGTR010000027.1:0-40397 GCA_964352855.1 uncultured Algimonas sp. | reverse complement strand
TGCCTCCGTTTTCAGAGGCCCCGCTTGCTTGAGCATATATCAAATAGGCTACACTCGCGGCCGCCAGAACAATGCCGATAACAGTCACAATATTTATAAAAAGGCGCATATGATTACTATAATTCCCAAGACTATGATGAAGTTCCGAGAAACGGTCAAGGAAAGCGTTTGGCTAATATATACTTGACAAACCCATAGCTTTTAGTGCATATAATGCCTATGAGCATTTTATCTAAATCTTATTTTCATAACGAAGCGGACGCCTTCGCACACCTTGAGAGCATTATCTGGGGCGATAAGCCCGTATGCCCTAAGTGTGGTAACACCGAAAAGAAGATATACGCTCTTGAGGGTGTACGCTCTAAGCGTTCTAAAAAGAATCCTGAGGGCGTCGAACGGCACGGTCTAAAGAAGTGTGGCGCTTGCCGCAAGCAGTTTACTGTCCGCGTAGGCACTGTTTTTGAAAGCAGCCACGTTCCTTTGCATAAGTGGTTACAGGCCGCTTATTTAATGATGTCTTCTAAGAAGGGTATCAGCAGCAAGCAGCTAGAGCGCACACTAGAAGTCACTTACAAGACCGCATGGTTTATGTCTCACCGCCTACGTGAAGCCATGATGGTGGGCGATATGCCTCCTATGGGCGGCGAAGGCGCTGTTATCGAAGCTGACGAAACATATTTTGGTAACAAAGTGAGCCTTAAGAAGAAACGCGCTATGCAGCGCCGTGGTATCAAGGGCTTTGGTGGCGTTGCTAATAAGCATGTTATAGTATCTCTCGTTGAGCGTGGTGGCTCTATCCGATCCTTCAATATTGACCGCGCGACTAAAGCAAGTGTGGGCGAAATTGTCCGTAAGAATGTTGACCGCCGCTCTCGCCTTATGACTGACGAAAGCCGCCTATACCCGAAAGTCGGCACAGAGTTTAAAAGCCACGAGACAGTCATTCATTCTCGCGGCGAATATGTGCGCGGCGATGTCTACACAAACACGCTAGAAGGATATTACAGCGTATTTAAGCGCGGTATGAAGGGTGTCTATCAGCACTGTAAACAGAAGCATTTACACCGCTATCTAGCAGAGTTCGATTTCCGCTATAATAACCGTGAAGCCTTAGGCTCTAATGATTCTGATAGAACTAACGCCATGTTAACTGGTATTGCTAGAAAGAGACTACTTTACAGGGACTCATCGCGAGCGTAACTTCCAAGGACAATGCTATGGAAAATGAAACGCTAAAATATACATTTAAGGTAAAAGATTTCACGCCCGAAACTATGCCGTTCGGTCGCCTAGTGGAGTATTATGCCGAAATATCCAAAATGCTTGGCGTTTCTGAAAATATTCATTTGGTTGATATATTTGAAAGCAGTCACGGAAGTAATTTTGCTATAGACAGAAATTACCAGACGAAAATGACAAAAAGGCTTATGGGCTTGCAGGATGGAACTGCCCCCAACGCAGCATTAAAGGCGAGGCAAAAAATTGATGGTATGCTTCGCGAAGATGGCACTTGCGGCGAGTTTGCTGATGATAGAGGGGAGAATGTAATTGACTTTCCCGGTATGCGCGAGGTTAGCGAATCTCATATTCGCATACGTGACGCAGCCACATTTTTGGGAAATTTGTATTATATTGCAGGAAGCCAAAGTGACGCAAAAGTAAGAATTAACACACAGCAATACGGAGTAGTGTATTGCACAACCACGAAAGAAATAGCCAAGGCGCTGCGAGATTTCCTTTTTGAAGATGTGAAAGTAAGTGGGTGGGGAACATGGATAAAAACATCCAGAGGGTGGGATATAGACAATTTTTCCATAACTGACTTTGCACCAGTTAAAAAAGAGACATTACGTCAAGCAATAGACCGCTTACGTGAAATTGATGTTAACTGGACGGACGATTCTCCTATTAAAGAGAGCGGGAGATAATGTTAGTAGCGTTCGATAATACATATCTCTCTCTTGCTTTAAACCCTGACACTAAACCAAGTATAGACCCCCAAACAGGTAAAATAGTGACTCACGCTAAAGAGCGAATTGAGGCTCTTATAGATCGTCATAGTAATAATAATGATACCATCTTGATACCAACCCCATGTTTGGCAGAGATGCTTTGTCATACACCAGACATAGAGAAGGTAATAGTCGAGATAGGAAAGTCAGCTGCGTTCCAGATTGCTGCATTTGACTCACGCTGCGCGATAGATTTAGCGGATGAGTCTCGTAGGGCTAGGGACGAAGGTGATAAAAAGGCGGGGATTAAAGCGGGGTGGAATGAAGTTAAATTCGACAGACAAATTGCAATCACAGCTAAAACGGCTGGAGCCTCTATACTCTACACTGATGATAAAAATCAGGCGGAATACGCAAGGCAAATTGGCTTGAAAGTCATTCACACTTGGGAGCTAGACCTGCCACCAGCATACGCTCAAATAAGCCTGCTAAATGACCTCTAAAAAAAAGCAAATCGACAAATTCCGCGAAGCCGCAAAAGAGCTTGGGTGTGACGAAAGCGATGCCGCGTTTGATGCAAAGCTAAAGAAGCTAACAAAAGAAAAGCCCGCTGATAAATCAACGAGCTAATCCCGCCTCTCGGCAAATGCTAACGGGACTCGAACCCGCGACTTTCCCATTTTCAATGGGACGCTCTACCAACTGAGCTATAGCCCCAATAAAACGCACCTAGATGCGCTTGTGGTGGAACACGTTGTTTATCTAAACATGATGGGTTTGTCAAAGACACATACGCCAAGCGTTTTATATGAAATTTCCTCCCACGCTGAAGTGTGGGAGTAAGACTATCATATTACTTGTAAGTCGCTAACCCAGTGGATAGGCGAATTCTTCACGGTATATTTTACCGTTTTCATTCACGTAATAAGTCGCCACTTCTTTCATTTGTGAGCGTTTGCCCGAGGCTTTGTCGGTAATGTCCATATCATAGATCACGCAAAAACGATCATCGCCATGCGCAAATGGGCCTTCTGCTGAGGTGGAATGCACTTCATTGGCACTTTCCCACCAATCATGCTTACCTAAAATGGCGTCCGTGCCTTGCATCTCGTTAGACTCTTGGCCTTCCATCGCCATGGCTTCAGCGGAAACAGCGTCTTGTGTGTAAAGCTCTTGAACGGCCTGTCGGCCTTTATCCTTATTATTCAAATCAACAAGCTTTTGTCCGATTTGCATCAACTCTGCTGGGTTTGGCATGATGTCCTCCTTTTTTGCCTAAGAACAATATAACACAAAAATGCGAAAATGTCGCAGCTGTATTGAAAAGCTGATTTAAGCCACCTTCCGCACAAAGATAGCCCCAGCACTATAACCTGCCCCGAAGCTGCAGATTAGGCCTGTTTCGCCATTTTTGAAGTCTGCGCTGTGTTTGTGGAAAGCAATGATGGATCCTGCGGAGGAGGTATTGGCATATTCATCCAAAACAACAGGCGCTTGCGTGATGTCGACATCTTTGCCGAGAACCTTTTTGGCGATGAGGACATTCATATTGAGATTGGCTTGATGAAGCCACATGCGCTTGAGGTCATGCGGATCCAGGCCGTTCGCCTCGCATTCTTCCGTGATCATTTTGGCGACCATGGGCACGACTTCCTTAAAGACGCTGCGGCCATTTTGAACAAATAGCTTATCCGTTAGGCCCTTCTTGCCGCGCTCACCCTGCATGCCGTCATCCTCCGGGGCGCAGTGATTGAGGAAGCCGAAATTATTACGGATATTGTTTGAAAACTGCGTCACCAGTTTGGAGCCGATAATCTCCCAATGTTCGTCTGGGGCGATGTCATCGGACTCGACCAAAATGGCTGTGGCGACATCACCAAAGATAAAATGCGCGTCCCGGTCTTTGAAATTCAAATGCGCGGTGCAAATTTCAGGATTCACAACAAGTACGGATTTAGCTTGACCGCCCACAATGAGCCCGCGCGCGGTTTCAAGGCCGAAGGTCGCCGAAGAACAGGCAACATTCATATCAAAAGCAAAACCGGATGTGCCGAGAATGGATTGCACCTCTACGGCCACAGCCGGATAGCCACGTTGCAAATTGGAACAGGCGACAATCACCGCGCCGACATCTTCGGCTTTGCGACCAACACTCTGAAGTGCGTCACGGGCGGCATTGGCAGCGATTTCGGCCAAAATTGACGGCTCTTCATCAGGGCGCGCAGGAATACGCGGCGCCATAATCTTCGGATCAAGAATAGGCGCTTTGGAAATCACATAACGCGATTTTACGCCTGAGGCTTTTTCAATGAATTCGGCATTGGAATAGGTCAGCGCGTCTTTCGCGCCGGCCTCGATCTCTGCTGCGTTTTCGCTGTTCCACTTATCAGCATAAGCATTGAAACTCTCGACGAGCTCTTCATTTGAAATGGAGTCTTTTGGAGTCCAAAGACCCGTCGCACTAATGACAGCTTTCATGCCGTTTCCCTTTTTTGGGTTATATCGTTCTAACAGCTATGCAACGTGAGGGCGGTTGAGTTCAAGACTAAAAGGAAGGTCCTATGCTGCCAAAATGATGTGACAGAGGCGCGAAACCCTAAGTGACGAAGAGCGGATAAATATGATGAGCCGGAATTTCGGACTTTAGGACATCAACCTAAAAAGCAGGGCGGATCGTTCTCGTCGCGTCTTTTGTCTCTGACACACTCGACATATTTCTCCATGGAACTCTCATCTTCAACCGGGTCGGGTTGAGGACGGACGGGTTCTAGGGGGGTGACACATCCGGTTAGCGTCAAGGCCGAAAAACTCAAAATTAAAAGCTGTTTCATTTTAAACGCTCCGCGTATTACGACAAGTCTCATAGACATGACAATTGGTGGCATGGTCATTGATCATACCAACCGCTTGCATGAAGGCATAGATGATGACGGGCCCGACAAATTTGAAGCCGCGTTTTTTGAGGTCTTTAGACATAGCAATCGACTCGGCACTTTTGACGGGGGCGTCTTTGAAGTTTTCCCAAGCATTTTGTATCGGTTTGCCATCCACAAAATCCCAGAGATATCTTGAGAAGTCGATCTCTTCTTTTTCTCGCATACGGAGATAAATTTGTGCGTTAACGATTGCGGCGTTCACTTTTAGCTTTGATCGAATAATGCCAGGATCTGAGAGTAATCTTGTGCGGTCGGCATCGGTGTAATGAGCGATGATATCCGGATCAAAACCATCATAGGCTTTTAGTAAGTTATCACGTTTTCGCAGAATTGTAATCCATGCTAAACCTGCTTGCTGCCCGTCTTGTATCAGCTTTGAGAAAAGCGCTTTGGAGTCGTAAATGGGTCTTCCCCATTCCCGGTCATGATAAGCGCAATAAAGGGCGTCATGTGGCGGTACCCATCCGCAACGTGGTAGGTTAGGATTATGATGAGGAAAGGCGCTGTTATCTATAGTGTTTGCCATCGCATCATTTCCTGTTCCATGACTTCTTCATATCGTGATTGCCCTTTTGATGTGTCTCCCGAAACCCATTGCCAATCCAGACTCATAGCGATGCGCCCATCTTCCATCTCTTCAAAATTAGCGGTGGCTTTCCCGGCTTTCAAATCACGGTTTATTGTGAGGCAGTGGTAGAGCATGTCGCCTTCGCCTGCTTCATTAAATTGGCCAATAATATGACCTTCACGTACATCGCCTCCAAAATAATCGGCGTAAAAGACGATGCCTTGCTGCCAGAAATGGAACCGTGTCTTGCCGGACACGACACCGTTTTCAGTATTTTCCACAGGCACGAAGACACGATTATCAAGCGAGATTTTAGTCAAAAACTTTCTCCATACCTATATTTGCGCGGGCGTAAACAGGATGAGGGCCCTCATGATTTATCGTCCAGCCGTTACGCGCGTAAAGGCGCAGAGCCGCTTCATTTTTCGTATTAGAGAGCAGGAAAATTCGCGACAAACGCAATATCTCTTTGGCGTAGGTTTCTACTGCCGTCATTAAAACTTGCCCGATGCCTTTTCCACGGAAATTTGAGTCGACCGCCATTTTTGTCAGCTCATAATCGCCATTTTCATGACGCTTTAATGCGACGGCACCGGCAACAATCCCGTCAATATGTGCGGAGAAAACGTGACTGCCATTTTGGGTGTAAATCTCTGGATGCGCGACCATTAATTTATCTGACTCCTCTAGGAAATGCAGGTCTTCAATCCATTCGGCATTAAGGGCTGCAAAGCGGGTGAGGGCGAGAGGGTCGTTGCGTTTAATAATAATGTCAGTGGTGTTGGCCATCTACCGAATCCATAATCGTGATACCTGTATTATTCACAGTTGGAGAGGCATCGGCGGCTTGCCACCGATCAAGTCGGACCATCGCCATTGCCATGTTATTGCGCACCGACAAAAGCTCGCCTAAGACGCGTTGCCCCCCCATGATTTTGTCTCCGGCTTGTGCGGGGCCAGTTAAGATAACGCCGCGCATGCGTTTTTTCACAGTGGTCATGCGTTTCATCCGGCTGACAACTTCTTGACCGACAAAGCAGCCCTTCTTGAAATCTACGCCGTTCATCAAATCCATGTTGGCATCAGCGGGGAACGTCGTCACGGTTTCAAAATCCCACTCACTGTCAACAACGCCCAGTGAAAGGCGATGTGTATTATAATCTGCACCTGCATTAATAAGGTCTGTTGTAATGAGACGCTGCCCCAAAGCCGAATGCCGCGGGTCATCATCGCCTTCTTCGCCTTCGCCGTCCCATAAGGCGTAAACCGAATAGTTGTTTGAGACATCTTTGATGTCAATCGGTGCGCGGAGCTTGTACATCCGTAAACGTTTGAACAAGTCGGCAGCGAATTTTGCCGGCGTATCAAGAAAGAGGTTAGCACCGTCTTTGGTGGCAAAGAAATCCGCAATGATTTTGCCTTGCGGTGTTAATAGGGCCGCAAAGGTCAAATCGTCTTTCAGATTATTCGTAATGACCCCATCCAACCAAGGTATCAGACCTTCGCCGGAGAGATGAAAAACAGAACGATTTAAACGGGCTATAGGCATGAAAGGCATAAAGCATGATTTAGTGAGAGGGGGAAGTTTGAAGATGTTTTCTTTTGCGCCTATTCATTCGTTATTTTCCATTCACCCCTTATTTTGCAGTTTATCCTGCTAAAAAAGGGGGGATATATCTCCCAGCTGTCAGCCCCAAATGTAATTTCAGGAGATGAACCCCGTGTTCCCACGGGGTGAACGGAAAGTAAAATAAGCGGGCAAACGTCCTCCTCTCTCTCATTGGGCAGGCTTTGCCTGCGTTGGTATGACAGGTAAAAAAGAGAGTTGCATGGATGTGCATGTGTTTTATGATTATCTATGGCCTCTACACAGAAACTTCCTGAAATTTGTTTGCGACCCTTATCAGAGGTGATGCAACCGGAGCTTTTCAAAGCCTTATCTGACCCGACCCGTATATCAATTATTTCTTTATTGGCGACGAGACGGAACGCGGCAAGCGTAAGCGATGTAAGTGCGTGTTGCGGCATCGATTTTTCCGGTGTCTCGCGCCATCTCACGATTTTACGTGACGCGAATATTCTGATGTCCGAAAAAAAAGGTCGAGAAGTTTTCTATAGTCTAAATCTAAATAATCTCACCAAGTCCTTACGGGCAATAGCTGACGCTTTACAAACCTGCGCTGATAAAACTATTTAATAATATTGCATGTTTGCGCATATATGCATATATAAGATTATGAGCAAAGGAGTTCATAATGAAAAGACTGCACATCCACATAAACACGGACGAAAATACGTTCGAAAAATCAATCGCATTTTATTCAACTTTATTCGCTTCAGTCCCAACAAAAACGCGCCATAACTATGCGAAATGGATGTTGGAGGATCCATACGTTAATTTTGTGGTCGAGGTCATAGAGGTAGAGGGAGACAGCCTCGGTATTCATCATGTTGGTCTCCAGGTGGATGACAGCGAGACACTGCATAACATTCGCGACGCTTTAAAACTCGCAGAAGCGCCACTTTTGGAAGTCGGTGAAACGGTGTGTTGTTTTTCAAAATCGGAAAAGAACTGGACCATTGACCCGTCGGGTGTCCGTTGGGAAACCTTCCGGTCATTCGGCGACGTTGAAGATTACGGCGAAAAAACAATGGAAGAATTGGCACTTTATAACAAACGGGATAGCGAATAATCAACCACCTCTCGAGAACAGGCTTTTGCTACTTTAACAAAGAGATGAAAAACAGAACGATTTAATAGAGCTGAGGCATGAAAGGCATAAAGTATGATTTGGTTTTGGGGAAGGGCTTTGCGCTTTCAAAGTCGCTAGCTTCCACATAAGGATTATGACAATTCTGGAATTATCGTAAAACAATAAAAATTGGTTGCTTTACGATAATTTCTATTGTAAGTATATACCAATCGGGATTGAGGGGTAAGTTAGTGAGACAATCAAATTATTTGCGACTTGTTTTGCTAACCCTCATGGCTTTTGTGATAGTTATTCCATGTCACGGGCATTCAGAGAGCTCTGAAGCAAGCGCCGAAAACATCCAAGAGTCGCAAACCTATCTTCAAGCTAAATCTTTGATGGATTCGGGGGACTACAAAAAAGCCATTGATGTTCTTTTAGTGGCCCAAAAAAATGGCGAGGATAGATTTGAGATCAGTCAGCTATTGGTTGAGTCTTATCAAGGGCGTATTGATCAAGTCGGCATTTTGAAAAAACGCGGTCTTGCAATAAAGATGCGAAAGTCGATGGAGCATTCTTTGTCCCTGAGACCTGATGATATTCAGGTAAGGAAAGATCTCATAAGATTTCATTTAAACGCACCCGGTGCGGTTGGTGGTAGCAAAGACGAAGCACGTGAGCTTATTCAAGGCATTCCAGATATTACCGAAAGCAATATCCTTATCTATGAAGCTCAAATAAGTCAGGCTGAAAATGATAATGCGGGTGCTATGGTGCATCTAAAACAAGCCCTGACTTTGGAGCCTCAAAACGCAGGGGCTCTAACGCTTAAAGGGAATATTCAAATTGAGAGTGAAAATTATGCAGATGCCTTGCTCACATTTGAAACATGCACTGACTTTCATCCGAACAATATGGGGTGTCGATACCTCATTGGAAAAGTGGCGCATGTCGGCAATATTGATGTGCTTAAAGGCATTCAAGCATTAGAGTCCTTTATCTCCAGCGATTATGATGGGGAAGCCCTAAGAGCGCATGCACATTACCGCTTAGGAGACCTTTACGCAGAGTCTGATCAGGCTGAGAAGGCGAAAACGGAATACGAAAAGGCAATCTCAATTAATGGGCTTGAAAAGGCGAAGGCAGCTCTCAGCCAGTTGGATTAGCGTCTTATGAATTGGCGTCACATTCCCTTATTTATACTTGCCACTTTTGCGACTTATGTTTTGCATGAAGCAGCACATTGGGCCGCAGGAGAATTATTGGGTTATGATATGTGGGTAAATATCAATAGTGCAGGGTTAGCGAACGGTGTATATCGCAACGCATGGCATGGACAACTGGTTTCAATTGCAGGGCCGTTTATCACAATGGTTCAGGCAATAATTGCCTTTATTATCCTGCGTAAACATAAAACAATTATCGCCTTTGCGTTTTTGTTCTCCGCCTTGATAATGCGATTTGTTGCGATGTTGATGAGTTTCATTCATCCAAATGATGAAGCCAGAGTGAGTGAGTGGTTAGGCCTTGGTCACTGGACATTGCATATTGGCGTCGTACTCATTCTATTGAGCCTTACGCTTAAAGGCGGTTCCTATTTAAAATTCAGATGGTGGTCGTACTTAGTCGCCTATGTGTTTGTTAGCATAGCCACAGCTATGGTTGTGATGGGAGAGCCATTTTTGCCTGATTTTAACCCTTACAACTGATGGCTTATATGAGCTTTTCCTGAGGCCTGCTCTCTTAGACCGCATCATCACGATCGGTTTTCGGACGGGCGGCGAGAGTGCAATCTATAAATTCTGACAATTACCGTGCCCGACTCCTTTAAGACTGAACTCTTTCCTATGCAAAAAGTGCTAAAGGCCATAGGGAACGCTTCAAAAGCGCCGCCCCTTGTTTTTGCGGCCAGAAAGACCTTTGATGTCCAATATTTCACATGCGCATCCCGCGCTCGCTGACGCTTTAGCGAAAAAAGGTTATAAAACGCTGACGCCTGTGCAAGACACAGTCCTCGACCCTAAATTATTGGGGCAAGATCTGTTGGTATCGGCCCAGACAGGATCAGGAAAGACCGTTGCGTTTGGTTTGGCGATGGCCTCAACCTTATTGGGCGAGGCCTCGGCCTTTACGCGCACGGAAGCGCCTTTGGCCTTGGTGATTGCGCCAACACGAGAATTGGCCTTGCAGGTCAAACGCGAGTTGGATTGGCTCTATAAAGAGGCGGGTGCCAAAACGGCGAGCTGTGTTGGCGGCATGGATATGCGCGATGAGCGACGCGCCTTGGCCCAAGGCGCACATATTGTTGTCGGCACGCCTGGGCGACTCTGTGATCATATCAAACGCGGTTCGCTGGATATGGGCGAGTTGAAAGCGATAGTTCTCGACGAAGCCGATGAAATGCTAAAAATGGGCTTCCGCGAAGAGCTGGAGCAAATTCTGGGGGCTGCACCCGAAGCGCGTCGAACACTTATGTTCTCTGCGACTGTCCCAAAAACAATCTTGGGTATGACCAAGAAATATCAGCGAGACGCCGTGCGTGTGAATACGGCGGCCGAAGCCAAACAGCATTTAGATATTGAATACCGGGTCATGACAGTGGCGACGGATGATCGGGAAAACGCGATCATTAATGTGTTACGCTTTTATAATGCAAAAAATGCGATTGTATTTGGTGATACGCGAATCGCCGTCAACCGCATGACACAAAGGTTTAATAATCGCGGTTTCTCAGTGGTCGCCCTTTCGGGTGAGCTTTCCCAATCAGAACGCAGCCATGCGCTGCAAGCCCTGCGTGACGGGCGCGCACAAGTTTGTATTGCCACAGATGTCGCCGCAAGAGGCTTGGACCTTCCTGATCTTGAACTTGTTATTCATGCGGATGTGCCAAAGAATCGTGAAGCGCTGCTGCATCGTTCCGGTCGGACAGGGCGCGCAGGGCGTAAAGGCGTGTCTGCGCTCATCGTGACGCCCAATCGTCGCCGGAACGCCGAGCGCGTATTGCGTGACGCGAATATTACGGCGGATTGGTCCGCCCCGCCCAGTGCAGAGGAAATTATTGCGCGCGATAATGAGCGTTTGCTCGACAATATGACCTTAGACAGTGAAGTGACAGACGAAGAACGCACGATGGTAAAGCGTCTTTTGAAAGCCCATTCGCCGGAACACATCGCAACGGCCTTTATCCGTCAATACCGTGCGGGCCAATCTGCACCTGAGGAACTGATTCATTCTGCTTATGACCCAACAGATGATAAGCGCAGTCGCAAATCAACCCTGCGGAGTGATTTTGCAGACGGCGTATGGTTCTCTTTGAATTTGGGCCGTAAGCAAAAAGCCGAACCAAAATGGATTTTACCCATGTTGCTAAAATCGGGCGGACTGAAAAAGCCTGACATCGGCACGATTAAAATTACCGAGACACAAACATTTATCGAGCTCGATGAGAGTTGTGTCGACGGCTTTATTGAAACGATAGGCCCGGACGGAAAAATTGAAAAGGCGATTACAGCGACACGCGTGAACGGCCAGCCTGATTTTAATTCTCAAAACGCGTATCAGGGCAACTCAAACCGTAAATCTTATGCAGATAAAGATAAGACCCACAGCGCGGGCAACAATAAACCGAAAGCTGCATTTAAGGGGAAACCAAAGAACAAATCCTTTTATGAAGAGGGCAGCTTCAAACGGAAAACACGGACAAAAAAGACTGAGGGCGATACCTCATCAACATCTTCCAGCTCCCCTTCTTTTACGGGTGAGGGTAAGCCCAAAAAACCACATAAGAAAAAGCTCGCCAGAGCGGCGGCATTGAAAACAAAAACAGGCGGCGTGAAAAAAGGCGAACGCAAAAGCACCCGCAAAAAAGGCTAGCTCTTTTTTACCTTTGTCGGGCCAAGTCGAGAACAAATTTTTTATAAAAAAGCCGCCTTATGCGGTTTGCATAAGGCGGCTTTTCGTAGCATGTAGCTAAATGGTTTAGCATTTATAATACATGTCAAACTCAACCGGATGCGGATGCATGGCAAGGCGGTGGACCTCTTCCATTTTCAGATCAATATAAGCGTCGATTTGGTCATCATCGAAGACGCCGCCGGCTTTCAAGAAGTCCCGGTCTGCATCCAGATTCTCAAGGGCTTCGCGTAGAGAACCGCAGACTTGCGGGATTTTCTTCGCTTCAGCGGGTGAGAGTTCATAGAGATCCTGATCCATTGGATCGCCTGGGTGAATTTTGTTTTTGATACCGTCAAGTCCGGCCATCAGGAGGGCCGTGTAAGTCAAATAAGGGTTCCCGGCCGGATCAGGGAAGCGAACTTCAAGGCGCTTACCTTTCGGTGAAGCTGTCCACGGGATACGCACAGAAGCAGAGCGGTTACGGCTTGAATAAGCCAACATAACAGGGGCTTCAAAACCAGGAACCAAACGCTTGTAAGAATTGGTTGAGGCATTTGAAAAAGCGTTAATCGCTTTGGCGTGTTTAATAATACCGCCGATATAATAGAGGCAAGATTCGGAGAGACCGGCGTATTCATCACCTGCAAAAAGCGGCTTTTTGTCTTTCCAGATCGACATGTGAACATGCATGCCTGTGCCGTTATCATTCCACATCGGCTTGGGCATAAACGTCGCTGTTTTGCCATAAGCATGCGCCACATTGTGGACGAGATACTTATAAAGCTGCATATTGTCAGCCATAGTCAAGAGCGTGTCGAATTGCATGCCCAACTCATGTTGAGCTGGCGCAACTTCATGATGGTGCTTCTCAGGACGAAGGCCAAGCTCTTCCATAACTGAAATCATTTCTGAGCGCATATCTTGTGCTGAATCGACGGGTGGAACAGGGAAATAACCACCTTTCGGTCCCGGCCGATGACCCATATTGCCGCCTTGGTATTGTGTACCTGTGTTTTGTGGCAGCTCAGACGAGTCGATTGAGTAACCCGTCACATTTTGCTGTGTGTTCCAACGGACATCGTCAAAGACAAAAAATTCAGCTTCGGGGCCGAAATAGACCTCATCCCCAACTTTGGCAGAACGCATATATTGTTCAGCTTTTTTGGCTGTACCACGTGGGTCACGATTATAAGCTTCGCCCGTGTCAGGTTCGAGAACGTCACAGAACAGCGCAAGCGTATCTTGCTGATAAAACGGGTCCATTTTTGCGGTAGAGGCGTCGGGTAATAGAACCATGTCAGATTCATTAATGTCCTTCCACCCACTGATGGAGGAGCCATCAAACATGGTGCCATCTTTGAAAAGGTCTTCATCAACCAAATCAGTGTGGAATGTGACGTGCTGCATCTTACCTTTTGGGTCAGTGAAGCGGAGATCTACGAATTTAATGTCTTCGTCTTTGATCTTTTTCAGTAGTTTTTCAGTATCTGACATTTTTCCCAATTTCCTTTTTAGTTTTGTCTGATTTTGAGTTTTGAACCGACTTTAAAGGGCCGCATCTCCTGACTCACCTGTCCGGATACGAATAGCTTGGCTGACTTCAGAGACGAAGATTTTACCATCACCAATTTTGCCTGTTTTAGCGGCTGTCTGAATGGCTTCGAGCGCGCCCTCGACTTGGTCATCTGCGACTACGAGTTCGAGTTTTAATTTGGGCAAGAAATCAACAACATATTCTGCGCCGCGATAAAGTTCCGTATGTCCTTTTTGACGTCCAAAACCCTTTGCTTCGAGAACCGTCATGCCCTGCAAACCAACGCCTTGAAGCGCTTCTTTAACTTCGTCTAACTTAAACGGCTTGATGATAGCTTCGATTTTTTTCATGTTGAGTCTCCCGCAGGTAAATTTCATATATGTCATGCAAGTCTGTCGAGACAGAGTCGATATGCGCGTCACCTAACTTTGTGAACATGACCGATGAGTGTAGTATTTGCACAGATTTTTAGCGTTTGCACTATGTCCTGCTTAAAAATTATGCGAAATGACATTGGGGTGCTCATATTTATTAGGGATTGCACAAAGTCTTCAACAGGTTAAACATCTCTCATCATTCATGATTTTCGGAAAGTGTTTGTTCGCGACTGCAGTTCAAACATGAAATAATGGTGTTGTCCTGTCCTTGGGCGTCTTTTGATAATAGGGTCATCCACCGCGTTGTTCGCAACGCTTATATTCTAATCACAAACTGGCTGTTCGCGACTGCAGTTCATCCAGCGGAGATAAACGTGAAAAAACTAACCCCCCGCCCCCCTAAAAAAGCCTATATTACTGACCAGCAAGCGTTGGATTTCCATTCTAAGCCTACGCCCGGCAAACTCGCGCTTCAAGCGACGAAACCCATGGCTACGCAGCGTGATTTATCTCTGGCTTATTCGCCGGGTGTTGCCATCCCTGTCAAAGCGATCGCTGAAAATCCCGATGCCGTTTATGACTATACCTCAAAGGGGAATATGGTGGCTGTTATTTCCAATGGCACGGCGATTTTGGGACTGGGAAATCTGGGGGCTATGGCGTCCAAACCCGTGATGGAAGGGAAGTCCGTTCTCTTTAAACGTTTCGCCGATATCGACAGTTTTGATATTGAAGTCGAAGAGGAAGACGCCGAAAAATTTATTGAATGTGTTCAGCGTTTCGGCAATACATTTGGCGGGATCAATCTCGAAGATATCGGATCGCCCGAATGTTTTATTATCGAGCAGGAACTGCGCGATAAGCTCGACATTCCCGTCTTTCATGATGACCAGCATGGAACAGCGATTATTGCAACTGCGGGGCTCATCAATGCCTGTCATCTGACTGGGCGTAAATTTGAAGATTTGAAATTAGTATTATCCGGTGCAGGCGCAGCGGGTTTATCTGTTCTCAATCTCGTCAAACGTTTAGGCGTGAAAGACGAGAACGCTATTGTGATTGATAGTCGCGGTGTCATTTACCAAGGCCGCCAAGAATATATGGATCAGTGGAAAGCACCCCATGCTGTCAAAACAGACCTTCGCACATTAGAAGAAGCTATGGTCGGTGCAGACGTGTTCTTTGGCCTTTCTGTGGCGGGTATCGTGACCAAAGATATGGTAGCGTCTATGGCTCCCAACCCCATCATTTTTGCGATGGCCAATCCTGATCCTGAAATTCTACCAGAAGACATTAAAGACGTACGCGATGATGCGATTATTGCAACGGGCCGTTCTGATTACCCAAACCAAGTCAATAATGTGCTTGGTTTTCCTTATATTTTTCGTGGAGCGCTTGATGTGAGGGCGCGTAATGTGAATGAGGAAATGAAATTGGCCTGTGCGCAAGCTTTGGCTGATTTGGCACGACAGGACGTTCCTGAAGAAGTTGCGGCAGCCTATCATGGCAAACGACCGAGTTATGGTCCTGACTACATCATTCCTGCCCCGTTCGATCCGCGCCTGATTTCTGAAATTCCACCTTATGTGGCGCAGGCTGCGATGGATACAGGTGTCGCGCGTAAACCGATTGAGGATATGGACGCCTATAAAAAATCCTTGGCGCGTCGCCAAGATCCAACGGCGGCCATACTGCAAGGTATTGCGTCTTCCGTCCAAGAAGAACCCAAGACCATTATCTTCGCAGAGGGCGAGGAGCCTGCCGTCATCCGCGCCGCACAATCCTTCCAACAGCGGGGCTTGGGTAAAGCCATTCTGATCGGTCGTGAGAAACCGATTTATGATAATATGAAGCTGTTGGGCATTGAAAACCCGGATAGTCTGACAGTCCTGAATGCACGCCTCTTTGACCGCAATGCCGAATTTACAGAATTCCTTTACGGTAAATTACAGCGTAAGGGTTTCTTGCGCCGTGATGCGCAACGTCTTGTGAATAATGACCGGAATGTTTTCTCTGCTTTGTTGCTCCATCACGGTCTGGCGGATGGTATGGTCACGGGCGTCACGCGCAGCTATGATATTGCCTTACGTGACGTCAAAATGGTTCTGGGTCATGTCGAGCATGAACGCACGATGGGCGTCAGTGTTGTGATCAATAAAAACCGCACATTGTTTATTGCGGATACCAATATCACTGAATTACCCGAAGCTGTCGATCTGGCCGATATTGCAGAAACGACGGCCGGTTTTGCCCGCCAATTTGGTTTCGAACCGCGGGTCGCATTTTTATCCTATTCGACATTTGGTAACCCGGTAGGGGAACGGATGAAAAAGGTGCGTGACGCCGTGCGCATCCTCGACGAACGTGATGTGAATTTCGAGTATGAGGGCGATATCGCCGCTGATGTGGCGCTCGACCCGATGCATGTGCTGACCTACCCATTCTCGCGTTTAACAGACGCCGCGAATGTTTTGGTCATGCCGGCCATTCATTCAGCGTCCATCTCAACTAAGCTTTTGGACGCCGTCGGCGGCGCCACCGTTTTGGGGCCGTTTTTAACGGGTCTCGAAAAGCCGGTTCAGATTTGTTCGCTGGGCGCAACCGCCTCAGAGATCACACAAATGGCGACCTTGGCGGCCTATGCGCCGTCCCATCGTGAGGATTGATTAGAATTTGGCCTCACCCCAGAGCACAAATGTCCTAGAGGGCTCCATCACCCGGCATATTTTTCGTATGCTGGGGCCCTTTTCGATTGCCGTCATTGCCTTGATTTCAACGGGTATCGTTGACACGATATACTTGGGGCGTTTGACAGATCCGGCACGGCCTGACCTCGCCATTATGGCGCTTGCCGCCCTCACGATCGGCTTTCCGCTGACCTTTATGGGCAATAGCGCGAATATTGGTCTCGGCGCCGGGACCATGTCGGCTGTTTCGCGGGCCTTGGGGCAAGGCGATATGGGGAAAGCCAAACGTCATGCGGCTGCTGCCATTTTGATGGGGCTGACGGTGATGAGCGCTCTCGTCGCCTTTATGTTTCTGGTCATGCCCTTCTTTTTAAATATGACAGGGTCAAGTGACGAAGTCCGCGACATGGCCATGGGTTATCTCATGATAACGCTGCCGGGGCTCGTCATCGTATCTGTCGCAAGCATGTGTAATAATATCCTGCGCGCGTCAGGGGAGGCGATCTTGCCAAGCTCTATCATGATACTGGGCGCAATCATAAACATTGTCTTGGATCCGTTTTTGATTTTCGGTTGGGGCCCTTTTCCGCGCATGGAAGTGCAAGGGGCCGCGCTCGCTACTTTTATAGGTAATGTTATCGGGGCTTTGTTTGGTCTTTATGTTGTGATGTTTCATCGCAAAGCCGTTGATTTTGCCCATATGACGGTGTCGTCCATTCGCCATGCGTGGTCGATTATCGGACAAGTGGGACTGCCGGCAGCAGGAACGAACATCATTGTCCCTGTGGCAACATTTGCGGCGGTTTCGATCATTGGTCTAACGTTAGGCGAAGCCGATGTCGCCGCCTTTGGCGTTGCCAGTCGTGCAGAGTTGATATCTGTGGGACTACTTTATGCGTTATCTGCGTGTATCGGTGCGGTGACGGGTCGCAATGGTGGGGCCGGAAATACGGCACGTGTGCGTGAGGCATTTCGGGTTTGCTATTTGATATGCATTATTTGGGGAACGGCGATGGCGCTTTTATTGGCTCTGTTCGCGCAGCAAATTGCAGGTGTTTTTACAAGCGATCAGCTCCTCATTGATAAAATTATCCCATATTTCTATATCGTGCCTGTGACCGTATTCGCATATGGGTTTGTCTTTGTTAGTGCCGCCGGATTGAATGCAATCGGACGCCCTATCTACGGCTTGGTCTACACAATTATTCGCTCGCTTTTACTATATGTTGGGCTCATATTGGTCGGTGTTCAACTGGCTGGTTTGACAGGCGCATTTATCGGCGTAGCAGCCGCCAATATCATCTCCGGCTTTATTGCGATATATTGGACGATGAAACATGTGCCGATGACAGCAAAAGAGAGTTGACGTATGCGAGCGCGAGCGCTAATCCGCGCGCCTACTCACTTATTTCAGTGATGAAATGAGCAACATCGTGCGGGTGTGGCGGAATTGGTAGACGCGCCAGATTTAGGTTCTGGTATCGAGAGATGTGAAGGTTCAAGTCCTTTCACCCGTACCATTGTTATAAAACTCTACATATTCAGATAGATATACCAAGCGAAGAGCAAGAACAGTCTTGCTGTAACGCCGCTACGGGTTAATCGTCCGAGTGCTGCTGTGATGACGGGGAGGCCAATAATAATGGCGCCCATATGAATCATCGATGTATGATCTCCCGCCATTAACAGGGTTATGGCCGAGGGTATAAACAAGAGCGTTAGCATAAGAATGCCCGCCAGTATTTGCCAAATCAATTGTGATCGCCGATCTGTTGGCAGCGTGCCTGAAAACTCTCTCAAGGGTCTATTTTCCCAAACCCCACTTTGACGGGTCAAAGGGAATAAAGCGAGAAGCCAAATGGCGGGGGCAATGATCTTTTGAAATGGTAAAACTGTTCCTGCGAGGGCGGCAATGATAAGCAGGAAGACCAAACTGCCCGGCCGCAATAATTGCGTTAAATTTGTCCAAAGCGGCGCTGACGAGACGCCGCCTTTAGGTATGAGTTTACCTGTAAAGCCTTCAACCGTTTCGGAGAGCGTACCAAGAAGTGTGCTGCTTTTGGATTTGCCGGACGCTTTGGCTTTTCGGGCTTTGAACAGAAAGCCTGATGCAATGACAAGAATTGCCGACATGAAGAGCCAGAAGAGGCGTGAGCGAATAAACTCCGCGTTCCAAACCCCGCGAATAGCGTCTATTTCTATTTCTTGCGTTGAGGCCCCCGCCGACGAACCAACGACGAAGCTGTGAATCGGTTCTTCAACGACATTGTAAATCGATGCTGCATAACCAAAAATATCTGCAATAGAGCTACCGTCGCTTTCGATTATAAGACCTCCCGCCACAATCCCTGCCATCCAGAAGACGAAAAAGACAACATCGCCCAGCGGGCCGCGCAGGAGCGGTCGAGAAGAAAAAAACAAACGTAGTGCGGCTATCACAGCAAATGCCGGACAGGCAATTATCAGAAGCGCGCTGGCCGTCTCTAAAGGGCGAATATCAGATAGCGGCAATCTGAAAGCCGAGAGAATGACCCCGGAAATCGCCAATCCCACAAGCAAGACCCAAAGCACGGCTGTATCAGCGAGCCAATGTCCGAACATCTGTTTGGATCGCAGGGCAGGCGTGACGTCCTCAATTTGCCAGGGTGTATTTTTGACCCGGCTGACGCGCAAGAAAATATAAACAAGCGGTGTCAGAAGAAGCGCTGCAATAATGCCAAGCTCCAAACCAATCACGCCCGGCGTCAATACGGGGTAGGCTCCATTAATGGAAAGCACCGTATATCCATCATTTTGGGACGGCACCATGTAACGCGCAGCGATAGGGGCCGCTAAAGCAATCACCCACAAAATAGGGTTGCCGAGATGCCGCCGGAGCTGGATGCGAAAAAATGTGTTTATATGACTAAACACAATTCACCCCAAAAACCGGGTCAATTCCAGCGTCTTGTAATCATAGCCTTTGAGACCATCGGTAAGATGGGTCGTCATCAAGATGGTTGCGGTCGCAGCTTTTTCAAAAATCAGATCATGCACTTTTCCGGCTGTGCCGCTGTCGAGTTCGGCTGTCGGTTCATCGAGTATAAGACATTCGGGTTGCCCTAAAAACGCTTGCGCCAAGCCAAGCCGTCTTTTCATTCCGCCGGAAAAAGCTTGGAGACGCTTATCTTTATCATAGATGAGATCGAGTCGTGTCAGCAGCTCTTCGGATTGAGGGCAAGATTTTTTCGGGTGCAGATTTTTCAGGGCTCCAATATGGGCCATGAAATCCCATGCTGTGATGTCATCAGGAAAATCAATCTGCTGGGGCGCATAGCCGAGCGTGTTGCGATAGGCTTTTCGCTTATTTTTGATATCTTGTCCGTTCCAGAGGATGACGCCTGAGGATGGCTTTTCAACCGTCGCACAAAGACGCAGTAAAGTCGTCTTGCCGACACCGCTGGGGCCGATGATAATCGTCGCCCCCTTACCAAAATCATGACTGAGGGCATGGAGCACGGTTTGCTTTTTGTATATTTTTGAAACTTTGTTCAGCGCCAGCATAGTCTCTCCCTTCGTCTTGGGTATCGCCCTATGCCAAACCTGTCCAGCAAATTATAGGGCCGTAATTCATCTTTTCAAACTCAAATTGTTAGGGCATGTTTGAGAGATGACTGATAAAACAGCCCCTTTTTTAGATGCTTATTCTATTCACGACGTCGCCCCTCGCTTTGTGCCTGCGCGGCCGAGGCGGGAATGGATGGATGTCTTTATGGATCGCCAGCCCTATCGGTGCCTGCCGCTGACGATGGCGAACTCGACAGGGTGGGAACTTCTTTGCCCCTTTGATCTGGATGTTGAATGGAATGGCGGGCCACGTAATGAGGATATAACATTATCTTCACCGGATAAGAGTGCCTTCATTCCGAGCTTTGCTTCAGCTCATTTTCAAAAGGGTATTCTGACCTTTCATACGGGCTATGTGTTCCGCACACCGCCCGGATGGGCTGTATGGTGTATGGGGCCACCAAACTGGCCCAAAGACGGGATTTATCCGCTTTCGGGCTTGGTAGAGACAGATTGGTTGCCATTTCCTTTTACGATGAATTGGCAAATGACGCGCCCCGGTAAGGTGCGATTTGCAAAGGGCGAGCCCTTTTGTTTTATCACGCTTTCAGAACATAAACGTCTTGAGGAGGTGACACCCAAAATCAGACGCCTCGACAGCGATAAAAAGCTTGAACGGGACTATCACAATTGGAGCAAAAGTCGTGCTGACTTTAACGCCAAGCTTCATGCGGGCGATAAAGATACTAAAGCCGAGGGCTGGCAGCGCCACTACATGCGCGGAGAAAAAACCGATGGTCAAGTGGGGTCAGATGAGCATTTGACAAAACGTCGATTGCAAAAACCAAAAGACCTTCGCGGGTCTGCCCTTTTTAAGTCATAAAGCGTCAATGAAATGTACGATTCGTATGTTCAAAACCTTCGTTATTTGATATTATCCTCTTGAAAACAGCTTAGAGGGAAAGAGAATTGCAGCTTGTTTTCCTATCAAAACCAAAGGTTTCTGTGGCTGTCACGAAACTGTCATGAAAACTGTAAAAAACTGACATGACTATTTGGCAAGGGGCGCGTTGATGGCAGCTTATGTTGAGCTTCCTACATTCTACTCCTTACGGGGACATCGTATAAGAGGTTAGAACGATGACAAAATTTTTTAAAGGCGGCTTAGCTGCCTCTTCATTGGCTGTGCTTATGGCTTTGCCGCAAATGACAAATGCACAAGAGGTTACCGTTGAGCTCGGCGGACGATTGAATGCTGATTATACGGTCGCGGAATTAAATGGCCCGGATTTTAATATTGACGAGACAAATTTACGCCGTATTCGTTTGGACGCGACAGGCACATATGGCGATACAATCAGCTTTAAGATTGAGCTTGAGGATTCCTCGGGTGGCGATGTTGAAGCGACAGATGCCTATATTCGTTACTCCCCGAGAGACAGTAATTTGAAAGTTACGATTGGCCAGTTTCGTGAGTTCATGTCTTTGGATGAGCAAACCAGCTCACGTTTTTCGTCGACGATTGAGCGCGCGGCATTTACGGATGCTTTTGGTTTTGCGCGTCGTCTGGGTATTGCCGTTGGCACATCCGGATCAAACTACACGCTCGACTTGGGTGTCTATACTGAAAACCTGGAAGGTGCAGACTTTGACGAAGACGGTAAAGTCATTTCAGCCCGTGCAACTTATTCGCCATTGAAAACGGATGAGACGGCGGTGCATCTTGGAACATCTTGGCGCTACCGCAATGGCAGTGATGCAACGGATAGCGAAGTCAATGACGGTATTCGCTACCGCCAACGTCCTTTCACAAACTCCGCTCCTTCTCGCATTATTGATACAGGTCGCTTTGCGAAGTCTGATAATTTCTTCGGTGTTGAGACAGCGATTGTTCACAACAGAATGTGGGCCGCCGGTGAATACGGTTTACTCGCCGCCAATGGTGCAGGTGATAATCCTGATGCAACCTTTCATGGGTTTTACGGTGAAGTCGGGACGTTTTTTGGGGGTAAAAAAGTCTATAAGGCCGGTAAATTTAATCGCCCGCAAGTCGATAATGCTTTAGGCGAAGGCGGCATTGGGGCTTTCTCATTGGTTGCACGTTATGACTCGGTTGACCTTCAAGACGAGATTTACACTGGCAAGGTAGATACAATCGTTTTAGGTGCCGATTGGTGGCCCAATAAATATACGCGTCTGGGTATCAACTATTTTGATGCAGATGCAGAGAACGGTACAGCCGAAAGCGCAAATGGTTTCGTTGCGCGTCTCGGCTTTGATTTTTAATTTTGTTTTGATTTCGGAAAGGTGAAAATCATGACTATGAAAACGCTTATTATCGGGGCTGCTTCAGCGGCTCTACTGGTCGCCTGCGGCGGCAATGATGCAACGGTTCAAGAGGCTTCTGAACCCGTCAAAAGCACTGCGACTACAGCGCCTGCGAATGATATTCGTATTGTTGGCTCTTCAACGGTTTACCCATTCTCCACGAAAGTAGCCCAAGAGTTCAAAAACAAGACGGGTTATAATGTCGTTGTTGAGTCTACAGGTTCAGGTGGCGGACATAAGCTTTTTTGTGAAGGCACGGGTCCGGGCACGGCTGATATGACCAATTCATCGCGCCGCCAGAAAAAATCTGAATTTGATATGTGCAAAGAAAACGGTGTAGAGGAAATTATCGAAGTCAAGATCGGTTTTGATGGTATTGTTGTGGCCAATGCGATTGATGCGCCACTGATGGATATGCCGTCCAAGGAGCTCTTCTTAGCTTTGGCTAAAAATGTCCCGACATCCGATACAGATTGCACTCTGCAGCCTAACCCCTATACAAAGTGGTCAGAAATCGACTCTGTCCTTCCTGCAACGACGATTGAAGTCTTTGGTCCGCCGCCGACATCCGGCACACGCGACGCCTTCGTTGAAATTGCAATGGAACGCGGCGCAAAAGCCGTCCCTTGTTTGGCAGATTTAAGCAAATCCGATTCTAAAGCCTTTGGCACAATTGCTCATACGCTCCGTGAAGACGGAAATTGGATTGACGGCGGTGAGAATGATAACGCGATTGTTCAAACTTTGGTCAATACGCCAACAGCCTTGGGTGTCTTTGGATATTCTTTCCTCAACCAGAACTCTGACAAAGTTAAAGGGGCCTTTGTTGACGGCGTTGAACCAAGTTTTGATAATATTGCGACCGGTGATTACCCCATTGCCCGTTCTTTGTATGTTTATATGAAAAAAGCCAATATTGAAACTACACCCGGCCTACAAGAATATGCTCTGGAATTTACATCAGAGACAGCCTCAGGCATTGGTGGTTATCTCGAAGAGTTAGGACTTATTCCACTTCCAGACGACCAACGTGCGCAGGTGCGTGCCGATGTTGAAGCTATGAATCCTTACAGTCAGTAGGTTATACACGATTTAGCCTGAAAATATATGAAAGGCGGCCTTGGCCGCCTTTTGTTTTTGCCATAAGAGCCTCAAGAGTAGATGTGTGAGGCTGTCATAAAAGTCTCATAATTCTGACTTAGTAAAAATTGGGCACCAATAGGGTTAGGGTCAGTTTTGTGGATCAGATAGCAGTTTACATACTGATTCTGATGGGTGTTCTTACGCTCGGCGGTTTCCTGTTCAATCGAAATCTTGCATTGGACAGATTTAGAGCCACACGGGAGGCGCAATCAGCTGCATCTCTGGCGCATGGCGGCGCGACTTGGCATTCTCAAGCCAGTTATCACGGTTATTTTACAGCCTGGATGGTCGCATTTGCGACGATTTTGACCTTTCTAGCAGGTCTGAGTTTCCGTAATGGCAGCACGGCTTTTGACCTTGTGTGGCTCGTGACGACGATTGCAATTTCTGCTGCGATTATCTTTCTCACATCTAAACGCATTAAGCCGGGATTTCGGGCGCGAACATGGGTTGAACGCTTTATTCAAGTTATCCTGATTGCCTTGTCGACGATTGCCGTGTTGACAACCTTTGGGATTATCCTCTCACTTTTGTTTGAAAGCTTACGCTTTTTCTCTCAAGTCCCGTTTTTAGATTTCCTCTTTGGATTACAATGGTCGCCGCAGACGGCTTTGCGCGCGGATCAAGCGGGACAATCCGGCAGTTTCGGCGCCGTGCCGATATTTGCAGGTACTTTTTTAATTATGTTGGTGGCTATGGTGATTGCAGGTCCGATAGGGCTCATGATCGCGATTTACACTTCTGAATATGCCTCTAAGAAAACACGTAAAATTGTTAAGCCAACGATCGAAATTCTCGCAGGTATCCCGACCGTGGTGTATGGTTTCTTTGCGCTTTTGACCGTTGGCCCCACGATTCGCGGCTTTGCTGAGAGTTTAGGCTTCGCAGTTCCCACGCAGAGTGCTTTAGCCGCGGGGGTCGTTATGGGCGTTATGATTATCCCTTTGATTTCATCGTTGTCAGATGACGTGATCAATGCCGTACCGCAAACCATGCGAGACGGCTCTTATGCTTTGGGTGCGACGAAGTCAGAGACGATGAAGCAAGTCGTATTTGCCGGCGCCTTACCGGGTATAATCGGAGCATTTTTGCTCGCGATTTCCCGTGCGATTGGTGAGACAATGATTGTTGTTATGGCTGCGGGACGTGCTGCGAATTTGACAGGTAATCCGTTCGAGGCGGTGACCACCGTGACGGTGCAAATCGTCGCCTTGCTGACAGGTGACCAAGAATTTGATAGCCCTAAAACCTTGGCGGCCTTTGCGCTCGGACTCGTCCTCTTTGTTATCACATTGGTGCTGAACATGATCGCGCTCTCCGTTGTGCGCCGTTACCGTGAGAGGTACGACTGATGGAAACGACTACCGTCACAAATAAGCCCTCCGAAACCGAAACAGACAGTTCGGTAGCTGTGAAAACATTGCCTCATGCCAGTGAGGCGGCTTTAAAGCGTTTGAAAAAGCGTAAAGGCAAAGAATGGCGTTTCCGTATGATGGGACGCGGGGCCATTATGTTTGCTTTGGTCGCACTTGGCTGGCTGTTGGTCAGCTTGGTTGGAACAGGGTTTTCCGCCTTCCAGCAGAATTTTATGACTCTTGAGGTTGAATTAGAAGAATCCGTAGTTGCCCCAAATGGCAGCACAGACCCCAACATTTTGCGCGGGGCTAATTATCGTCAAATCATACAAGATACGATGTATGATTTATTCCCTGAGGTTACTGACCGTAAGGATAAACAAGCCTTATTTGCGCTGACATCGGCGTCGGGTGCAACAAACGCTATTCGACAGATGGTTTTCAATGATCCTACATTGGTCGGTAAAACGGTGACTGTGACTGTGCCAACCTCTGATCAGGTCGACCAACTCCTAAAGGGATATATTGACCGTAACGCTCCCGAGGCCCGCCGCAAAATTTCTGATCAACAGATTATGTGGATCGATACGTTGAAAGAGCGCGGCATAATCAAAAAGAAGTTCAATACAATCTTGTTTACCAATGCGGATAGCCGAGATCCTGAGCTTGCAGGTATTGCGGGTGCTGTCGTGGGGTCGATTATGATCGTTCTCTTAGCCTTCATGCTGGCACTGCCAATTGGTGTCGGAGCGGCGCTGTATTTAGATGAATTTGCACCAAAAAATAGGTGGACCGATTTAATCGAGATTAACATCAATAATCTTGCAGCTGTGCCGTCTATTGTGTTTGGTTTGCTCGGATTGGCGATATTTATCAATGTCTTTGGGTTCCAACGCTCCATCCCACTTGTAGGCGGCATGGTGCTCGCTTTGCGGGCCTTCCCGACAATTGTTATTGCAACACGTGCAGCTTTGCGATCTGTGAGCCCCGCCATGGTTGACGGTGCTTTGTCACTTGGTGCGTCACATACGCAAGCTGTGTTTCAACAAAAATTACCTCTCGCGGCACCGGGTATTTTAACCGGGTCTATTATTGCGATGGCGCAAGTGCTCGGTGAAACAGCGCCGCTTTTAATGATTGGTATGGTGGCCTTTGTCACTGAAATTCCGGGATCTTTGACAGATCCGGCGACGGCTTTGCCTGTACAAATTTTCCTTTGGTCGGATAGCGCGGAACGGGCTTGGTCCGAAAGGACGGCGGCCGCCATCATTATTCTATTGATGATTTTAGTGGTCATGAATGGCTTGGCGATTTGGCTTCGCAACCGCCTTGAAAAACGCAGATAGAAATAAGTTTAGAGATTATGGAAATTAAAAACCCAAAATTTGTCTGTCGTGACGTCAAAGTCCATTACGGTGATTTCGAAGCGCTTCACGGTATAGATATCGATATTCCAGATCGCGGCGTGACGGCTTTTATTGGCCCGTCAGGGTGTGGTAAGTCGACATTTCTCCGCGCATTTAACCGTATGAATGACACGATTGAGGGGGCCAGAGTCACAGGCTCTCTGAAAATGGATGGTCAGGATATTTATGATAAGAATCTCGATCCTGTTCTTCTGCGCGCCCGCGTCGGCATGGTCTTCCAAAAGCCAAACCCGTTTCCAAAATCCATTTATGACAATGTCGCCTATGGCCCGAAAATCCATGGCCTCACTTCGAGCAAAGCTGAAATGGATGAACTCGTTGAAAAATCGTTGCGTCGGGCAGGTCTGTGGGCCGAGGTCAAAGATCGTTTGAAGCTCTCAGGGACGGGTCTTTCCGGCGGTCAACAGCAGCGTCTCGTGATTGCGCGTGCGATTGCCGTCAATCCGGAAGTTATCTTGATGGACGAGCCCGCCTCGGCGCTTGACCCGATTGCGACAGCGAAATTAGAAGCTCTTATTCAAGAATTGAAAGAGCGTTACTGTATCATTATTGTGACCCATTCTATGGCCCAGGCCGCCCGTGTTTCTGATAATACAGCCTTCTTCTATATGGGCGATCTGATTGAATATGATGCAACAGAGAAGATTTTTACGAATCCTGGCAACACGCGCACTCAAGACTATATCACAGGCCGTACGGGCTAGAGCGCCTTTATCATATGTGTTAATTTTGCCACTTTGGGGCAAAAAAGTCATAGTTTTATCTCAAAATTATCTGGCGAAGCGCTCTTGCTTTGTTCCCTCATGATTTATGTCAAATGATGATGACGTGTTTGCGCATTAGGATGTGTCATAACAGTCTAACGACATCGCATAGAAGGGGACCTCCATGCAAAGCTTTACCCGTGCATCCGCACTTAAACTCACAACATCCTTTTTAGCTTTAGGCGCACTACTCAGCGCGGACATTGCCGTTGCGCAGGATAATCCCGATGAAATCATCGTGACAGCGCGGAAGCGTGCTGAAACAGTGCAAGAGGTTCCCGTGTCTGTCTCCGTTTTAACAGCGGCTCAAATCGAAAACCTCGCGCTAAATGATATTTCTGATATCTCGAAGACAACAGCGGGCCTTCTATTTGACAACGAATTTGGTCGAAATTCGAACCGTCCTGTCATTCGTGGACAAGCTAACATCCTAGGCGATTCTGGTGTCGCTTACTTTATCGATGGGGTCTATATCAGCAATTCTATCGCTGATTATGGCTTGAACAATATTGAGCGCATCGAAGTTGTAAAAGGCCCGCAAAGCGCACTATATGGTCGAAATACTTACTCTGGTGCAATTAATATTATTACGAAATCGCCCAATGGCGAGAGCGGCGGTAATGTTATGGCTGATATTTCAGAAAATGATCGCTATGAAGTCAGTGGATCTGTTTTCGGGTCACTGAATGAAAATATTTCTGCCCGCGTCTCCGCCCGCCATTACGAATTCGGGGGTGAGTTTGAGAACCAATTTGATGGCTCCAAACTCGGTCAGGAAAGGTCATCATCTATTGCCGGTTCTATACATGCAGAAGTTGAAAAACTCACGGCTGATTTCAATGCCTATTATGGTATTTCACGCGACAGTCAGCCTGCATTATTCCACTCAGATGCATCAGAGAATAATTGTTTCTTTGATGATGGTGCGCTTTATGGCGGAGGCGGGCGATATTTCTGCGGAGTGATTGAACCACGCTCCGCCAGTGTTGATATTTCGCGACAAGTGCCGGATGCAGGCTTAGACATTGATACCTTAAACTTAAGCGCGAGATTTGCTTATGACCTGGGTGGTGGTTTTGCTGTGACATCTATAACGGGCTATAATAGCCGCGATGAAACGTTCAAACAGGATGCGGATTATCAACCGACATCATTCCAGACAGCAAACTTTACGCCGGGTGGTTTCCCGTTCACAGGGTTTCCATTCCCACCATTTGGTTTTGGCTATGCCACATCGACGGTCGATTTTACCTTCGAAGGCGAAGAAGAAGTTACGGATTTCTCACAAGAGCTTCGCTTTAATTATGATGACGAAAAACTTCACCTCATTTTAGGAGGTTATTATTTCAATCAACAAGATGAAGGTCGTGATATCCGTGATGTTCCCGGTAATGGCCCTGCTGACGCCGCTGCGAGTTTTGCAGCCGTGCTTGCGGGCGAGCGTGCAGGATGTGCGGCTAATCCGATTTGTAGTTTTATTGTGCCCTTCGGTTCGCCGGCGACACCTAATTCACGCAATCAATCTGTTGTGGATATTCAAAACGTCGCGATTTTCGGTGCTGTCACTTATGACTTTACCGATGCGTTTTCGGTTTCAGCAGAAGGTCGATATGCTGAGGAGTCACTTTCGCAACGTGCGCTCACATTTAATGAAGGGGGCGCTATTCCTGCGCCGATTACGGCAGATGCAAAATTCACCTCTTTTGATCCGCGTGTCACAATTGATTGGCAGGTCTCGGACAATAATCTTCTCTATGGTGTTTTTGCTACCGGTCAAAAACCCGGTGGCTTTAACGGAGCCACAGCGATTCTAGCCGGTCTTCCATCTTTCGATGAAGAGACTGTTCAGTCATTTGAGATCGGTTCAAAGAACCGCTTCTTTGGCGGTCAAGTTACGGCGAACCTTGCGGGTTACTTCAATGAGATAGATGGTTATCAACTTACACAAAATGCACGTGTCGAAGGCACTGGCAACACAACATCCGCAACAGTAAATGCAGGTGACGCCGAAGTTAAAGGTTTCGAGCTTGAACTTACAGCTCGCCCTGATGCCCTCCAAGGCCTCACATTGACGGCCAATTACGCTTATACAGACGCAGAATTTACAGAGGGCTTGGATGAAAACCAAGGTGTTCTAAATGACGTGGCTGACGACCGTTTGGTCAACGGGTCTGCTGGGTGCCAAATTTTAGCAGACCCCACCGACCCAACATCTGAGTGTCTACAAAATGCGTTTGGATCAATTGCCGGCAATCAAATCCCTCGAACAGCTGAACACCAGCTCTTTGCTGATATTGATTATCGTCATGATCTGTCTTCATGGGAAGGTTGGGCCTTTAATATCGGGGCGAATTACAGTTTTGAGTCAAGCAAGTTTGCGCAAGTTCATAATCTTGCTGAAACAGGCACAACCAATCTTGTAAATGCACGTATCGGCGTTTCAAATGATGCAATTGCTTTCCAAATTTATGGACGTAATTTACTTGACGAAGACAGCACGCCGCTCGTGCTTCGTTACGCCGATGGTGCAGACAGCTTTAAGAGATCCTTTGTGGGTACCTTACGTCGGGGCACACATTTCGGTGCCAGAGTTGATGTGAAATTCTAGTCTGTTGAGTCTATCTTATTGATACATAACCGCCGCTTTTGCGGCGGTTTATTTTTGTCGGAGGCGATAATGCCGAAAAAGAAAATAATCATGGGGGCGTTGGCCGCGCTCTTAATATCGGGCTGTCCTTCGCCGATAGAGCCTAGTGCCAAAACAGTATCCGAAATCAAAGCGCCTGATGCGGCGACACAAGTCTTTCCCACCGACCTTCGCCGGACATCTTTGATTGTCTCTGATATCAATGAAAGCCTGAAGCTCTACCGCGATATTTTGGGCTTTCAGGTGAATTATGATACTGAGGTTACGATGAGCGGTGTGGCACTGCCTGCGGGAGAGCCCGGTGCGAAAGCGAGGCTTGTGCTGATGTCATCGAATGATTCATGGGTCGGTTGGATTGGTCTTTTGCAATGGCTAGACCCGGTTTTAACATCGCCGGAAACACCCCGTAAACGCATGGGGATTGGTGATGCGGTCTTGGTGTTTAATACTGAGAAGGTAGAGGAACATTGCGCCGCCGTCGCAAGACTACCGGGCATCAATATGACAGCGCCAGTCTCTAATACGACTTATCCCGGACGAGCAGAGGGCGATCCGATTGTTGTCCGCACCTGCTACCTCTTTGACCGCGATGGTTACTTTATGGAACTCAACAAAGTCCTTGACCGAGAGGGTTATAACCAAAACTAAAAGGCTTTTGTTGTTCCGATAAAGGCGACGATGACAAGCAAGAGATATGTTAGTCTTACCCAAAAACGTGACTTATTCATTGTCTTTAAAAGAGGCTCTTCGGTTTCATCTGAAGAGCCTTTTTCGATAAGTGCAATTAAGAGCGGCCCGACGGGTTTGAACATAATGTCGATCAGAATAGCTGCGAGGAAGATAAAGCCAAAGAGCACGGCTTTCGTCGCAAGCCAATTTTCCGTTAAAGGTGCATCTGTGGCGAGGGATATGCCGCCCAAGACAAAGTAAAACGCCGCCAGAACATATTTCAAAGCAAGCTCTGCTGTTTTCAAAGGCTTTGCTGCCGGATCCTGCCCGAGTTTGTGGATTTTTAAAACAAGTGCCGTCCATCCCAAACTTACGGCCCAAGCGGCGGCTAGGCCCCATATCGGCATGGACCAGTAACCGCCAACCGCGAGCAAAGATATTGTGCTCGCAATCATTAGGCACCACGCAATACGCGGACCAAGGTCTATCATAACCAAAAGCTTGAGTGTCATCAGGCGCTGTTCAATCGTGTAAGACCGTTTGCGAAATTGAGCCCCACAAATGGCCACGCCAAGGTCTGCACCGAGCCAGAAAACAAAGAGGAGAATATGAAAGAAAACCAGAGCTGTATAAAGCGTTATCATATCAGAGGTCCTCTAATTCAACCAATTCATACCACGTCATCATATAGCCTTCGACGCCACCTTGGAGGAAAAGCCCGCGGGCATCTTTTGTGCACCACATTTGATAAGGCGGGTGTTCTTCGGGCAGGCCTTCGGCTGTATCGACAATTTCAAATTTTCGGGCGTCGAATGTGCCTGCGCCTACGGTAACGGTTTCGTTGCCGACATAAACAATGCCGAAATTAAGCGGGAAAAGTTCCGGCCCCGTCGCGCCGCGATGATCCGGTGAACTCATCATCACATTTTTAAGGCTGATCTTTCCGGGTTTAGCGTCCAATGGAAAGAGACGGCCTAAAAATCCGTCATTGATAATAGCATGATGCCCGAACCAAGGCGTGCGTTCTGAAATTGGAATTTCTTTGGTGTTAGGCCCGGCTTTAACATTAAAGCCGTTAAATCGCGCATGTCCGTCATCGAATTGAAACCAGCCACAGCCTTCAAATTCTCCGCCAACAGACAGGCGGGAAAATCCATCAATAGGTGCCATTGTCGCTGTCTCGAAACTGGCCGTAACATCACGCAAGACATCCGGCGCATCATCAATTTCTGTATGCGCATGAAGGACGGAGATGCCGTCTGTTTGTTCATGTAGCGTGAAATATTCGCGCCCACGCTCTTCATTCATACGCTCGGGTTTTTTAGAGGTGTAAAGGATTTTGCCTCGTACGGATTTATGAGTCTGCATCTAAAGCTCCACCACACATTTTCCGACATTTTTGCCGTTCATCAATTTTTCCATCAACTTGCCTGCATTTTTCAGGCTGCTGACTTTATCCTCGACAAAACTCACCTTGCCGGATTTCACCCAAGGCGCGACCTCATTGCGAAACTCTTCCCACCGGGAATAGAAATCATAGACGACAAGGCCGCTGACAACGGCGCGTTTCCCAACGATCGGCCCAATCATAGTCATGGCCGGGTCTTTTTCATGATAATGCGCCGCCAGACCGCACAGCACGATACGGCCATAAAGCTGAAGGTTTTGCATCGCAAATGCCAGTTGATCCGCGCCAACATTCTCATAATGAACCGAGATGCCGTCAGGTGCCGCCTCTTTATATTTGTCTTGCCAAGATTTGGTTTTGTAATTCACACAGACATCAAAGCCATAGGTCTCTTCGACAAGCTTACATTTCGACGGGCCGCCTGCGATCCCGATGACGGTTTTCGCGCCTTTCATACGCGCAATTTGTCCGGCTGTTCCGCCGACCGGGCCTGCCGCGGCATTCACGGCGAAGACATCACCGTCATGGACGCGTGCGAGCTGGGTGACACCGGCCCAAGCCGTGAGGCCGGGCATGCCGAGCACGCCGACATAAGCGGACAGCGGCGCATCTTTGGGATCAATCACTGTGTATTGATCATCATGGAGCGCGACAACCTCTTGCCAACCGCCACTCATGGAGTGAATGAAATCGCCTTTTTTGACTCTACCGGACTCACTCTCAATCACTTCGCCCACAATACCGCCAGGAATGACATCTTTTTTGGGTGTTGGCGGCGGGCTTGCCATATGTCCTTTGCTAAGTTGATGTCCGACATAGGGATCAATTGAGATGTATTTAATTTTCACCAAGATCCCGGCAGGCGGACATTCAGGTGTATCTGTCTCTATAATTTCAAAATCTGCCGCTGTGGGGGCGGATTTTAACTTATGTTTTAAAACAACTTTTTGCATTGTCAGATTTCCACCATTTCTATGAGAGTGCCGTCGGGCGCGCGTAATGTGCCGACACGTTTATTCTTGTAAAGCGCACCCGTACGGACGTGCGGCGGCGTTATCCAAAGCCCGTCATTGACCGCCATCAGGGCGTCAAAATCAGGGTGTATAAAAGTGCCAATGGCTGCACAGGGCGGCAGCATATCAGTGTATTGCGGGCGATCTATTGTGCCTTCGGGATATTGATCTACTTCCAAGAAGACATCACGTTCATGCATGAGCGTGCCGATTGTTGTCTGTGTGCCGTCTTCCAGCCCAAAGGCTTTGTTGATCATAGTGTAATTAATATCCATTTTGCGCCCTTCGGAAATCAACAGATGTTTTTGTAACCAAGCATTTGATGTCTTAATGTCAGAGCAGGCCATGACGAGGATGAAAAGCTTGTCGATGAGAGAGCCGGCGCGGGGGAGATCATACTCTGGTAAGTCATCCCGTATCTGTGTGAGGTAAACGATTTCTTGATCCGGGCCTTGAACCTGCATTGGAAAAATGGCGGGCAGTCCGGCGATTTCTGCGGGCGGACCGATGATTTCAAAAGGCGATGTGTTCATACGTGTCGCGACTTTGGGCGTATCTTGCGTGCATATCTCGACCGCAGCCCAACCATAGCTGCGCAAGGGCGTGTAATCTTTGACTTCGGGCTGTTCGATAAAGCGTAGAAAAACTTCGGCACCTGAGGCAGGCTGCATAACCGCATAAGGTTGACCGGCAGTTTGAGGGGCGCCCCAGCTCTGGGCGAGGTCATCGGATATCAAACCCTCTTCAATAACTTTGTAATCCAACCATTCTGAATAAAGCGATTTAGAACGTTCCAAATCACTCACCGTAAGGGTTGCGGCGCGCATAATCTTCATCGGACTAGCTGTTCTTATCGGTGGGTAGGCCCAATGATCCCGCATTCACCAAATTATCGGGGTCTACCAAAGATTTTATACCGTCCAAGAGATTGCGTGTCTCTTCGCTCATATTTTCACGATAAGGATAAGTGCGTCCGATTTGGAAATGCGCCGCGCCGTATTGCGTGAAAATATCGAGAATGCCTTGGCGGGCCCTTTTGACCATATTCGTGGCGTCCGGGTTGCTCTCAAAACGTTTGATACGTTTTAGAACACTCGGCTCGATGGTGGCTTCGTGGATTGGATGTATCTCCTCGGGCCAAATAAAGACCGGCTCCACTAAATAGCCATTGGTCGAGAGGGTCGTCAAAAGATACCCGGTCGTGATTTCATATTTTTCAAACTCATCCGCCATACTGTCGAAAAGGGCTTCGATGTCGGCGAGGCATTTATGCCCATCGCCCATCGCAACAATCCCGTGAATAGGCACCCAACGTTCACCTTGCGGCCCTAAAATATTATTGAGTGGCGTGAAAGGATTGGAGCGCATAATCTTCGGAATAGAGTTTTCAATCTCTGTCCCGCCGTGCTTTTCGGCAATGGCTTTCAACGTTGCCATTTTCGCAGCGACTTCTGCCTCAGAATGGCCCTCAATAATCCAATGCACGGAATAGGCGACATTCTCCATATAGCTGCGCCCCGCGAGCGCAATTTTCGCGCCTTCCTTTATGCCCTTTAGCAAGCCGCCCTTTTGCTTCCTGACGACATTGGCCAGTGTTTTGACATCCGCCGCCAGGCTGGCGCGCTTCATGCGCACGGCTTGGAGATTTGGATCAAATCCAAACAACTCACTTGCTAAACCCAGACGTCCCATTTCCGCTTGGGCGACTGCCCATGGGCCGCGCGTTTTAAACTCATAACTGGCCCAGCCTTCGGCGGCAGGCAGGGGAATGAGCCGCAAAGTCGCCTCGGCTTTGTAGCCAAGCGCACCCGCGTCAGATAGGAATAATCCCGTCAAATCAGGGCCATATTGCCGCCAAAAGGGTTTGCCTTTTGGGTTAGCCGCTGTGCCTGTTTTAACAATCGAGCCGTCGGCCATAACAACGGTGAGAGACGTCACACTATCTGTTGAGGGGCCATGTGTGCCGGCACCGAAAAAGGCATTATTTTGGCTCAAACCGCCACCGATTGACGAACAATAGCCTGACAGTGGCCCCCAAAATGGTGTACGCAACCCTAAGGGTTTCAACGCTTCAGATAAAGTTTTCCACGTGCAGCCCGCTTGAACGGTGACATACATATCGTCCGCATTAATCTCTAAAATCTTATCCATTTTGGAGAGATCAAGAATAGCTGTGTTCTGTGTTTCGGGTGTATAGCCCTTCGTGTAGGACATGCCACCCCCGCGCGGATTAAACCGCATTTTAGCGCGCGCCGCGATTTGCACGGCATTGGACAATTGTTCCGTATTTTCCGGGCTGATTACAAAATCAGCGGTTTCGCCTTTGGCCCAGATGTCTTCGGAAAACAAAGCACGTAGATCTATATCTTCGGAGAGGTTATCAGCACCGACCGCTTGTTTCAGTGTTTCAATTGTTTTGGGATCAACAATATTAGTCATAAAGCCTCCATTTGCGAAGATTTACGGATGCTCTGAGATAAGAGCTTTGTGATGGGTCAATAATGTAAACACGCTTTGTCGCACTGGTTCACCCTATGCAACTTTCCATTCGTCACAGAGCGTGCGTTTATAGAGTGCACCGTCTTTGAACCAGTGCCAAGTGCGTGAGCGATGTTTCTTTGTCGCGCCGATTGCAATGATTTCAAAGAAATTCGCGCCCGGATCATCTTTTCTGTCAAGATTCAGTAAAATGAGATTGTCTTTCGTTTGCCACGCTGAACCGGAAAAAGTTTCAAGATCCCACCACAACCGACCTTGTTTATAAATGCCGGGAAGCTCCATTTTGAACTCGCGCCCATCATCCCAGATGAAATGATTATGTTGAATATAAGGGTATAGGCCAGTTGTCGGAAACTCGCACCGAATACGGGCTTTGTGCGTGTCGAGTATCGTGGCGGATCTATCGATATGGGTGTAAACACCCTCCCATACGCCCTCATGATCGAGCATGGCAGGCATCTCTTTTCGGAAGTTTTCGACTGTGTCCATTTTACCACTGTGCCGAAAAGAAATATCCCCCATTTGTTTCAAATCAAGGTGAGCCTTTCAAAGTCGAAACAATTAACTCTAAATCCCGCAGAGGATATAAAATTACGGGACACAAAATAATTAACTAGGCTTAGGCCAGGAGGATAATAATTGTGACTAACTCACCTAAATTTCTTACATCATCATCAGTTGCGGCACTCGCAGCATGTGCAACCCTAATCATGACACCTTCAACAGCGCTCGCGCAGATTGATGAAATTATTACAACGGCGCAACGCCGAGCGGAATCAACACAGGACGTACCGGTTGCTGTGACAGTCATCTCCGGCGAAGATCTCGATATCAAGCAAATCAATGATACGCTCGACCTACAGAATTTTGTGCCCAACTTAAATATTGGCACGAATACAGGGACTGCCAACGCACCGCGTATCTTCCTTCGGGGTATTGGCGAAGATGAAAGCCGCGGTCTGGTCGAGCCCGCTATCGGGACTTATATTGATGGTGTTTATATCGGGCGTCTCGTCGGATCACTCCTCGATCTTGTCGATCTCGAACAAGTCGAAGTTTTGCGCGGGCCTCAAGGCACGCTTTATGGACGTAACTCAAATGGGGGTGCGATCAAAATTAATTCTGTCAAGCCACAGCAAGAGACTGCTGCCTCTGCACGCTTTACACTTGGCAATTTCGACCGCTTCGATGCGCGCGGCATGGTCAACTTCGCACCAACTGACTCGACAGCCATTCGCGTCACAGGTCTTTATAAAGAACGTGACGGCTTTATTGATTTCAATCCAACTGGCAACGGGATTTCAGGCCAAGCCAATGAAGATATCAACCAAGTTGAAACATTGGCTCTCCGTGGATCGATTAGTCAAGATATCGGCGATTGGAATGTTTTGATCACCGCTGATTATACGGATGATGACTCCGACCCTATTCCAAGCACAATCATTGATAGCTTGGATGCTGATGGAGACATTTTCACGCTTGAGCCTGCGCCCGGCACACAGTGTTTAACACAAGATGCAAATGCACCTGCGGGACCGTTCCAATTTACACGTCCTGTGGGCTGTTTTAACGGGTTCAGCAATGAGACAAAGTCACAAGGGATTGCGGCCACCATTACTGGCCAGTTTGCAGGTATGGAGGTTCAATCGATTTCATCCTTCCGCAAATTGGACGATGATTTGAGTTCCCACATCGGCTTCCCATTTGGGCAGCAAACGGATCAAGAGCAGTTCAGCCAAGAATTGACTCTCTCCTCTAATCTTGAGGGGCCATTCAACTATGTTGTGGGTGCGTTTTACTACAAGGAAGATTTGAACCTCGACACAGCCTTTGTATTCCCCTTCCGCGTGGCAGGTGATACAGAAAGCTTTGCGCTCTTTGGCCAAGGTGAATATGAAATCACAGATCGTGCAACACTGACGGCAGGTCTACGCTACACGGATGAGACTCGTGATTTTGAAGGTATCAATTTCGGATCAGAAACAGGAACAGGTGACTTCAGTGAACAAGCCGAGACGAGTGATAGCAATGTAAGCTACACCGTTAAACTGGACTATGATCTAACTGATAATGTTATGGCCTATGGGTCTTATGCAACAGGATTTAAGGGCAGCGGATTCTCTCCGGATTGCTTCAGCCCGGCAGCATGTTTCCAACCCGTAGAAGAGGAAGAGGTGAAAACGATTGAAATCGGTATGAAATCTCAAATCTGGGATAACCGCCTGCAGTTCAATGCCGTCTATTTCAATAATCAATATGATAATTTGCAAATTGCGGCGACGGTTCCCGGCCTAGGTTTCACACGTTTCAACGTGGATGAGACCGCGATTCAGGGGCTTGAATTTGATGTGCTTTTCAAACCCACAGAGCGGTTTACCCTCACAGCTAATCTCGGTCTGATTGATGCTGAATATCAAGAGCTTAACTTAGATCAGGCGGGTGGCTTGACGAATAGCGGCGTGCCATGCGCAGGCGGTGTTGTCACGATACAGTGTGCTTTGGACTTAGAGCTTAAGAATGCGCCCGAATATAAGGCTAATATTGCAGCGGTATATGATCAACCCCTGGCAAACGGCACATTGTCTTTTAGTGGTGATATCAGCTTTGAAGCCGATAGCTTTAATCTCGTGGCAAATACACCTTTGTCAGCGGCCACCGATATTCCGACACTTATCAATGGTCGTATCGCGTTTACGCCGGATGATAGCTTCTGGAATGTTGCAATTTGGGCGAAAAATATTACGGATGAAGCCTATTTCCGAGCAGGTACAGGCAATGCAAATGCAATTTACCCGTCAGAACCTGCGACTTATGGTATGGATATCGGCTTTAATTTCTAGGTCGTGCATTTTTCAGACTCTTCGTTTTTCTGAACGAAAATTACACTGATTGATCTAAGGCAGTCGCATTCAGTGCGGCTGCCTTTATATATATAAAACATGAGCCAAACGCTTTTTGACAAATTATGGGATGCCCATCGCGTGATGACCTTGCCGTCCGGTGAGGATTTGATTGCGATTGATCGTGTCTTTTTACATGAGCGCACGGGCAGTGTCGCACTTGAGAGCCTGCTGGAGAATGGACGTGAACCGCTTGCGCCGGAACGCATCTTCTGCACGATGGATCACATTGTTTCGACCCAAGAGGGACGCGGGCGCGATGATTCGCGCACACCGGGCGGTGATGTGTTTATCAAGGCGACGCGCGCCGCCTCTCATAAGGCAGGTATCAACCTCATAGACATCGACAGTCCGGATCAAGGTATTGTGCATGTGATTTCGCCGGAGCTTGGTATAGCCCAGCCCGGTCTCACGTTGGTCTGCCCCGATAGCCATACCTGTAGCCAAGGTGCACTAGGTGCTCTCGCTTGGGGCATAGGGTCAACAGACGCCGAACATGCGATGGCCACGGGGACATTGCGCCTGCGCAAGCCGCCGCAAATGCGCATCACCGTGACGGGAAAGCTGCCTATAGGTGTGACAGCCAAAGATTTGGCTCTACACATCATCGCATCCGAGGGCGCGACAGGGGCCAAACGTGCGGCGATAGAATATATAGGGGAAGCCGTGAAAGCGTTGTCTATCGAAGAGCGCCTCACGCTCTGCAATATGGCTGTCGAATTTTCAGCTTTCAGCGCCACCATCGCGCCGGATAGCATAACCTATAACTATCTGAAGGGTCGACGCTACGTGCCGAGCGGGGCAGCTTGGGATGCAGCGAAGGCTTATTGGGAAACATTATATTCTGAAGATAACGCCGTGTTTGATTACGAAGTCCATATCAACGCCAATGACGTGCGCCCAACCGTAACATGGGGGACAAGCCCGGCGCAGGCAGGCGGATTGGGGATGAAAATTCCGCAATCCGCCGATGCCAAGGCTTTGACCTATATGGGTTTGGAAGCAGGACAATCAGTTGAAGGCTTGCCGATTGGCGGGGCGTTTATTGGGTCTTGCACAAATGCGCGCCTATCGGATCTGCGAGCGGCGGCGGCTCTGTTGAAAAACCGCAAAGTGGCCAAAGATGTGCGGGCGATCTGTGTGCCCGGGTCTGCTGCCGTGCGTCGCGATGCCGAAGCCGAAGGCTTGGATAAAATTTTCAAATCTGCAGGTTTTGAATGGGGCGAGGCGGGGTGCGCGTTCTGTTTTTATGCAGGGGGCGATACTTTCGCGCCAGGCACACGGGTGATTTCCTCGACCAACCGAAATTTTGAAGGGCGTCAGGGGCCTGGCGTAAGAACCCATTTGGCGAGCCCCGCTGTTGTGGCTGCATCGGCTGTCGCGGGTAAGATTGTTGTGCCGGAGGCTGTGGTATGAATCAGCCTTTCACACAGCACACGGGTATTGCCGCCCCCCTCCTACGCGATAATATCGACACGGATCAGATCATCCCGTCGCGCGAAATGAAAACTGTATCTAAACTCGGTTTAGGCGGGGCTTTATTCGCTGGGCAGCGTTATATTAGCGGGCGCGAGATAAATACTGACTTCATTCTCAATCAAACACCATTTGATAAAGCCACGATTATTCTGTCGGGTAAAAATTTTGGCTGTGGATCCTCTCGTGAACATGCGGTTTGGGCGCTGAAAGATTTCGGTATCCGAGTAATTATAGCCGAGAGCTTTGGTGATATTTTTTATAAAAACTGTGTCGTGAACGGGATTGTGCCGATTGTTTTGGGCGGCGAAGTTATTGCAAATTTGAGACAAGAAGTTGCGACCGATTTACCTGCGCAAATTGTTGATGGCCACTCTTTCGACATTGCAAGTAATGATAAAAAAATGTTGGTCGAAGGATTGGACGCCATAGCGCTAACAGAGAAATTTGAAGATGAAATTTCGGCGTTTCTCGCCAAAGATAAATCGGCGCGCCCTTGGGTATACAACTAATTTCCTCTCCTTTTACGGGGGGGTGGGGCATTTGTAAAAGGCGAAACTGTGAGGGGGCCTACATGCAAT
>CAYGTR010000026.1:22671-41409 GCA_964352855.1 uncultured Algimonas sp. | reverse complement strand
GCAATGAGGATTTTTTGCCTCTTAAACGATTAGCCTTAAAATCATCTCACACTCGTCCGCTGTTATGTTCGCAAATCCTCGCAACGCATCTTTTGGCCCCCGACCCAACACACATCCGCCATTGCAAAGCTGTGTTCACTCCCCTAATCCCGCGCTATTGGAATTTTGGCGCGGAGTTGCGCGGATTGATGTCAGGTTGAGGCGAATATGACGGTACATTTTCACAAGGGCGATTTGCCGAGCAGCGTTGATTTAGGGCGGTCCATTGCGGTGGATACGGAGACGCAAGGCCTGTCTATGGTACGGGATAAGCTCTGCCTCGTACAATTGTCCTCCGGTGACGGAGATGCGCATATCGTCCAGATGGATCGCAACACCTATGACGCGCCCAATCTGAAAGCGGTATTGTCCAATCCCGAGGTCGAGACGATTTACCATTTCGCCCGATTTGACGTCGCGATTTTAAAGCGGGATTTGGATGTGGATTTGGGCAAGGTTTTCTGCACCAAAATTGCCTCCGGTCTTGTGCGCACCTATACGGATCGTCACGGGCTGAAAGATATTTGCAAAGAGTTTTTGAACGTGGATTTATCGAAAGTGCAACAAAGCTCTGATTGGGCCTCGGATGAGCTGTCAGAGGCGCAGTTGAATTATGCGGCGTCTGATGTGCTCTATCTGCATCAGTTAAAGACAATTTTGACGGCGCGTTTGCTGCGCGAAGACCGCTATGACATCGCACAGGCCTGTTTCAAATTCCTCCCGACACGGGCGGCACTTGACCTTGGCGGCTGGCATGATGTGGATATTTTCTCTCATCGGATGCGCCGCGCTGACTGATCCGTCGTATTCTCACCTTAACAAGTCGTCATTTGCGGGAATTCTCACTACACTTTGAAATCGTCCTGCCTTATAGCGGTGGTCTATGTCTGATGCGATAACATCTCCGCCCTTACCCGTTCGCGATCACGGCGTCAGTGAAGCCCTTGGTTTATGGGAGCCAAAGCGCACGCTCACGCTTGAGGCCGCGCGTAATCATACACAGCGTATTCAGCTGTTACGCAAGGTCTTGATGGGCCTGGCGGCAGCACTGGTTATTGCCTTGGGTTTTCAATTTTTATTGGGGTCCGGGCCGACAGTTTTCAATGACCCCGACCCGACAGAATCTGTCAAAATGACGAACCCGCGTTATAGCGGGCGCACCTCTGACGGGCTGCCCTTTTACCTGACGGCCGCCACAGCGACTCGCACATTGGCCAACCGCAATGAAGTGGCGCTGATTAAGCCCGTTTTGGAATTCATCCGTGCCGACGGCGCAGCGGCGTCTTTCGTTCTGGCTGACACAGGCACCTATGACGATGTGAATAAGGTTTTGAACCTGCGCACGGCGGTGAACCTGGAAACGGATGACGGCTATGAATGCGATACCACACATGCCCGCATCTTTGCCCGTGAAAAGCGTATCGAAGGCGATGAACCGATCGCTTGTGTCGGCAATTTTGGCACGGTCAATGGCCGCGCCTATGAGATCAATGACAACTATACCGAGTTCGTCTTTAAAAGCGGTATGGACGCCATTATAAATCAAGATCCTGCCCAAAAAGCAGCCGTCGACTCCGACGCGCCTACCGTGCAAAATGAATTTGCCTTTGGCGGGGACGGTCCGATTAATGTGACGGCCGACCGCGCCGTTTATATTGGCGGGACGACGGATTTATTCGGTAATGTCGAAGTCGTCCAAGACGGCGCGATAATCAATTCTGACGAAATGACAATTTTGCGCCGCGAAGCCACATCTACTGCGGATGGTTCCTTACGCTTAGGCGAAGTCAATAAAATCACCGCACAGGATAATTTCCGCTACCGCACGGCAGAGAATGATGTCCGCGGTAATCAAGGTGTTTACGAACGCGATAAAAGCCTTATCACAGTAACGGGGGATGTGAGTGTCAAACAATCCACCGGGAATATGGCACGCACAGAACAACTAACTTATGACACGGTGACGGAGACGATACGGTTCTCGGGAAATTGTCAGGGACAAGGCTGCGGAACAGATGGGCGTAACCGCGTTGTGATTGGGGGAAATTAAAGGGATGACTATGTTCAAAACAACTGCCGCTATTCTGAGCGCAGGCATGATGATGGTGGCGACACCGGCCGCGGCGCAATTCGCAGGCAATTCAGGTGAACCGATCACGATTGACGCCGATAATAGCCGCCTTGAAGGCGGGCTGGCCATCTTTACGGGACAAGTTGATGCGCGCCAAGGTGACGTGCGTATCCTGACGGACAAAATGACGATCACAGGTCGTCAGGGCGGTGGCTCGGGGATTAATGCCGCCATGGGCGATATCGACAAAATTGTCGCGGTCGGAAATTTCTATTACATCACACCCACACAAGAAGTCCGCGGGGAGCAGGGTATTTACCAACAAGCCAGCAATGATTTCACAGTGACGGGCAATGTTATCCTGCTACAAAATGATAGCGTCGTCACAGGCGATAAGCTTATCTATAATTTGGATACAGAAGAAGCGCAGGTCGTCAGCGAGTGTCAGGGCCGCAAATGCGGGCCGCAAAAACGTGTCCGCGTTCTGATCCAAAATACAAATACAGCCGAAGCCGGAAGCTAGGCGCATCTTAAAAGCCCCGATACAAACAGAACAAAGACCTTATGGCTGAGACAACACCCCAAACGATTACACCGCCCCCTACAGGCTTGGCGGCCAATAATATCGGTAAAGCCTATCGCGGCCGCGTGGTTGTGAAAGACATCACACTCACTGTTCAGCGCGGCGAAGTCGTGGCGCTGATGGGGCCAAATGGTGCGGGTAAAACAACCAGCTTTTATATGATTATGGGCCTCATCGAGGCCGATCGCGGGATGATTTCCTTGGACGGTCAAGACATTACCTCTTTGCCGATGTATCAACGCGCACGGCTTGGCGTCGGCTATCTACCGCAGGAGCAGAGTATTTTCCGTGGCCTGACGGTCGAAGAAAATATCCGCGCTGTTGTGCAATTAACTGAGAAAGATCGGTCGAAATGGGCCGATAATGTCGATGCGCTCTTGGACGAACTGAACATCGGTCATATTAAAAATTCTCCTGCTTTGGCGCTCTCAGGCGGGGAACGACGCCGTGTCGAGATCGCTCGCGCCCTCGCCTCACGCCCGAGCTTTATGCTGCTCGATGAACCTTTCACCGGTATCGATCCGATTGCGATTGCCGATATTTCCGAACTTGTGCTGTATCTCAAGAAACGGGGCATCGGCATTTTGATCACCGATCACCGCGTCCGCGAAACGCTCGACATCGTTGACCGCGCCTCCATCCTCTTCCAAGGCGAAGCCCTATTCGAAGGCACTCCAGACGAAATCCGGGCCAATAAAGACGTCAGACGGGTCTATCTGGGCGAAAAATACGCGTGATGCTTTTTGGTTTTAAGTAAAACTGAAACGAAATTTAGGATGATAGATTTCTTGCTTACTAAACAGTTGACTTAAATGACTCATTTGACCCGAACCGGCAAAATCTGAGCGGTTTAAATGCGTTCCATTTACAACACTCGCGCCAGTATTGACCTGATCCCAAAATGACAGACATTCCGATACTCACAATTGCATTGAATGCAGGCTTTAATTCGCTCACGACCTTTAACCGAGTCTTCAAACAAAATGAGGGTATCACTCCCTCTGAATATCGTCGTCAATTTTTCTAAATCTGTGAATTTGGTCAGCTTTTTCAAATATTGGTGAGACAACTTGCGGAACAATGACTCCTAAAATTCTCAATCGGTATTAATGTCTTTGACGGTACGTACGCCGGGTGTTTGTTTCGTTTTTCTCATTTCTCTCCAATAGAAAATAGTGTTTTACCATCAATAGGTCCCCTCAACTCACGCCTCATTTTTGTTCAATCTCAGTATCCGCTCGTCCATCGGACTCACTTGCCTTGTGCTATGCTTCAAAGCCGTTACAAGAAGGTTTGGGGGAGATGCATGAATTTTTTTGATGAAATGCTGAGTGAAGGCGAGCCGCGTGATAGCTATGCCCAATATTATGACTGGTTTGAAAACCAAGACCCTAAATTATTAAAACGGAAAATGATGGAAGCAGAAGCTGTCTTTCGTCGTACGGGTATTACATTCAACGTCTACGGCAAAAAAGATGCGGATGAGCGGCTGATACCTTTCGATATTATTCCGCGGATCATCGCTGCGCGGGAATGGAACCGTCTGACAAGTGGCATCGACCAACGCGTCAAAGCGATTAACGCCTTTCTCTTCGATATTTATCATGATCAGGAAATCTTAAAGGCCGGCATTGTTCCCCGAGAGCTGATTGCGAATAATGAGGCTTTTTTGCCGCAAATGATTGGCGTGACACCGCCGGGAAAAGTTTACACACATATTGTCGGAGTCGATTTGGTGCGAACAGGGCCTGATGATTTTTTTGTATTAGAAGACAATGCCCGCACCCCATCAGGCGTGTCTTATATGTTGGAAAATCGTGAAACTATGCTGCAAATGTTTCCCGAGCTGTTTTCGCGAAATAAAGTTCAGCAGGTCAATAATTATCCGCAAATGTTGAGACAATCTTTGGAGGCTTGTGCGCCACCGAAATGTGAAGGCCAACCCGTCATCGCTGTTTTAACTCCGGGTATTCATAATTCTGCTTATTTTGAGCATGCCTTTCTAGCCGACCAAATGGGCGCCGAATTGGTCGAGAGCCAAGATGTCCGCATTCAAAAAGGTAAGGTCTGCATGCGTACAACACAGGGCTATATGCCGATTGATGTGCTCTATCGGCGTGTGGATGATGATTATCTCGACCCGCTTAATTTCAAACCTGAATCCATGCTCGGCATCGCCGGTGTGATGGATATTTACCGCGCAGGGGGCATCACAATTGCGAACGCACCCGGCGCAGGCATTGCCGATGATAAAGCGATATATTCTTATATGCCGGATATAGTTCGCTTTTACACGGGCGAAAAAGCGCTGTTAAACAATGTGGAGACATGGCGGTGCTCCGAACCTGATGCACTGAAATATGTCCTCGAAAATCTGCACACACTTGTTGTCAAAGAAGTGCACGGCTCCGGTGGATATGGCATGTTGGTTGGCCCCGCTGCGTCAAAATCAGAAATAGAGCGCTTTCGCAAAAAACTTGTGGCCGACCCCGGTAATTATATTGCTCAACCCACATTGGCGCTCTCAACGACGCCCGTTTTACACAAAGGCGAGCTATCGCCCCGACATGTGGACTTGCGCCCTTATGTGCTTGTCGGGCCCAATGACATTGTGACGACACCCGGGGGGCTTACGCGTGTGGCCCTGAAAAAAGGCTCTCTTGTCGTGAATTCCAGCCAGGGCGGCGGAACCAAAGACACTTGGGTTTTGGAGGATTAGGCGGTGTTAGGGAAAACAGCCGGCAGTCTTTTTTGGATGTTCCGATATATGGAGCGATGCGAAAACACGGCGCGCTTAACGGAAGCGGGTTTCTATATCGCCCTTACCCGATCAAAATCAGCAGAAGATGAGTGGGCCTCTATCATCAGGGCGGCCGGGGTGGCGGCAAATTACGAGGCGCTTCATAAGACCTATGACGGGCCTTCGGTTATCAATTTTCTCATACGGGAAAAAGCAAACCCGTCCAGTGTTCGGTCTATGATTGAGCTGGCCAGGTCGAATGCCAGAACGGCTCGCACGGCCTTAACGCGGGAAGTCTGGGAAGCGGTCAATGAGGCGTGGCTCACGATTTGTGAGAGTTTGAAAAAACCCTTGACGCCTAAAATTCTCCCGGAAATCTTAAGCCTCATCAAACGCCAAACGGCTCTCGTGCAAGGCGCCCTGCAAGGAACAATGCTACGCAATGATATTTTCGATTTTGCCAGATTGGGTATGTTCATTGAACGTGCGGATAATACGGCGCGCATCCTTGATGTGAAATATCATGTCTTGCTGCCCTCTGTGTCTCTTGTTGGGGGCTCTCTGGATAATGTGCAGTGGGAGACAATCTTACGTTCCGTCTCCGCAAATCGCTCTTATCGATGGGTTAATAAAGGCGCGGCGACCCCCAAAGGTATTGCGAGTTTTCTCATTCTGGACAGATCCATGCCACGCTCACTGGCCTTTTGCGAATGGGAAATTGCACATAATCTTGGGCATCTCAGTCGCGCCTATAGCACCACTTTGCCCAGCCAAGACCTGTCAGCGAATTTATTGGCAAATCTCCATGAGAAGACAATTGATTGCGTAATGAAACAGGGGCTCCACGAATTTCTCACAGATTTCCTTAGTCAAAATCAAAACCTCGCCGCACAAATTGAAACCGATTACAGGTTTTATGCCTAGTTATGATTTTAGATATTTCACATATAACCCATTATCATTTCGGAACGGCCCCGCAATATGGCCTCCAACAGATAAGGCTGTCACCTCAGGCACATGCCGGACAACGTATCCTAGATTGGGATTTAAGTTTTACAGGAGCGACGGTCGAAGCTGACTACACCGATCATTATCAAAATATTGTCCATTTAATCAGTCTGGATAGTCAGATCACAGAGCTGACAGTCAAATCCCAAGGACGTTTGGAAATGACGAATACATCCGGCATTGTCGGGCCACATTCAGGATATACGCCGCTTTGGTTATTTCTGCGTCAGACTCCGTTAACACGGCCCGGAAATGGTGTTTTGAAACTCGCCTCGGACATGTTGCATTCAAATGGCACGGTATTGGAAAAACTACATGCGCTTTCACGAAGCATAGGCGGTTTGGTACATTATGAAACCGGTAGGACAGACTCCCTGTCGACAGCAGAGGATGCCATAAAGACAGGTGCGGGCGTGTGTCAGGATCACAGCCATATCTTTATTTCCGTTGCGCGTGCCTCAGGACTTCCGGCACGTTATGTGAGTGGTTATTTGATGATGAATGACCGTGTGTCTCAGGACGCAACACATGCGTGGGCAGAAGTTTACATCGACAGCCTCGGTTGGGTTGGGTTTGATGTGTCCAATCAAATCTCCCCTGATGAACGCTATGTGCGTGTGGCAATGGGGCTTGATTATTCTGAAGCGGCGCCTATCTCTGGCCTCACCTTTGGCGGCAGTGACGAATCAATCACTGTGGATGTCCAAGTACAACAATAAGAGATCCAAACCATGACATATTGTGTCGGCCTGCGCCTCAATAAAGGTCTTGTTTTTATGTCCGATACGCGCACCAATGCGGGTGTGGATGACATCGCCACAGTCAAAAAAATGCATAGCTGGAGCGTCGAAGGCGAACGCGTGATCACCCTTATGACAGCAGGCAATCTTGCAACCACACAAGCCTTAATCAGCCTGTTGGATGAGCGTTCAAAAATTCCCGAAGACCGTAATCCCTCCATCATGATTGCCCCCACAATGTTCCAAGTTGCAAGGTTGGTTGGCGACACATTGAAAGAAGTGATTCAGGCCAATTCGGAGTCCGGTCAATCGGCGGAAGCCTCTTTTAATGCGACCCTCATATTGGGAGGGCAAATAGCGGGTATGCCCCCTCGTCTTTTCCTGATTTATCCTGAAGGTAATTTCATCGAAGCGAGAGATGACACACCGTTTTTCCAAATTGGCGAAACGAAATATGGGCGACCCATTCTTGTTCGGGCGCAAGATGCCGATATGAGCTTTGAGGAGGCCGTCAAGCTTATGCTTGTCTCGTTCGACTCGACGATGAAAGCGAATTTATCTGTTGGCTTGCCGATAGACCTGATGACCTATGAAACTGACGCATTGAAAGTCGGAATAGAAAAGCGCTTCGGAACAGACAATAAATATGTGCGACACATTTCGACGGGTTGGGGGAAAGCCCTGAAAAAAGCCCTGAAAGATCTGCCTGATTTCGAATTTGATTAAAACTCCTTCACAGGCCACTCTTCAAAATAATCGCCGCCTTACCGCTCTGAAAATATCAGTTTGAATCCGAATGAAATAAGATATCATTCTGAAAAGGGTATTTTCCCGAATTTGGTTCCTCATGAAAAAATTATATCTCGCATTATTACTGTCTGTTGCGAGTTACGCTGGCCCTGTTTGGGCGCAGACCGCTGCGCTTAACGCACCGCTCGCAACATCTCAATTTTACGCAAGCTCCGCTTCAAATCAAATTTGGACAGAACCCGGCCAATATCAATCGCTTATTGACGCCTTGGACAGCCTCTATGCACACGGATTGACCCCGAGCGACTATCATCTGGACGCCTTAAAAAACGACGCATTATCACCTGAGGCCAGAGACCGTTTGGCGACGGATGCTTGGTTTTCTGCGGCAGCACATATGCTTTACGGCAAGCTGAACCCGACCTCTGTTGAGCCTGATTGGACAGCAGGGCGGCGAGAAGCTGATCTGAGCGCAGCACTAAATTCAGCATTGGCGAATAATACTATTGCCATCAGCCTTGAGAAATTCGCGCCTAAACAACAGGGCTATGCCGCTTTAAAATCTGAGCTTGCCGCGCTGAGAACCAAAGCGGCAACAGCGCAAACGATTATCGGGCCCGGCGAGACGCTGAAGCTGAATATGCAAAATACGCGGGTAACCTTGTTAAAAACGCGATTATTTGAGCTCTCTTATCTCGATGCGGCCCCCGATAATAATGTGATGGACACTCTAACAATTAACGCCGTGAAGCGTTTTCAGGCCGATATGGAACTGGACGCGGACGGGGCTGTGGGCCCGGCGACATTAGCTGCGCTCAACCGAGGGCTTGAGGGAAAGATAAATCAAATACGCGTAAATATGGAACGCTGGCGTTGGCTGCCTGATGATCTGGGAAAACGTCATCTTCGCGCAAATATTGCCGGCTTTAACGTGACCGCTTGGAATAACGGCGTTGTGGAGCGCTCTCACTTGACGATTGTAGGCAAGCCTTATCGTAAAACGCCCGTGTTTTCGGATCAGGTGGAATATCTCGTGTTTAACCCGTGGTGGGAAACGCCGAGATCACTGGCAACGCGTGATAAGCTTCCGACATTTCGTAAAGACCCCAGTGCCGTGGAACGCCTAGGCTTTCAAATTCTCGACCGTGAAGGACAAGTCGTCCCGTCATCTTCTATTGATTGGAACAGTGTCAGCCCCAGTAATTTCCCTTACCGCATTCGCCAACGTCCCGGCGATCTCAACGCTTTGGGTGAAGTGAAAATCATGTTCCCGAATGTGCATAATGTGTACCTGCATGATACCCCGACACGAGGTCTGTTTTCGCAAAGGCAACGGGCCTTTTCCTCAGGCTGTTTGCGCACGGAAAACCCGCTTGATTTATCAGCCTGGTTATTATCCGAAACGCCGGATTGGACACGTGATCGTATTAATACAGTCGTGGCGACAGGAGAGGAAACACGTGTCAGTTTAACCAAGCCTGTGCCCGTTCATATCCTCTATTTCACAGCTGTGAATGAAGGTGAATACGGCGTGCGCTATCTTGATGATATTTACGACCGAGACGGGAAAGTCCTGTCCGGATTAAATTCTAAACCCCGCATAATTTAATTCTTGCTCAAAGGAATGACACCCATATGGGAACTCTGAAATTCATTGCGTCAATACTCATATGTGGCGCTTTCATTTTTGCTTTTCCTAGCCCGACACTCGCAAAGTCCTCCGGAAAGGCCGGTTTCACGCTTTCGTTTCAAGGTGTGACAACGGACCTCTCCACCCTGACAACCTCTGTCATGCCGTCAGAGGTTCTTACCATTCGAACGGACGCCGGAGCAGAGGCTTCGGGCGGCTTACTCAAAGCTTCAGGCCCAACATGGCAGTGGCAAGCGCCCGCTGAACCGGGACGCCACACACTTACTTTTACGAAAAACGGCGAGACAATTGCGTTGCAAGTCTTTGTTTTGACGCCTTTTAAAAATAGCGAAAATGCCACATTAAACGGTTATAAAATCGGAGAGTATCGAACAACATTATTCAAAGGCCTTTCAACCTATGCCGAGCCCAAAGGCTTTATAGACCTGTCTCATGGTCCTGCAGATTTAAATATCTCTCCTAGTTTCACCTTGGGTCAATTTATCTGCAAACAGCAGCCGGGGCATAATCCAACCTATCTGCTTATTCGTCCTCAAACCCTTATTAAGTTGGAAACGCTTTTAGAGGCGGCGAATGATAAGGGTTGGAAAGCGGACAGCCTTCACGTCATGAGTGGATTTCGAACCCCCTATTATAATCGCTCTATCGGTAATCGCACCACATCCTCCCGACATTTATATGGCGGTGCCGCAGATGTGTGGATTGACGGGGACGGGGACGGTCATATGGATGACCTGAACGGGGATGGTAAAATCGACAAGGATGATGCCCGCGAATTTGCCAGATTAGCAGAGAGCCTGGCGGAAAAGGGCGGGCGCAATTGGCCTGCAGGCGGCGGGATCGGCGTTTACGGAGCCAATGCCGCGCATGGCCCGTTCATACATATCGACTCCCGCGGATATAAGGCGCGCTGGGGGCACTAAGCCTCAAGTCGCGCGCCTGTTTTCTTATCTTTCGTTTTCAGTCTTTTTAAAAGGCCTTTTGCACCCCGTTTGATTTTGCGTTAATGAAGACACTAAGCGCGATCACCCAGATCATAATAAAGACAAAAGGGGCGTGAGGTGGAAGAACAATTTTTAAAGTCACAAGACTTATCCAAACGCGCCCAGCGCCGTATTCGGCGTAATGTGTTTGAAGCCTTTCTTGAGGCATGCAAAACGCACGGCCCCAAAAAGAAAATTGTTACGGACGGAGATGGACGGCAATTGAGCTATGCCGATCTGCGTCAAGCGGCCTTTGCGCTGTCATCGCCTTTGCACAAAATTACCGCCCCGGATGAAACCGTGGGCATCTTCCTACCCACTGGTGCAGGTGCGGTCATCGCGCTCTTGTCTATCCTTGCGGCAGGGCGAACTCCGGCCATGCTCAATTTCACCGCAGGTATAAAAAACCTCAAAGCTGCAGCAAAGACAGCGCCCCTAAAAACAGTCGTGACCGCCCATAAATTTATCGAAGTCGCAGGCCTCTCCGCTCTCATTTCTGAATTGTCGGAAACGGTGAACGTCATCTATCTCGAAGATATGCGAGAAGAGATTGGCTTGGCTGGAAAGTTGCGCGCGGTCTTAGGGCCCATCTTTCCCAAGATATTTACGCCCTATGCTTCGCCGGATGACACGGCGATAATCTTGTTCACCTCCGGCACCGAAGGCAATCCAAAAGGCGTCGTGCTGACCCATGCCAATATCCTCGCGAATATCGAACAAATAGAGGAACATGTGGAGTTAGAAGAGAGCGATATCTTCTTTAATCCGCTTCCGACCTTTCATTGTTACGGCCTGACGGCGGGCACTTTATGGCCTATTTTTGGGGGGTATCCCGTGGTGCTGCACCCCTCACCGCTACAAACCAAGACCATTGCAAAACGGATATTTAAAACGCGCTCAACGGTCTTGTTCGCGACAGATACGTTCCTGCAACAATATATGCGCGCCAGTGCCGATGGCGGGTTAAACTCTCTGCGTATTGCAGTTTGCGGCGCGGAGCGTGTGCGGGATGAAACGCGAAAAACAGCGGAAGAGCGCTTTTCTTTTGAGGTTCTGGAGGGCTACGGCGTCACCGAATGTGCACCTGTCTTAGCCGCGAACCAGCCCGGCGATATTCGCGCGGGCACAATCGGGAAAATGTTACCGGGCATTGAAACGCGTCTGGAGCCGGTGGAGGGGTTAGAAGATGCCGGTCGTCTGTTCGTCCGCGGGCCCAATATTATGAAAGGCTATATTTCCTCAGATAACCCCGGAGAAATTATATCTCTCCCCGAAGGATGGCACGATACGGGGGATGTCGTCTCGGTCGACACAGAAGGCTATTATGTCATTCGCGGGCGCATCAAACGCTTTGCCAAAATCGGCGGCGAAATGGTGTCTTTGAATGTCGTCGAGAACTGCGCCTCTGCGGTATGGCCCGACTACATGCATGCGGCCGCTATTGTGCCGGATCCGCGAAGAGGCGAGCAAATCATTCTTGTCACGGATCATCCCGACCCCAAACGGCATGAGCTTTTGACATGGGCGCAAACCCACGGCGTGCCGGAGATATCAGTACCCAAAAAAATTATCTCCATCGCCGCTTTACCGGTTCTGGGAACAGGCAAATTGGATTATGTGTCAGTCACAACTATCGCCAAAGACGCCATGGGTATTGTTGAAGATACAGCCGGGGCTTGAAAGCAATAGAGCGCCTGACAGGCGGATATTATTTTAAACCTGCAACAGCTTCGCGTGAGGCTTTTCTCACGGCATCGCGGGATTGATCTAATGGGGTGTTCGTGGTCACGATCACGACGGCGCGTTTTTGGGGGATGACCGTGATTTGTGCGAGCCACATTGTATTAGACCCCGAATGGGTATAAATTATACCATCTTCTTCTGTCTCTGAAATTCCCCATCCCAACGCATAATCACCCCCTTCGGGTGATGTCAGAAGCTTGGCTTTGATTGGCTCAGGGATGGCAGTTTCTCCGGGCAAAAACGCCAAAGCAAAATTGGCCCACGCATCATGGGTGGCATGCACCGTCCCCGCCGGGCCAAGGGCTCTCGGATTATCGGCACCGTTTAAAGGTTGCCCAACAGATTTAAACTTTTTGCGAAACAGAGCCTTACGGTGACCTTCGGGTTGCGCGCCCTGCGGCGGGCCGTAACCCCACCCGTCTTCGCCCATCAGACGCCCTGGCAAGCCTGCACGCATGGCCTCTTCCCAGTCTTGTCCTGTTAAAGTTTCAATGGCGGCGCCCACAAGAATATAGCCGAAATTGGAATATTGAAATTCGCCTATCTGCAATTTTGGGGCTTCGCCCAAAATTGCAGCCGCCGTCTCAAGACGTTGTTCTCGCAAAGGACTCTGATCAAATAGACGGCCGACCATCCAGCCTGCGCCCAGATCTTTAATACCGGCGCGGTGTGTGAGAAGATCTTCTATGGTGATTGTGTTCCAAGCCGGATCAATCACATCAACGCTGCCTTTGAAAATATCGGCCACCGGCGTGTCGAGAGACAGGCCTTTGTCTTTCATCACATCCGTATAAAGCAGGGCCGTCATGGCTTTTGTGCAAGAGCCGATATGCCACATATCATTCAGCGAAACCTTGTCTTCATTCCCGGCGACACGCAGACCAGCGGCCGCCTTTTCTGTGATCAGATTATTGTCATCTCCCACTTGATAGGTGCTGATGGCCAAAGCCACGAGCTTGTCTTCCTCGACAATTGTTTCTGCGAGATTTTGAAGGGGTTTAATGGCTTGCGCTGACGCTACAGGCGTCAAACATAACGCAAAAATCAGATAGAGCAAACTGACGGTGAGGTATTTTATCATAATTTAGATATTATGCTTTGCTGTAAATATTGCAATGGTGGCATCAAAACCGTCGAGATGATTATTTTTATCTGAACCTTTTGCTCAAAACAGCTGACTATAGAGCATCAAGAGATGATAAGGATGGGCGTGGCCTCTAAACATTCACATGAACATGTGTCCAAAGCTTTGGATGATTATCAGGCGACACTTGCTGTTCATGGTGACCGGGCGGCCTTTACACTTCTTTATAAACGTTGGCACCCGAAGCTCTTACGTTTGGCACGGCGGCTCACGCGTAATGCAGATGAGGCCCAAGATGTGATGCAAGACGTCGCCATCACCATCGCCAAAAATATTCATAAATTAGAAGATCCACGACGGTTTTCGGCTTGGGCCTATACAATTGTCCGACGGCGCAGCGTCGACCACATTCAAAAGGCCGTGCATCATCGAGAGATAAAAGACCGTGCCGGACAAAACCCTCAGTCGACACCTTCGACAACGATAGAAGACGCGCTGACGTTGAAACAAGCCATGGCGTTTTTATCGCAGTCAGACCGAATGATTTTAGTCCTATTCTATGTTGACGGCCTCACCGGCAAAGAAATAGCTGACGCCCTTGGCGTACCGCTCGGCACAATAAAATCCCGCCTTTTTAAGGCGCGTGCCAAACTTAAAGACGCTTATGAAAACCCCCAAATGGAGATAAAAAATGACTGATTTTGATACAGAATTAAAAAAATTATTAAGCGAAGAAGATGAGGCTTTTATCAATGATAGTATTGATGAAAAGGGCTACTATAAAACGGCCTTCAGTAGCCTACGGGGACAAGGTAGCGGACTACGCATCGCGTCTTGGGTTGGAGCTATATTGACAAGTGGATTGCTTATTTTTTGCCTTTGGAAGCTTTTTCAAGTCGAAACCACAAATGAAAAAATTCTGTTTGCGACCTTTGCAATTTTATTAAATTCAGCTCAAATCGCGCTCAAGCTCTGGTTTAATATGCAGCTTAACCGTCGTGCTATTACGCAAGAAATACGACGTTTGGAACTTAAAGTGACGAAATCATTGCAAGGTAAATAATAAAAAACCCGCTCTCAGGGAAAGCGGGTTGATTACATTAATGACTGAAAAGACTTATTTGACTTGTTTCGCCATTAAGTCACGGATTTCAGCTAGAAGCACTTCGTTGGCGGGTGGCGCAGCAGGCGCTTCTTCTTCTTTTTTCTTGGCTTTGTTCATAGCTTTAATAATCATGAACATGACAAAGGCGACGATTAAGAAAGAAATGAAAGCATTGATGAAAGACCCAAAACGAATTGCGACTTCTTCTGTCAGAACGGCACCGTCCGGCCCCATAGCCGCTTCTTGAATCACATATTTCATATTACCGAAATCAACGCCGCCCATGACTTTACCGAGCGGCGGCATAAAGACGTCATTAATGAAAGAGGTGACAACTGTTGCAAACGCCCCGCCCATCACAAAGCCGACGGCCATATCGACGAGGTTGCCCTTCATCGCAAATTCTTTAAATTCTGAAATCATTCCCATAATTTTACCCTTCTAAGATTAACCGGGGCAAATACCCCTTCCCCAATGCAATAATGCACGCAGGCCGTAGTGCGTCAATATGGTAAATTTCAGGTAAATGTCGACTATTTAGCCGCGTGAAGCGTCAATCTTTTCGCGTAATTCCTTGCCCGTACGAAAAAACGGAACATGCTTTTCCGGAACAAATACATCTGTACCTGTACGTGGATTACGACCGGCGCGCGCTTTGCGGTGACGCACGGAAAAAGCACCAAACCCGCGAAGTTCGACACGTGCGCCACGCTCTAAAGTTTGTGTGACGGATTCGAGCACGACCGCGACCACCCTCTCCATATCACGACGCGTCAAATGCGGGTTGTCGTCATGGAGTTTGTCAATGAGTTCAGATCTAAGCATATCTTATATAACGCTTTCTACCCGTGTCACGTCAAGCGGATTCGAAAAGCGAGGCCTAAAAACTGGATACTAAAAAACCCGCTCCGAGGAGCGGGTTCAAATTATATAAAGATTTGGCCTCAACCTTAATCGTTGTTTTTCAACGCGGCGCCAAGGATGTCGCCCAAAGAGGCACCTGAATCGGCAGACCCGTATTGTTGCACAGCCTCTTTCTCTTCAGCGATTTCAAGCGCTTTGATAGAGAGTGAGTATGTGCGTGTCTTACGGTCAACGCGTGTGATCAAGGCATCGACCTTATCACCGACAGCAAAACGCTCCGGACGTTGCTCTGAACGCTCGCGGGACAGATCACCCTTGCGGATGAAGGCTGTCGCTTCTGCGCCGTCTTCACCGAAGACGACTTCGATACCGCCGGAGTTTACTTCTTTAACAGTACACGTGACAGTCGCGCCGCGGTTAGCACCTGCTGCGCCGCCGCTTGGCATTGTGTCTTTAACAAGTTGCTTCACACCGAGAGAGATACGCTCTTTCTCAATATCAACTTCGAGGATTTTGGCTTCGACTTCATCGCCTTTTTTGTAATCCTGAAGGGCGTCTTCACCTGATTTCTCCCAAGAGAGATCAGACAAATGCGCCATACCGTCAATGTCGCCGTCCAGACCGATAAACAGACCGAACTCAGTCACAGAGCGAACTTCGCCTTTAATTATTGAACCGACAGGGAAACGTTCTGCGAAGCTATCCCAAGGATTGTCCTGTACTTGCTTGATACCCAGCGAAATACGGCGTTTCTCTTGATCCACTTCGAGGACTTCAACATCGACTTCTTGTGATGTTGATACGATTTTACCCGGATGCACGTTTTTCTTTGTCCAAGACATTTCAGAGACATGGACAAGACCTTCAACGCCTTCTTCCAACTCGATAAATGCACCGTAATCCGCGATATTTGTGACCGTTCCCGTATGACGTGAACCGACCGTGTATTTCGCAGCGGCGATGTTCCACGGATCTTCCTGCAGCTGTTTCATACCCAAAGAGATACGCTGTGTATCGGGATTGATACGTACGATCTTAACCTTAACCGTATCACCAACCGTCAAGACTTGTGAAGGATGGCTAACGCGGCGCCAGCTCATGTCAGTCACATGAAGAAGACCATCAATACCGCCAAGATCAACGAACGCACCATAATCCGTGATATTTTTGACAATGCCTTCGCGTGTTTCGCCCTCAGCCAATTGACCGACAAGCTCTGCGCGTTGTTCCGCACGACTTTCCTCAAGGATAGCTCGGCGTGAAACCACAATGTTTCCGCGTGAGCGATCCATTTTCAAAATCATGAAAGGCTGTGTCTCATTCATTAACGGACCAACGTCACGCACAGGACGGATATCAACTTGTGAACCAGGCAAGAAGGCGTTGATACCACCGAGGTCGACTGTAAAGCCGCCTTTGACACGGCCAACAATTGCTCCTTTGACGGGCTCTTCGGTCTCAAAGAATTTCGTCATTTTAATCCAGCTTTCTTCGCGGCGTGCTTTGTCGCGTGAGAGAACGGCTTGACCAAGGGCGTTTTCAATACGCTCAAGATAGATATCGACTTCGTCGCCGACTTTAAGTGCAAATTCTTCACCGGGTGTGTGGAATTCGCGAATATCAATGCGGCCTTCTGTTTTTAGGCCGATGTCAACGATGACAGCATCTTTTTCGATACCGGTGATGACACCTTTAATAACTGAGCCTTCTTCCATTGAATTTGTTTCAAAAGAGGCTTCGAACATGGACGCAAAATCGTCCATCGTTGGGTTCATTGTTTGAGCTGTGCTCATGGGGTGGATCTCCAAAATAAGGTCCTGCCAATGGGTCGCTGTTATATCAGGCCCACGGACTAGCCCGGCCAATCCGGGCGTCAGTGAAAAACGAGAAAAGGGTTTGGAAAACCACTTGGTTCGCGCTGATCTCATGAAGGCTTGGAAAAACCTGTGAAATCGCGGCGCGTATAGGCGCGAGAACAAGGAATAGCAAGGGTAAAGCTGCGTTAAAGCAGGAGGTCTGCGGGTTCACCAGCCTCACATAATTTTAATTAAATTTGGAACAAAGCGCCCACTCAAGAGTAGTTTAAGTGTAGTTAATCAGAAAGGAGTTATATAATGGAAAAAGAAGACATTAAAAGCGCCGCCAATAAGATTGCCGGTACAGTTAAAGAAAAAGCCGGCGAAGCGCTGGATGACAAAGAACTGCAGGCTAAGGGCAAAGCTCAAAAGGCCAAGGGCCACGCACAAGATGCCGTCGGCGATATTAAAGACGCCGTCAAATAAAGCGTCACTGTCTAATCACTTTCAAAACACCCCTTCGAGGGTGTTTTTTTATGCGCGTTGTTATCTTGGATTCATGGGGTCTAAAATACGGGTCTTTCCACCTTGCTCTAAGCTCAGTGAGACCAAATCATATTCCCACGGATTATGTCCTTCTCCTTCGGGAATGACGGGTGTTTTTCGTTGGGCGGTCAAGGTTATTGGCTGTCCCTGCTTATCCAAGCCCGTCATGATGATATCATCCCCTGACTTTGTCGCGTCCAAGCTCGAAAGATCAAAAGTCTCTTCCCAGAACTTTCGAACTTTCGCGGACGCGACCCAAAGGTCATGCCGTGTGCGTTGGTCTTCATTGGAGAGATCAGAGGTCGGCGCATTATTCTGCCACCCAAAATACCAATCCACACCGGACGCCCCTCCCATAAGCGCAGGCCATAAGACACCTTCTATGGCGCGATTGTGGCTTTCAACATCGGCGTCCGGTTGGGCGCCAAATTCCCAACCCAAAGGCTCGTCGACCATAAAGACCCAAGGACGCCCTGCCTCTTTTGAGCGCTGCGTCCATTCATGCGCTTTTTCGAAATAGCTGTGATGCGCTTGGAGCGAGATACCGGAAAAGGCTGGTTCACCCAGCAAGGGCCCGTAATGCTCTTCCTCACCATCCGGCCAATTATGGCTGACAATAGCATGGTCATAAGGGTCAAGATCGCGAATATATTGTGCAAACTGACGCCGTTGTTCGACAGAGGTCGGTTGGCGATAAGGGTCTTCGCCTGAATTGCCGACAACCCCTTGCTCTTCGCCGAGGTTCCAAACGAGGCCTAAAGAGTGACCAAAGCGCGCGACCATTTCGCGGTAATAGAGCTTGCGGCTATCGGCGAAGTCCTTGCCAATTTCAACGCCGTCGACGACTTCGAAATAGCTTTCATTTTCGGTTTCCAGAAAGAGGAAGTTTTTCGCAATGCCTTTGCTGTCCATGTAATCAAACACAATTTGCCATTGCGCGAGTTTGGACACATCAAAGACATAAGGGTCTTTGGGGTCGACATAAGGAAACACGTCTTGCCCATCGCCCTTATAATTCATCATCACCATATATTG
>CAYGTR010000026.1:0-22571 GCA_964352855.1 uncultured Algimonas sp. | reverse complement strand
AGCGCTATCTCTACAGCCTCCACCGCCGCTTCGAACGCTAAAAGCGTGGAGGTGTGACGAGCGGAATAGGCTTTGACGCCTTTTAAGAGTTTGAGCTTTTCAAATCGGCCTGTCGGTGACTTGCCATTTTCTTTGAGCATCGCGCGCAAAGCGTCTCTGGCATCCACTAATTCTTCAAATGTCGCCCCGACAATGCTCTCTTTTAAAATCGCGGCACTCGCTTGACCCAAGGCACAGGCTTGAACACGCAACGCGGCTTCGCTCACAACATCGCCCTCCCGTTTTACATCAATCTCGACCCAAGAGCCACAGAGCTTGGAAACTTTGCGAGATGTGCCGTGAAAAGGGTTCAACGTTTCATTACGAAGCGTCGAGGACAGCGCCAAAATATCCGTGTTATAAAGATCGTCGATCATAGGCTCTATATAAGGTGCGAATTGAATTTATCCATTAGCCTTTCACTTTTGCCGCGGCGTCCCATATGATGGGAATAAATATTCAGGAGAGATTTATGGCATCGGCCCCGCGCGGAAAAATTTATGACAGCATTATGGACACGATGGGCGGTACGCCGCTTGTGCGCTTCCCCCGTATCACGGAGGGTGTTCCGGCTGACCTCTGCTATAAACTCGAATTTTTTAATCCCATCGCCTCGGTCAAAGACCGTATCGGCATTGCCATGATCGAAGATTTGGAAAAATCCGGCAAGCTGAAACCCGGCGGCACAATTGTGGAGCCGACCTCAGGCAATACCGGTATCGGTGTCGCTTTCGCCGCGGCCGCCAAGGGCTATAAAGCCATCCTTGTCATGCCGGAACAAATGTCGATTGAACGTCGCAAGATGATGAAATTACTGGGCGCGGAACTGGTGCTGACAGAAGCCGCAGGCGGCATTCCCGGCGCCATGGCGAAAGCCGATGAAATTTGTGCCGCCACGCCCGGCGCGGTGCAAGCCGGACAATTCGTCAATCCTGCTAATCCTGCCATTCATTATGCCACAACAGGGCCGGAAATCTGGGCCGACTGCGACGGACAAGTTGATGCCTTTATCGCAGGCGTCGGCACCGGCGGCACGTTGTCGGGCGCAGGTAAATTCCTCAAAGAGAAAAATCCTGATATCCAAATTATCGCAGTGGAGCCTGTTGGCTCGCCCATGATTTCCAAGGGTGAAAAAGGCCCTCATAAAATCCAAGGTATTGGCGCGGGCTTTATTCCCGATGTCTTAAATACCGATTTGATTGATGATGTTGTTACAATAGATAATGACGCCGCCTTTGGCACGGCCAAACATGTGGCCGCGATTGATGGCGTGCCCGTCGGTATTTCATCCGGCGCAGCCATCGCAGCCAGCCTTATCGTCGGGGCGCGCCCGAATATGCGCGGCAAGCGAATTGTCACGATCATCCCGAGCTTTGCGGAGCGTTATCTTTCTACGCCACTTTTCGACTAAGCTTTAAATGCGGCCCGACCAAGTTGAACGCTATGCCCGTCACCTCATGCTCAAAGAGGTCGGCGGCGCAGGTCAAGCTGCGTTGCTGGGCGCTAAGATTGTCCTTATTGGCGCAGGTGGTTTGGGCGGGCCTGCGGGGCTGTATCTGGCAGCGGCAGGGTTCGGCCATATCACCATAATTGATGACGATGTCGTCGAGCCGTCCAACCTGCAACGCCAAGTGCAATTTGTGCATAAAGACCGAGGTATGCCCAAAGCGGCCATCATGGCTGATAAGCTGATTAAACTAAATCCGGATGTTATACCGACGCCCGTTCAGACCCGCCTGACGAAAACCAATGCTGCGCATTTATTGAGTGGCCATGATCTTGTCTTGGATGGGACGGATAGTTTCGAAGCGCGCTATGCCGCAAATGATGCTTGTTTGTCTCTAGGCATTCCATTGATTTCGGGTGCGCTTGGGCGTTTTAACGGACAAGTCAGCCTCTTTCCGAGCGACGCCATAGGGCCGTGCTATCGCTGCCTTGTTCCGGACGTTCCCCCCGATGCAGAGACCTGCGCACAAATCGGCGTGGTTGGAGCGTTGGCAGGTATTATCGGGAGTATGATGGCCTTAGAAGCCGTGAAACATATTACAGGCGCAGGAGAAACTTTAACCGGGCGCTTATGGCTCTATGACGGGCTGACAGGCGAGAGCCGCACCGTCAAGCTCACACGCGATCCGGAATGCCCTGCTTGCAAAAAATAAGCCCAGCTCAAGGCGAGGCTCAATTCGCTGTAATTATATTGAGCTTAGTAATTAACGCGGGCGCGGTTAAAGCGGCTGGTGCGTACATCACCACCAAAAGCAACGAAGCGTTGTGACGAAGCGCGATGGTTAAAACCGCGGCGTGTACGAATAAGATCACTTTCCTCGGCCGCTTGTCTCTTCTCTTCAATGCGAATACGGCGGGCTTCTAATTGCAAAGCCACATCTGCACGACGATTATCAGCCGCATATTGATTTTGTGGAATATAATTCATGGCGGTCGTCGGAACAGCAGATTTCGCATTGTGGCGATAGACCTGTACACCACGTTCACAGCTCACGGAAAAAGACCCATTAGTCTGGCCACACGCCGCAAAAGCTTGGCTTGGAAGCGCAAATGCACCGATAATAGCTGCGGTTGCAATCGTTTTAAGGGTAAGGTTTTTCATATCAAAACTCCTATTAAGAGTCTCTCATGTCAGCCTTCCAACCTGTTTTCTACACATTGCCCCTGACAGGCGAAGCCCGTCAAAAAATACGTGCTATGGTTAATCAGAGGTTAAAACTGTAATTTATGGTTCGCGAGGATGTCATAATCTTTCTGACACAGACGCGCGACAGAATTATGATAGCGCGGGATTTTCGGTTGTGATGTTGGGGGCGGCGCAAAACCTGTCGAGTTGATAACAGACTCATACCAATAAGGCGCCCATGCGCCGTCTTGTGGCCTCATTCCTGCCTCCCATGACAACATGGCGGGATCGAAAGGGATATCAATTGCCTCGCATAATACGCTGAGCGCCATTTCGGGCGCTCTCAAAATATCTAGACTCTCAATGACGGGCGGGCGGGCGCCCTGTATCTCTGTCAGCATGTCAAAGAGATGTCGTTGCGGCGCAAAGCCCAGATCATCGACATCAAAACTTGCGCGACCTTTGACATAAGAGGCAATCACGCGCGACGGTTCCCGAATGAGAAAGAAATGCTTCGCATCTTTGGCCCAGTCCATAGAAAAGTCGGGCAGCATGTGGTGCGGCATATGTTTTTGAAAAGAATAGGCTTTATTTTTTGGCAGGCTCGCACACATATCAGCGACCTTTTGCGGATCACTTTCGTGCCGCTCTAATGTCTCTCTGCGGCCGGGATGATCCTTGCCTGTAACTTTGAGGAATGGCGCAAAGAAAGGTTCGTCCATCACGCCACAATCCGCACGCGACCCAAAGCTGCGCATCATCGCTGTTGAGAGACTGCGCGGCCCGGACCACATCGCAATGATGCGTGTCACCCGGACGTGTCGCGGTGAATAAGCTCAAGATAAAGCTTTTGCAGGCGTTCGACCATTTGCCCGCGTTGGCCATGACCGATGATACGTCCATCAATCTCGCCAACGGGTGCCAAACCTGCAAATGTGCCCGTCGTGAAGGCTTCATCTGCACTATAGCATTTCATCAATGAGAAATTCTTTTCAAAGACAGGAATGTCATTTGCACGACAGAGGTCGATAATTTTCCCGCGCGTAATACCGCCAAGACAATAATCCCCGCTGGAGGTCCAAACCTCGCCCTTTCGCACGATAAAGAAATGCGTAGAATTACAGGCCGCCACAAACCCCTGCGGGTCGAGCATCAGACCTTCGTCAGCCCCAGCTTTGATCGCTTGAATGCAAGCCGTGATACAGTTAATTTTAGAATGAGAATTCAAACCCGGGTCTTGGACATCTGACCGCCCTCGCCTGACAGAGACCGTATAAAGCGACAAAGGGCGTCGGGCTGTTTCCGGGTCAGCCTTTTTAAACTCGGGCGCAATCACAATCGTCGCCACACTCACAACAACACGCGGATCTTGGTAGGGCGTGCTGCGCAGTCCCCGTGTCAGCATAAGACGGATATGTACGTCTTCAACCATTTCATTCTTGGCGAGTGTCGCATAAATACGGGAGGTCAATTCTTCCTGCGTCAGGCCAATATCAATATCGAGCGCTTTCGCCCCTTCCCATAACCGATCGAGGTGGTCTTGTAGAAACGCCACTTTGCCTTGGTGCACGCGGAGGCCTTCCCAAACGCCGTCTCCCAGCATGAAGCCGGAATCAAAGACATTCACGACGGCCTTCTCCCGTCGTACAAGTGCGCCATTCACATTAAAAAAGACGGTCTCATTACGCGGATCCGGCACATAGGCGTGGGAACCGAAGGACATATAGGCTTAGCCCGCTTCCAGAGAGCGATACGCCGTGCGCACCATATTTTCTTCATCTATGAATGACGCCAGGTCTTTATAATCTGTCAACGGGACAGCTGCGACGGTTTCGTCGATTGATTTCCCGCTATCTCTGGCGGTTTTCACGCGGGAGAGAATATCGACCAGAATATCACGGCTCTTTTGCAAATCCGCTTTGGTTGCCATAGGCCCGTGGCCGGGAATGATTTGTGTGGCGTCGTCAGACATCGCAATCGCTTTTTCCTGTGCGGCAATCATACCTTGCAGTGTGCCGCCGCCGTCAACATCAACATAAGGGAAAAGGCCATTGAAATAATTATCACCCATATGAATGATATTTGCGGGACTAAAATGCACGAGACTGTCGCCATCCGTATGTGCATTCGGCACATGGATCGCTTTTACGGTTTGACCATTAAAGTGCAGCGTGGCTGTATCAGAAAACGTCAAAGTTGGCCAAAGCGTTTCATCCACCGCCTCAACCGTGCGGCCAAAGGTTTTATTTTCAAAAGTCATGCCCATACGTTTGCGAACATTGTCATGAGACATGATCGTCGCGCCGGTTTCTTTCATTTCCGCATTCGCGCCCGTGTGGTCACCATGATAATGTGTATTCAAAACATAGCGGATAGGCTCATCTGAAAGCTCGCCAATGCGGGCAATAATTTGATCTGCGAAGCGTGAGAATTTATCATCAATCACATAAACCCCATCCGGGCCGATACTCACGCCAATATTCCCACCCGGGCCGAGGAGCATGTAAAAGTTGTCGGCCAGTTTCTGTGTCGAAATATCAGGGGCATTGACCGCTTCTTTTTCCATGTGTTTATCTCCCGCATGCTCATGCGCCGTTGCAGAAAATGCGAGGGCCAAAGCGGCAACGCTTGTCATTAGAAATTTTGTCATAATCTTATCCTTAAGAAGCAATTGAAAGGCGGGCGCCGGGTGGCAAAACACGGTCGGGGCAAGCGTGATGATCCATAATTGCGCGAATATTGATGAGCACTTTTTCACCCATTTCGAGGCGGCTTTCAAATGTCGCCGAACCAATATGCGGTGCTAAAATCACATTGGGTAAATCCATCAAATCAGGATGCGCGCGGGGTTCATCTTCATATACATCAAGGCCTGCCCCCGCGATCAAGCCTTTCGATAAGGCCTCTGCCAAAGCCGCCTCATCAATTACTTCTCCACGTGATGTGTTCACAATATAACTCGTATCTCCCATTAAGGCGAGACGACGGGCATCAATTAAATGATGCGTGGAAGGCGTCAGCGGGCAATTAACCGAAACGATATTGACAGCCGCGATCATAGCATCCAAATCTTCCCAATATTTCGCGCAGAGACTGTCTTCGATACCTTTGGGAACACGGTGACGATTGTGGTAATGCACCGATAGTCCAAAAGCATGTGCCCGTCGGGCAACAGCTTGGCCGATACGACCCATCCCGATAATACCGAGGGATTTCCCCTTCACGCGGTGGCCCAACATATGCGTCGGGCCCCAGCCTTTGAAATCACCGGCTCGCATCCGCCGATCACCTTCAACTAAACGGCGCGGCACGGCCAAGATAAGCGCCATCGTCAGATCAGCCGTATCTTCTGTCAGCACTCCCGGCGTGTTGGAGACCGTAATTCCCTTGGCATAAGCGGCGGCGACATCAATATGATCCGTCCCTGCTCCAAAATTCGCAATCAATTTCAAGCGCGAAGAAGCAGCGGCAATCACCTCTGCCGTAATGTCATCCGTCACGGTCGGCACAAAGACGTCGCAATCAGAGATCGCGTCTTTGAGCTCTGAATCCGTCATTGGTGTATCATCTTGGCGAAGTTGGGCGTCGAACAAGTCCCCCATACGCGTTTCAATCGCATCGGGGAGACGACGTGTAACAAAGACAATAGGCTTTTGACGCATAAGGAATCCTCTTAATATTATTAAGCGCTTTTACGAGGGAAAACTCAAGGGCAATGCGTGTGAAATTTGGTGAAACTTTAGCGTTCTTAACCCGCAATTAACCAAAATCAGGTCAATCGCTCCTTATGTATAAGAACTTTGTGGGCCACCTTATATCCGTCAGTTTTATCGCCAGCTTGATGAGCATGGGGGCAGCCTTTGCGCAAACGGCAGAAGATAATGAGGCTGTTCAAGACGCGTCTGCGGTCGCTTCATTGCGTATTGTCACGGAGCCTATTCCGGTCTTACGCACAGACAGTTTTTTACGCAAAGCCGCCAGTGAAACCCCTTCAGGATTTGAAGTCCCTCGTTATGTCAGTTTGAAATTCGGCAAGGTGAACGGACGGACAGGCCCAAGTCGAGACCACGCGATTGCTTGGCAATATCAAAGACGTGGTTTGCCGCTTGTTGTTGTGGCCGAAACAGAAATGTGGCGCAAAGTTCGCGATCCAAATGGCGATGAAGCGTGGGTTCGAAAGCCGGCTTTATCCGGTGATCGCTTTGTGATGACGATTGGCGAGACCACCCTTTTGTCCAAACCTAAGTTGGGCGCAAATCCTGTGGCGTCCTCTGAAGCCGGCGCTCTGATGAAACTAGAAGAATGCAATGATGACGGTTGGTGCCGCGTCAAAGCTGGCAATGGTCTTCGTGGATGGACATCAAACCGCCATCTTTGGGGTGCACAAAAGCTCTGAGGTCAGGGCTGGCACAAAAGGAGCGCAAATATGTTAAGCCTTGTTTTTCTCGGAATTGTGATGACGATCATTGGCTCAATCTTCCTCGGAACGATTGTCCAATAAATTATTTAAATAATCGGCCCGCGACAGCATCTAACTTCGACATGAGCTTTGGGTCACGCGCCTCAGGCGGTGTAATAATCGCGACATCCAGATTTGTTTCAATACCTTGCGCACAATTGGTTCGCTCTGTTTCCGACATTTTCTTGACAAGCGCTTTGACAGTGTCCCGCGCCGTCTCGGCATTCTTCATCAAAACTGCGATCACCGCTGCGACATCGACATTGCCGTGGCCCTCATGCCAGCAATCATAATCCGTCACCATACCGATCGTCGCATAAGGCAGTTCTGCTTCCCGCGCGAGTTTCGCCTCGGGCATATTTGTCATGCCGATGACATCACATCCCCATTGACGATACATATGGCTTTCCGCTTTGGTAGAGAATTGCGGCCCTTCCATCGCCAGATAGGTGCCGCCCTTATGCACTCTGACGTCTGTTGACCTGGCGGCTGCCTCTGCCAAGCCAGCCAAACGTGCGCAAACCGGGTCAGCCACGCTCACATGCGCGACGCAGCCTTTACCAAAGAAGCTCTTCTCGCGCTTAAAGGTGCGGTCAATAAATTGATCGACCAAGACGAAATCGCCAGGCGCATATTGTTCTTGCAAGGATCCCACAGCTGATAAGGACAGAATATCTGTGCATCCTGCGCGCTTTAATGCATCCATATTGGCGCGGTAATTTACGTCTGACGGCGACAGAGCATGACCCCGTCCATGACGTGGCAAGAAGCGCAATTTCACACCATAAAGTTCAGCAAATAAAATAGCGTCTGATGGCGCCCCCCAAGGTGTGTCTATCTCAATCCACTCAGGGTTATCTAACCCGTCAATATCGTATAGACCCGATCCGCCCAAAATGCCCAACACCCAGTCTTTTGCCATAATGCTCTCCTTGGATATACGCATGGCAGAGAGTCCTTCGCGGCTCAAGATATGCCCATAAAAAAACCCGCTTGTATCATTTGCGAATATGCAGGTGACACCAAACGGGTTTGTTATATTTATCGGCCTTTAAGCTACCAAATTTTGACGCGCTTTTCGGGCGGTAGATACATGGCGTCACCCGGCTGAACGTCAAAGGCATCATACCATGCATCAATATTGCGAACGATCCCATTGGCACGGAACTCACCAGGGCTATGCGGCCCGTTTTTAAGTTGGGTCCGCATGGCTTCTTCGCGATATTTGATCTGCCAGATTTGGGCCCAAGCCAAGAAGAAACGCTGATCGCCGGTGAGGCCATCAATCACAGGTGCAGGTTCACCGCCCAGTGAGCGCTTATAGGCTTCATAAGCCATCGTCACGCCGGTGAGGTCACCAATATTTTCACCCATAGACAGTTTACCATTGATAAACTCGCCCGGGAGCGGCTCAAAAGCGTCATATTGAAGGCCTAACTCTGCGGCACGTGCCTCAAAGCCTTTAGCATCCTCTTCGGTCCACCAATCACGCTGAACACCGTCACCATCTGTTTTGCGGCCTTGATCATCAAAACCATGGCCCATCTCATGCCCGATAACGGCACCGATACCGCCGTAATTAACAGCGTCATCGGCATTCGGATCAAAGAAGGGCGCTTGCAAAATAGCAGCAGGGAAAACGATCTCGTTCAAATCCGCGCGGTAATAAGCGTTCACAGTCTGCGGCGTCATACCCCATTCATCGCGGTCAATTGGGCCACCTAGTTTGGACAGGTCTTCATTCCAATTCCAAACGCGAGCTGTTTTCACAGTGCCAATCAAATCATTGCGGTCAACTGTCAGGTCTGAGTAATCCGTCCAAACATCAGGGTACCCAATTTTTGGATTGAATTTCGCGAGCTTGTACTGCGCTTGAACTTTGGTATCATCACCCATCCATTCGAGATTATCTAGACCGTCTTTGAAGGCGGCTCGCAGGTTTTCAATCAAGACCATCATTTTGTCTTTAGAGCTCTCCGGGAAATAACGCTCGACATAGACTTTGCCGACCACTTCACCCATTGTTCCGTTGATTTGACCAACACCACGCTTCCAACGCTCTCGTTGCACTTCCTGTCCACGGAGAGCTTTGTTGTAAAATGCAAAGTTTGCATCATCCACAGACTTAGGCAGATAAGCGGAATGACCTCCGATAAAGCTAACCGTCATATAATCACGAAGCATCTCCATATCAGCATCGGCAAAGATTGCAGCGGTACCTTCAATGGCATCGACTTCGCGCACGACAAAACTTGTTTGCTCTCCAAGGCCGCGTGACTCAAAATAAGATGACCACGGAATGCCTGCCGCCATTTCACCGAGTTCTGCGAGAGCGCGCTTATTATAAGTCAGTGTGCGGTCGCGACGTTTCACAGGAGTCCAGTGTACTTCGGCCAATTTTGTTTCAAAGGCCAAAATCGCATCGGCCCGGTCACTAACATTATCCAATCTCGCTTCTCCGAGCATGGTCTCAAGATAAGTTTTATAAGCGGCGCGTAAGTCGACAGATTTTTCATCCTCATCGAGATAATAATTTCTGTTCGGCATGCCCAAGCCGGACTGTGAGAGATACACAATATAATTTTCATTATCTTTAAGGTCGACGCCAACCCATGAGGCAACTGGCGAGCGAATGCCAAGCTCGGGGTCAGACATAAGTGCCATAGCGTCCTCATGCGTTTGAGCGCTACGAATACTTTCAAGATCAGCCTGAATGGGGCTCAGGCCAGCAGCTTCAATCGCCTCAACATCCATGAAGGCATTATAAAAATCACGGATTTTTTGTTCATCGGCTGTAATGTCTCCCGTCTTTTCAGAGAGTTCATTTATAATGCCTTGGACACGTTCCTCTGACAGATCTGCCAAAATACCAAAACCACCATAACTAGATTTATCTGCAGGAATTTCAGTATTTTCCAGCCACGTCCCATTCATATATTGAAAGAAGTTATCGCCCGGCTTGACGCTTTTATCCATGTTCTCAAGGGCGAGGCCGAACTTTCCCAATGTTGCTGTTGCGGGCGCTGTTACCACAACATCTTCAGATACTTTGGGATCAACATCCGCATTGTTACAAGCGGCAATTGTTAAAGCGAGCAAGCTTGGGATAATCAGGTTTTTCATTTTCAACATGAAGAGCAGTCCTCTAATTTCAGATTTGTGTTTTATTTGTGTAAGAATTAGCCCAAACCTGTTGGGCAAATCCAGTTTTAATTATATGTAAAGTTCCGTACGGTGAAAATTTATTCCGCCGGAACGGGTGCGCCACTACCTTTTGTGCCACCCGCAACCTCTTCGTCTATTTCCATATCTTCGAGCGCTAAAATGACGTCGGGGTCATAGGTCGAGCCAAAACCCGGCTGTTTTTCACCGCGCCATAAACCGCGGAACAGACGGGTGATATCGACACCGATACCATACATGGCCGGCACCAACATCAAGGTCAGGAAGAAGTCAAATAAGACACCAAAGGCCAAAGCTACGACCATAGGCTTCAAGAACTCAGCTTGGCTTGAGGTCTCGAACAAAATGGGCGTGATACCGATAAAGGTTGTCACAGATGTCAAAAGAATAGGTCTGAAACGTGCCACACACGCATCTAACATGGCTTGGTAAGCGCCTACGCCTTTGGCGCGCAATCTGTTGACGTAATCAATCAAGACGAGGTTATCATTCACAGCCACCCCACCCGCAGCAAATAAGCCGAAGATCGAGAACATGCCAAAAGGCACGCCTGTAATGATATTCCCGAATATCATACCGACAAGCGCAAAGGGTAGTGCCACCATAATGAGGAAAGGCTGCGCATAGGATTTAAAGGCAATCGCCAAGAGCACATACATTAAACCTAAAATGACGCCGACAGACAATGTGAGCTCTTTCATGAGAGTTGTTTGAATTTGATCGTCACCTACTTCGATCCGGTTCACCCGTGAGTTCCGAAGCTCCCATTGCGGGAAGAAGTTTTCTTCCATATCGCTTTTAATCTCGGCCACACGGGATTGCTCTCCACGGACGCGACCGCCTGTATAATTGACCTGTTTTCGGTCGCGGCGATTGATGCGGCTGACGCCTTCAGCAAAGGAGACATCCGCTACAGAGAAGAGTGGCACTTCGACACCATTGGCGCCGCGAATGCGCAAAGACTGTAGACTATCAATACTTTCGCGCGCCGCCTCGGGGTAGCGCACCATAACGCGCACGTCTTCACCATTACGGGGCAGACGTTGGACTTCGAGACCGAAAAAGGCTTGGCGCACCTGACGCGTTACATCTGTCAGCGTAATACCCAAAGTCTCCGCACCGGGTTTCAATGTGAATTGAATTTCACTGGCTGAGCTTTCCATATTATCCCAGGCACGTGGAATGTCAGGATAGCTTTCAATTTGCTCTTTGATTTCCAATAGCGCGACACGCAAAGCCTCTGAGTCCGCGGACGCCACGCCATAGAACAACCCTCCACCATTACCGGAGCCGCCTTCTGTTGTGCCATAATTCACGCGGAAGGCATCAGGAATGGGGCCGACATATTCTTCCAATTTATCGGCAATCATTTTCGTTGAAATACCCGGACGATTACTCGATATCCCGAGGAATCCTTCGACAGAACGCCCTTCGGAGATTGTGCCCGGCTTATCAATTAGAGGCCAATCGACGCCAAAGTCTTTTTCCGTATTCGCATTAAATTCTGCGATACCGTCATCTAGTTGTTGGCGAACTTGCTGAATACGTTCGAAATTTGTGCCCTCAGGGAAACGCGCATTGAATTGAATCATGTCAGCTTCAACTTCAGGCAAGAAGGCACTTGGCGCGACACCTTGTGTCAACAACATCATCGACATGGCAAACAAACCCACGAAAGCCGAGACTGTGACGTAGCGCCAACGAATAAGCATTGCTACCAAAGGACGGAAATAGCGCACGGCAAAAGTCGTTAAACTTTCGGCTACCCGGTATTGGAACCGTAATAAACGGTTACTGCTAGGTTCAACATGTTTGAGATGTCGTAAATGCGCAGGTAATACAAAAAAGGCTTCAATCAGCGAGAATATCAGAACGGCAATCACAACCAAACTAATTTGCGCCGTAATTGCGCGAATAGGGCCCGTGAGAAGCATAAACGGAATAAACATCATGATCGTTGTGATCACGGCGAACCAAACGGGCTTGGCCACCATATTAGCGCCCGCAACAGCGCCTCTCTGTCCACTGACGCCATTTTCGACATGGAAGTGAATACTTTCCCCGACCACAATCGCGTCATCAACGACAATCCCGATCACCAAGAGGAAGGCAAAGAGGCTAATCATATTGAGCGTAATGCCAATAGAAGGTGCAATCGCCAAAGCCCCGGCAAAGGCAGCAGCGATACCGATTGTTACCCACATAGCCACAGCCGGACGTAAAAAGAGCATAAGCGTTATCAGCACTAAAATCATGCCGGATAGAGCGTTCGTGCCAATAAGTTCCATACGGCTGTCAAACATAGTCGAGCCATCAAACCAGATACTGAATTTCAGATTTGGAGGTAATTTATCGACAATATCTTTTTCAAATTGACGAATGGCTTCGCCTGATTTCGTGATGTCCATATCATCCGGCGATACAACTCGGAAAATTGCCGTCTCTTGTCCGTTAAACCGCGCATCAAATTTATCTGTTTCAAATCCATCGATCACGGTTGCAATATCACGCACTCTGACGGTGCCGCCGTCAGAAGTTTGTCGGACAATAATTTTATCAAATTCATCTTCTGAATTGGCCAAACTACGGGCTCGCAACTGAAGGTTCCCGCCTGTCGTTTCCACACTCCCCGCAGACAGATTGACAGATGATCCGGAAATCGCTTGTGCGACTTGCGTGAATGTCAAATTGTAACGGCGTAAAGCGTCTTCAGAAATCTCAATTGTGACCTGCTCAGGAATTTTAGAAACTTGCTCTGTCAGTTGAAGACCGGGAAGTTTCGTCAATTCTTGACGCAATTCAGTCGCCTCGCGTTGCAGGGTTAGGCGATCAACGTCACCATAAAGTGCCAGATACATAATATCAGCACGCGCGTCCCAACGGAAAATTTGTGGTCGAAACGCATCCGGTGGAAGATTTTGAATGGCGTCGACGCGACTCTTAACTTGATCAAGCATTTTTTCGTAATCAATATTGAGCTTTGTCCGCACATTGACACTACCGCCGCCTTCATTGGCCGAACTTTCAATATAATCAATGCCGTCGAGGCCATCGACAGCTTCTTCAATCCTGGTAATAAGTTGTTGCTCAACATCACGCGGACTGGCGCCTGGCCAAGAGACAGAAACCGTCATCCCATTGACGGTCGTCTGCGGAATAAATTCTCTGTCCAGTGAAAAATAGCCGTAAGCCCCGCCGGCGAACATCAAGATCATCATGAGATTCGCAGCAACGGGGTTTTTAACAAACCATGCAATTAAACCTTTCATCGCTACTCTCCTGACTCATCTGTTGCATTGGCTTTCGCGACCTCACCGGAAGTCTCGCCGTCCGACTCTTTATCATCTTCCGGTTTATCTTCTGATTTATCTTCGTCTTTATTATTACGCCCGAAAAAGCCTCTGCGTTCTTTTTTCTTTTCTGATGCGCGTTCTTTAGCTTTTTTCATCCATTCGGGCTCAGGCGGGTCAACAATGACGGTTTTCGGATCATTCACGTCCAACACCTTCAAGGGCATAGCGATACGCGAACGTTCCATTGGAGAGACAACAACCAATTCGCCAACATCGACGCCTGAGGCAAGAACAGCACGCGCAGGATTTGTATCTAAAACCACAACTTGCCGAATTTCGGCCTGCCCTTTATCATCGACGACATAAACTTCGTCCTGAGGACGCAGGCCATCTCTCGAAATGATAATGGCGGCTTCCATCAATCTGCCTTCAATGTCAGCATCCACAAACATACCGGGTGCGAGAGGCACACCATTTTGTGAGGCACCCTTGCCGTAAGGGTCGGCCACTTCGACAATGGCGAATAAGGCCCGCGACTGCACATCATATGTAGAGTCCGTGCGCATAATATGACCATTCCATTCTTGAATCTTTCCACCCACAACACCTTTAAGCTTTACTTTGGGTGCTTCGTCTCGGCTCTTGGCATTAAAGGCGATGGGTAGGGCCGTTTTAGACAAATCCCCATCCGTTAATGGCAAACGCACCTCGACAATATCGGTCGAGAAGATACTCCCTAAACGCGCGCCGGGGGCTACAAATTGCCCAATATCTGATGTTTTCGTCCGGACACGCCCTGTAAACGGTGCGACAACCTTGGTCCGGCTAAGCTGCAATTCTGCATTCTGTAAATCTGCCTTTGCTGCCTGTAAGGCGGCTTCTGCTTGGAGACGCTGAGGAATACGTAAAGCAAGATCGCTGGGCTGACCGCGACCAAGCTCTTCAAAATCAGCTTTCGCAATCTCGCCCTCAGCAATTTCGCGCGCGAGAGTTTGCTGGGCTTGCGCAACAGCGGCTTGCGCGCGAATTTTGGCAACTTGAGAATTACTGTCATCGATACGGACAAGGGTGTCGCCCTTGTTAAAGAAGCCGCCTTCAATAAAGTTGGGCGCAACATAAACAATTTTTCCGCCAACCTCAGGGACAAGGTCGATCTCAGTTTGTGGCCGGACTTCACCTTGCGTTTGTATCGTCAAGCGGACATCATCTCGATAAGCAGGTGCACCCATGACAGCGAGTGTGTTAAAACTGCGCTCATTTTCTTCCGGCTTTTTGTTCAATTGAACAATGACTTGTGCCAGCACAATGGCTCCAACAAGCGCTAAGAGCGAGAAAAAAATCGTCCTAAAGATAGGATATTTCTCCTGCTTAACGGTCCCACCGATCATATTTTGGTCTGACATTATAAATTCCTAATTATAGGCCGATTATGCCTAATATTCCTGTTTGCGCGGGCTGTGCGAATGTTGCTTCAGCCCCGTATTGTCCACCACCGAGTGCAACATGCATACGAACGCGGTTGTTTAATCGTTCAGTCCGCGCATTTATCAATTGCCCTTCGGCATTTAAGCGGCGCGATTGGGCGTCAAGAAGCTGCAAAATCGTCGCCAAGCCCTCAACATAACGTACTTCTAAGCGGTTTTCTGCTTCCTGCGCTTCATCAAGAGAGACGCGTAAAGCAGCTTCTCTTTCGGCTAAGCGCCCTTCTGCATCTAACGCATTTTCGACTTCTTGATAGGCTGTTAGCACAGTTCCGACATAGTTTTCCACCTGTCCGCGCAGAACCGCCTCTTGGCCTTCAATTTGCGCTCTTAAGCGCCCGCCTTGAAAAATGGGTGCCGATAAGGAAGCCGTCACACGTTTGGCGATTTCCTGCAAATCAAAGAGGTCCAGCAAATCAACGCCTGAACCGCCTTGTCTGGCAATCAATTGCTCCGAGACAGAACCCGAAAGTGTGAGTTGCGGATAAAGCGCTTTACGGGCCACATCCACATCAAGCCCCGCCGCCGCAATACGACGCTCGACGGCTAAAATATCGGGACGGCGTTGCAAAATATATTCCGGCCCTCCAACACCCATTAACTGAGGGAGATCAGGGAGGTCGACCGGAATATCCATGGCAGCATCAGGATAATCACGCAAAAGCACTTTCAAACTGCGGATCAAAGCATCCCGATTTTGAAGGCGCGTGGCTTGAAGGGCTTCAGCATTCGCGACAGCAGAACGCGCCAACCGCACATCAGAGGCCCCGGTAATCCCGTTTTCAAAACGTCGCTGCGTCAGACGCAAAGCCCGGTCTTGTGTTTCAATGTCGCGCTCAGATAATTTAACCAAGAGATCGGCTTGAATAATATTAAACCAAGCTTGACTGACTTGCCCTGCAATTGACAGTCTGACACCGGCCAAGTCGGCGGAGCTGGCGGCCACGTCTGCCTCGGCAGAACTAATTTGATCCCGAATGCGACCAAAGAGATCAGCCTCCCAAGAGGTATTCAGGCTAAGATTGTAAACCGTACTTCCCGCATTAAAATCAACACCGCCGCGAGAGCGTGAAACAGATGACCCTAAACCCAAGGTCGGGAATAATGCCGAGCGGCTGGACCGAATACGCGAGAGTGCGCCGTCCAGTTGCGCCGCGCTCTGACCAATATTTGTATTGTCTTCTAGCGCCGTATTGACGAGCTCTGCAAGCTCTGCGCTTTGGAAATCAGCCACCCAATCTGTGCTGGGCAAGGCGTCCGGCGCGGGCTCGACCCAATCCGGCTGGACAGGCACCTCGGCTTTGGCGTCAACAACCATAGGGTCAGGCCCCAACCCACCCAGCGTTTGGCAGGCCGTCAGTGATATGACCGCGACCCCCAATAGAAGCGAACGCGACGCTGGCACACATCTCATAGCTTTTTCGTAAATTGACATCTGATACTCCTTAGGCACGTCATAATCCTCATACATGCCGAAAGTCAACGAACAATTATCGAAAAACAATAATTTTTTGAGACGCTGACGACAATTTCATCTCAAAATTAAAATTTTGACTAAATATACCTCATCTGCTTGAGATAAAATATATTTTTATCCTACTTTACCTATGGGCCTCATACTGGTTTATGGCGCATATATGTGTTAAATATTCTTAAGCGCTGTTCTTTTTATGCTTCATAAAGCCTAATCCTAATCATGTCGTCTCGTCCTGAACTTGGTCTTTTAGCCTGTGCGGGTATTATTGCCTTGATTTCGCTCAGCATTGCCGTCGATGCGCCCTTATATCCCACGCTTATAACGATAGGCGTTTTTGGCCTCTTGGCTTGGGCCATCAGTAAGCTTTCTCAACTGCAATCCCAAAAAGCGGAAGAGAGGCTCGGTAAAAATAATAAGAAAACGCGACTCTTGGATAGTTGGATAACTGTTGTGAACGCCCTCCCTGTCGCCTGCGCGCTGATTGATAAAGATAAGCGGGTGATTCACGCCAATGTGCGGGCGCAGGACCTCGCAAATATTGATAAAGTCGGCTTACCTTTGACCAGCTATTTACGCGGCTCTGAGATGATGCAGGCGTTGAACCGTGCACAGGCAGGTTATACGACCCAAGCTGTCGAAATTCATAAATTGACGCCGACCGAGCGCTATCTGCGCGTTCAACTCACAACCGCAAGTCTTATTCGCCCCAGTAATGGCCAGAGCTATCTCTTGGCCGTTATTTTTGACGTTACAGAAGACAAAGTCAGCCAGATGCAAAAGGCCGACTTTCTGGCAAATGCCTCACATGAGCTCAAAACGCCGATTGCGTCTTTTATGGGGTATATCGAAACATTGCGGCATCACGCCAAGGATGATCCCGAAGCCCGGGAGAAGTTTTTAGGTATCATGCAAACGCAAGCCGAGCGCATGATTCGCCTGATTGATGATTTGTTATCTCTCCGGAAAATCGAGCAATCCGAACATATTGCCCCCGAAGACACAGCGGATCTAAATCAAGCCATTAAATCGGCTATGGAAGCCGTCAAACCTCTGGCGGATAAACGCGGCGTCAATCTGATTTATGAAGGTTCACAAAAAGCTTTGGCCCGCGCCAATCTGGATGAATGTGTGCAGCTGTTTCTAAACCTTATCGACAATGCCATTAAATTCACGCCTCAAGGCGAAGCCGTTAAAATTAAACTCTCCGCAGTCAATGATTGGTCTTCGGCTCTGGCGTTTCGAGACAGCGCGCTCGACCCCGAACAGCCTAGCCGACGCATTGCTGAGCTAACGAAAACATCATCAGAAACAGGGGTTTGGCAAATTCAAATTCTGGATAAAGGCCCGGGCTTTGCCCGCGAGCACCTCCCCAGAATAGGCGAACGTTTTTACCGAATCGCAGGCGATCTGTCCTCAAAAGAAAAGGGGACAGGCCTTGGCTTAGCCATTGTGAAACATCTTATTATCCGTCACCGCGCCGGGCTCTACATTCGCAGTGCACGTGGTAGCGGGACTGAATTTACTGTGGTGATGTCACAAATAAAAGCGTAGATTCAGAATTGCTCAAATGAGTTATCTCACGTGGATAACATTGTCATAGACATGTCGCCACGCTGTCATAAACATGTTACAAAAGTGACATAGGCACATTTCAAAGAGGATAAAATGTCAAAATTGGCGGATCATATTGTGAGTGGATACGACGCGGATCTCAATGCCCTCAGTGCGAAACTATCTGAAATGGGTAGTATCACTGAGACCATGTTATCCGACGTCATTAGGTCGCTCAAAAAACGGGACAATGACCTTGCGCAATCGGTGATTGCTCAGGACAAATCTGTGAATGACCTCCAAGAAGATGTGGATGAGGATGCATTACGCATCATGGCATTGCGCCATCCCATGGCCTCTGACCTTCGCCGTGTGATGGGAGCTATTCGCGTCGCCAATGATCTGGAGCGCGTCGGTGATCTAGCCGAAGGTATCGCGCATCGTACTTTGACGCTCAACGAAATAGATAAGGTGAGTTTAGCCAAGGGTGTCACGCGTATGGGCAAACTCGTCAAAGCACAACTGTCTCAAACTCTGGATGCCTTACTCCGCGAAGATACGGATTTGGCTGTCAGAGCTTGGTTGTCCGATGAAGATGTTGACGAAATGTATAATTCCATCTTCAGGGAATTGCTGACATATATGATGGGTGATCCACGCACAATTACAGCCTGCGCATCACTTCTCTTTGCCGCTAAAAATCTTGAACGCATTGGTGATCAATGCACCAATATCTGCGAAGCCATTTATTTTACAGTCAATGGAACACAACTCATCCGCGATCCGCGAGTTGAAGAAGCCAGAAAGGGTGGGAAGTAAGCTCATTAAGTAGAGACTTCCCAATACGCCATTATGAAACCTTATGTTCTGATTGTTGAAGATGAAGATGCTCTCTCTACGCTCTTAGATTATAATTTTTCAAAAGAAGGCTATGATACGGCTATTGCTGAAGACGGTGAAGAAGCCCTGTTAATGTCAGAAGAGCGCACACCCGATCTCATTTTACTGGATTGGATGCTGCCCAAACTCTCAGGCGTCGAAGTCTGTCGCCGTCTACGCCGCCGCAAAGAAACCGCCAGCACACCTATTATCATGCTCACCGCTCGCGGTGATGAAACCGATAAAGTCACAGGCCTTGATTACGGTGCCGATGATTATTTGGTAAAACCTTTTTCCATGCCTGAGCTTTTTGCGCGCACGCGATCCTTGCTTCGCCGCGCACGTCCGGCTTTGTTGCAGGATATTATCACGCAAGGCGATATCGAAGTTGATATGCAGGCCTTTCGCGTGCGCCGTGGTGAAGACTCCATCCACCTTGGCCCCACAGAATTTCGGCTGCTTGAACATTTTATCAAAAACCCAGGACGCGTTTTTTCGCGCGAGCAATTGCTCGATGCTGTTTGGGGGCGTGATGTTTATGTCGAAGCGCGCACGGTTGATGTCCATATCGGACGACTACGCAAAGCGCTCGGCGCACCGAAAATGCCTGACCCTATCCGTACGGTACGCTCGGCGGGATATGCCTTTGAGCCCAAAGCCGCGTGAGCTTAAAAGACGCCCGCGTAAGCCTATAAAACGTCGAGTATCGCTTTTGCCAAGCGCGGGATGTTTCCGCTATTTGCACCCGCAATATTGATGCGACCCGAATTTGTCATATAAACGGAATGGTCTCTGCGTAGCGCCTCTGCTTGGTCCTTCGAGATAGGCAGTGTCGAAAACATACCATTTTGTGCTTTCACCGCATTCGCCATTACTTCCGCACCTTGAACAGATAATTCTTCAGACAGCTGACGACGTAAATCGAGCATACGGTGACGCATTTCGTCGAGTTCCCCGACCCATAAGGCCCGCAGATTCTCGTCCCCTAAAATACGGGCCACCAAAGCCGCACCATGATCCGGCGGCATAGAAATAATTTTGCGTTGAATGGCGCCAAGTTGGCTTTGCGCAATTTTGGCCATCGCAGCATCTTTGGTAACAATAGCGATCAGGCCAACGCGTTCGCGGTAAAGCCCGAAATTCTTGGAGCAAGAGGCGGCGACCAGCGCTTCCGGGCAAATCTCTAATATCTTATGCAAGCCATAAACATCGTCCTCCATCCCGCGACCCAAGCCAAAATAAGCCAGATCGACAAAGGGGATCAAAGACCGCTCCACCAAGAAATCCGCCACAATATCCCATTCGGCATGAGACAGGTCAGCACCGGTCGGATTATGGCAGCATCCATGCAGCAAAACCACATCGCCGGCTTTGGCTTTTGACCGCAAATGATCAATCATGTCCTGAAAATCGACGCCCAAAGTTTCGCGGTTATAATAAGGATAATTTTCCATCTTCAGCCCTGCCGAGCTGATAAGCGGCGTGTGATTGGCCCATGTGGGTGTGCTGACCCAAACTGTGGCGTCGGGTGCCGCAGATTTAATCACTTCCGCACCGAGTCGAAGCGCGCCGGATCCCCCGCCCGCTTGGGCCGTTGCCACACGACCTTCTGTAATGACGGGATTATCAGCACCGAACATCATGGCCGTCATGGCCTCGCGAAAATCAGCGCGTCCAACGGTGGACACATAGGTCTTGGTGTCTTCTTCGTTCCACCACAGCCGCTCTGCCTCTTTCACCGCTTTCATAACAGTCGTCTGACCCGCTTCATCTTTGTAGACACCAACACCAAGGTCGATTTTATTCGGGTTTGTATCCGCATTGGCGGCCTGCATCAGCGCGATAATCGCATCAGGTTCGCGAGGTACAAGATATTCAAACATGACGGGTCGTTCCTAGATTAAATGTAATCGCTCTGCCTATATCAGGGCGTGCCGATTTGAAAAGCGCCGAAATAGGGCGAAAGCCATGCAAATGCGAATTTACCCATAGGAAACATGTTTTTTCATTTGGCAGGGAGCATTTGCCTCGCCTATGGTCGCCAAAATCATAAAGACTGGGCCTCTTATAAAGAGGATGGGAGAAATACAGAATGGAAACTTTTAATAGTTTAATGGAGTCGTTTAACGGGATCGTTTGGGGCCCCCCCATGATGGTCCTATTGTTAGGTGTCGGTTTTTTCTTAACCGTTGGTCTACGGTTCCTCTCCCTTTTAAAAATTGGTTACGGCTTTAAGCAGCTCTTTAAAAAACGGTCTGGCGAAGCCGAAGAAGGCGATGTCTCGCCTTTTGCCGCGCTTATGACGGCGCTGTCTTCCACAGTTGGCACGGGTAACATCGCCGGTGTGGCAGCAGCTATCGCGATTGGCGGCCCAGGTGCCGTCTTCTGGATGTGGGTGACGGCTATTTTAGGGACGGCCACAAAATTCTCTGAAGGCGTGCTTGCAGTGCGCTACCGTGAAATTGACGCCAATGGCAACCGTGTCGGCGGCCCGATGTATTACATCAAAAATGGTCTTGGCCCAAAATTTATGTGGCTGGCCGTGGCCTTTGCGCTCTTTGGTATTATTGGCTCGCTCTCAACAGGTAACGCGGTGCAGGCCAACTCCATTGCTGACGCTTTGCAAAGCCAATATAATTTTGATCCCCGCTGGGTCGCTGTGGTTTTATCCTTGCTCGTTGCCGGCGTGATTTTTGGCGGCATTAAACGTATCGGGGCCGTGGCATCGCGCCTCGTTCCCTTCATGGCCGTGCTCTACATATCGGCGGCCTTAATCGTGATTGCGGCCAATATTGGGAATGTGCCTGCCGCATTTAGCCTGATCTTCAAAGGCGCTTTTGGCGCACAAGAAGCCGGGACTGGCATCGCTATCGGACTTATGATGCTCGCTATGCAAAAAGGTATTGCCCGCGGCTTGTTCTCGAATGAAGCGGGTCAAGGCTCGGCCCCGATCGCCCACGCGGCCGCACAAAATAACGATCCCGTCAACCAAGGTATGATTGCAATGCTCGGCACGATTATTGATACGCTCATCATTTGCACAATTACAGCGCTCGTTATCCTTACCTCAGGTGTTATGACAGCAGATTGCTTGGCCAGCCCGGCTATTCTGGAAATGCTTGAAAGCGGATCAACCCCTCCGGGGTGTGAGATCGGTGTGCCGCTGACGGCGCAGGCCTTTGATAGCGTGTTGGTCGGTTTTGGCGGACATATCGTTACGATCTGCCTCGCGATCTTTGCCTTCACCACCATCATCGGTTGGTCTTATTATGGTGAGCGTTGCACGGCCTTTATCTTTAAAGAAAAGTCTATTCCTGTCTTCCGCTTTGCTTGGGTCTTGGCTGTGTTTGCATCGACCTATGCGCTGTCTTTTGAGACAGGCGAGGACAATATGGTTGTCGCCACCTTCTGGCTCATCGCAGATAGTTTAACGGGGCTCATGGCCGCGCCAAACTTGATTGCCTTGATCTTCTTGTCTCCGGTCGTGTTTAAATTGGCGAAAGAATATTTTGACAAAAAGAAAATCGCCGAAGACGGCTTGATTGATCAGGACGAAATGTAAGGGGCAAAGCTTGAG
>CAYGTR010000025.1:38598-43751 GCA_964352855.1 uncultured Algimonas sp. | reverse complement strand
ACTGCCATGTGGGGCAGGGTGCGCAAGTCTGCAAGTGTTAAGGAAAGATTTTTTTCGTTTTTTGTGTGAAAAAATCGCGTGGAGAGAGGGGAAGGCCGCTTTACCCCAAATCCATCTCTATGGTTTTCATAATCCGGTCGGTCTCGGATAGGATTTTGATGATTTTTTGATAATGCTGAATATCCTTAGTGGACAGCCCTTTCTTATTATTATAGCTTGGCCCTTTGCGATCTTTGAGCCATTTTTGCGCGGGCTGATAGCCGCCAATATAAAATTCCCACGCGAGGCGCGGAACATTTTCAAAGCCTTGGGTTTTGTTGATATAGACAATGCCTTTTTCCTCAACACTCTCTTCGCCTTCAAAAATCGGTTTTTCAATAATGTCGTCCCCGTCCCCGATATAGGTATAGGGCGTCTCGCCAATGGCGGCGTCTTCCATCAAGTGGAGGCGGCGCAGGGCCGTGCCTTTGGCGCTGATATCCCAAAAGCTCTCGGGTGAGCTTGGATAAGGCACGCGCGGGAAATCAATCTTTAAAAACTCGGCATAGGTCTCGCGGTAAGCGGGGCAGTGCAGCACGCCATAAATATAATCGAAAATGGCGACTTCATCAGGTTTCGTCCCTATTTTGTCATTCCGGGGCTCCGCAGGAGAACCCGGAAGGTCGAGAGACTTAGACCGATTGTGACTTTGGGCGCGGGTCTCTCGACCTTCCGGCTCTGCGCCGCTTCGCGGCTTGTCCGGAATGACAGGGGAAGCGGGAACAGCCACCCCCATCGCCGCCTTTTCGATCGCCTTACGAATTTTCGGGTCCATATTGACCCGCCGCGTCTGGTCCAGTTCGCCCTCTTCGGGGTAGAGGTAGAGGGGGAATTGGTATCCCGCTTCTTTAGTCTGCAAAGAAACTGTACATTTATCTGTTATTAAATTTGTTGCTATTACATGTTGAAAATCAAAAGTGCTTAATTGTTTGCATATTTGCATTGAAATATTTTCATTTGAAATCATGTGTCGCATGATATTGCCACGAGGATAAGAAAGAACTCCCTTCGAATTCTCAGAATATGGAAGGTAGCGAACATCAAAGGGTCTATAAAGAATAGGTCTTACAACCGCCAAATCTGAGTCATCTATCGCGCCTTCTATAGTCCAATCTCTAGAGTTCTTTATCTCAGGATATTTAGCTTTAAATTCTTCAAATTTTGAGTTCTTTAGCGAGGATAATATTTCTTCAGCACCATCTATTTCGAAATTTACGAGTAATGCATCTCTAGCTGTTACCAGCCCACATGCGTTAAGCTTGAAGAGGTCATTCAAACGAAACCCGAGTTGATAATCTTTTTCATTCTCGAAATTCTTTGGAATAAAGAAGTGATAGGGCTCAACAGATTCTAATTTAGAGCTATTCGATTTGAGAAGAGAACTTGCGAATAAAGAATCGTATTTTGTACGACGACTACCCCATAAATCTCTATGGCTTATTTGACATTTTGTTTCAGAGATATTTTTTTTCGGACGATTTTTTGAAGCAATAATTATTGATACACCCTGCATGATATCGAATACATTTTTATCGGTCTCTCCGTCGGGAGAAAGTTCAAGTTTTTTGGTGCTGCCGTGTAAATCAATGATATTTATTTTATCAAATGTCTGTTTCAAACTCCTTCTCATTTGTTGATGAATTCTACCATCTAAGAAAGAATTATTGGTGATAAACCCTAAAATGCCCTCACCATTTTCTTCTATCATATGTTGAGATAATCGGATAAATTTTATGTAGTCATCTGAAAGAGGCTGTATGTTTCGTTCGTTCAAATTCTTTTTATAGTCGGCTACAAGGTTTTCGATAAAATCACTCTTATTCGAACTACTCACAGAATAAGGCGGGTTCCCAATAATACACATAATCGGCTTGTCGCGTTTCACCTCATTGGCGGCTTTGGCTTCATTGGAGAGCCATTGCGCCATGAACAGGTCGCGGACTTCTTTATCGCCTTCTTCTAAGGAATTGGTCAGATAGACAGACAGGCGCGGGGCTTTATCAGTCGGGACATAGCCCATTTCCGAGAGCATCATATCCAGCTTCATGTGGCACATAGCATAGGACGCCATGAGCAGTTCAAACCCGTGAATGCGCGGGATAAGGTCTTGTTCGACATAACGTGACCATTTGCCGGGCGCGATATCTTTTATCTTGGGCGCAATTTGTTTGATGACTTCGGCGAGGAATGTCCCTGTCCCCGTCGCAGGGTCAAGGATTTGAACGCGGTGCATTTCGCGTTTTTCTATCACGGGTTTGGTCGTGCTAACCGTGCGCCCCGCTTTGTTTTTGCGCATAGTGGTTTTGGTTTGGCCCGTCTCGACATCGACAGTGATTTTACTGGTATCGGCCAGACCCATCGGCAGGCCAAATTCAGATTTCAGCACATCATCCACGGCGCGGACAATGAAATTGACCACGGGTTCGGGCGTGTACCACACGCCGCGCGCTTTGCGTTTCTTTGGATTATACTCCGCCAGAAATGTCTCGTAAAAATGAATGAACGGGTCATTGCGTTTGGTGAAGCTACCGAAATCCGCAAAGAGCTTTTGCAGATCAGTCGCCTGAAAAATCTCGGCCAGCTCGTCAACATCGCGGCGGATTGTGTCCTCCAACATCGGCCCCGCAACATAGGAAAATAGGCTGCGCAAAAATGGATTGGATTTCGGCAGCAGTTCCAGCGCTTCCTGCCGCGAAAAATCTTCCAATGTCTCATCATGCAGTCGCGCCGCGAATAGGCCGTAAGCAATCGTTTCCGCGTAAATATCCGCAAAGCCTTCGGGGGTGAGGTCGTGGATGAGTTGGTCTTTGAACGCCTTATATTGACCCGCCAATTCTGTGATCAGGTCGGGGTCCAATTTGAGGGATTGGAAAAGCGCTTCTTTCAACAATAGGGCTTTACCCGCCATTAATTCGGCGAGGCGTTTGGCAGATGTAATGGTTTGCAAACGTTCCTGCGCAAATTCTGTCAGTTGCGCGGCGAGGACGGGGAAGGCGTCAGGGCGGGATTCAATCCGGCCCATCAGCAGGTCGCCAATCGTAATCTCACGCACTAACTCGCCCTTCACATAAAAGCGAAAGTCCAGACCATTCGTGTAAATCAGGTTGGGTAGGCCTTTATTATAGCGCGTGAATTGTTCCTTAGAGTAGCTGCGAAGCCCCTTCGGGCTAACATCTTTATTGATGTCTTTGGCCTCACAATGGCCAATCGTGATATGGTTCTCACCGACTTTGCGTTTGAAAACAAAATCAGGACGCCCCACATCGCGCACCTCTTTGGGTTCATTGATACATTTTACATCTGCAATGATACCGTCGAACAGAAATTGCAGGGCAGGGCGAAAGCTATGCTCCGTCGTCACGCCTGTGGCATAGACATTCTGCACGCGTTGCATATAGGCGGCGATATGATCTGTGTTCAACTTTTATCCTCCAACATCCCACCCCTAGCGTGTTGTAAGTCTCGGGAATACTCTTTTTTATGACGGATAGCGGAAAAGGGAGCGGCGGTCGCCTGTGTGAATCGGCCTGTTACGCCCCCTAATGAATAAGGCCGGTCGCGAGGGCGTTTAGCCCGGCGGAGGGGCGGTCTTTGGTGCCTGTTTTATGAAAGACACGTTGCAAATATTCATCGTGCCGTCTCTTGCCCCTCGCGTCTCATCTGCTATGACCCCACACAGTCGAATTTAAGTGCAAAGGACTCGCCATGGCAGGTCATTCCAAATGGGCCAATATCCAACATCGCAAAGGGCGTCAGGATAAGCTCCGCTCCAAATTATTTTCAAAACTGGCAAAAGATATTGCGATTGCCTCAAAAATTGGGGGCCCTGACCCTGATATGAACCCGCGCCTGCGCCTTGCGATTGCCAATGCTAAGGGCCAATCCATGCCGAAGGATAATATTCAACGCGCTGTTGATAAAGGTGCCGGCGGCGACGGTGATGACTATGAAGAAATACGTTATGAGGGTTTCGGCCCGGGCGGCATCGGCTTCATTGTCGAAGCCAATACGGATAATAGAAACCGCGCGGCAATGGAAGTGCGCACAGCCTTTTCCAAGAATGGCGGCGCTTTGGGGGAAACAGGCTCGGTTGCCTTTATGTTCGACCAAGTCGGTAAAATTGAATATCCTTTGGCTGTCACGGATGAAGACACGATGATGGAGGCCGCCATTGAAAGCGGTGCGGATGATTGTGAAACAGACGCTGAAGCCGAAGATCAGTGGGATGAATATGAGCCCGTACACACAATTTGGACGGCCCGCGACGATCTCGGCGCCGTCGCCTCTGCCCTTGAAGCGCAATTTGGCGAGGCGAAGTCTGTGAACCTCGTGTGGAAAGCGCAGAACGACATCGATAATCCTGAGCAAGCCGCGGCCGTGATGCGCTTAAATGATGCCCTCGAAGATATAGATGATGTGTCGACCGTATTTCATAATTTTGAAATGTCGGAGGCGGCTATGGCTACGCTCGAGGAGGATGCGTAGAGTTTGACTTCATATCTTAAAACGGCGGCCCTTTGAGCCGCCTTTTTTATAACCGAATTTTATATGGGGACTGTTCTGAAAGCGCAGTTTGACGAGGCGCTCGACAGATTTAGCGACATCAGCTATCTTTGCTTAAAACTTATCTAAATTTGGCCTTATTTTAAACGCATTAAAAAATGTGATAATCTTAGCCGGGGGTCGGATATTTATGCGTATTTCAGAAATAAGAGACGGTCTTATAACCCTGTTGGGTTTAAGCGTGACGGCGTGTTCTGCGCAGGGCGATGTCGCGTCTTCTGATCCAGAAGGCCCTAGTGTTAATGTCGAAGACGCCCAAGATATGAACATATCCGACGATCTCGATCAATTTGTGCTGGAATATCTGGAGTCTCGATTTAACGCGTCAAGAGACACGAGCATGGGCATGCCGCGAACGGGGTTTCGTATAGCGATGATGGACAAGACCGGCGAATGGGACGCTGAACCGATACGGGCCGAGACTGTTTTGACCATGCCTCAATATCCTTTTTATCCCGTGGGCGGGAAATATGAATTACCCAATGTTGTTTGGCGTGACGGTGCCACACCGTCAGCATTCAATAGTTTGCGTGTCGAGGGTATAGGGCGTC
>CAYGTR010000025.1:0-38498 GCA_964352855.1 uncultured Algimonas sp. | reverse complement strand
GGCGTCGATATGCAGCGCGCCTCTTATGCGTCTGCAGGGCCACGATCTTTAATGCCACTGGGTACAGAATACACTGATGGCGAAACAATAGATAATGCCGTTATCACTGGGGGTAACCCTGTTTATACGGATCAATTTATGAGTTCGGACAGAGATCTGGTCGTTGGTCTGGGGCGATCCGGACAAGATATCAGAACGGGACGCGGTGATGATTTTGTTCACAGCGGTAACGGGAATGATACCGTCGATTTAGGACGAGGAAATGATAAGGCTTGGTTGGGGTCCGGGGACGACATCGTCATAACTGGGCGCGGTAGCGACCAAGTGGCCGGTGAGGCCGGTTTTGACACGGTTGATTATACAGACCGTTTTTCTAATTTCAGCATGCCTTTGATGTCATCGGATGGACTGACCGTGACCATTAACGGGGCGTCCAGTGAAATTAGAATTGGAACGGATATTGATACGTTGACGGACATCGAGAATATTTTGGGATCATCACGCGATGATGTTTTCAACGTCGAAGCCGTCTCCGGCAATATGTATATAAATGGTGGGCAGGGGGCAGATATCTTAGAGGTCTCTGGATCAATAGCAGGTGCCTATATATTGGATACCTCTGATGGTGTTTATCCCCCGGGTCATGAATTAGCCGGACAGACTTATAATGGTACAATAACTGACGGCACAAATACGCTTTATTATACTGATATCGCAGATGATGCCGTTACAGGTATCAGCTCTTATGAACCCATTATTCCACCCATTTCGACGGATTTAGGTGGCCAAGAGCGTGACGCGATAGAACTTCCGCTTGAAGCCGCTATTGAGATTTTACGAAATGAAACGGACGATGCGATCGCTTTTGAAAGGACGATGACTCCGGATAATGGTATCTCATTGGAAGCCACATTGAAATCATCAGTACCCGTGTCGGTGATGCAGACATTAATGGAAAATGATCAGTCGTCTATTTCTGTTTCGCAGACGGCGATGAATGGTAATGCTCATGACCGAGTCAGAGAAGTACTAAGAGGGTCAGTCGAACGGCTAAATGAAATCGACAAAACACAAGAGGCAGAAGCCCATTTTGATAATCAGATAAATCATAATGCCGAAGAAGCGTATGCGCAGGAAACCAACCGACCTGCAAATTATGTTGAGTATGAATCAGAAGTTATCTACGATCTATAAGGCAATAGGTTTTATCGTTCGAAAAGGCGGCTCATTTAAACATTTTAGTGAGAGCTTTCATTTAATTAATCGAAGTCAGAAGCGCTGTGGCGTTCTTTTAATTGGTCTGCTTCATCGCCCCAGACGCGGTTGACGCGACGACCGCGTTGCACGGCTGGACGTTTGGCAATCTCATCCGTCCATCTCAGCACGTGCTTGTATTCATGCGTTTGAAGGAATTCTGCAGCGTCATAAACGAGGCCTTTGGCAAGCGCTCCATACCATGGCCAGATTGCCATATCCGCGATTGAATATTCATCGCCCGCGAAATAGGCGTTTTCGGCCAGATGACGGTCAAGCACGTCCATTTGGCGTTTCACCTCCATCGCAAAGCGATTGATCGGATATTCAAATTTTTCAGGGGCATAGGCATAAAAATGCCCAAACCCACCCCCGAGATAGGGGGCACTGCCCATTTGCCACATCAGCCAAGATATGGCTTCCGTGCGCGGGCCATGCTCAGTTGGAAGGAACGCCCCAAATTTTTCCGCGAGATACATTAAGATGGATCCTGACTCGAAGACGCGCTGAACAGGGCTTGCGCTATGATCCATGAGGGCCGGAATTTTGGAATTTGGATTCGCGCCGACAAAACCGGATGTGAATTGATCGCCTTCTTGGATGTTGACAATCCATGCATCATATTCGGAGCCGGAATGTCCTGCCGATAAAAGCTCTTCGAGCATGATTGTGACTTTTTGGCCATTAGGTGTGGCGAGTGAATAGAGCTGTAAAGGATGCGCGCCAACAGGCAGGTCTTTCTCTGATGTCGGGCCTGCGATCGGGCGGTTGATATTGGCGAATTTGCCGCCGGAGGCTTTATCCCATGTCCAAATTTTTGGCGGGGTATAAGTGTCTGTCATAATAATCTCTCTGGGTTGAGATTGAGATGTAGGCTGTGAGTTTCAAACAACAAGGCAGCTCGGTTTCACAACTAGTTGATCGCGTCAGAATTTATAGCGTAGCGGGAGCGATCCCAAACTTGGTTAAAAGGCTTGCTACGACCTGAAGACTGCACGACCATCAAATGTTCTCTTGTGAGTTGTCGGGGGCCATCAACACCACAGGCATGAGCAATGATTTCAACTTCTTTCTGGACGCTTTTGACATAATTCATGACACGCACGGCTTTGTTGGACGGATCCAAACCGCGTTGAAGACGCGGATTATGGGTTGTGATGCCCGTTGGACAGGTATTCTTGTCACATTTCAGGGCTTGGATACAGCCTAACGCGAACATGAAACCCCTTGCAGCATTGACGAAATCAGCACCCGCACAGAACGCCCAAGCCACGTCCGCAGAGGTAATTAATTTGCCGCTGGCAATCAGTGTCACGCGGTCTCGTAAACCATATTCACGTAGCAGATCGTCCATGAGCGGCAGGCTTTCCCGGATGGTTAAACCCGTATTATCAATAAGGGGAAGCGGGGCGGCACCCGTGCCACCATCTCCGCCATCGACAGCGATATAATCAGGTGCGCTTTCATCACCACGCTTTTTTATAGCTTTCAACAGGTCAATAATGGGCACAGGATTTCCCAGGCACAATTTGATGCCTGTCGGTCGTTCTGAAACACGGCGCACTTGGGCAATGAGGTCTAAAAGTTCCTCTGCATTCCCCGCGTCAATATGACGATTAGGCGAAATAGCGGCTTGGCCTTCCGGGATACCCCTAATTTCTGCGATCTCAGCGTTCACTTTTTCCGCGGGTAAAATACCGCCTTTTCCGGGTTTCGCGCCTTGGGATAACTTAATCTCAATCATCCTGATTTGTGGGTTCTCACAAATCTTACGGAGTTTGTCTTCATTTAATGTGGCGTCATCATTTCGGGCGCCGAATTTGGCTGTGCCTAATTGATAAATAATATCCCCACCGCCTTCGAGGTGAAAGGTAGAAATGCCCCCTTCGCCAGTATTTAGCCAACATCCCGCGAGGCTGGCCCCGTGGGAGAGGGCTTGAATGGCAGGTTTTGATAAGCTGCCATAGCTCATCGCTGAAATATTAAAAAAGCTTTTGGGGCAATAAGGGTTGGGCGTATCCTTCCCGATATAATAAGGCGGCAACATCTCATGTTCACCATCGAGTTTTGGGAACAGGCCATTCGCAAAGATCGGTGTGCCGGGTGAGAGGACTTTTGTAGATCCAAAGGGTACCACATCAGCGCCATGTTCACTCACTTGATTAACCCATTCCCGCTCAGCACGGTTAAAGGGCATTTCCTCTCGGTCGAGTGCAAAGAAATACTGCCTGAAAAACTCGCCTAATTTAGAAAAGAGGCTACGAAAGCGCCCGATAACGGGGTAATTACGCCGCACGGTATCCTTGGTCTGCGCAATATCGATAAAGAAAAAAACAATTGCGACAACGACCATCAAGCCGATGACGAAGAGAAACAGCGACCCCAGAAGATTTAAGCCTTGCATAGCAAAGCTCGTCGCGTTTTCCATTATGGAACCATCTGAATTAAGGGTCAAAAACAGGCGCATGTTCAGCTCCGATTAAACTTTCACCACTTATGCGCTTGTTCATCACGGGCTGCAAGTCAGTCTGTTTATAACGGCGAAATTGGGTCTATAGATTCTCTTTCGTGAACGGTGTATAGATAAGGCTTAAGAGGCGGGCTTGATGAAACTTTTTTTTGGCATTGTATCGGGAATTTTCATTCTCTTCATAGGGGCTTGCGTTGCCGGGTTCTTTATGCCCGCGACTTTGAGTGTTGAGCGATCTGTGACGATGAATGCACATGCGGATGATGCCTATTTTTATTTGGATGATTTAGCTCAATATAGAAATTGGTCAGTCCTTGATGCGCAATTGGGGGAAGCGCAAATGATAACAGGGGGAGCCGATGTGGGGGTTGGGCAAACGCAAGCGTGGCAGAATGGTCCGAAAGGTTTTGAGTTTGGAAGCCGTGAAATCATCCAAACGCAAATTGGCGAGTTTGTGGTTCTCAAGGTCAATATAATTGGACAAGATATTACGACGACGCATGCTATCTTTAAAAACGAAGGTGATACAATAACTGTTTTATCCAAAACAGAGTGGCCGCAACCGGGTTTTCCTTATATTGGCCGCCTCCGCGGGATAACGGCTAAAAAGAATTATGAGACAGCTTTGGACAGCGCATTGGCGCGTTTGAAAGTTCAAGTCGAGGCCAACCTCTAAGGCTCTAGGTCAGGTATCGGCTCAGGCTCGGGAAGTGTTTCCGGTAACATCCAATCGGGTAAAGTATTATTATTGTCGGGTTCACTGAATAAGTCGCGAATTCGTCGTGTATCGTCTTGGACAATGACTGGTTTGTTTAAAAACTCTCTATCAAAGCTAACCTCTGGGCCGTCATCCAAAACTGTTGTCGATGGCCCGCCATTGTTAAAGGAATTATCGCCAAGTGGAACTGTCCATATATTCTGTCCGCCCGCTACATTGCCTTCGGTAGCGCGGTTGCCACGGACGCCCACTGAGCTTTCACCGCGGTCGGTTCCGCGTCCCGCCATGCCCTCAAAGCGTTCCCAACCTGCCGAATTACGTCCTTGGAACTTATTCAGATATTCAGGGCATTCTTCATGGCTACGGTTGGCTTCTCGGCACCTGATATCCAAGATTAATCCATCATATCCTGCACCGGGGCTAGGGCTCGGCGTCATCGTCCAGCCACTCGCACCCGGTGCCGCCCGTCTTGTCCCGCCTCCTGGAACGGCTTCATTTCCGCCGCCCGTCGATGGGCCTGCAATTGTGGGGCCGCCTGAACCAGGTGTTGCTGGGAGTAAACCAACAGGGCGCCTCAATAAGTCCTCCAAAGGATTGGATTGGGATTGCGGTACGGCGCGTTCGATTTCATTTTGCGTTATCGGGGCGTCAGGTGAAGCCAAAATAGAGGGCGCAGTTGTTATGACCTCAGGTTCTACGGGCACAGGTTCTATGACATCGGGGGGATCAATTGTCTCGGGTGTTGGTGGAACGACGACTTCCTCTTCAACTGGTTCCGTCAAAGGCGGTAGCTCTTCCAAAGAAGGTAGGTCGGGAAGGGTGTCTTGGATGATCGGGCCGGGAGCGGGAAGTTCCTGCATGGGTTCTGGTGTTGTGAAGGGCGCAGGCTCCGGCTCAGTTTCAATGACAGGCTCTTCAATGAGAGGCTCAGTTAAGGATTCGGGCAAGGGTTCAGGTTCGGGCTCAACAATTTCGATAACAGGCTCAGGTTCAGGCAGCGGTTCAAGGGGTTGTTCAATGATGGGCTGATCTAATGTTTCCTGAATAATCGTTTCGGGAATAACGGGATCAGGCTCTATGATTGAGTCTAAAACAGGTTCCGGCAGCGGCTCCGGCACAACAGGTTCAGGTTCGAAAATAGGTTCCGGCAAAGGCTTAGGTTCTACCACTGGCTCAGGTTCAATAACAGGTTGCGAGATGATTTCAGGTGGAGGCGGTGTCACTTGTGGTTCCGGCTCAACTACAGGTTCTGGCTCCGGTTCAATCGGAGGAGGCGTAAAAACGGGTTCCGGCTCTGGTTGCGGAGGCCTTGGTGTAGGTCTGGGCTTTTGACGCGGTGCGACGGCAGGGGCCGGAATAGCGGGTTGGATAATTTCGGGTTCAGGCGCGGGCAAGGGCTCTGGCTGCGGCGTTGGATCAAATGTCACGATTTGTACGGGTAATATCTCCGGCTCATCAGGTTTCAAATCCGGGATAATAAAATTGGCAGACAGCGCAAAAAATAGCCCTAAGTGAATCGCAAAGACTGTCGCAATAATAGAGGTAATGCGTTGTGAATCATCTTGGAAGAAATCCAAGACAGGATCGTCATCATGATAAGGGGAGAAACGCCCCCCAATGAGACCATCAGGTAGACGGGCGTCATATGTAATGGACCCGTTCACGCGTTAAGTAACCCTTTGATGTCCCTCCGGAAACGGAGTCGTTTACAATTAATCCTTAAGCCGAAGGATTACACTCGCCAAGGGGTGCAGGACACTGGATTGGGGGTTGAAAGGGTTAAATCTTGGTCAGACGCGCATTATTGTGAAACGAGCATGATCAAGGCACAGAAAAACAAGACTGTAATAAGTGCATATTTTTCAAAACTATATGTTTTCATATCATGCACCTTTCCTTTTGCTACTCCTTTCCTTTCCTATAAAACTAAGACTTTATTAAGACATTACCGCGACAATTTTTTGATAATTGCAAGGCTTTCCGTCGTCATGGCTGTTGTCTTTTCCGTTGCTTTTTGAAGGTTGCGCAGCAAAATCATAGCAATGCCTGACAGGGTAAGCAGGCCGCCCCCGAGCAATCTGGGTGTGAGGGGTTCTTTCAAAATCAATGCGGCGGCGGCAACGGCAATAACGGTCATCATCAGTCCGGACGGGGCGACAGTATGAAGTGGGAGTCGCCGTAGAAGCCAATAATATGTACCATGCGCCAATACAGACGCGAGCACAGCGGAGTATAAAACAGCCCCCAGAAAGGCGTAACGTGTATCCGTTGCGAAAGCGGCGCTTTGTCCATCTTCCAGCCAGAATGTCATAGGCCAGAGCACGCAGGAGCCCACAATTGCAAACCAAGACAAGAGCTGTAAAGGGCCAACCTGTTTCACCTTTTTCACAATAATAGCTCCAATGGCCTCACTCATGGCGGCCCCCATCATTAAAAGAATACCGATGAAATAATAAGGCCCGGCGGCTTCGCCGGGTTTCGCTGTGGCAATGATCATGACACCGGTAAAAGCCATAGCGATTCCCAAAAAACGCCATAGACCTACTCTTTCCTTGAAAAAGATAATTGAAAGAAGGATCGAAAAGGGCACATACATTTCAATTGCGACAGCGGCCGCGGCCGCTGTTGTCATAGTTAAGCCTGTGAAAATAAAAACGTAGTTGAACGCGCCAAACCCTAGCCCACCAAGCAGAATCCAGAGCATCTGGCCCTTGTGCCAGCGGAGCCAAGGCAGCGTCAGGATGGCCACTAATGAAATGCGTGTGGCCGCATAGAATAATGGTGCTATGGCTTCGCCCAAGGCGAGCTTGATCACAATGAAATGCAGACCCCAAATGGTGCAGATCATCAATAGCGCGAGAAATTCTTTGAAACTCATGACGGGTCTTACAGTTATAATGACAAAGTGTTTGCCATAGCCTTCAGCTCTAATTGGGATTAATAGGTATGTGAACTCTAAAAAGGCTTTGTCAGTGTCGTCCTTTCTATCACACGCTATTCAGTCTATCGCGCCGTCTGCCACGATGGCGATGACGCAAATGGCGCGTGATATGCGTGCCTCAGGGCGGGACATTATTGGTTTGTCTGCGGGCGAGTCTGATTTTGATACGCCTGTCCATATTGGCGAAGCGGCTACAAAAGCCATTAAAGACGGCAAAACGCGCTATACAGCCGTAGACGGTATTCCTGAACTTAAACAGGCCATAAGCGATAAGTTTAAGCGTGAGAACAATCTCGATTACTCAACCTCTGAAATTAATGTGTCCCCCGGGGGGAAACCCGTTATTTTTAATGCTTTGGCTGCCACATTAAATCCCGGAGATGAAGTGATTATTCCGGCGCCGTGTTGGGTGTCCTATCCGGGCATGGTGCAACTATTGGGCGGAAAGCCGGTTGTCGTTCCAACGCATGCGGCGGCTCATTTCCGACTCAGCGCAGAAGCTTTGGAAGCCGCGATTACGCCAAAGACAAAATGGCTTATGCTAAATTCGCCCTCTAATCCGACCGGGTCTGCTTATCGTGCGGAAGATCTACTCGCCTTAGGCGAGGTTCTAAGACGATACCCGCATATTCTCATCTTATGCGACGATATTTATGAGCATTTAATCTATGATAATTTTGCCTTTGTAACGATGGCATCTGTGGTGCCGGATATCAAACATCGCGTACTGACCATGAACGGTGTGTCTAAAGCCTATGCGATGACAGGATGGCGTATTGGATATGCGGGCGGCCCAGATTGGCTTATTAAAGCCATGGCAAAATATATGGGGCAAACTACGTCAAATCCGGCCTCTATTTCTCAATGGGCGGCTGAAGCGGCGCTGACAGGGCCACAAGACTTTATTACGCGGGCGCGGACGGCATATGATACCCGTCGCCGTGATGTCGTTGCGGCGATCAATAATATTCCCGGATTAAGCTGCCGCCTCCCTGAAGGGGCGTTTTATGCCTTTTTTGATTGTTCAGACTTTACAGGTGATGGTTTATTTCGAGACGATACAGATTTCGCGATGGCTTTATTGGAAAATACAGGCGTCGCTTTAGTGCCGGGTTCCGCTTTTTACGCACCGGGACACATCAGATTGTCTTATGCGGCAGACCCTGAACTCTTAAAAGAGGCGTGTCGCCGTTTGAAAGCGTTTTGTTCGGAACGCCTTTAGATGGCAATTGCAAGGTCTGATGAGATTTTACAGTGATGTTCTAAACGCGCAAAGAGTTCAGTTTGTTTGACGGGTTTGGAAAGATAATCATCCATTCCTGCATCTAAACAGAGTTGTCTGTCATTTTTGAGCGCATGACCCGTCAGCGCGATAATAGGTGTAGTTTCAAACCCGTTTTCCGCTTCAAATTCTTTGATAAGACGTGACGCTTCATATCCATCCATAACGGGCATAGACACATCCATTAAAATCGCCGGAAACCGACCCGGTTCCTTTTTATAAGCATCTAGGGCTTCTTTGCCGTTATTGGCGAAAATAGGATCAAAAGGTGTATCTGCTAGCATAAGGCGGACAACGTCTTGGTTGAGAGCGAAGTCTTCTGCTACTAAAATCGGTATCTTATCTTTTTTAATGCTTACGGCCTCTGACTGCATGTCCTCGACCGGAGTTTTGTCCTGTGCTTCAGCCATCACGCGACTGATTGCACTCACAACGGCCTCATGTAATCGGGCTTCTCTGACGGGTTTCACATTGTGGCTGGCGATTCCAATTTTCTGCAACTCCGGCGTCGAGATAGGTTGGTCGCATGACGATAGCATGATGATGGGGGGGCAGCTAAGCGCTTCTGTTGCGTGAACCATTTGCGCCCATTCCTGTCCATTCAGGCCCGGCATCAGGTAGTCGAGAATGACAATATCGTATTGTTGATTTTGATTTTGCGCTTTTTTAAGTGCCTCTAGTCCTTCGAGGCCATTTTCTGCACAATCGGACTGGACGCCCCAACTCTCTAACTGTTCTGAGATAACTTGGCGGTTTACGCTTATATCATCAATGATGAGGGCGCGTTTTCCTTCAATTGAAGCTGTATCAAACGTAACTTTCTGAGTTTCGTAATCGTGGGGCAACGGAATACAAACCGAAAAAGTTGAGCCTTTCCCAACGTCTGATTTCAGCGTGATACGGCCATCCATCATTTCAATAATACTTTTCGTGATCGCCAAGCCTAGACCTGTGCCACCGTAAAGACGTGTTGTTGAACCATCTGCTTGTGTGAATTTATCAAAGATATGATTGAGTTTACTCTTGGGAATACCAATGCCTGTATCTTTGACATCAACGCGAATGATACTTTTATTGTTACGTGCTTCCGAAATATTGACTAAGACTGTTATGTGACCGGTCTCAGTGAATTTGATCGCATTCCCGATGAGGTTAGTCATAACTTGTCGGATGCGCCCGCCATCTCCGATAAAATTACGTGGTAATTGCGTAGGATAATCAATAATTAATTCAAGATTTTTTTCTTGTGCTTTCGCGACTAATAAGGCCGTGACATCGTTAATTGCAGATTTCAGATCAAATGGCATCGGGTCTAATTCTAAAGCTCCCGCCTCGATTTTTGAGAAATCCAGAATATCGTTGATGATGGTTAGCAGGGAAGAGGCGCTATTATTGATCACATTTACAAAATCCCGTTGGCGATCGTCTATATTAGATCCTGCCAGAAGCTCCGCCATCCCCAAAATGCCATTCATAGGTGTCCTGATTTCGTGACTCATATTGGCTAAGAATTCGGATTTGGCGATACTTGCTGCAATCGCCTTGTCTTTTGCCAGTTCTAAGGCTTCTGATTGCTTCTTCTCTTCAGTGATGTCCTTTACGAAAGCCCAAATTTGTAAGGGTTTACCGGAATGGTCACGGACAAGTTCAGCTTTTGTCCGGCTCCAGACGGTTTGGCCTTTAATCGTGAGGCCGCGTCCGACAACATCAAATTTATCTCCGGTCTTGGCCATATTCCGAATGGAGGTTTTCATCTTGTCTCTATCATCAGGGTGAATGATCGATAAGATACCGCTGGTGTTGATCTTGGTCACAAGATCATGTGGTAAAATGCTTTTTAATGACTCGCTTAATTGATAGGTTTTTGCGCGGAAATCATAGATCCAATAGCCAGCTAGCCCGATTGCCAAAGACTTTTCCAGCATCATATCTTTATCGACGATTTCCGTGACATCCTCGGAAATTGACATCGTGAAATTGTTTGGAAGCGTTATACGGACATGGCCATGCGTTGTGCCATTCCCCAGTTTCACTAATTGACGCTTTTTGGAGCTGTCACTGTTTCTGCTTGTAAGGCTTTCGGCTTCAGATAATTTGTTGTTTTCTAGGATCTCCTGAGTCAGCATACCATTTTCAACCATCAGCTTGTGGCAATGCGAGAGAGGGTCGCCCACCTTAAGTGCGCCATGCGGAATATTCAGCTGTTCATAAGCACTGTCTGATATGAATTGATAACACAGATTTTCATCTAAAATGGAGACACCAATATCGAGGTGTTGACAGAGCATATCTAAAAACAGGTCACGATATCCCGGCGCAATTTGCGTATCCATATTGCGTCCAGCCATTTGTTTTGGCGGTTTATTATTCATTATTTAGCCCAGTATTGTTTTCATACATGAACACCCCTTCACATCAATATGGTGTATTAAAGTTAACAAAGGGCGAAAAAAAACCGGGCGAGTGAACAAATCACTGCCCGGTATAAAGTCTTCGCAATACAAATCGGGGAGAACTGTATGCGGTAAAAACAGGGACACAAAAAGGGAGGACGTGCCGTGTTTCGTTGACCGTAAATAAACATTTAAATATTTATGAGAACCCTCAGCACCGCAAAGGACCTATGCGTAATCGCATAGGTCTAGCTAATAATTCGAATTAAAAATGTTTCAGGATTTTTGCGGCGTAGGGGGCGAGACGCTCCAGCTGCGCGTAACACGTTGTAAAAACTCACGAAAAACCTTCGCGCGCACGGACCCTCGCAGTTCAGTTGGATAGACAAAATAGAGGTCAAACGGTTCCCCTGCAACTGCAGGCAAGACTTTGACCAGACGTCGCGACAAAACAGTCATATAGTCAGGAAGGCCCGCTAAGCCGATACCTGCCTCTGCAGCGCGCATAATTCCGTGTAGGTTATTGACGCTTAATATGGGTTTTCTGAGCGTGTCTGTACCTGCGCTCAATACCCAATTGGCACTTTTCAGATTTTTGGGAATAAGCTCGCCAAACGCGACAATTTTATGATTGTCCAAATCTGCCGCTGAGCTTGGTGCGCCATATGTCGCCAAATAGCTATGGCTCGCGTAAATGCTTTGGGTGATTTGGCCGAGCTTGCGCTCGATCACATCGCCTTGGGTGGTTGGCCAAGGTCGTAGGGCGCAATCAACGTCAAATGCAGACAGATCGTGTTCGCTGTCTTCGAGGATAAGCTGCACATCAATATCGGGATATGTCGCCATAAATTCAGGCAAAACGGACGTCAGCCAATTCGATCCCAATGAAATGGGGGAAGAGATGCGCAACAATCCTTGCGGTTTTTCACGGCTATCCAAGAGAGACGATTTCGCCAAGGCGACTCGCGCCGCCATCTCTCGTGCCGCGTCATATAAAATATGGCCTTGTTCCGTTAGCGTGAGCCCACGGGCATGACGATGAAAAAGCGCGATGTCTAAATCTTGTTCCAACGCTGTGATTTGGCGCGAGACTGCAGATTGTGAAATCCGCAATATATCAGCAGCAGCTGTCAGAGACCCATGCTCCGCGGCTGCGTGAAATGTTTTTAATTTATCCCAATCGAGGGTGTTTGGCATTTATTCCGCGGCTTCCTGTATCGATTTCGTAGCTTCCTGCTCAGCGATAAATTTCTCAGCTTCTAATGCGCCCATACAGCCCAATCCGGCCGCAGTCACAGCTTGGCGATAAATCTCATCTGACACATCACCCGTCGCGAAGATGCCCGGAATATTCGTGGCTGTACTGTCGGGGGCCGTTGTAATATAACCACCCTCATTCATGTCGACATGACCTTTGAATATTTGTGTCGAGGGTTTGTGACCAATCGCGATGAAAACACCATGGGTGTCTCGGGTAAATTCTTCGCCCGTTTTTACACTTTTTAATCGGACACCTGTCACACCAAGTGGGCTTTCATCACCCAGAATTTCTTCGAGTGTTGTATCCCAGAGGATTTCGACTTTCGGATTTTTAAAGAGGCGTTCCTGCAGTATTTTCTCTGACCGCAACGTGTCGCGTCTGTGGACAAGCGTAACTTTGGACGCAAAATTCGTCAGGAATAGAGCTTCTTCAACGGCTGTGTTGCCCCCGCCGATAACGAAAACGTCTTTGCCGCGATAGAAGAACCCGTCACAGGTCGCACAGGCGGACACACCAAACCCTTGGAATTTCTCTTCTGATGGAAGGCCCAGCCATTTTGCTTGCGCGCCTGTTGCAATAATAACGGCATCGGCCGTGTAAACAGTTCCGCTGTCTCCATTCATAATGAAGGGACGTTTGGAGAAGTCCACATCCATGATGGTGTCTTCGTAAAAAGCCGTGCCAAATTTTAGGGCATGTTCTTTGAACTTATCCATTAATTCGGGCCCCATAACCTCTGGAAAGCCCGGATAGTTTTCAACATCTGTCGTGATCGTCAGCTGCCCGCCGGGTTGAAGACCTGCAACGATTCCGGGCTCTAACATGGCGCGTGCTGCGTAAACAGCTGCCGTATAACCCGCCGGGCCAGACCCAATAATGAGAACTTTGTGGTGAACCGTATCGCTCATAAGAGATTTCCCTTAACAATTTCAGTTCTAGATAGGTGTGGCTTAGAGGATTCGCAAGCGAACGGGACAGATTCAAAGGGGATAAATCCAATATGAGCGGGCTTGCAAAAGCGGCAATCCCTTGTATTTGAGATAACATGAAAATCAACGCTCTTTGTCTTTCTGTTCTCAGTCCATTCCTTTTTTGGGGATGCACATCAAGCGGTGCGGAGACTAAACAAGAAGAAGTGACAACTCCTAGCGTTAAGTCTGACTTTAAACTGCCTCGAAGCTTCGACTATTTGGGCGAAAATTCGGTGCTGATATTTTCAGGCACCCAAGACTGGCGGCACGACTCGGGTATTGCGGGCGCTTCAGCTTTTTGGGCGGCTGAAACCGATAAAAACGGCGTGGGTCTTTTCACCACAGAAGCACCAGAGATATTCAATCAAACTTATCTTGAGAAATTTTCCGTCATTATTTTAAACTCCATGACGGGCAGCCAAATTTTGAATCAAAGCCAACGTCAGGCTTTGCAAAAATTTGTCGAAGAAGGCGGGGGGATCATTCTTCAGCATGGCAGCGGAGACGGTAGTGCCGGCGAAAACTGGCCTTGGTATAAAGAGCTTGTCGGAACAACATTTATCGGCCATCCCGCCGACCCGCAGTTCCAAATGGCAATGGTCGTCACGCTAGCCACTGACCACCCCGTTATGTTGGGTTTGGAAGAGGGCTTTTCGCATAAGGACGAGTGGTACAGTTTTGAGGGTCCTGTGAAAGGCAAAGTCACGGTTTTGGCAGGACTGGACGAGAGTACTTATTCGCCTGTCAACAATGTTTACGGCGATGTGTCAGACCTTCGGATGGGCCCGGAGGCAACTGATCATCCGATTGTGTGGGCAAAATGCCCTGGCCAAGGACGAATGGTATATTCAGCTTTAGGCCATCATGTCGAGAGTTATGAAAATGAAGCACATCTGACGCTGCTAAGAAATGCCATGGCTTGGGTGCGTCAAGAGCGAGACCCGGATGGAGCGTTCTGCCCACAATAAATGAGGCTCTAATTCAATATAGCGTTGCGTCGATCATAATGGGCCCAAAGCTGCTCTGCGACACGGAATGTTTCATCCAACGGTTTGTAATCGGGTGTTTTTTGTATCCCTGTGTAAGGCTGTAAGTTACATTTTTGAACAAGCGATTGATAGAGCTTGGCAAATTTCCCTGGGTCACCGGATACTGGTAAAGTGAAGACGGGTTTTCCTGTGCTGCATGCCTCTGTCAGCATGTTTGTACTTTCTGCTGTAACGAGAATGATCTCGGCCCCTCCTAGAAACGCAAAATAAGGATTGTCGCCTACATTGCTATGAACCCAAACATGCCTCAGCTCATTAGCTAAAGCCATATAGCCGTCAACTGCCCAACTCGGTGTCCGACGAGAGGTCGTGATTAAAAGACTATAGCCTTTGGAGGCGAGGTCACGTGCTGCGGCTAAATGATTTTCATGATCTGCTTTTGTAAATAGGAATGTTTTTGAAGGGCCCCCAATCAAAAACGCTGCACGTGGCATGGGTAAGGCATCAAGCTGAGTTTCAAAGGCAAGCGTTTCTTTTATAATCTTATCCCGCGTCACGCGGTTAGGAGACCCAATCATTGTCTCAACATTAGAACCTGTTAAACGGTCATGTTCAGGCGCTATAACAAGATCAAAACGTTCAGGGTCAATTTTGGGATCTTGCACATAGACTATAAAACAGTCTGGATCGGTTTTCTTGAGAGCCAAAAGTGCGGCGATTGCCTGGCGACCACACCCAATCGCAATGTCAGGTGTTTGAATCGGTAATTTGTAATCTTTAAGAGATGATTTGAGGGCAAATTGCATAAGAGGTGTTGCGGCGCGAAAGGCTTTGCCCGCTGTTAGAACATGTTTGACGATGTCGACTGTACGCAACCTAGAGGCAGCTTCCGCCAAACCCCACGCTTGATTTTCAATGCCCCGCTTTCCATCACTGATAACCCAACAAACTGGGTTATCATTCGGTATATCCAAGGTCATAGATAATCTGACTTCATATATTAAATGAAACTCACTTCGAGAATTTCATAGACCTTAGAACCACCTGGCGCGACGACTTCGAACACATCGCCGACAACTTTTGAAATCATAGCACGTGCAATAGGTGATGTAATCGACACCTTACCATTCTTAATACTAGCTTCGTCTTCGCCAACAATTTGATAGATACTTTCTTCATCCGTATCTTCATTAACAATTTTCACTGTAGCCCCAAAACGAACAGTTTCGCCGGACATCTCCGTTGGATCAATGACTTGAGCCAGTGACAGTTTAGATTCGAGTTCTTGAATACGCCCTTCAATAAAGCCCTGTTTTTCTTTGGCGGCGTGGTATTCTGCATTTTCTGAGAGGTCGCCATGTTCACGTGCGACAGAGATCGCCTGAATAACTTCGGGGCGTTCCACAGTTTTCAAATGTTTTAGCTCTGCTTCCAAAGCGGCATGGCCTTTAACGGTCATCGGATATTTTTGCATGTCTTCCAGTCCAATTCTCAAAAAATGAGTAGCAAAACCCATAAGGTTTCACTTCAAACGGTCAAGACCAAAGTGAGCCGGCCTTGCTTTGATTTTCACATCAAGAGGATATGGGGCAGATATTAACAAATACAAGAGACTCAGGCTTGAGTTGTCTTTCTGAAACCTAAACACAAAATAATTATTGATAAACAATAAAAATTTGACATTACGACAAATGTCTTATATTGAAAACAATAAGGACGCTTACCTTCAAACGGGTGCCCTTGTTACCGGAAGGTGGGTGCCACCACTTTCCAAACGCTCAATATAAAGGAGAATCGAGCATGAGAGAGTTATCCCCTAAAACCAAGACACGTCGTCCCTTCGCTGCACTCGCCGCTATAGGCGTCATTATGAGTTTCAGCGCATTACAGGCCCATGCGGCCGTAGGGGCTAAAGAAGACATCACTATTACCATGGAAATGCCAAAAATTGAAACAGCTGCAGACCGCGCTAAAGCCGTAAGAACCTTTCGAGCTAAAGCCTCTGATGCGTGTGAAATAAAAGGTATTAGAGGTACTCGCGCACATCACGACGAGCGCGAATGTGTCTCCGCTTTAGTTAAAAGCTTTGAGCAAAAGATTGATACAAGATTTAAGTCTGTCGGTAAAACTGACGTAGAAGCCGGTAAGGCTGGCACTTAATCCAAGCTTTCGGGGGATAATGGCGACAGGAGTGCCACCCTGTCGCCTATGCCCAAACCCCATTCGAAAGGAGACGAAATAAAAAGTTTAAGCAAGACTAATTTGGCGCTTACGCTGAGCAGAGTCAATTCTGAAATCACTGTGGCTTAATGTGACAAAGCAGAGGACGATTATTGTCCGGTCTTGTTATTCACATTGGTTTTGCCCATAAGCTAATTCATGAACAAACACGCGCTATTGCCGACATTTATTGTCTTTTTACTCCCCTTTTTAAATGATTTGATCGTCTTTGGCGGTTCAGGGCAAATGGACAAGGTTTTCGTTGCGCCTGTTGGGTTGATAGGCAACGCTATTTTTGCAGCGATACCTTTTTTGTTAATTGGTTCTGCCATGAAACCGAGGCCGCGTGTGACTCGGTCTTTATGGATGATCGCTATAACAACCGTGGCTATATGGCTGTTTTACGCTGTGACGGGCCTTCAATTACAAAACCTCGATGACAGCGTATTGCCAGAGGATAAGATCGCTTTGAATTTCTATATTTATATGTTTTTGATGGTCTGGCCTTTTGTGGCCGTTATTTTCATGGGCATTATTGCGAAATTTGGCGAACCTCCCGAGGAAGGGTAGAGATATGTCTGATCTAGAAATTGCTCTATTTCCGTGTTTATCTGATAATTACGGCCTTCTTATCCATGATCCTATCAGTGGCAAGACAGCCACGATTGATACGCCTGACGGTGATGAAATCTTACGTCAATGTGAGAGCCGCGGTTGGACATTAACGGACATCTGGAACACCCACCATCATTGGGATCATACAGGCGGAAATACGGCTCTAAAAGATAAGCACAATATCATGATTACCGGCCCGGATATGATTAAGGGACGCATTCCGGGGCTTGATAAAGGTGTAGGTGAGGGTGATCGCTTTATGTTCGGTGAACATACAGTGCATGTCTGGCACACACCGGGACATACAAAAGACCACATTATTTATTATGTGCCTGATGCTAGCGCAGTTTTTGTCGGGGATACGCTTTTTGTAATGGGGTGCGGGCGCTTATTTGAAGGCACGCCCGCTCAAATGCGTGCAAGCCTCTCAAAACTGGCTGCATTGCCGTCTGACACAGAAGTCTATTGCGCGCATGAATATACGCTCTCCAACGCAGCGTTCGCTCTAACTGTTGAGCCAGATAATCCTGATTTGTTGAAAGCGATGAAGGCGGCAAAAGCAAAGCGCGAGAAAGGTGAGCCGACTGTACCCACAACGATTGCCAAAGAACTGGCAACGAACCCGTTTATGCGGGCCGAAACGGATGAGCGGCTTGGCGAAATTCGTGCGGCGAAAGATAATTTTTAGGCTATCTGTCGCAGTCACTCTGAATTTTCCTAATAAAAACAATCTCTAATCATGAATGATATGTGAACATGGCTTTCAGCTTGCACCTAACTCTGATATGTTAGGAAAGCATATGAATATGATATCACACATACGCGCCAGCTTGCTGGCTTCCGCTCTTATGCTCTCGACGTCACTTGCTGTTCCCGCTTTTGCGAATGAGGCGCTGTCTCTACCAGATCTCAATCCGACCGATATTGCCCGAGATGTGCAACGTGAATTTAACAACCGCACGGGCACGATGGAATTTATTGCGCCGACATTTGATCCCTTTGAACAAGATAATTCGATGGCCGGCTCCGTAAGTCTGCGTTCGCCGGGTGTGCCCGTCACGACAATAGACGGCGAGGTTTATGAAGACGGTGTGATTATGGATATCGCCTTTTATTATAACTCAGCCAGTGATGACCCTTTTGACGGGCGCGGGTTTACGGATGCCGCCTTCTTATCCGGGTCATTAGCGCCTGCTGTTCGCCGAGACCGTCGTATTCTCGAATGTTCGCGCAATGTGCGCGATGTTGTCTATGACCATACTTATTATTATGCGCCGGTGATCGGCTTTTCCATTTTCCGTCCGTCGCGTTTTTACGGTGGACACCACCGCTTTGGTCGCTTTGACAGACCTTATTGGAGAAATCGTGGTTTCCGTCATGGGAACTATGGCGGTTGGGGTCGAGCGACCTTCCCAAGGCATGGCGGTTTCAATACGCGTGATAGACGCGATGATCGTGTGCGAGGTGATAGAGATCGTCGCAACGACAGTGCCCGCAATGATAGAGATCGTGTCAGAGACGGCAATAGAGACCGCAACAGAGACCAGGTTCGTGATCAACGTCGGAATGATGATGCGGGTTCAACAATTGTCAGGCAAGACCGTCGGGGTCGTATGGGTACCACGGTGGATAGGAGACAGCCGCGGGCAGAAAATGCGGAAACCCGCAATCGCGATAATAATCGCCGCAGTGAAGGACGTCGTATTCAGACGGACCGAAATTCCAGAGGTAATGAGTCGCGTCGTGAAGTTAGACCGCAAACCCGCGAAAGCCGCAGACCCGTGACAATGCCACAAATAGATTCTTCGCCCCGCGCCGCAAACCCAGCGCCTCGCGCAGAAGCACGTCCTGCTCCACGTCGTAGTGAAGTACGGACACAGCCGCGTTCTGAACCTAGATCGCAGCCGAGAGCTCAACCCAGAGCCGAACCAAGACGCTCTGAGTCTCGTGGCGGCAAACGTTCACAAAGAGAATTTGGCACGATTAAAAATAGCCGACGCAATACAAGCAGTAATGAAAAACGTCAGCTGAATTTCTTCCCTAAGCGTACGTCTTATGGACGTGAAGTCATTCGCAGCGTGGACGTAGACTGCGCCAGAGAAGAAACGTTAAGCGTGTTCATTCCTGCTGAACGTTTACAAGCAGCGCGTTTTGATGGCCTTACAATCTTGGCGTTGGATAATGGGGGACGGGAATACCCGATCTTCGTGCCGCCGAATTATATCGAAGGCTTTAGATTGGCAACAGGCGGCGAATTTTTGTCATCGACCAGTGTGTCAAAGCGACCTTCGCCGGCTTACCAAGCACCTGTTTATCAAGAACCACGCTATCAGGAGCCGGTTTATAACAATCCCAATGCGAATAGCCGTATTGAAGCGCCTTGTCCGACAGGTTCCGTCAAGCAGCCGAACGGTACTTGTCTGTTAACGACAGGCCAATATCCACGATGACTGTTTTAAATTGGCACAGCCAGTTTGTTTGCCTGTGCTAATTTTCGTTTAAACCTTGAAAAAGAAGCAGATAATCGCCTGATAAACTGGCATAATGATTGCAAAATTAGGGAGGAATGTATGAGTTGCATAACTCAAGCACTTCCACGATAGGTCTCACTCTCCCACGCGAGCCCTATGTAAAGCTAGTCAAAAATTGACCCGGTTGTTTCCCAAAGGCAACCGGGTTTTTTAATCGTATGAAGTCGCGCGAATGATCCATAGCCCAAGACTATCGTAAACATATAAATGACTTGCTTGACCATAGTTTGCGGCTCTCTATTAACGTATGAAAATTGCAACCATCTAAATGGGAAAAGACTATGGGCATGCTCACGACAATAAAACGCGAAACGAAATTCGTGAGTGGACTTTTGCGCATGTTAAAAGCCGTCAAAGATGTGGATGCCGAAAGTAATCACCTTATCGCTGACGAAATTGAAATGCGTGTCGATAAGTTTGGGGCCAACACTGCTTTTATCGAAGATGATCGTCAATGGACCTATGATGAGTTTGAAAGCTACGCCAACAAAGTCGCAGGTTGGGCACAAGACCAAGGATTAAAGGCTGGTGATACAGTTGCCGTTTTTGTACGCAATCGTCTTGAATATGTCGCGCTTTGGTTTGGTTTGTCAAAAATTGCAGTGACCCCTGCGCTTTTAAATTTCCAACTCTCAGGTTCGGCTCTCGCGCATTGCGTCAATATTTCTGAAGCCGCACATATGATTCTGGATCATGAGATGGCGGACCAATGGGCTGCCGCGACAAAAGACGTGACTGTGGATTTAAAGGTTTGGTCGGCTTTTGGCGAACTTCCCGATTTCGAGAGTTTTGATTTGGCTCTCGTGGATATTGTGCCTAATCGTCCTGCAAAGTCATTACGCAAAGGTCTAAAGGCCGGTGGTATGGCGATGAAGATGTTTACTTCCGGCACGACGGGTTTGCCAAAAGCGGCCAAAGTTACCCATGTCCGTGCGCAAAATTATATGCGCGGTATAGGTACGGGTGCTAGGTCAGGGCCAACAGATCGTATGATGATGGTGCTACCGATGTATCATGCGACGGGCGGCCTTGTGGGCGTCGGCTGTTCTTTGACAAATGGCGGGGCGGTTATTGTGCAGCCTAAGTTTTCGGTGACTAAGTTTTGGGATGAAGCTGTGCGTCATGGGGCGACACAATTCACTTATGTTGGGGAGCTTTGTCGTTTTCTTTTATCAGCAAATGCGCATCCTTTGGAACGCGAACATAAAATCCGATGGGCCATTGGTAATGGCCTTCGCCCCGAAGTCTGGGAAGGCTTCGTGAAGCGGTTTAACATCCCGCACATTATTGAATTTTACGGGGCGACCGAGGGGAATGTTAGCCTGATCAATCTGGATGGCCCAATCGGCGCTGTCGGCCGGGTGCCAGACTATCTGAAATTTAAATTCAATATTGATATCGTTCGGTTTGATGTCGACACCGAGGAAAACCCCCGTGGGGCCGACGGGTTTTGTATAAGGGCCGATCATGATGAAATTGGTGAAATGATTGGTGAGATCCGCACAGACGATCCCCGTTTTCGCTTTGATGGCTATGAAAACGAAGCGGCGACAGATAAGAAAATTCTACGCAATGTTTTCAAAAAAGGCGATGCGTGGTTCCGTACAGGCGATTTAATGCGTCGAGATAAGCTTGGCTATTTTTACTTCATGGACCGCGTGGGAGATACCTATCGTTGGAAGGCCGAAAATGTGGCGACAGGCGAAGTCGCGGCTGTGCTCTCAAAATATGAAGGCATTACGCAAGCTAATGTGTATGGCGTGGCTGTGCCTGGCTATGACGGACGTGCCGGTATGGCATCTTTGGTCAGCGAGGTGGATATTGATCTCGATACACTTATGGGAATTATCAACGCAGAACTCCCTTTCTATGCCCGTCCCGTTTTCCTGCGCTTGTCCAAAGAGTCAGATACGACAAGTACGTTTAAATTTAAAAAGACGAATTTGGTCAAAGCTGGATTTGATCCCGCCAATATCTCCGATCCGCTTTATTATGCAGATGGTGAAAACGGTAAATTCATGCCAATTGACGATGAGGTTTTTGAGAAGATAAATTCCGGCCAAATTCGATTATAGAATATGCTACGGGCTGAAGATATCTTAGCGTTTTGGTTCAAAGAAACCGATAAAAAGCACTGGTTCAAAGCCAGTGATGCGTTTGATGCAGATGTTCGCTCGCGATTTGAGACTAAAGCCGTGAATCTGGCCTCAATCTTATTGATGAATACACCGCATCATTGGGAGTCAACGCCGGAAGGCAGTTTGGCTCTCATTCTCGCGATGGATCAGTTCCCACGCAACATGTATCGCGGAACGCCGGGGGCTTTTGCGTGGGATGACTTGGCTTTGGGCGTCGCACAGCGCATGGTCAAAGATTTTCAAGACCTGAAGATCCCACAAGAGCTTCGGGCCTTTATCTATATGCCCTTCATGCATAGCGAAGACATCATAATCCAAGAAAAATGCGTCGAATTGTGCGATGCTCGCTTGGAAGATGAGAACACATTGTTTCACGCGAAGGAACATCGTAAGATTATCCAGACGTTTGGACGGTTCCCACATCGAAACGCCATATTAGGCCGCGAAAGTACGGAAGCGGAGAAAACCTACCTCAAAAATGGCGGTTACGCCCCTTAAATTCTCTTCGCTTACAAATTAAGTCAAAACTGTCTAATGTCATATTGCTCATGTTAAGGAGTCGGCAATGGCGCGATGGGTTTGTAGAGTTTCTTTTTTCTATCTTTAATTTTAGCCTTAGGTGTTTTGGCCCCAAAGGCGGTCGCGCAACCTGTCACAGTTCAAAATGGTCCTTATACGATTGTGACCTTATCAGCTGGCAATAATACACTTGTAAACATAATGGAGAAAAAGACTGCCTATTTTTTATATGCTTACTCGAATAAATGTGCGGCGTTTATTCCGGACTCAGTGACGATTGAATTTCAAACGGTTGAAACGACGACAGACGGATATGGTAATGAATTGAGTTCAATTGAAAGTGGTCTTGCGGAATATATCACACTCGAAAAATCCCTAGAACCACGCTTTATGGCTTATAACTCTGCCAATAGATTGAATTTCCAAATCCATAATTTGAAGCAAGTTCTGGCTATGCGTTACATTTTGACTGCGCTATTAGAGATGAATGTTTAAGCCAAAAGAATTTGCCGAAAATTTCCGTGAGCGCTTCGAAAAGCTAAAATTCGACCCCGATAAGGTCAATTCAATCCATCACAATATTCGCAGACTGACGAATCAGTTCGATCATCCGGGCCCAAAGATGCGGGATACTTTGGATTTCAACATATCAGGTGATCCCGATTGCGGCGATAGCTGTGATGTGCCTGTTCGGTTATACATTCCTTTCGGCGCTAGTGAAGATATTGGGCCGACGCTGATTTATTTACATGGCGGGGGGTTTGTTACTTGTTCCATTGAGAGCCATGAAGGGATTGCTTTGCGTCTGGCACATGGTGCAAACATTCGCGTCTTGTCTGTCGATTACAGGCTAGCCCCTGAGTATCCCTACCCTGCCGGGCCCGAAGATAGCGAAAGAGTCTTGAAATGGGCGTTATCCGGCGCAGGCGCCAATCATTACGGAATTGACCCCGAATGTCTGTCAGTTGGCGGTGATAGTGCAGGGGGGAATATGAGCGCCTATCTCGCGCAAAAATACCGTCATAATTTGAATGCGCAGGTTTTGTTATATCCGCTTATGCAGCTCGTAAATTTCAGGCCGCCCAAACCCGGGCCGCAAGATTGGCTGCAGCTTGGTTTTATGGCCCTTAAATTTATTGATGAACATTATGTCGCAGGTGCCGACCCAAAGGAAACGCGCCTGTCCCCTCTGTTTGAGACAAACCTCAAAGGTCTCCCGCCCGCTTATGTCTTAACCTGCGGCCTTGACCCCTTGCGTGATGAGGGCAAGTTATATGCTGATAATATGATAAAGCATGGCGTAAGTGTGAAATATCATCATGAAAAAGCAATGCCGCATGGTTTCCTGAATTTCTCGCGTGCCTTTCCGAAAGGTAAAACGATTCCCTTAGATGTTGCTGAATTTTTACGGGTGCATGTCGATACGAAGACTTCTGAAATAGACCTGCCTGAGGGAGTCGTAGCATAACCTATCGTCCTGCGACTGCGATATATGAATTGGGGGACCAGTTTTATGATCCCGTAAAGGCAGCTGATTTTCCTAAAACGCTCTTACGCTATTCTGATGTCGAATTAGCGAAATCCTTGGGCCTTCCCACTGATGAGGCAGATTGGATAAAGCATTTTGGGCGGTTTGAAGCGCTGCCCGATAATCTGAGCGAACCACTGGCACTAAGATATCACGGTCACCAATTTCAGCATTATAATCCTGATCTGGGTGATGGACGCGGTTTCCTCTTTGCACAGCTATATAACAAAAGCGGGCGACTTCTTGATCTCGGCACAAAAGGGTCAGGGCAGACACCCTATTCACGCCGAGGCGATGGGCGTTTGACATTGCTCGGGGGCGTTAGAGAGGTGCTGGCAACGCGCTATCTTGAACATATGGGCATGAATTCATCCCGCACGCTTAGCCTTATCGAAACAGGTGAGGATTTGGTGCGAGGTGATGAACCGTCACCGACACGCTCTGCCGTGATGGTGCGGTGCAGTCATTCTCACATTCGCTTTGGGACCTTTCAGAGACAGGCTTTTTTCGAAGACAGAAACGCACTTCAAGCGTTGGTCGATTATTGTATCAAGCATTTCTATCCGACTGCCAAAGACGGCGCAGAGCTATTGGAGCACGTCTGTATCAGCAGTGCCGATATGGTCGCAGGGTGGATGGCCGGCGGCTTTGTGCATGGGGTGATGAATACGGATAATATGAACATTACGGGGGAGAGTTTTGACTATGGGCCCTATCGTTTTTTACCGACGTTAAAGTCCGGTCTGACGGCAGCTTATTTTGATCATAATGGTCTCTATGCATTCGCGCGGCAGCCTGAAATTATGTATTGGAACTTGGCGCAACTCGCGCAGAGCCTATCACTTATTGTCGAAGATAAGGCTTTGTTGGAAGCGTTGGAAGCCTTTGCCCCGTCCTATCAGACCTCACTACGAGATCATGTTTTCAGACGTTTAGGCCTACAAAGTAAAAGTTTAGAGACTGATATAGATTTCGTTTTATCTACCTTTCGGTTGCTCGAAGACACTCAAGTCAGTTGGCCTCAATTTTGGCATGATTGGCAAGGCGGCCCGCCCAAGAAAGACAATATTTATGGCACCGCCTTTAGCTCGTGGAAAACAGACTATATGTCTTACACTGTGATAGGTGAAAGTCCCGCCATAGAAAAACCCGCCAGTCTGATTTATGAAGAGATAGGCGAGTTATGGGAACCTATTGTAGAGATGGATGATTGGTCGGCCTTTGAAGCGAAGCTAAAAACATATGAAAGAGCTTCACTTTAGTGTAGTCTCAATCCTATGTGCGGCGCTTTGACGTATTAAGGCAAACAGGAGAATAAACATGAAACCAATGAAATTGATTTATACAACAACGGCTCTACTTGCGGTGGGTGCAATCATGGGATGTGCTGAAGCCGAACAAGCTATGTCTGACACCGCTGAACAGGCCAAGCAGACAATGGAGACGGCGACAGACGCAGCAAAAGCGACAGTCGAAGCGACAACGGATAAAGCCAGTAAAGCCGTCACCGAGATGGCCGAGAAAATGCAAAGACCGGGTGCGGACCTCGCGGCCTTACCGTCAGGCACGTATAAATCTGAGCAGGGACACACCTATGTCGCCTTTACCTATTGGCATCAAGATTACGCCAAGCCCATTCTGCGTTGGCGTGAGACCAATGCGACGATTGAGTTTGATAATGAAAACCCTGAAAACTCAACATTAAACGTCTCTATTCCCGTTGCCTCTATCGATAGCGGTGTCGATAAGTTTGATGAACATTTGGTCAGTGCAGATTTTTTTGATGCTGAAAATTATCCAACGATCACATTCACAAGCACTAATATTAATCAGGCGCTTATGGGATCCGGTGCCGTGATAGGTGATCTGACCATTAAAGGCATGACGAAGCCTGTGACTTTTACGGGTAAAGTGAATAAAGTTGGCAAGCATTTCCGCTCTGGCTTGGATATGTTCGGCGTTTCTGCCACAGCGAATGTGAAACGCTCTGATTTTGGTGTCGATGCATTTGTTCCGAATGTGGGCGATGATGTTGAGATCATGATCGAAGCTGAATTCATCATAGAAGAATAATCATGAGCGCTGCCCAACAGCGTTATTCAAAAGTCGCAATCGCCTTTCATTGGGCGATTGCTTTGATGATTATTGGCTTAATTATATTTGGTGTTTTAATGACGAACCCGGATACGCCAAATCGGTTTATGTTGTATCAGCTTCATAAAAGCTTTGGTATAACCGTGCTTATATTGTCGGTTTTACGTCTCTTGTGGCGATTAAAGCACAAGCCACCCGCTTTGCCGGGCGGTATGAAAACCTGGGAAGTCGCCGCTGCGAAATTTACGCATATTGCATTCTACGTGATTATGATCGGCATGCCGCTTTTGGGTTGGGCGATGGTCTCTGCATCACCGCTGCCTATTGGAACAGAGCTGTTTTGGACAGTGCCTTGGCCGGATATGCCTTTTATCCCTGAGAGTAAGGATCTTGAAGGCGTCTTTAAAATGTTCCATGAAAATATCGGCAAATTGACGATAGCTCTTATTCTCTTGCATGTCGGGGCGGCGTTGAAACATCACTTTGTCAATAAAGACGGCGTATTGGCCCGCATGGTGCCGTTTGTGAAAACACCTAACTGATTCGACTCCGGCTAGATTTCTATTAAAAGACCTTTATGGGTCGAGGTTTCACATTTTTGCCAGACAGACGGGCTGCTCTTTTGGGTGGATTGTCTTTGGCCGCTTGCCCTTCCATCAGTTGGGCCAATGTCAAACCGGAACTTGAAGATTTCGGAAAATTGGCCCGTGTCATAGACGGCGATAGTTTTGTTCTGACATCAGGGTTGAAAGTGCGTTTGGCGAATATATTTGCGCCGCAAAAATCAGAGCCTTTTCACGGGGAGGCCAAGGCGGCCTTGTCCACTTTGCTCGCAGGTCGCAATATAGGCCTCCATTATGTCGGGCCAAAGCGAGATCGTTATGACCGTGCTATGGCGCAAATTTACACTTTGCGTCCGGACGGAACACCCGACCAGTGGATACAGAATGAATTAATTCGTGCAGGCTATGCGCGTGTGCGATCTTATGCCGAAAGTCTCTGGCAAATAAACGAACTTTTGCAAGAAGAGAACTTAGCGCGCGAGGCGGGGCGCGGACTTTGGCAATCTCCAAAATTCGCGGTGCGAAGTTCGGCACCCAACGTGTTGGCTCAAGATGTTGACAGTTTTCAAATTGTCGAGGGTTTGATTATTTCAGCGGCTCAATTCAGAGGACAAAATTTCCTCAATTTTGGGTCTGATTATAAAACAGATTTCACTGTGTCTATCGCCAAGCGCAATTTCAAGCGATTTGAAAAAGCAGAGATTGACTTGACTGCATTAGAGGGGGCCCGCGTGCGCGTCCGTGGTTGGATAGAGCTCTATAATGGCCCGGTTATGTGGCTTGACCACCCCGAAACGATCGAGTTTGTTGAGAGCCGCTTTATATAACGGCTCTCAAATTAGCTTACTCTATTTGTTAAAGCCCTCAGGCATTGTCGCATCCATATTATTGAGAACAACACTGTTCTCCGGACGGGCTTCCGGTGGGATAATCGCGAAGGGCGAGTCATCATCAATAGAAGCGTTGTGCTTGAACGACACTTTTGGCGTTGTTGCTGCCACGGGTGGACAGGTGCCATTTTCTCGATAGAAAAGCGCCGCACTGAGTTTGGCCTCGTTTACATCGCCGAGTTCATTATTAATATCGTCCGGTATTGTGCATCCCGGAACTCGCTCACCAAATGTAAAGCTATTATCTTGAGGCACAAAACCGTCGGAATAATCACCAAAGTTTTTATCATTCACGCCGCGGAATTGAATGGTGAAATAGGTTTCACCACAATTACCCGTCGGCAAAAACCCGTAAGGTTTACCGCAAGTAACATCACCAATCAAAATGATCTCAACATCAATACCGCGCAAGGCATTAATGACGGCCTCACTTGCAGAGCATGTTCCGCTGTTTGATAGAATAAACACACGTGAGAGATTTAAGGAAGAAAGTGGTCGCCCGTTGGGAACCGTAAAACCAACGCCTGTATTAATGAAGGGAATAGGTTCAACGGGTGCGTTACTTCCACTCGTGGGGTCTGTGCCATTGGCGTCTTCATTATATTGAAGCAGGCTGAATGTTTTGCCACTCGTGAGTTGGTTTCCTGCAATTTGATATCCCAGCTGTGCTGCAACAGCCAATAACCCGCCACCATTATAACGAAGGTCCAAAACAAGGTCGTCGACACTTTGTTGAGATAACTGTTGGAAAGCATCATCTAATGATTTTTCAGATGCAAACGGGCTAAAGGTATTAAAGAGCATGTAGGCCACGCGTCCATTAGCCGTGTCAATAATCTCTGTTCGGTTAACAGGCTCCGGCGCAATATCTTCAGAGACGAGTGTGATAGTTCTTGGGGTTGTTGAACCGGGGTCTTGAACAACGAATGTATGTGTTTCGCCTGCATTGGTCGGGAATAATCCTGCGTTTAGTGCATCGACATTATTCCCATTCACCAAATCCACGCCGTCAACTTCGAGTATTCTCGCCCCGCGCGGTAATTGCACTTGACCATTTACAACGTCTGACGCGGGTGAGTCACTTTCTGTGTAAAGCACACGGAAATCACGCGGTGGCGTAGAGCGAATGGCTGTAAAACGAACGCCATAGCCTGACGTAGCCGTATTATTACGACGCTCCAAAAACTCTGCGGTTGGTTGGCTGAAATGAAAATCATCCAAATCTTCGCCGGACGGCGTTGTGGCAAATGTTTTCAACTCTGCGAAATAAGCAATAGGGCTGTTAAAATTACCCGGATTTTGATCCTGAATTTGACGATTCCACAGATAGGTTTCATTCGACCATGACCGTAGCCAGAAGTTTTCTTCCAACGTAGACCCGGCCTGATCCGGGAAGGGGTTGCCTTCTGAGTCGGTTCCTGTGCGAACAACTTCGCATTGATCTTTAAATATGCTCGACGCTGCAAAAACACCGGGCGTATAGGTCGGCGCTTGGCTAGCCGGAGGAGGCGGAGGTGATACCACAACTGGGTTTGAACCGCCGCTACTGCCACCACCGCAGGCAGACAAAGCGATTGCTGCCGCACTTAAAAGTAAGACCAAAGATTTCTTCGAAGACATATATACACCATCCAGAGGTTGAACTACTGCATATGTGAAAGCTTGTAAGAAATCTTGCAAGTCACGATGTCAGTTTGCGTTAATAAACCGCACAAAAAAACCGCATTATGCGAAACACATGATGCGGCTTGTTATTTCAGAGTAACGAAAAAGCGTTAGGCAGCGGCTGTATCTTCGCCATTATCATTTTCGTTTTCTTCAGCTGCTTTTTCCGCTTCTTTCGCGGCTTTGGCGGCCTGACGATCGCGGGCAGCTGTTAAGGTCTCAAGTACGTCACCCAGAGCCATATCACGGGAGGTTCTATTAATGGCGGCGACTTCACGCACCATACGATCAATGGCGGCCTCATAAAGTTGACGTTCTGAATAGCTCTGCTCGGGTTGCGCATCCGTACGATGAAGATCGCGTACAACTTCTGACACGAGAATAAGGTCGCCTGAATTGATCTTGGCTTCATATTCCTGCGCACGCCGTGACCACATTGTGCGTTTAATGCGGGCGCGACCCTTAAGTGTTGTAAAGGCATCTTTCAGTACCAGTTCGTTAGATAATGCCCGCATGCCGGATGTTGCTGCTTTGACGGTCGGTACCCGTAAGGTCATCTTGTCTTGCTCAAACTTGACGACATAAACTTCAATATCAAAGCCTGCGATAACTTCTTGCTCAATACCGATAACCTCACCAACGCCATGCGCAGGATAAACGATATGTTGCCCTACGCGGAAAACTTTCTTCGCTGGTTTTTTTGCCGCAGATTTTTTATCGCCGGATTTGCTTCCGGTCGTTTTCTTTTCACTTGCCATTTATGTCAGATCCTTTTTGAGTATGCGCGCATGTCAGCCTTTGGCACATATACTATTGTTTACAAAGAAACGGCACGAACCCTTTCGAGGTCGTACCGCTGATATGACAATATTATAACATAAAAAAACGCAAAAAGCGACTCTCGCAGCCAAATTAACGCAGAGCCGTATTAATGTAGCGTTTATAGGGGGTTAAGCATCGCCTGTTCCGGGCTTTTCAGAGAAATATTTCTCAAATTTACCCGTCTCTGATTCGTATTGCTCACGGTCTTCCGGCGGGTCTTTTTTGACTGTGATAACAGGCCAGACTTCAGCATATTTCGAGTTAATAGCGAGCCATTTGCCATCCGGATCATCTTCGGTATCAGGCACAATCGCGTCAACAGGACATTCGGGTTCGCACACCCCGCAATCGATACATTCGTCAGGATGGATAACTAACATATTCTCGCCCTCATAGAAGCAATCTACGGGGCAAACCTCCACGCAGTCCATGAACTTGCATTTAATGCATTCGTCTTTGACGATGTAAGTCACGTCTTATGTCTCCAATTGAGATTTCAGCCTGCATCTGCCGCTACCGCGTCAGATTGTCAATAACGGGTCTGTTTAACGTGACAATTCGGCTTCGTCAGCCCGAATATACAGCATTTGTGCTTCTGGTGCAGGGCCGCGCCGTGTGCCGGTCGCGACCATCTCGACGCTAATCAATTCCGCGCCACGCATAAAGGTCACATGATCGCCCGGGCGAATAAGGGCGTGAGGTTTCTGAATGCGTTCCGTTTGCCCATTTCGTTTCAGGCGAATCTTGCCCTTGCTAATCATTTTAGACGCAAGGCTGCGTGTTTTTAGAAGCCGCGTGCGAAACAGCCATATATCCAGACGGCAGGCTTCATCTTGATCATTTGAATTCATCGCATTTACAGCCTTTCGGCTCAATTATCGCCACCCTTTTTCTTGGGATCACTTAGATCGCCTTTAAGTGCGGCAAGCGCGGCGAAAGGTGAGTTTTTCAAAGAGGCTTTGCCTTTATTCTGCCCGCCCGGTTGAACGCCGTCATTCTTATTTTGAGCTTTGTGTTTGGGGTTATCCTTACGGCCTTTGAAATGATTGCGATTTTTATTTTGCTCTTTGGGTTTAAAGCCCTTTTGACCGCGCGCCGCGATAAGCCAAATTTCTTTATTGGCTATTTCTGTGTTTGTGCCGTCCTCATTTTGAACTCGGTTATTATAGAGATGGAGCGTTTTGCCTTTCACCGCTTTTTTCGGCGTGGGGGTAGGGCGGGACGCTTCATTGACCTCAACAGTTTTCGTGTCTGTTGTCATCTTTTCTGATGCTTTTTCGTCTGCAGCACCTTCTGACGTCACAGTGGGTGAGGGAGCTTCGACTTTCTTCACGTCAGCCGAGGCAATAAGTTCGTCAACCTTCGGCACATCATCAGCTTTTGATAAATCCGGCAGGGTATCGCGCGTTTCAGATTGATAACCCAAGGCTTTCAAGACATTTTGCGTATCTTCATATGTGCCGCCCAAGAGAGACAGCATTTCCTGCATGATTTGGAAAGGCCGTCCTTTGGTATCGACATCCGGAATTTTTGCAAACTGCTCTTGCGCCTGACGCACCATCAAACTTAAGCGGTTGAGAATATCCAATCGCACGATACGTGACCCCACAGCACGATATCCCGCTAAGGCCAAAGCGTTCTCGCCGAAATTTTCGCTCGCCATGTCTCCTTCATTCGCCAAAGACGTCATTCCGGCGAATGGAATAAAGGGCTTTTTGTCGCCGCCTGCACCATATGCGTTTAACAAGCTCAAAAGGCGCGCCGGTTTGGGCTTAAGCATCTCAGGCATGTAGACATTATAAAAACCGAATTGTACGCCGAGTTCTCGCAGCTGTCGACGTGCATCTTGATGCAGGTTTTGAATAGTTTTCAGATGTATACGACGATCCAAACTCCCATTATTCTCAAGCAGAATGAAGGCAAACCCTTTGGCTTCGGGCATGGCGTCTTCTTTATCCTTGAAATCTTTTAGGCGTTTCAGAGGCGCCAGATGTGTTGTGACTTCTGCACGCAGAAATTCACGCATGCGGTCCGCAGCAAGGTCACGAAGATTTGGATTGCCAAGCTCACTCGCCAAGACCTCTGCATCAGGGGTGAAAATAGAACCGCTGGAGGCAATCCGACCCACGCTCATGCCGCCCCAGAGAATTTCTCCTCTATCGGATAAGGTGAAAATAGCATGAGTGCCGCCACACAGACTTGTGAGACGCCGATCAATTTCAGGCCCGACAGCTTTGGCCGCAGCGGCGTCTAAGGCTTTGGCTTCTAATCCGGAACCGCTCACATCAGGCTTAAAGATCAATCCTTCAAGCTGGCCAATGAGATGATCATCCACAAAGACGTCACCATTATCTTTAATTGTTGCGCTCATATAGGCGTCGGCTCCTATGCCTTTTAATAATTTGCTTGTCCGCTTATCCACAAAACGCGCAATAAGGCTTTCATGTAGCGCATCTGATAGGCGGTCTTCAACCTCGCGTGCGTGATTAGCGAGTGTTTTTCCGCCCGTTCGCTCACTATTTGGCATCCAATTCGGTTTTGATGCGCAATATGTCCATGTTCTGATATGGGCTAGGCGAGAAGAAAGTTGGTCAACACCGCCGCTGATATCGTCCAATCTGTCAATTCTTTGGATCATAAAGTCAGCTGAAATCTTCCCACCACCTCTAACCAATATCCGGTAAACATCCTGCAAGAGCTTGAAATGGGTGTCGATGGTCAGATTGCGAAAATCCGGAATTTGGCAGATATCCCAAAGCTGTCGTACTTGGGCGGGAACTTTAATACGCTGCGAAACTTCGTCAATCGCCATGAACCGTTCAAGCACGGCTTCATCTTCGGCACCTTTGATGCGACGAAGGCGTTTCATAGGACGAGGGGCATTTAAGCTTTCCACCAAAGCTGAAAGAGAAGAGAAATCCAGATCAGAATTCCGCCACTCCGCATAATCTAAAGGCTCAAATTCATGATTTTCGATTCGGTGAACGAGCTCATCCTCCATAACGGCACATTCACCCGTCGTGCCGAATGTGCCGTTATTGCGAAAGCGTCCGGCCCGTCCGGCAATTTGCCCGGCCTCCATGGGCGTGAGATAACGCCTGCGCCTGCCGTCATATTTAGTCAGGCTTGCAAAGGCGACATGATCTGTATCCAAGTTCAGCCCCATGCCAACTGCGTCTGTGGCCACAAGGAAATCCACATCACCATTTTGAAACATCTCGGCTTGGGCGTTGCGTGTACGCGGTGACAGCCCGCCCATTACAACGGCCGCACCGCCGCGGTAACGACGAATGAGCTCTGCAATTGCGTAAACTTCAGCGGAGGAAAACGCGACAATGACAGAGCGTTTAGGAAGTCGCGTGAGTTTTTTAGGCCCGTCATAAACCAGTGTTGAAAAGCGCTCACGATGCTCAAAGCGGATGTCAGGGATAAGTGTTTTAAGGACGGGGCGTGCTGTTTCTGCACCCAAGAGTAAAGTTTCCTCCATTCCCCGCGCATGGAGCACCCGATCTGTGAAAATATGTCCGCGTTCATGATTCGCCATAAGTTGGACTTCATCTACAGCCAGAAAGGCGAAATTGCGATCGACTGGCATAGCTTCAACCGTGCAGACAAAAAACCGGGCTGTGCGCGGGGCGATCTTTTCTTCACCTGTGATCAGCGCACATTGTGCCGCGCCCTTTATTAAAACGATGCGGTCATAAATTTCGCGGGCGAGCAGACGCAGGGGCAGACCAATAACGCCGCTAGAGCGTGCCAACATACGCTCGACGGCATAATGCGTCTTACCTGTATTGGTCGGGCCAAGCACGGCTGTCACGGTTGCGGGATTTAGTGGAAAAGACATAGAAGCTGTGTTGCTGATTTAGTAACAAAAAACAACGCTTCGCTATGAAAATGCAGGGTATAGGAATGTAAGTTTTACAATTATTCAGGGTTATTTAACGCCTCACGCCTTATAATATAAAATGTGCCGCCGGGATAAATTTGTGAGATACATTAATATTCAAGCTGTGCTGGGGGCGGTATGGCCTAAACTCAGTATAATAATGCTGCTTGCCGCTCATTGGGCCTTGTCGGATACTGCGTGGGCGGGGCAGACAACTAATTCAACTATTTCAACGTCCTGTGTGGCCCAAAGCGGTACACTAGGCACAACAAATTATATTACCGATTTTGATAATGGCACGTTCGGAACCGAGAATGGCCAACCCGACCAAAGCCCCTCTGTTGACCCTTATCCATTAACCGTAACAGGCGGTATTTTTGATAATTTTTATTCCATCGGTCATGGTGATTACGCTTATATTGCTAATCCCGTAACAGCGCGAAACCAATTTCAACATCCTGAGGTGACAGATCCGATTTATGGCGTTACCGGGCGGTTTTTCGCTTCTGATCCAAACACTAATACGCCGACTCTTAATTTCACAATCACGAACGTAATACCTGATGAGAATTATGAAATCTCATTCTGGGCGGCAAACTCTGAATTTAATGCGGTTCCGAATAAGGTGAATGCTGTCGTCGACGGCATCGTGTCTTATTCGACGGGGGACCTTATTTCGAATTCTTCTGCTTTGCCTTGGCAAAGATATGCGTTTGTTTTTAATGCCGGGTCACGCAATGTAATTTCACTGTCTATGGAATCGACGGAAACCGGCGCAGGCGGGCGTGATTTTTATGTAGATAATGTTGAGATGCGGGATTGCACAGTTTCAGGTGGGGCAATCTCGGGTCAGATTTACACAGATTCTAACCTGAATAATAGCTATGATACAGGTACGGACGGGACATTAGCGGCAGTCGATGTGCAGCTTTGGGATGACCAAGGGACAGGCACGACAGCGGATGATATTTTTATCTCACTCGCCGAAGCAAATGGGAATGGGCTTTATGAATTTCAAAACATCGCGCCCGGTACGAATTATGTTTTAAAAGTCGATACGGCGGATGGCGACATCCCTGCCAGTGCGACGATTGGGACAGCGACTACGCTTCCTGTTAGCGTGACGTCCGGCGGTAGCAGCATAGGGCATGATTTTGGCTTTGATGTCACCGATGCCTTTTTAGAAGCCTCAAAAGTCGTGAGTTTGGCGAGTGGGGGCTCGGGATACGCAACACCCGGCAGTGATGTGATTTACACTATTACGGTCATAAACAGAGGGACCGGCGCCGCTGATAATGACTCGCTCTTCATCGTCGACACCATGCCGGACAGTCTTGCCTTTTATAATGATGACCCAATTGGAGGCAGTGGCGACCCTGTTTTATTTTCTCAAAATAGTGCCAATCTGAACTTTAGTTATTCTCGTGATATTGGCTATGCGCAGGCGGGTCCCGCACCTGCGAATTTTGCGGCGTGTAACTATACGCCAATGGGCATTTATGACGCATCTGTTGCCTATATTTGTTTCGCCCCAAACGGCGCGATGGCGGGCGGAACGCCTGACCCGAGCTTTTCTATCAGCTTTCGAGCCGGCATTCCGTAGAGCTAATCGTCCAGCTTAATCGCTGTCTCTTCGCCCGGTAGCACGATGAAGGCCTCATCGACTTTAATTACGGCTTTAATCGCGCTAATTCTATAAGTGAACCGAATAGGAATATAGAGACCTAACTCCGGCCGATGTTGGAAATAGACTTCGACGGGTGTCGTGCTCTCTTCTTCTTCGGGTAAGTCCTCCGGGTCAAAGCCCGAGATCGGTTCATAATAGACATTGCACCGCAGGGCATCGAATTTTTCATCGTCAAATTTCAAACGCTTGGTGCCCGCGGGCTCCATCCGAAGGCCGTAATGTTGTTTGGAGTCGAAAACCTTGACCGTTCCGTCGCAGACTTTGCCTTTATCGCCCCATCCGCGCATCATAATATTAAGAATTGCAGATAATGTGTCATCGGCCTCAAAGCGCTCAGTGGGAGAGGCGGGCGGGATGCCTTTACTGCCGAGCGGGGGAACAATATCAACATCGACTTTGCTGGTGCCGTAGGCATAGTTCATCTCAACGCGGCGGTTCTTCTTGTCCATGTTTTGTTGAACATGAAAGTCAGGATGCAGCCCGCGAGAGTCGTGCTGTCCCATTGTCACAGCCCAAATTTCCAATTTTTTCAAAAGCGCTCCCAGACCTGATGTCGTGACATCAGAATACACAGTATAATGAGTCTGATCATACCAACCACTGTAATAGGCGCGAATCATACGCAGCCCAAATATGTAGCCTTTCAGCTCAAATCGAAATTGAGTCGCCTTATCGTCCGGAGCCATTAAAACATATGTTTTGTCACTCAGGTTTTGGTCGTTCAATGCCGCGATGTTGCGCTCTTGATTCAAAAGGTTAACGGCTCCGGCGCTGGACGCAAGTAAGGCGGCAACGGCCGTTGAAACAAGTATGCGCTTTATCCATGTCTTTTTGTGCATGCCTAGCTCCGTTCACTGACTATTTGTGCCATGACATAAAATACATGGCTAGAGACTGAACGCCTCGAACCACATTGCGTTCGCTGGCGTGACAATTCAGTCACACTTTATTACATAAGGCATATAAAGAGCTGCAACTTTACGCCGTTAAGACGTGATAAGGGGTTGACGTTTTCTCACTAGGCCTCTAATTCGCCCCTTCAATTCAACCTGCTGCAGGAAAGCGCGGGTCTTTTATGTTTTTAGGTGCACTATGTCCCGTCGTTGTGATTTGCTAGATACCGGCCCAATGTCCGGAAATAACGTGTCTCATTCAAATAACCGTACACGTCGTCGTTTTGAAGTTAACCTTTGTAACGTGACATTGATGTCCGATACATTGGGTCAAAAGTATAGACTGCGTATCGCAGCTAAGACATTGCGTACTGTTGATTTCAAAGGTGGCTTTGATGGTTTCCTTTTGGGAACTAAAAACCATAAACTGACCGACAAAGCGAAAAAAATCAAAAAAGCGATTTTGAAAAGCCAAGCCGAGGTTGAAGCGGCTTAGTTTTTGAACAAAGAATTTTGAAAAACCCGCTACCAATAGCGGGTTTTTTATTGCGCCCTGCATTTTTGATGGATTTTCAGAGGCGAAAACATAATACTGACCGATATGAACATGTCACAAGCCGTAAAGGCGTTTTTTGATAAGCGCCTCGATTTTTACTCTCGGTCACGCCGATCAGAGTTTTGGTTTGTACAGCTTGCTTATATTCTTATATTATTTCTTGTGATGGGTATTGATGGTGGTATTTTAGGTTATCCGCCTGAGGCACAATTGACCCCGGCAACGACACTAGTAGAAGCCGTGCTTCTTATTCCTATGGCCGCAATAACCGCGCGACGCCTTCATGATGTGGGGTTGACGGGCTGGGCGCAACTTCCGCTCTATTTGACTTACATAAGTTATGTGCCGGGATATGAAGGGTTTATTTTTGACGGCACTGAAGAAGGAGGCGCGTCTCTTGCTTTATTGATTGTCTACGGCATTTATTCGGTTTGGATACTCGTAAACCTTATCAAAGACAGCCAGCTAGGCACAAATCGATATGGCTCAAACCCCAAAGATCCCTCGCTTTCGGATGTGTTTGATTAATTGCGTTTAACGACCCCGCCGGGCTTCATAAAGGGCAATACCTGCCGCTGTGGCGACATTCAGACTTTCTGCCTGACCCGGTATATTGCGGCTCATCATCGGAATCTTGGCCAGTTGGTCACAGGTCTTGGCGACACGGTCACGCAAACCCGGGCCTTCTGCGCCCATAACGATCACTTGCCGCCCACCGCCTGAGAGGGCTTTTGATAGCGGAATATCCGTGTCTCCGGCCAACCCCGTCACCATCCAACCAATACGTTGCAGATTTTGTAAAGCGGTGGAGATATTGGTTTCCAGACAGACAGGGACGGTTTCGAGGCACCCAACAGCGACTTTAGCCACTGCACCCGAAAGGGGCGGGGCTTTGCGTGTCTGCATAACAACGGCTGTTACCCCAAAAGCTGAGGCTAAGCGTAACATTGCGCCGACATTATGCGGGTCTGTGATTTGGTCGAGCACTAAAATAAGCCCATGACCGTCAGTATTTTCGAAGTCAGAGTCGGCAAGCAGTTCGAGTGCAGGCCATTCCAGCGGCGCGACTTTGACGGCAATGCCTTGATGGGCCGTGTCCGCTCCGACAATTTTGTTGAGCGCAGAAGGAATAACAACCGTTGGCGGCGGTGCGCCTTGTGGCAGACGAATTCGCCCTTGCGCTCCTTCGGTTATTATCAGTTCGTGAATGGTTCGGCGTGGGTTTGAGAGCACTGCGAGAACCGCATGTGTGCCCCAAATCCAGCCTGCACCGCCTTCGTGCCCTGCGCCCGAACGTCGTGAACCTTTAGAGGATGAGGGTGAGTCGCCTTTATGGCGGGACTTGGGTGATTTTGGCTTTGCTGTTGCCCCGTGTTGACGCATTCCATAGGCTTTCTTTGGACGTCCTCCGTCAGACTCGCTCGAATCGCTCCCTTGGCGAGCTTTTCGACCTGTTTTTCTTTGAAATCCGCTATTGCGTGATGAAGTCATGGTCTCTATACGTCCGCTGATTATTGACACTGTCTCTGTACATGAAGCGGCTAACACGCCTGCCGCCTAACTGACAGAGCATTTTTGTTGGAGGCAACGAAAGTCCGATTTTATTCTG
>CAYGTR010000024.1:23324-46224 GCA_964352855.1 uncultured Algimonas sp. | reverse complement strand
CATAAAGTCCGTGGAGATTTAAGAATCCTCGTGAACCAATAGTTCAAGTGGGGGTCGGAATTAAACAGACCACGATCTGCACAGAGCCAACTCCCGAAGGATAGATTAAGGTCCGGTGGATTAGTGTCTCTCACGCAACCCGCAGTGACCGTCACCCGTAATGTGAGGCTTGCGAACGCGAAACGCAAGTTTAATTCGATAATTGACTGAAGAAACTATTGAGCTGCTTTGATGATTTTTTCGGCAATTCGTTCAATCCGGGAAGCGGCGTCCAACAAGCTCTCAGAGGCTTTGGCCTCTGTCCGACCTGAATGACGGAGGATATCCGCATTTTCTTTGCGCAGATCCCCGATCCGCGTATCCACTTGGGCATCGACGGAATTATTCAAATCTTCCAATTCATCCAACAGCGTAATCCCGGCCATCACCAAGAGGCGCAAATCACCGATTTGGCCAAATTGATTAGCCATCGCATTAACGCGGTCATCCAGTTTTTGACCCAAGCGCATCAAACGCTCTTCTTCGCCCTCTTCACAACCCAAACCATATTTACGGTCATTAATATTTATACTGACGCGACCCATCATGATGACATTCCTTCCAACGCAGATTGGACGTGACGCATCACGAGTTCGATCTCTTGCGATGTTTCCTTGGCCAATGAGTCCAGTTCTTGCTCGCGCTGGCGCATATGTGATTCGAGTGATTCCTTATCAGCTTTGGCATTATCCAGTTCCGAGGCCAGTCTCGCCCTGTCCTCGGAAAAGCTCTCTGATTCGACGGATTGGACGCTTAATTGCCTGACTTTGCTCAAAAGCGGGTCGATTGCGCCTTCTAATTTTGAGAGTGCAGATTGCAGACTTTGGGCTGCTGCTTTAATGTCAGCGCTGTCATTCATAAAATATCTCATCGTCACAAAATTTATACATAGAATGGCGCAAGTTTTGCTTTGCAACAAGGATAATTTGTTGACTTGCGGGCAAGCCCTTATCAGAAGCGGGTCGCATTTTGAACCTTGATTAAACAAAGTGACGAACGGAGCCGATTGGCATGACGGTACGGATTGGGATTAACGGCTTTGGCCGTATTGGGCGTTTAGTGGCCCGGGCGATCGAAGAATATGATATCAAAGATATCGAACTCGTCGCCATAAATTCCCCCGGTTCCGTCGAAGTCTCCTCCCATTTGCTCCGTTATGATAGTGTCCATGGCCGCTTTGGCGTGAAAGTCGAGACAGGCGAAGACAAGGGTGTCGCTTGGATGGATTATGGACGCGGACGCGTGCGCATGACCCATCATCGCAATCCGGCTGAGATTGATTGGGGCACATTAGATGTCGACATTGTCATGGAATGCACAGGTATTTTCCGCAGCAAAGAGGGTGTGCAGCCTCATTTTGATGCGGGTGCAAAAGCCGTTCTTATCTCTGCCCCCGGTGACGGAGTCGATAAAACCATCGTTTATGGTGTGAATCACCAAGACTTGACCCAAGATGATAAAGTTGTCTCTTGTGCCTCCTGCACAACCAATTGCCTCGCCCCGATTGCCAAAGTCATTATGGAATCGGTAGGCATTCGACGCGGGTTCATGACAACGGTGCATAGCTATACTCAAGACCAACGCATTTTGGATAATAGCCACAAGGATCTCTACCGTGCGCGGGCCGCAGGCCTCAACATGATCCCCACAAGCACAGGTGCGGCCAAAGCTGTTGGCCTCGTTATCCCTGAATTAAGAGGCAAACTCTCAGGCACAGCCGTGCGGGTGCCGACAGCCAATGTCTCCATGATTGATTTGGCCTTTCAACCGGAAATGCATACAACTGCCGAAGACCTGAACGCCGTGATGAAAACCGCCGCAAAAGGCCCGATGAAGGGCGTGATCTGTTATTCAGAGAACCCACTTGTCAGCTCAGACCTCAATCATGACCCGAATTCCGCAACTTATGCCTCACTTTTAACCAAAGCATTGGATGGTGACCTTGTGAAAGTGATTGCTTGGTATGATAATGAATGGGGCTTTGCAAACCGTATGATAGATGTGGCCCGTGTGATGAACCAGAAAAGAATTGGGGCTTAAAAGTGGATTTCCGCAGATTAGAAGACGCGAATTTAAAAGGCAGCACAGCCCTTGTCCGTGTGGATTTTAACGTCCCGCGCGATGCGAACGGCAACATCACGGATGATACGCGCCTGAAATCTGCCCTCCCTACGATCCGGGAATTACAAAAAAAGGGAGCAAAAGTCATCCTCCTTAGCCATTTTGGCCGCCCCAAGGGCGAGTCAGATAAGGAAAACTCACTCCGCTTTATCGTCCCTGCCCTCGCCGAAGCGCTCGGTCAGCCTGTCAGCTTTGCAACAGATTTAAATCCGAACGTGGTCCAAACAATGGATTTTGGCGATGTTTTATTGCTTGAGAACACCCGCTTCTATCCCGGTGAGACCAAAGGGAATGTGGCCTTAGCCAAAGATATGGCGGCGATGGGGGATCTCTTTGTGATGGATGCTTTCTCGGCCGCCCATCGTGATCACGCGTCCTCTGCCGGTATTGCTGAATTTCTGCCGGCTTATGCAGGGCTCGCTATGGCGCGGGAACTTGACCATATCAGCCGTGCCTTAGACATTCCGACAAAACCCGTCATGGCCGTTGTCGGTGGCGCGAAAGTCTCAACTAAGATTGATCTATTGAAAAATCTCGTCGGGCACCTTGATAGCCTCGTGATCGGCGGCGGCATGGCGAATACTTTCCTGTATGCGCAAGGATATAATGTCGGTGCATCACTGTGTGAAAAAGATTTCAAGGACAAAGCCCTCGACATTCTGGCGGCTGCCAAAAAAGAAAATTGCGAGATCATTCTCCCGATTGATCTGGTCGTTGCCAAAGAGTTCAAAACTCATGCGGATAGCCGCGTTTGCGGACTGGATGATGTCAAGTCTGATGAAATGATATTGGATGCAGGGCCGGAGACAGTCGACGCCATTATTGACGCTATGGATGCCAGTAAAACACTTATTTGGAACGGCCCCTTAGGTGCGTTTGAATTACCCCCTTTTGATACCAGCACAGTCGAAGCGGCCAAATACGCTGCCAAACTTTGTAAAGCCAACAAAATCGTCGCGGTCGCGGGGGGTGGAGACACGGTATCCGCACTGAACCAGGCCGGCGTATCAGACGATTTTACCTTTATTAGTACAGCCGGAGGCGCTTTCCTTGAATGGATGGAAGGTAAAATGCTGCCCGGTGTTGAAATTCTCAGAAAATAGATAGGAGCGCAAAATGAACCTTGAAGCCCTGAATAAAATTGCCGTCGCTATGGTGGAACCCGGCAAAGGTCTCCTCGCCGCTGATGAGAGCTTTGGCACTATCGGGAAACGGTTCACTTCCATCGACACGGAAAACACCGAAGACAACCGCCGTGATTGGCGCGAAATGTTGTTTCGCACAGACCACGCAATGAAAAAGCATATTTCCGGCGTCATTCTTTTTGATGAAACCCTTCGCCAAAGCGCCAAAGACGGCACAAAATTTGTAGACCTTATCAAATCTCAGGGCGCGATCCCCGGCATTAAGGTGGATAAGGGCATAACCCCTCTTGCGGGACGTCCCGGTGAAAATATCACGCAAGGTCTGGATGGTCTACGCGAACGCCTTGCGGAATATCATAAATTGGGCGCACGTTTTGCCAAATGGCGCGCCGTAATCGAGATTTCTCATCCGGATCAATATGTCGGCACCACACCCACACGTGGCGGCATTAAAGCGAATACTCATGCGCTGGGCCGTTATGCGGCGCTGTGCCAGGAAGCGGGCATCGTTCCGATTGTTGAACCCGAAGTGTTGATGGGCGGCTACCACTCTGTTGAACGTTGCCATGAAGTGACTGAAAAAGTTCTGAACTCGCTCTTCACAGAGCTTTACGAGCAAGGCGTGGCCCTCGAAGGCACGATCTTAAAGCCGAATATGGTTGTTGCAGGAAAAAAATGTGCCGCACAGCCTTCACGAGAAGAAATTGCCGAACGTACAATCAAAGTATTGAAAGATACGGTTCCCGCCGCTGTGCCGGGCATCGCGTTCCTCTCAGGCGGACAAGACAACGAAGAAGCGACCCGAAATCTCGATATGATGAATAAAATCGGCGATTTCCCTTGGAAGCTGACTTATTCCTTTGGTCGTGCACTGCAACAATCAGCTCTGTTTGCCTGGAAAGGTAAAGCCGAGAATTATGACGCAGCACAAATCGCCTTTAATCACCGCGCCCATATGAATGGCTTGGCATCAGTGGGACAGTGGACGCAATCAGAAGACGATAAAGTCGCGGCTTAGCGAAATTTGGACATAATACAACGTCTCAAAAAATTGGACATATTTAGTCCAATTTTTGAGACGACAGAGCCCAACATACGCAGCGGTAAAACTATAAAAAATCCAAACTAATTTAACCGTCTACTCAGCGGCCATTTTGCCGTTTTCTTCTTCCGGTTCGTAAACCAGTATGTCGGCGGGTTGGCAGTCCAACTCGCGACAGAGAGCGGAAAGTGTCGAAAATCGCACAGCCCTCGCCTTACCCGTTTTTAGAATGGACAAATTTGCAAGCGTAATACCGACTCTGTCTGCCAGTTCCGTCAAACTCATGCGACGCTCTAAAAGAACGCGATCCAGATTCACACGTATCGTCATTATATCGTGAGCTCCTGTTCCTGACGCATGCGCGCGCCATATCGGAAGGCCTCGGAAAGCGTCGCAATCACAAAAACCAAGAACCAGACGCCAATCCGAATCTCAAACCCATTATCATTTTGAGAAAATGATGACCCCGTATAGGTTACGACAAGCATTCTGAAAAACTCAGTTAAAGCAATAACGATCCACATACGCCGCAGACGGCTTATATTAGCAGGAATAAAGGGATCCCCATCAATTAATGTGCCCACTATTTTATTGAGCATATGTAGCACCCAAAACCAAGATGCCGCCACACAGGCCATGGCAAGACACATAAATGGAAGAACATAATGTGCAGGTCGGTCTACTGTGCTGATACTACTGTAAAACTGATCTTGCAGACTAGTATCTACGAAAAGCCAGAGGCTTCCCAAAAGCGTTATAATAAAGGCCAAACCAACCAGCCCGCGGGCAAAGTTCAGCACAAGCCTAAATCGTTTCACGACACGATGATCTGATTGCGTCACCGCATCAAAATCGAAATCGATATCATCATTTGCTGACATAGGAGTCCTTAACATATACATATTGATAAACAATAATTACAAAAACGCAAGCCCCGTCGGCACCGGCATTATGTAGCGCCCGCTAAACCTTTGCTTACGCAATCTTTTAAAGCTATAGCCCTATCATGACTAACTCACCGCATCGTGACCTTTCCGGTCATTCCAAAATCGTTTTAGCGTCTCATAATAAAGGTAAGATTCGCGAGATTCGTGAGCTCCTCCTGCCTTTTGGGTTGGAGGTTTTAAGCGCGGGTGATCTTGACCTGCCTGAACCTGAAGAAACCGAAGACACATTTGCCGGTAATGCGCGTCTCAAGGCCCGCGCTTCCGCAGTGGCGACGGGTCTGCCTGCCCTTTCTGATGATAGCGGATTGGATGTAACGGCGCTTGATGGACGCCCCGGCATATATGCGGCTCGGTGGGCAGAACTGCCGAAAGTCGAAGGCGGCGGACGCGATTTCGATATGGCCATGTGGCATGTGAATGATCAGTTGGGCAATACGACTGACCGCTCTGCCCGTTTCATTTGCGCACTTTGTTTATCTATGCCGGACGGCACAGACCGCATTTATGAGGGCAAAGTCGAAGGCGATATCACTTGGCCGCCGCGCGGAAATAGAGGCTTTGGTTATGACGCCATTTTCGTGGCAACAGGCGATAAAGCGACATTTGCCGAAGTTGACCCGGCCTTAAAACACGCCAAAAGCCACCGCGCCGATGCGTTTGCCAAATTCATGGCGGATCAATTTCCAGATCATGGCTGATTCAAACTCTCTCGCCGTTTATATTCACTGGCCTTATTGCACACGCATCTGCCCCTATTGTGATTTCAACGTTTATAAGGCCAAAGGCGAAGATAACGCTTTAGTCGCCGCCATAACAAATGACTTAGCGTGGTGGCGGGCGCAAAGCGGCGAGCGAGTGATTACGTCTATCCATTTTGGGGGCGGAACGCCATCCCTGCTCAAAGCCTCTGAAATATCCCAATTGATTGAAACCGTGGATACACTTTGGGGCTTGCCAAAAGAAACGGAAATCGCTCTGGAAGCCAACCCGAATGATGCCGACGCAGTAAAATGGCAAGCCTACCGCGCGGCGGGCATCACCCGCCTCTCCCTTGGCGTTCAGACCTTTAACAATGCCGCGCTAGATATGTTAGGTCGTGACCATGATGCCGCTCAAGCTAAAACGGCCATAAATAACGCCGTCAATATTTTCCCGTCCGTTTCTGCAGATCTTATCTTTGGATGCTCAGGTCAGACTCAAGCCGACCTCTCAACTGATTTGGAGATATTGCTGGGTTCCGGCGTCCAACATATTTCGACCTATCAATTGACGATTGAGCCCGGCACCGCCTTTGCCAAAGCCGAAAGCCGCGGCCAAAAGCGGACGGTTGATGAGGAGCATAGCGCAGACTTTTTCGAATTTATTATTTCGCAATTATCCCAGGCTGAGTTTGATCATTATGAAGTCTCAAACTTTGCCAAGGCAGGACATCAATCGCAGCATAATCTCGCCTATTGGCGCGGTTACGATTATGTCGGTGTTGGCCCCGGTGCGCATGGACGTTTGACCAAAGGGGGCATGAAATCTGCCACCATCTGCGCCCTCACCCCCTCAGCCTATATTGAGAACGTGGCCAACACCCAAAACGGGATAGAGATAAAAGACGTGTTGTCAGAGGAAGAGCGAGCAGAAGAATATATATTAATGGGGCTTCGTATTCAGGAAGGCTTTTCACTCAAGCAATTTGAAGCCCTCATGAGACAACCTTTAAGCCCTTCAAAAATTGAGCCGCTCATAGAGATGCAACTCCTGCGACGCGAAGGCGACAGAATAATCGCAACCCCCAAAGGCCGCATGGTGTTAAATGCCGTGATAGACGCGCTTTTGGTTTAGGGTGTGTGGCTATATGTTGACGCCTGTGTTGATGAAGATACCCACGTAAACCAAACTGCTAAAATCGCTCAAAAAACGATGATAACATTTGCGAGAGTGGAGAACTTAGAAAAAATGTTCCTACAATCGTCATAATTGCGAGGATACTTTGAATCAAAAGAGCTTTCAGCAACTACTACAAATCCAATCATTTACTGCCGATAAATGAATTAAATAACACTCGTGTTGAAAATGTCACGCGTGCCAAGGAAACGCTCTTATACAAGGTAAACGCACTAAAGATAAGTGTATTGAAATCTCCACAAGATGGCTGCTGGGACAAGATTTTTAAAACACTCAAATAGGCCCGTTCCCAAATTCCCGCACGTGAATATGTTTTCGTACCACTATATCATTTCATATATTGCTTTACAAAACGACAATTGTCGTAAATACTTTTTTGAGATTATTCTGAATAAAGGCAATGAATGATGCATCGATATAAAAATGAGGACTATTTACCACTGACTGGGTTTTTATCCCGTATCATTTTGGCGTCTATAATAGCGCTTTGCCTTGTCGCCTGTATTAAGCCTTCGCATTATGAAGACATTTCTTCGGTATCAATCGAGCGAGCAGTTGAGCTGGATCTTGCATTGACAGAGGTGATGTCACGACATCAAATCAATACGGCCGCTGTTGCTATAATAAAAAACGGTGAGGTCGCATGGAGCAATCACTACGGCGAACAATCGCTGGGTGTTCCTGCTTCCGCTCAAACTATGTATAATGTAGGGTCACTTACCAAGACAGTAGTTGCTGAAACCGTACTTCGGTTAGCGGCTGATGGTAAATTATCCTTGGATGAACCAATGTCCGTACATTGGGTAGATCCAGATATAAAAGACGATCCTCGTCATCAGCAACTCACCCCTCGCATGGCCCTGACCCATAGTACAGGATTCATGAATTGGAGGTTCTTTTCTAAGGACGGTAAGCTCAAATTTATTAATGATCCAGGCACACGTTTTGGCTATTCGGGCGAAGGGTTGGAATATCTCACCAAATTTATTGAGGTCAAACTTGATGAGCCATTCGAGCAATTGGCCCAACGTTATGTGTTTGAGCCCTCCGGCATTCGCAATGTAGCCATGAGTGTTGATCCGGACACTTTCCAACACATTGCGCGCCCACTGGATACAGACGGGCAATTCCCCGGTTACTATTGCAGACCAGAAGGGTGGTGCAAAAAAACGGGGGATTTTTCTGCCGCTGGCGACATGGTGATCACTCTCGCAGATTATACCCGATTCATGACTTTGACTATGCAAGGCGGCGGTTTGACCCCAGAACTCAAGAGTGAGCGCAACACGCTATTCTCCGCAGAGGACCCAATTGATTGCAACTCGGTCCCAGAAGTGCTTTGCCCAACTCGCGTAGGTTATGGTCTAGGATGGCATATCATGGAGCTGGTGAATGATAAAACCGTCGGACATCTCGGTTCGGATTGGTCTGTAGTGTCAATGGCTTACTATTACGAAAATAGCCGAGATGGCCTAGTCGTGTTGTTCAACGCGCCTAATCGCAACGGCATTGCCGCGATGGTGGATGCACTTCGGTTGCTCGATCCTGACTCACCAGAATTGCATGGCTACATTGCTCGCCGAGACCGTTAAATTATGCTATGTGCACCATCTGCAGCTAACACTTAAGGTTAGCCCATTAACCAATAGCAGCCGCACTAGAATGTACTCAAACCGATGAGAATAAGACGCTGACCTTATATCAACCTTTAGAAAGCAAAAACGAAGCCCGCAAGCATGAACAACACAAAACTAATCGTCCGATGTCGGCCCATTCGCGAAATCCCAAATTATCGGTACGTCGTCGAGTTCTTTGGCATAATAGGCTTGAAAACCCGGTAATTTGACCTGGTTGAGAAAGGCCGAATAAGCCATATAGCTGACTAGAAAGCGTAAATCTTTGACCCAGGGCGGCATAAATTTGGGCGGTGTGAGGCGTCCATTACTGGCGAGTTGGGCCAGAGCCGGCACATCTTCAATATCCATTTTGCCTGAAAACAAGACGCGTATGAGATCCGCGCGGTTTAGTTTTACCGCCGTGCGCATAAAATTATGCACCCGCAAAAGTCCATTCAAATAAACCATGTCTTTTGTAAAAGGCGCTCCCCCCGAAATAACGCCGCCGCGAAACACACGACGCGTATTTTCGTAAGATTGAGACGGGTCATCATTCCGTTCGACAAAGAAATCAAAAACCTCTTTGAAATCCGCACCCTGTATGGCCATTTCAATTGCCAATACTCGCCCTGACAATCGCGCAAAACGTCTGGGATCCATTGAGCCCGTGACAATCTCTGCGAAAACGGCGAGGCCTTCTTGAATTTCCGTCGTGCCTGCATGAGATCGGCCTAAAATTTTAAAATCCTTTTGCCCCTGCCCGTTTTTCCCTGTGGCCGCATGGACTAACGCCTCATGATGTAAAAGTTGATCGACGTCGCGCTCGGTAAATAGGGCATTTTCCCGGACGCGAATCCGGCTGGAACTCGCCGCGGCCTTGGCTGTCACTGTTTTGGACACCACCACAGAGGGCGCCTCCGCCCCGAAATGGTGTTTCAATCGCGCCCGCAAAGCCTTCGCAAACTCTTTGGCGGATAGGGTTTTCTCATACCCCTCTATGACCAATTTATCGAAGTTTAAATCCTCGAGTGTGTGATCCAGATGCTTCGCCAGATCTAAAACACGTGTTTTTTTGTCCAACATCAACCGTGTCGGGCGGCCATATAATTCACTTGAGTGGTCAAAAAATTCCTTCGTGCCTCGCGTTTCAATCAAGCTGGCGGTTGTTTCCATGGTTCCGCAAAGTCGGTTAAGCCATTGAAAGACAACATGATCGGAATCGCAAAGCGCCTTTGCCCGTGCCGTTAATTCACGCGACTCTGACATATCTACTTTTTTGTATCTCGGGCGGGGCAGTTTCCCGTGCAAGAGGAAATCGTCTCTAAATTTGGGATTCCATTCAAGGGATTTTAAAACGTTTTTAGAGGTCGCAGCTTGATCTAAATAACCCGCCGCCTCTACGGCGCGCTCATAGTGTTTTTCGCTCAGCTTACTCATAAAGGTGTGGTGGCAAACAGTGTGTGAGATGTAAAGCGATGCTTTCAAAATGATGCCATGAAACCGTCTTGTCCGCTTGCACTGACGGGCGCTGATGACTATGCCCTGCTCCATGTCTACAGCCTTACAAACAGAGCCGAATAAACGTCGCGTCTTTGCGATTATTTCCCATCCCGATGCGGGTAAAACAACGCTAACTGAGAATATGCTGCTCGCGGCCGGGGCGATCCATCAAGCTGGACAGGTCGCCGCGCGGGGCGAAGCCCGCCGGACGCAATCCGATTGGATGAAAATTGAGCAGGAACGCGGCATTTCCGTGTCCTCCTCCGTGATGACATTTGAGCATGCAGACCTCATCTTTAACCTCCTCGATACACCGGGCCATGAGGATTTTTCCGAAGATACATACCGCACGCTGACAGCTGCAGATTGTGCCGTTATGGTGCTCGATGTCGCTAAAGGGATTGAGCCACAGACTTTAAAGCTCTTCGAGGTTTGCCGCCTGCGCGACATTCCAATCATTACTTTTATCAACAAGCTCGACCGCGAGGGCCAAGACCCGTTTGAGCTAATCGCAGAAATACAAGACAAGCTCGCCTTGGATGTCGTGCCGATGCAATGGCCTGCCGCCTCGGGGCGTCGTTTCAAAGGCGTCGTCGACCTTCGCACTGGGCAGTTTTTAAAATTCAGCAAGCCCGAAGACGGCGGCGAACACGCCCTCACCCCCGTCGATGGCAATTCTATCGCCGCACATTTCGATGACGAAGATTTATTGGAAGAATTCCGAGAAGAGCAGGAACTCGCGAAAGAATATGGCGCATTTAATGAACAATCCTTCCGTGAAGGTCACATGACGCCTGTTTATTTCGGTTCGGCCCTTCGTAAATTCGGGGTGCGTGAGTTGATTGACGCTCTCGCCGAATTCGCCCCCGGCCCTCAACCTGAGAAAGCCATGAAAGCAGGACAGCCCATTGAAATGGCCCCAACCTCCAAAGAAGTCGCGGGATTTGTCTTTAAAGTCCAAGCCAATATGGATTTAAACCATCGTGACCGTGTGGCGTTTCTGCGCCTCTGCTCCGGTGAGTTTAAACGCGGGATGAAACTCAAAACAGCAGAGAATAAAACCATCTCCGTTCACAACCCTATTCTGTTTTTTGCTCAAGACCGTGAATTGGCAGAAAATGCTTATGCAGGCGACGTGATCGGCATTCCCAATCATGGCGCGTTGCGTGTGGGCGACTCACTTTCGGAATCCGGTAAGGTCAAATTTGCAGGCATCCCGAACTTCGCGCCGGAAATCCTGCGACGCGCCCGATTAGCTGACCCTTTAAAGGCCAAACATCTGCGTAAGGCGCTCGAGTCTCTGGCCGAAGAAGGCGTGACCCAACTCTTTAAACCCGCCATGGGGGCCGATATGATTGTCGGGGCCGTCGGCTCTCTCCAAATCGACGTGATGCGCGAGCGGATAAAGACAGAATATGGCTTGGAGGTGACATTTGAAACGCCGCTCTATCAAACAGCACGATGGGTGGCCTGCGATGATGAGAGCAAGCTCAAAGCCTTTGTCGAGAAAAACACGGCCAATATCGGTGAAGATTTGGATGGTGCCCCCGTTTTCTTGGCTAAATCAGCTTGGGACGTCGGTTACGCCCAGGATAAGAACCCGGATATTCGCTTTATGACGACAAAAGAGCGCCAGTAAAACATCCCCTAAAACTCAATCCCGAGAAATTAATCCCTCATAAACGCAAAGGTGGCGTAAAATTTGCTTTGTTGATGATCTAAGCCCATTCGAAGGAAAACCATCAATGTTGTCCAGCCTTATGCCTGCCACCCTCATGTTCGCCATTACTGTCTTTTTTGTGACAATATTCTTTGTGCCGGCTACGATTTTTCAACGCACAAATAAGTTGGTGAATTTTTATTGGGTAGGGTTTTGGTTGTTTTTGGGCTTGATTACATCCATCGCAGGGGCGCAAAATACGCTGATGCTATTAGGATATGACTCAGACGCCTTGGCCGAATCGCTCTTGTTTGCGGCGACCGTATGTTTTGTATTTTTCGTTGTCTTTGCTTGGTTTAGATTATCATCCAAAGCGCTAATGATGGGTCTTCAAAAACTTTTTCACAAAGTCCTCTAAGGCTGAGGCGGACCTGCGAGCTCATTCAGAACGCCTTGCTCGACAGGTTGCACGGGACGCGACGCCGATGTCGCAATCGGTGCATTTGGATCAGTCGGCACGACCGCCCCTGCATTTGGCACACGCACATCATCATTAAGTTTTCCGAACAGGCTTTGTTGCGCTTGATCTGCCGACAAACCTCTGGCGAGCTGTTGCGGTGATTGTGCAGACGCCGCCATTGTTGCCGGTGTATTCTGATAGGTCATAGGCTGCGTCGCAGATCGGCGCGCCATAGGCGCTTGTAGAGATTGAGGCGCTTGTGACGTCGCAAAGGCGTTTGGCTGACCATATTGTGGCGCTTGTGGCGGGAATGACTGACCTTGCATTTGCCCAAACGGTTCCTGCGGCACCGCTGTCGGGCCTTGCTGGCGACGGCGATCCCGCGACGTCATGGGAATTTGTGGGGTCGGTTGCGGCGCAAATCCTGTTTGTGGTCTTTGGAAGGTTGGGCGCATCGCTTGAGGAGGTCTGGCTTGAGGAGGTCTGGCTTGGCCTTGCGGCATTTGAGGTGAAACCTGACCTTGTCCGCCCAAATCATATTGAAACCGTTGCGGCATAGCCGGAGCCTGTTGTTGCCCTTGCGGTGCCAATGTTTGTTGTCGCAATTGGTTTTGCTGCTCTGTCAGGCTGCCCGGTTGAGTCGGTCGGATAACAGGATGTGTTGACGCTGTCTGGGCGCGGTGCTGCTGAGGCACAGGCTCACGCACAATGCGGCGATTGGGTGAGGCTTGATTTGTCGAGGCGCGTGGCTGACTTATGGTTTGCGTGCCGACCCGAATTGTATTTGTGCCTCCCGCTACTACGCCGGATCGATAAGACGACCCGACATTGGCGCCGCTTATAGAAATCGCACTGGCGACAGGCGCCACATCATTGGCGTTAAACTCACAGACACCGGCGGATTGCGGGTTCACTTTGATATAATTCCAACTGCGGCATTGCGCATCCCCCGCACAATGACTTTCACAGACATCAGCCCCGGGCGCGATGACACTTTGATAGGGATTACCGGGACGATATTGCCCCAGATCTGCCGCCAAAACGAGAGTACCCGAAACAACAGCCAAGGCTGAACCCAAAAATAAAGCGCGCATGAAACATCCTCAAACTGATTCTGCTCCGATAGTCCTGCAAATCCGTTAGCACTTGGTTAACTTTGTTTGTTAAGGTTTGAAATGGATGGCTTGGTTACAAGTCTGATGTCTTCTCAGGGTGGGCTTTTCTGAAATAACAGATCATAGCCCGTAGCTGCTTGCAACGATTCTGCTAAAGTATGGTTTTTATGACGCCAACTGTAATACACCCAAGAAGCGCCGGAATAAAAATCTCCAAAATTTGACTGTCTTGCTTTCTTCATCATTCGCGTTTCCGTAATCACCCCACTCGAAATTTCCCATCTTCATCAATCAAGAGCTCGCCGTCTTCCTTATAAAACGGGCCTTTAGGTTTGTTTTCCAGAAGCTCCAAGACAGTCTCACTCGGACGGCAAAGCTTGACGCCTTTTGGGGTGCAGACGATTGGTCGGTTCACCAACACAGGATGCTCAAGCATGTGCTGAAGAATATATTCTTCGGAGAGTCCGTCTTCTAGTAAGCCTAGCTCTTTAGCAGGCGACTTGGTTGTGCGAAGAGCTTCGCTAGGCTTCAGATTTGCAGCGGCAAACAAGGCCAAAAGCTGTGAACGTGTCCAGCCTTCATTGAGATAATCAATGACAATGGGGTCATATCCAGCGGCCCCAATAATCGCCAAGACGTTTCGCGATGTGGCGCAATCAGGGTTGTGATGGATAACGACCATGATGATAGGCCTTACGAAAATTTATTTCGCGTACGATTGGCGAAGCCCACCAGCGATAACATGACAGGCACCTCAACAAGAACGCCGACAACGGTCGCTAATGCCGCGCCTGAATTAAGGCCAAACAAGCTAATCGCGACGGCTACGGCCAGTTCAAAAAAGTTAGACGTCCCAATCATGGCGCAAGGCGCGGCTATTTTATGGGGCACTTTCCAAAGCCATGCCGCGCCGTAAGCAAGGGCAAATATAGCATAGGACTGAATAAGAATAGGGATGGCAATCAACACGATAATCAGCGGCTTCTTCAAGATAACATCACCTTGGAAGCCGAAGAGTAAAACCACGGTTCCGAGAAGCGCGAGAATAGACATCGGCTTAACACGGGCGACAAAACTATCAATACGGGCCTGACCGCCTTTGTCCATGAGCATTTTTCTCGCCAATAACCCTGCCGCAAGCGGTATAAGAACGTAGAGTACAACAGAGACAACTAATGTCTCCCACGGCACAATGATGTCGGTAACACCCAAAAGCAGCGCGACGATTGGCGCGAAAGCGAACACCATAATCGTGTCATTCACCGTGACTTGCGCTAGCGTATAATTTGGATCGCCTTTAGTGAGTTGCGACCAAACAAAGACCATAGCTGTACAGGGCGCAGCCCCGAGAAGTATCAATCCCGCGAGGTAGCCTTGAGCATCGGCCGGCGGGATAAGTCCTGCAAAGATATGTTTAAAGAACAAGACACCAAGCGCTGCCATTGTGAAGGGTTTGATAAGCCAATTCACAATGAGCGTAATCACCAGACCCTTTGGGGCCTCGCCGACACGTTTTAGGCTAGAGACATCCACGCCAATCATCATGGGCCAAATCATAGCCCAGATGAGAACCGCCACAGCCAGATTAACATTGGCATATTCCAAGCCAGCCAGCGCGCTGAAAAGGGCCGGAAAGACCTGCCCCAGAGCCACGCCTGCAATGATACAGATCGCGACCCAAAGCGTTAAGTAGCGTTCGAAAATTCCCATGACGAAATCCTGTTTAGCAGCAGGCAATGCGATGTGTTGCGTCTGTTAAAGGTTGGCACACATCTTCGTGGCCCTGGCAGCAATCTTCGACCAAATAGACCATCAACTCCCCCATATTTTCAAACTCGGCGGAATAGATGATTGAGCGTCCATCGCGGCGGCTCGATATGAGTTCAGCAATGGAAAGAATATTAAGCTGCGCCGACAAGGTATTCGCCGGGACATCCAAAGCTTTGGCAATATCACCTGCGGCCATTCCTCCGGCGCCAGCCTTCACGAGTAGCCTGAAAACAGACAGGCGTGAGTCTTGGGCAAGAGCAGATAGACGGCGAACAGCGACTTTTGATTCCATATTTCCAAGATAATAGAAATAAAGGTTTAAGCAATAGGAGAATGAGCTGATTTGAAAAGTTCTTTTTATTATTCGGAATCAAGCGTAGGACTGCTGTGAGTATTCAAGTTACTTAGTATTGGTTTTCGGAAAACCAACGAAAAGGCCTCGCGGAGTAGTGCGAGGCCAAAGTTTGCATTCCAAAGTCGTGCGTGGGTGGGCGGAATGCGGTAACAATTTTGAGCTAGAGATAATTAGTTGAAATGTCAAACATTTTTTGGTTATTTTTATTTTTTACACCAAAATTCTATCTCTGATAGCCTCATAGCAGACACACCCAAATCACTTTAAAGCAGCGCCTTTAGAAACTTAGGGTCGCCTGAACTCGTATAAAGACAAAATAAACAGAACATTTAACAACTGGCACCATGCGAAATCTATTACTGACCCTTTCAACCTCTTTTATTCTATTGGGATCTGTTATGGCACACCCCGTCTATGCGGTACAAAACGACTGTCCGGTGATGATTGATTTTAAATCGGAAGACGCCTCTGATTATTGGCGAGCTGTGAATGATGGTGTAATGGGCGGTCTCTCCTCCGGTGGGCCTGATTTCGATAAGGGCCATATGACATTCTCCGGCGTGATAAATACAGATGGCGGCGGATTTTCCTCCGTTCGGGCCAGTATGACGCCCGGCACGCTGGACGCGGCGAAGGGTCTGACCCTGCGCGTCAAATCAGATGGTCGAAGCTATAAGGTCACAATGCGGACAAATGCCACTTATGGATGGCGACGAATTTCTTTCCAAGCGCCGATCCGCACAGAAAATAAGGGCGAGTGGGAAGACGTAACGGTGTCCTTTGATGATTTAGACGCCTCAATCTTTGGCCGCCCTATTCGCGGCGCCACATTTGATAAATCTGAAGTTATTGAGCTTGGTATTATTCTGTCAGACGGGCAAGATGGCGCGTTCCAGCTCGAAATCGATTCCATAAAGGCCTGTTAAGACGATGAAATCTAGACTTATTATCATAGCTAGCTTGTGCGGTCTTATGGCGTCACCCGTCTTTGCGGATGAACCGCAAGAGCGTCGTCCCGTTCAAGACGAGGGCTGGAGCCTCAGCGTCGGCGCGGGCGCCCTCTTCTCCCCTAACTACCTCGGCGATGATGCTTATAGCTTGTCTGTAGTCCCCTATTTGCGTGTCACACATGGGGATCGTTTCTTTGCCTCTGTCGAAGAAGGGGTTGGCTATAATCTGATCAATCAAGAAAACTTCCGCGCAGGCCCGCGCATAGGCATAGAGTTTGGACGCGAGGAAGATGAAGGCGGCCCGTTCCGCGTGATTGGTGACCGTACAAATGACTTATTAGGGTTAGGAGACGTCGACACCTCAATTTCCTTAGGGGGTTTTGCAGAGATCGACTCCGGCCCTTTTACGGCGTCGGTCCAAATCGGCCAAGCGGTTAGCGGTCATGACGGGCTCACGGGAGACATTGGTATTCGCTATCGCGGCATGGTCAGAGGTTATGGCCCACCCATTATTTACAGTATCGGCCCCAGACTGAACTTTGGCGATAATACTTACCATTCTGCCTTTTTCAGCGTGGATGCGGCGCAATCTGCTGCCTCGGGCCTAACGGAATTTGATGCGGATGCAGGCATTGTCTCTTATGGTCTGTCCGGTACGGCGATTATGCCTGTAACGAATAATGTGACGATGACACTATTCGGCAATCTCTCGCGTTTGGGCGGTGATGCAGCGGACTCGTCTTTGGTCAGAGAGCGGGGCTCCCGCAATCAAGCATTTATCGGAGTTGCGACAGCCTATACATTTTAAGCGTCAAGCCAGCTTCGCAATTGCGGCGAGGCTCTCCATTTCAAGCCCTGCGCCGCCTATCAAGGCCCCGTTGACGTTAGCAGTAGCAAGTATTTCTTTGGCATTTGTCGGCTTAACCGATCCGCCATAGAGGATGCGCACATTCGACCCGATATCTGCACGAATAAAAGCGTGCATATCTTTGATATCATTAGATGTTGCCGTCATGCCCGTCCCAATCGCCCAAATCGGTTCATAAGCAATAACATAGTCTGTTAAACCCTCTGGCACAGATCCTTTCAGCTGCTTTTGAACAACGGTTTCAGCATTGCCCGCCTTTCGCTGCGCAAGACTTTCGCCAACGCAAATGATGGGCGTCAAATCAGCTGAAACGGCGCGTTCAACACGTTTATGCACATCCGAGTCCGTTTCGCCTGAGGCGCGGCGCTCAGAGTGTCCAAGAATAACAAAATCAGCCCCGACACTTGCAAGCATATCGGCGCTTAACTCGCCCGTATGCGCCCCTGATACTTCGGAATGACAGGTTTGCGCCCCTAACCAAATATCTGTTCCGCCGAGCTTTTCCATCATCGGAAAAAGTAAAACCGCAGGCGGGCAAATCAGGATATCAAGATGCCCTCTCTCTCGCGCCGGATAGAGATCATCAAACGCATAAGGTTTGTCACACCACGACATATCGCCATACATTTTCCAATTCGCGGCAATTAGGGGCTTTAACGTCATCATTCTCACCTTATCTTTACAGCAAAACGCTTGTAAGCGGGCCATGGTCTGGTATGACCTGCTCGCTTCATAAACAACGCAGTAGAGACCTTTCATGGCGGAATCAATCGGCGGAAAAATTCGTAACGTCCTCGTCGGCGTCCTTATCGGGATGCTTGTCTTGGCATTTGCTGTCTGGGGCGTGAATGATATGTTCACGCCGGGCGTCAGAAATGCCGTGGCAACAGTAGGTGATGCCGAAATTTCAACAGCAGAATTTGACAGTCAATTCTCACGCGAAGTGGAACGTATAAATCGTGACCGCCCCGAAGCCCTGACCAATCAGCAGGCCTATGCACAGGGTCTACATGAACAAATTATTCAGAACATGGTCACAAATAAGGTCATTGCGATTGATGCCGACGACCTCGGTGTCGGTGTAAATCGCCGTAATGCGCGCGAAGAAATTGCCGATATCCCTGCCTTTCAAAATGATCTGACAGGGAAATTTGACGAAACCAAACTTAATCAAGCCTTGGCCAGCGCTCGTATCACACGTGCACAATTTGAGTCCGACATTCTTCAGTCCTTGCGCTCCCAACAAACAATTCCAGCCATCACGGGCGGTATTATCGCACCGGCTGAATATGCAGGTTTGCAATATAAATTTCTGACGGAACAACGCCGCGCCTCTGTCCTGACCTTAAATGTCGATGCGATTGAAGCGCCCGAAACTCCAAGCGATGAGGTTTTGCAGGATTACGTCAATGTCAACGCGGCCCGTTTCATGGCCCCGGAATATCGCAAATTCGTGATGATACGTGTCGAACCTTTTGACTTTACCCCGAACATCACGGTTGAAGAAGCGGCCGTCAAAGACGCATTTGATTACCAAGTTGAGATTGGCGAAATTGGATCTCCAGAGTCCCGGGCTGTCACGGTTTTGTCGGCTCCCGACGAAGAGACCGCTAATAAAGCCGTCGACGCTCTAAAATCTGGTGAAGCGCCCATTTTGGTCGCCGCTAATTTAGGCTTGGGCAATCCGATTACTTATGACTCTGTTCGTAAAAACGGATTGGTTGACCCTGAAAGCTCTAAAGCGGCTTTCGAGCTTGAAAACGGTGATGCCCGCGCGGTTCTCACGGGCCTAGGTAGTTGGGAAGCTGTTTATGTCCAAGATATCGTTCCCGCCGTGATCCCAAGCTTCAGCGACTCCGAAGCCGAAATCAGACAATCTTTGTTAGATGACCTTGCAAAAGAAGCCATTTATGACCTCACAGCAGAAATCGAAGATGCCCGCATTGACGGTCTGACCTTAGAAGAAATCTCTGAAACGGTTGGCGTGCCACTCTCAGCCTATGACTTTATCGATCGCAGAGGCATCACGCCCTATGACGTGAGAATGAGCGGCTTCTCCGGAATGCCCGGCGTCGCCTCCGATGACCGCATCTTGCGCAGCCTCTTCACGTCTGATCTCGGTTTTGAAACTGATTTCTTTGAGACATCAACGGGTGGTTTCGCCATGCTACGTGTCGATGACATCATTGATACGAAAATGAAGCCATTTGAGGCCGTGCGTGAGGAAGCCCTTCAGGCCTATTTGAATACCGAGCGCGCAGAAAAACTTCGGGAGAAAGCATTGGATGTGACCCGTCGTGCCCGTGCAGGCGAAAGCCTTGCGACATTGCAGGCTGAAATTGGCGCGGGGGCTAACCTGACGGACGCAGCACTTGTGCGCACAAATCCGCCACAAACCCTCGGCCCGGAAATCACAGTCGCATTGTTTGATGCCGAAAAAGGTGACGTTGTCCGAGGGCCCGGCCCGGCCCCCTTAACCGAACAGATTGCTGTGCTTGACCGCATCATCGCGAGCCAAGACGCCTTGGCCGGCACCTATTTGGAAGTCTTACAGAGCCAAGCGACGGCGGCCATCAGCAGTGATATTCAAGCCGCCTATCAACAGGCTGTCATCAAAGCCAATCCGGTGCAACAATATCCCAATCAAGTCCGTTCGACTTTAGGTCTTGATCAGACAAACTAATGGCGCTCGCGTTTCACCCTGACATTGACGCGTTTAAAGGGGCGGACAGACCGCAGCTCGTCTATACGCGGATTATCAATGATATGGACACGCCTGTATCGGCCTTTCTGAAAGCCGCGATGGGCAAGCCTTACGCTTTCTTGTTTGAGTCCGTTCAGGGCGGAGAACAGCGGGGGCGTTACAGCTTTTTCGGCTTTGACCCTGACCTCATCTGGCGCGGCTTTGGCGATGAGAGCGAAGTATCGCGCGATGGCGGACAAAGCTTTTCAGCCCTAAAAGACAAACCCCTAGACGCCCTCCGCGCCCTTCAACAAGAAAGCCATTTCGACCTACCCGATGGCATACCCCCTATGGCGGCAGGGCTATTCGGCTATCTCGGCTATGACATGATCCGACAGGTCGAGGATATCCCTGCGAAGAACGCCGATCCCATCGGCACACCTGACGCCATAATGGTGCGCCCCCGTATTGTCTGCATCTTTGATCAAATCGCCCAAGAGATCATTGTCGCCTCCACGGTCTATCCCGGCGGCAATGCGCAAGACGCCTATGCCCGCATTGAAAAAGTCGTCGATGATCTCACTCTGCCTATATCCGCCCGTGGCTTTGAGCCGATGGAAACCCCGACGATAGAACCCAAGCTCGGCACAACCCCTGCAAAATTTGCGGCGCGCGTCAAAGCTGCCAAAGACTACATTCTCGCAGGCGATATTTTCCAAGTGGTATTAGGGCAACGCCTCTCGGCACCGCTTCCCGCCTCGCCCTTCGCGCTTTATCGCTCATTACGGCGCATGAACCCCTCGCCTTTCCTTTATTTTCTAGATTTCGAGGATCATCAGATCATCGGCTCCAGCCCTGAAATCCTCGTTCGCCTTCGTGATGGTATCGTCACCGTGCGCCCCATCGCAGGGACGCGCCCACGCGGGAAAACATCCGCCCAAGATAAAGCGCTTGAAAAAGAACTCCTCACCGATCCCAAAGAGTGCGCCGAACATCTCATGTTACTTGATCTCGGGCGCAATGATGTGGGCCGCGTGGCCAAACCTGGCACGGTCCGCGTCACAGAACGCTTCACCATTGAGCGCTACAGCCACGTCATGCATATTGTCTCGAATGTGGAGGGCGAGATCCAAGACGATATGGACGCGATCTCGGCCCTCTTCGCAGGCTTTCCCGCAGGCACAGTCTCAGGCGCGCCCAAAGTCCGCGCCATGGAAATCATCGATGAGTTAGAAGAAGAAAAACGTGGGATTTACGCAGGCGCTGTGGGTTATATCTCTTCCAATGGCGATATGGACACGGCCATCGCCCTGCGCACAGGCATTGTGAAAGACAATGTATTACATGTGCGCGCGGGCGCAGGGATTGTCATGGACTCTGTGCCGCAATTAGAATTTGAAGAAACGCTCCACAAAGCCGCGGCCCTCTTCCGCGCGGCCGAGCAATCCGTCAATTTCGAGAGGAATTGATGAAAAGGAAACCTAAAAATATTTTTTACCTGCAGGCATTAGGTTTAACAGCTAGCTTACTTACTCTAACAGCTTGTGCCTCTCTTAACCCTTTTGAAAATTTAGTTGAAAACAATATTGTTTTGACGTGCAATGGAACGGCAGAGATTTATTCAAGCGATACCATAAAGAAAAAATACCCAACACGATACAAATGCGATGAGAAAGACTCTGAGCCAAACTCACAAATTGAGGAAACGCCATAATGCTCCTCGTGATCGATAATTATGACAGCTTTACCTATAACCTCGTGCATTATGCGCAGGAAATGGGCGCGGAGACGCATGTCATCCGCAATGACGATATGGGTGCGGGTCAAGCGCTAAGCCTCGGCGCGAGCGCGATCCTCCTCTCTCCCGGTCCAAAGACACCGGATGAAGCGGGCATCTGCCTCGATATCATCAAACACGCTCCCGACGACCTGCCCATACTAGGCATTTGTCTGGGTCAACAAAGCATGGGTCAGGCATTCGGCGGCAAAGTCATTCGTGCCAAACAGATCATGCACGGCAAAATTTCAGAGGTCGAGAATGACGGCACAGGTCTATTCAAAGGCTTGCCCAATAAGTTCAAAGCCACGCGGTATCATAGCCTTTCGGTTGAACGGAAAAGTCTGCCGAGCGAGCTTGTCGTAAATGCGTGGACGGATGACGGCGAGATTATGGGCATCCGCCATGTCTCTCGTCCGATACATGGTCTGCAATTCCACCCTGAATCCATCGCGTCAGAGCATGGGCATGACCTTATCAAAGCGTTTTTGGATCTTACTGACAATCTGGGGCCAAAATGAGCTTTGACAACGCCATATTCAAAACGCTTGCCGCAGGGGAACGCCCGTCGCCCGAAGACTTTGGCGCAGCGCTCAACACAATCCTGCGCGGAGAAGCCCAAGACATGGATGTGAGCGCCTTGCTCTTAGGTCTTGAAATGATTAGCCTTTCCGCCGCAGAAGTGCGTATCGGTGTTGAAACCATGCGTAAACACATGACACCCGTCCACATTAACGCAGATATCATTGATATTGTCGGCACAGGCGGCACAGGGCTCCATACGCTGTCTATCTCGACCGCCAGCGCCCTTGTCTGCGCCGGGGCTGGTGCAAAGGTCGCCAAGCACGGCAACCGCGCGGCCAGCAGCCTCACGGGCACTGCCGACACACTCTCAGAACTCGGCGTTAATCTCGCCATCAGCCCTGAAAAAGCGGCGGAATGCGTTGACAAAGCGG
>CAYGTR010000024.1:21818-23224 GCA_964352855.1 uncultured Algimonas sp. | reverse complement strand
GGCGTTAATCTCGCCATCAGCCCTGAAAAAGCGGCGGAATGCGTTGACAAAGCGGGTGTCGGATTCCTCTTCGCGCCGAACCATCATCCCGCCATGCGCTTTGTCGGGCCTGCACGTAAAGCCCTCGGCATTCGCACATTGTTTAACCTGCTTGGCCCGATGAGCAATCCGGCAGGCGCGAAACGCATGTTGGTCGGCGTGAATAATAATGATTGGCGGCACCTGATGGCTGAGGCCTTTGCGGGGCTCGGTATGGAGCACGTCTGGGTGGTTCATGGTTCGGACGGTTTGGACGAGATCACGACCACAGGCCCGACCCATGTCAGCGAAGTCAAAAATGGCAAAGTCACGCACATGACGATTTCTCCGGAAAGTTACGGTATAGAAATGGTAAGCATCGAGAGCTTACGCGGCGGTCACCCCGCGGAGAATGCGCAAGCGCTCCTCGCCTTGGTCAAAGGCGAACATAGTGATTACCGCAATATTGTTTTACTGAATTCCGCCGCTGCCTTGATGATCGCAGGATTAGCCGAAGACATCCCAAGCGGCCTCGATAAAGCCGTTGAATCGATTGACAGCGGCGCGGCAAGAGCCGCCCTCGAGACATTGATTGAGGTTAGCAATGAGTAATACCCTCATGGATGCCCCTGACGTGCTCCTCAAAATCGCGGCGTATAAGGCCGATGAAGTCGCGGCCCTTTACGACGATATCTCTCTCGAAGACTTACGCGCAGCGGCCCGAGACCAACCGCCCGCGCGTGGCTTTACTCAAGCCCTGAGAGACGCCTCAGCCCCCGCCATTATCGCCGAAGTCAAAAAAGCGAGCCCGTCCAAAGGCCTCATCCGCGCAGATTTTGACCCCGTTGCCATTACCAAAGCCTATGAAGCGGGCGGCGCGGCGTGTCTCTCTGTGCTGACTGACGGCCCCGGATTCATGGGCAGCAACGAAATATTCGCGCAAGTACGGAAAGCCACGACCCTACCCCTGCTCCGCAAAGACTTCATGCTCGACCCTATCCAAATCACCGAGAGCCGCGCGATGGGCGCAGATTGTATCCTTATCATCATGGCGATGATTGAGGACGACACGGCCAGAGCCTTGATGGAAGAAGCGGCAATCCTTGGCATGGATGCGCTCGTGGAAACCCATGACGCCAGAGAGCTTGACCGCGCCATTATACTCGGCGCGAGGCTCATCGGTATCAACAACCGTGACCTGCGGACATTTGAGACGAGCTTAAAGACATTTGAGACTCTTGCCCCGAAAGCGCCACAAGAAGCTATTTTAGTCGCCGAGAGCGGTATTTTTACACCGGAAGATATCAAACACTTGGCGAGCCAAGGCGCGCAAGCCTATTTGGTGGGGGAAAGTTTAATGCGGCAGGAGGATGTGGCGAGGGCTCTTA
>CAYGTR010000024.1:0-21718 GCA_964352855.1 uncultured Algimonas sp. | reverse complement strand
AGAACAACACTAGAACACAAGGTGAATGTTTCTGATTTGTTCGGAGGAATGCGATGCTAACGCAAAAGCAAAAAGACCTTTTAATGTTAATTGATTCGCGGGTGAAAGCCGTCGGCGTGCCCCCCTCTTACGATGAAATGAAGGATAGTTTGGGTCTGGCGAGTAAGTCCGGTATTCACCGCTTGATTTCTGCACTCGAAGAACGCGGCTTTATCCGCCGCCTCCCTAATAAAGCACGCGCTTTAGAAGTCTTGAAACTCCCCGAAGATATGCAAGACAAGGTCGTCTCATTTGAGAGCAAATCCAAATCCGCATCGCAACCTGCCAATGACGGCGTAGCCATTCCCTTTGTCGGTAAAATCGCAGCGGGTCTACCGATCATGGCGGTTGAAGATAGCTACAACACAATGATTGTCCCGCCCCACATGGCTGGTTCAGGTGATCACTTCGCCCTCGAAATCGAAGGTGAGTCTATGCGCGATGCGGGCATTCTCCACGGCGATATCGTCATTGTCAAAAAAGCCAATACAGCGCGTAACAATCAAATCGTGGTTGCCCTCGTCGATCAAGACGAAGCCACACTTAAGCGCCTGTACAAATCCGGCCAAAATATTGAATTGATTGCTGAAAATCCTGATTTCGAAACTCAAATCTACGGCCCTGACCGCGTCGAGGTTCAAGGTGTGTTGGTGGGGCTATTGCGGGAATATTAGAGTCGCGAATAGCTCCTTCTTACTCCTCTCCTTAAGGGCGGGGGTGGAAATTTACTTCCCCCTTACCCCCTCAATCCCAAGGCCGCCTTTCTGAAAATGGTTTTTTCGTTCCTACACGCCTGATGCCTTTATCCGTCACATAAAGCTCTTGCGCGCCGCTCTGTCGTAAGGCCCGCCCATCAATCAACTCAGCCTGACAAAGGCGTCTCACCTCCGGCCCGACATCGCGCACTGTAAGGATCACCAAATCCGAGGCCGCACACTCCACGCGCGCCTCTGACGGATGATTGAGGATAGAGACCGTCTTTCCCTTCACCAAAAAACGACAGGCCAGCGCATCACAAGGGGCCTCGCTCTTGGCCATCGCTAAAACATCGACGTCTGCCCGCCCGGCTTTTTCGGCAAATTGATCCCGCCCATAGCTATCTGCACGCTCACTTGTTACGATAAGCCTTTGAAACTCTGACGTTTCCCAAAAGGCGACACGTCCGTCCTCGGATATACGAATATCGGGAATGCTGTTGAAACTCCATCCCACAAAACATGCCGCCATCAGCGCTCCGCCGATCACACGTCCGCGCCACCTCCCCAACAACACCAAAATAAAGGCCAAGCCATAGGCCGCAATAACCCAACCCGGAGCAGCCCTGACCTGCATCAACGCCCCGTCCCATCCCTCTATCCATTCCGAGATATGGACGAGCTGCGCCACGGACTGGCCCATTGCCCAAAGCGGCCATTTTTCGAGACCAAAAGGTATAGCGAGAAGCGCAATAATCCCGAGCGGCATGACGGCAAAGGTAAAAATCGGCATAGCGAGCAGGTTCCCGACCAAACCATATTTGGCAATCCGACCGAAATGAAACAGCGCAAACCCCGCCGTCGCCGCCCCCGCCACAAGGCTGGTCACACTCAAAGATACCGCATTATTCCGCACCCGCGCAACGAACCCGCCCCTCGCCCTAATCGGCTTGTAATCCTGCCAAGTGCGGTAAACGACCACGAGTGCCAAAACAGCCGCAAAAGACATCTGAAAGCCGACAGAGACCAGAGCTTCGGGATGGAGCATGAGTGTTAAAAACGCCGCGACAGAGACGGAGCGCACAGAAATCGCCTGCCTGTCCAAAATTACAGCCAAAAAGACGATAACCGCCATAATATAAGCCCGCTGCGTCGCGACGGATGCGCCTGACAAGATTAAATACGCCGTCGCCGCAATAATACCCAAACCCGCTGCAAATTTACGCACATCATATCGCCGCGATAAAGGCGCGATTAAAACCAAAAGATAGGTAAAAACGAAAAAGGCCGATCCCGCCAACAATCCCATATGCAGGCCCGAAATCGCAAGGATATGCGCGAGCCCTGCCACGCGTAGCGCCTCTGTTTGCTCGGGCGGAATATAACGCCTGACACCCGTGAGAAGTGCAACTTGCAGCCCTGCTGTCTCTTCGGGCGCAACGTTATAGATACGGTCTGCGAGCTTATAACGTAAATGCGCGATACGCCGTTTGATGCCGCCCTCATCTGTAAAAGGTGTCACCTCCGGTATCGATACGGCATAGCCAAACCCTCCGACTTGCTCGAAAAACGCGCGTTTCGCAGGGTTGTAGCCATTGGGGACAATCGGCCCGGGTGGGGCCGACAACATAGCTCTCACCTGCACATAATCGCCTGCGACAGCGGCCTCTTTATGTTTCGCACCGAGCCTGATGCGAACTTTCTTGGGCGTTTCATCACGTGACATTCGGCTCATATCGTCGACGACAATATGCCAACGCACCCCTTTACCCGACGCCGCAATGCTTTCTACCCAACCGCTGACATCATAGCTGCGCTCAAAGCTTGGCAAGCGCGGCGTTTCCACGGACTGCGTCTGCCACGTCGCCCGCCCCAGTCCAAAGGCGATGGCCAACGCTAAAGCTCCCCAAATCCAAATATCCCGCACTGTATGACGTGTCAGCCAAAGCAAAGCGCCCAACAGAACCGCCCCTAGGAAAACCGATCCCATCGCGGGTTCAAAAGGCAAAGCAAAGTAAATTGCGATGCCAACGCAAAACCCAATGACCAGCGCATCAAACCGTAAAGCGGGCGCCGCAAAGGCCTCTGCCCAAAAACGCATAACGGGTTGGACATTATCAAGACTTTTCAAAGCCTGTCTGTTATGAAATAGAGCCCGCAACACACCCCACCTTTAGGGGGAGGATGCACTCATGACGACAAAAAAAATTATCACACGTTTTGCGCCGTCTCCAACGGGCTTCCTTCATATTGGCGGCGCGCGGACGGCTTTGTTCAATTATTACTTCGCCAAACATGCCCAAATTAATGGAAATGAGGCTGAGTTCCACCTGCGTATTGAAGACACGGATAAAGCCCGTTCATCAGATGCGGCCACCCAAGCGATTATAGACGGGCTTAACTGGCTCGGTCTTTCTTATGACGGCGACATTGTGTTTCAGAGCCAACGGGCAGACGCCCATGTCGCTGCGGCCAAAACGCTACTCGCCTCAGGTCATGCCTATTATTGTCCGTTATCAGGCGATGCCCTTGAAGCAGAGCGAGAGACATGTCGCGAAGCCGGACGAGCGTTTCGTTCCCCTTATCGTGAACAAAATGCGACTGAAGGCGCTATTCGCTTTCGCGTGCCGGACGGCCAAATCTCCCTGACAGATCATATCCAAGGCGATATTACTTGGGACAATAATGAATTTGATGACCTTGTCCTGCTACGCGCAGACGGCACGCCGACCTATATGCTCGCGGTCGTTGTTGATGATTATGATATGGGCGTGACCCATGTGATACGTGGCGATGACCACCTGATTAATGGCGCGCGACAGCAACAGATTTACGCCGCTTTGGGTTGGAACATCCCTGAATGGGCGCATGTTCCGCTTATTCACGGCCCTGACGGCAAGAAACTCTCGAAACGCCATGGGGCATTGGGTGTCGAAGCTTACCGCGATATGGGCTATTTGCCCTCAGGTCTGCGCAATTACTTGGTGAAACTCGGTTGGGCCCATGGCGATGACGAATTGTTTTTCAACGATGAGGATATCTACAAAATCTTCACGCTTGAGGGCATCAACGCCTCCCCTGCGCGTCTTGATTTTGATAAGATGAACTTTATCAATGCCCAACATATCGCGCATGTCGACGAAACAGAGCTGTTTAATGCCGCTTTTTTATTCATGAATGAGGTCGATAAGACGGAAGAGAAGCTGCAGCGCCTTCGCGCAGCTATTCCCTCCCTCAAACCGCGGTCAAAAACTTTAAAAGAGTTGATCGTTCAGGCAGATTACCTCTTGGTTGACCGTCCATTAGTCATAGATGACAAAACGGCCAAACCCTTAGGTAGAAGTGGGGTTCCCGAACTGTTACAGGCTTTGACTTTGCGGCTCAAAGCCTTAGAAGGCGAGGCGTGGGCTGCGGATAACCTCCAACAGCTCCTTACAGATTTTGCGACCGAGAACGACATCGGATTCGGTCGGATAGGTCAACCCGTGCGGGCGGCACTCACGGGCGGACGCCCCTCCCCTGATTTATCAGTGGTGATGGCCTTACTTGGACAAGACGAATGTCTGGGTCGACTATCCGATTGCCTCGACTATCTCTCGACTAAATAACAATAGAAGGTGAATTGAGTATGGAAAACAAAATCACACAGTCCGGCACTGCGACCGTAACCGTCGAAGGCCAGTCTTATGAACTCCCCATTATGAAAGGGTCTATGGGCGCACCGGGTATTGATGTTCGTGCTTTGCATAAACATACAGGTCATTTCACCTTTGATCCGGGCTATACCTCGACCTGTTCCACCGAGAGCCAAATCACCTTTATTGATGGCGGCAAAGGTCAGCTACTTTATCGCGGCTATGATATTGAGTCTCTCGCAGAAAACTCTACCTTCCTCGAAGTGGCCTACCTCCTGATTAATGGTGAATTGCCAAACAAAGCGCAAAATAAGACATTCACAGATACAATCACCAATCACACAATGCTGCATGACCAGATCGAGAGCTTCTTCCACGGTTTCCGCCGTGACGCTCATCCGATGGCGATGATGTGTGGTACAGTTGGGGCACTCTCAGGTTTTTATCATGATGATGCGCATACAACCGAGAACGAAGCGCGTGACATGGCCATGCACCGCCTGATCGCGAAGATCCCAACGATTGCGGCCCGCGCTTATAAATACTCTGTGGGCCAACCGGCTGTTTATCCGCGTAATGACCTGAATTATGCGGAAAACTTCCTCAATATGTGTTTCTCGGTTCCGGCTGAGCCTTACCACATCAGCCCGACAATTTCCCGCGCCATGGATAAAATCTTTATCCTACATGCCGATCACGAACAAAATGCATCCACATCCACCGTGCGTTTGGCCGGCTCTTCAGGCGCAAACCCTTATGCGTGTATCGCGGCAGGTATTGCCTGTCTCTGGGGGCCTTCACACGGCGGCGCCAATGAGGCCTGCCTCAATATGCTCCAAGAAATCGGTACTGTTGACCGTATTCCGGAGTTTATCGCCCGCGCCAAAGATAAATCTGATCCTTTCCGTCTTATGGGCTTTGGCCACCGTGTTTACAAAAACTTTGATCCGCGTTCCCGCGTGATGCAAAAAGTGGCGCATGAAGTCCTCGACGAATTGAACCTCAAGAACCCGATTTTGGATGTTGCTAAAGAGCTAGAAAAAATCGCCCTTGAAGACGAGTATTTCGTGGCAAAGAAGCTATATCCCAATGTTGATTTCTACTCGGGCATCGTCCTGTCTGCGCTTGGCTTCCCGACCTCTATGTTCACCGTTTTATTCGCGCTCGCGCGGACAGTCGGTTGGATTTCACAATGGAACGAAATGCTCGAAGACCCAAGCCAACGCATCGGTCGTCCGCGTCAGCTATATTCCGGTGCCGCTTTGCGGGATTATATTCCAATGGATAAACGCTAAAGCTTTAGCATTTGATATGTTTAGGGTTTTAAAGCCGTCAGGACAGCTCTGGCGGCTTTTTCATTGGCCTTTTGATTACTGCCAGCCCCCATTAAACGCGTCTGAACAGATAATGCTTTCGAGGCCAAGGCCCGTATGTCATCATCATTTAGAAACCGCGCAACCGCAGCCGCCAAAGTGGGCCCGTTGACATCAGATTGTAAAAATTCCGGCATAAGAGGCTTGTCAGCGGCGATGTTGACGATTGAAATATAGTTGGGTTTGAAGAGTTGTTTTGCAACAAAATAGGTCAACCCATTCAATCGATACGCGACAACCGTTGGAATCCCGGCACTCGCCAACTGTGTTGTGACTGTGCCTGAACACGCCAAGGCGACTTTTGATGCGGCCATAACGTCCAATTTTTCAGCTTCATCCAAGAGCAAAACATCCTCTATCCCCAACGCCTGTGCTAAGTGAAATTCTAAGAGTTCACGCACACTCTCAGCGATGGGCGAAACAACAACAAGATCAGGAAATTGGTGCTTCAGAAGGGCAATCGCTGCACAGAATTGTTCCGATAATTGTTCAATTTCAGACGGGCGACTGCCGAACCAAACAGACATAAGGGGCAGATCACCTAATCCGTATTTTTGTCGTAAATTCTGCTCAGAACCCGCATTATAGTCCACATCAAAAACAGGATTCCCGATATAGACCGTCTCCAATCCGTGTTTCTCAAAATAAGGCGCATCCATAGGTTGGATACTCAGCAACAGATCAACGGATTGCGCCAATATCTTAGCCCGTCCTTCCCGCATTGCCCAAACTTGCGGGGCAACATATTTGATAATTTTACCTTCAAACCCTAAGTGTTTGAGACGCTTTGCGACCCGAACCATAAAGCCCCAACTGTCAATCAAAACGACCGCTTTCGCTTGGCTCTCCATGATCAGATCAGCGCATATCTTCACTTTGCGCATAATCATAGGATAGTGTTTCAGGCCTTCGACAAACCCCAAAATAGACAGACCCTCAATATCCATTTGCGAAGTGACACCGACACTTGACATGGCTTTACCGCCAATGCCCTGAATATTTAGGTTTGAATTGAGTATATGGATATCTTGGATCAGGGCGGCGCCAATATCGTCGCCCGAACGCTCCGCTGCGACAATAAAGAGATCAGACATCTTCAGAAGGCGGCAAGCCTAACAAAAACAAACCAAGCATATTTGCTTTTTCAATTACAAGGTCTTTGTGAAGAATAAAGGCTCCGCCCGCTTCGACAACAATACCGGCCAATCCTGCGGCAGCGGCATTATCAATTGTCATGGGACCTATCACAGGCAGATCAACACGTTGATCTTGGCCGGGCTTCACCATTTTCGCCAGGACGCCACAACGTGCGTCTTCCGTCCCTCTGAGAGCTTTCGGCAATGTCGAAACGCGCATCAGCATCGCGTCTGTGCCTTCTTGTGCTTCCACAGCCAGTGTCACACCTCTCGCGACCACTGCGCCCTGCCCGATATCCAAAGCGCCGATAGATTGCGCGATATGACAAGCGGCCAATGCATCTTCGCGGTGTTCATCAGACAGAGAGATCACGCCGAGCGTTCCTTCCTGCATTAAAAGCGGCTTACACACCTCTTGCGGCGAGATAACCTCAAATCCTTCTTTTTCAAACAATCCCATCAAGTGACGAAGAAGCGCGTCATCCCCTTTTTTCGCAGCCCGTATTGTACCAGGCAGGTAAAACATAGCCTTTAAATCGGGTTTGACAGCGGAAAAATCAGGCCGTTCGACATTGCCGCAGAAGCAGACATGCGAGGTGTTTTGTTTTTTCAAATGTTTGATGATTCCCCCGAATTCGCCGGGGCGATACGATTTTGCATCCTTATAATCCAACGGATCTGCAAATCCTTCTAAAGCGATAATGTTTACCAATGTATTGGCTTCTTTGGCCGCCGCAACGACATGTTTCGGAAGATCGCCGCGTCCTGCTATGACCGCCAAACGCATCCCTAGCCCCCCATTGGCGGCAAACAAATAGACCGGTCTTTCTGCGCCCTAATAAAGGCAACAATTTCCTGAACGAGATCATGTTCTTTATAGAGACGCTGAACATCGCCTAAGCGTTCCAAGAACGTTCCCTCAGCGGCAAACATCAAACGATACGCCGCCCGCAATTCCCGAATTTGATCTTTCGTAAAACCACGACGCTTTAAACCCACGATATTTAATCCTGCCAAATGTGCGGCATTACCAAGAACGAATCCATAAGGAATGACGTCTTTCGTGACCGTCGCCATACCCCCAATAAAGGCGTAATTTCCGATACGTGTATGTTGGTGAACAGCGCAGAGCCCGCCAAGCACGACATAATCGCCAATTGTCACGTTCCCGCCAATTTGCGCGCCGTTAGATACAACAACATGATTGCCCATTTGTCCTTCATGCGCCAGATGCGTTCCGACCATAAAATAACAATCATTCCCGATATAAGTTTGTTGTTTGCCTGTATCTGTACCCGGATGTATATTTACATTCTCTCGGAATGTGCAGCGCTCCCCTATCAGGATAGAGACAGGCCCGCCCTTATGTTTAAAATCCTGAGGCGGATGACCCATAGAGACGAAAGGATAGAGTACGCAATCTGCGCCGATTGTTGTATTGCCAGTTAAACTAACATGACTCACCAAGCGGACATTATCCCCTAAACTGACACCGCCATCGACGATACAATAAGGGCCAATAGAAACGTTTGCGCCAAGCTTTGCCTCTTGGCTAATAATGGCTGTAGAATGAATATTTGCGGTCATAGCCCCGACTATCATCCTTTTTGTTGGAACGCCATTTGTGTTGCGGAGAAATGTAGTTGCGCTGCAATCATATCGTCTACCAAAGCTTCGCCGGAAAATTTATAAAACCCCCGTCTGTGCTTATCAATACGTGCCCGAATAGTAAGCGTTTCACCGGGATAGATAGGGCGGCGGAATTTCGCCTGTTCGACACCGGAAAAAGCGATAAAACTGCCTTTTTTCAAGCCGGACGACATCGCTACAATCAAAGCCCCAGCTTGGGCCACCGTTTCGATAATCATGACACCCGGCAGGATAGGTAAGTCGGGAAAATGGCCTTTGAAAAAAGGCGCCTCCACTTGGATATCAGATTCCGCTAAAATTGAATTGTCGTCAGCAGATAAGACACGGTCAATGAACAACATGGGCTCGCGATGGGGTAAAAAGGCCTTTACGCCCTCGCGGTCTAATGGAAATTGAACACTCATGAGTCGTCCCGTTTTGGTTTTTGCGCCAATTTCCGTGTCGCATTCACAATACGCATATGTTCGCGAATAGGCATTGCCGGAATTCCGCTCCACGCCTCACCTGACGGTATGTCGTGCATAACACCAGCACGCGCCGCGATCATAACATTATCGCCAATCGTAAGATGATCAACTAGGCCGACATTACCGCCCATTTGGACATTCTTCCCGATCTTACAACTACCGGATATACCAATATGTGCGGCGAGTAATGATCCTTCGCCAATCATCACATTATGAGCGATTTGGATAAAATTATCGAGTTTCACGTCATCTTCGAGAATAGTATCGCCCAATTGCCCGCGGTCTACACAAGTTTGAGAACCAATACTCACGCGGTCGCCGATGATCACGCGCCCCAGATGCGGCAGGTCAATCAAGCCTAGTTCATCTTTGGCAACGCCGAAACCTGCACCACCTATGACTGCCCCTGGTTTTACACGGCAATTCTGACCAATCTCACAATAAGACAAGCTAACATGTGATCCAATAATTGTGCCTTTCCCAATGGAGACACCCGAATTTACAACGGCAAAGGGGCCGATTTCAACATGTTCACCTAGATGAACGCCCTGACCGATGATGGCCGAGGGATGTATCGTGGCAGAGGCGGAAATATCGTTTGTGACTGTCTTGCCTGTTAAGGCGATAAGTTTTTCAGACATACGAGCAAAATGCGCGCGGGGCGATGTCGTTATGATAGGAATAATGCGTTTTTCAGCAACAAGAGGTGCTAATCGTGCAGTGACTAAACAGGCCGTGGCTTTGGCGTTTTCCAGATCAGCGGTGCGGCGTTTGTCTTGTAAAAACGTTAAATCTCCCGGCTTGGCATTAGCCAAGGCAGAAGGCATGTTGATCATTTCGTCTATGAAATGCGGCTCAAGATCAACATTCAAACCTTCGGTCAATTGTGCGAGGCTTAAAGAACCACGCACAGTATAAAATCTTGGGTCAATCATAATCGTGTCGCCCAAGATCTCATCATTATTTATTGGGCAAACGCTCTCTGACGACAGGTGTTGTTGTCATTTGTTGATCAAGGCGGCTAAGAACTGTTTGTGTAATGTCAGATGTCGGGCTGACATAAAGGGCTGAATTGCGATCCAAAACAACATCGGCACTCCGTTCGGCGCCGACTTGGTTTACAATTTGCGAGAATTTTTGCATGACAGGGATAATCGCTTTTTGACGCGTAATTTGCATCTCTTGATTGATCTTTGCATATTCTTCTTTGAACTTTTGTTCGTCTTTTATAAGTTGTTCATACTGAGATTTAAAAGCCGCATTGCTGGCCAAGGCCTGTTGTGACTGCCCGCCATATTGAGTCTGCAGGTTTTTGGCTTTGTTTTGCACAGCTGTGAGTTTGGCTTGAACTTCAGATGAGGCAGACGTCTCAATCGACTGTATTTGAGTTGAAACATATTTGCCAACTTTTGAGTCAGAAATAACTTTCTGAGAATCAACGACAAGAACAGTCTGAGCAAACGCAGATGCAGTCATAGCAATGGTAGCAAAACAGCCAATCACAGCGGCGCGGAGAGTTTTATTTAACATAATTAGAACCTTGTACGGGTTGTGAACTGGAATGACTGACGATCGTCTTGGTCAAACTGTCGAAGAGGTTTCGTGAAGTCGAAACGAATAGGGCCAAAAGGGCTTTCCCAGAAAATAGAGGCACCGATCATTGCACGAACAGATAGGCTGTCAATGCTACGCTGACATGTAAAGATTGTCGTTGCATCACCATCATCTATCAAATTCCCACAATCATCACCGACATCAATACCGTTTAAGGTCGTAACGCCGATACCATCATTTTCAATGTTAGACACAAAATCAGACTTGAAATCATCATCCAATAATCCAACAGTCCCAGCCTCAGCAAATAGACTACCAAGCAAATTCGGTACGCCAACAGGAAAACTCACCTCAGCTGCAGCTAAGCCGAAGGCATTACCACCCAAGGCGTTCAATCGGCCGCCGTTTGCGATATCTAGTCTTTGTTGACCCGTTTCACCATCAATGAGAACAAGGCGCGGCCCAATACCCGCATTATCATAACCTCGGAAATCAAAATTACCTTTAAAGTAACGGTCATTAATTTGAACGCCGTCACCACCCCAACCGCGGATATAACCACCCGCGAGGGTTGCGCTGGCAATCACATTTTTAACAATGCCTTTATAAGCGTTAGCACGAATATCTGTGCGGAGATATTTGACGTCGCCGCCGACCCCCGCCAAATCTTGGCTGAAACGAACATCAAAGCCACCTGTTGGCGTAATCGGATCGTTCCGACGATCCCAACCAAATGTATACCCAACGATAGACGACAAGCGACCGCCTGCTTGTTCACAAAGAGATAGAAGCTGAATATCTTGTGGATTCACACCATTCCCGGCAGCTTGCGACGCACTCAAAGCCGCACATTGATTTTCCTGAGGAAATTCAATGCTTTCCTGACGCAAAGAGTAACGCGTTGTCAGAGACGTATATTCAGTCAGCGGAAAGGCAAGCGTAAGCTGACCACCTGTCCTAGATTGACGGAAACCCGCCTCTTCCAAGAAGTCGATTGTGACATCAAAGAGCTCAACGCCCGCCGCCAAATTACGACCCAAAAAGCGCGGTTCCGTAAACCGTAAGTCGAGTTCACGACGGTTAGAAGACGCCCGAATAACAAATCGCATTAACTGACCACGGCCTCGCAAATTGCGTTGAGTGATAGATAGGTCTACCAAGAATGCATCCGCCGATGAGAAACCTGCGGAAAAGCTGAGTTCGCCAGTTGGTTGCTCTTTAACGGCAACTTCAACGACCGCGCGGTCTGGTGCAGAGCCTTGTGTCTCCGTGATTTCGACGTCTTCAAAGAAGCGAAGCGCACGAACGCGATTGCGTGAACGATCTAACAAAATGCGGTTAAAAGCATCCCCTTCAACCAGTTCCATTTCGCGACGAATAACATAGTCCAGAGTTGTCGTATTACCGACAATATCGATACGTTCAATATAAACACGCGGCCCCTCTACAACATTGAAAACCAGATCAACCGTTTTAGTATCTCGATTGCGTTTAATATCTGGCTGAATATCAACGAAAGCATAGCCTGAAATACCGGCAGCAAAGTTCAACGTATCAATTGCATCTTCAACGCGACTGGCGTTGTAAATACTACCTTTTTGGAGACGGATCAGACGTTCCAAGAAATTAGGGTCAAGTTCATCTAATTGAGTTTCAACTGTAATCTCACCCCAACGATATTCTTCGCCTTCATCAACGGTAAAGGTGATGTAAAAATCTTCTTGATCAGGCGTCAGTTCTGCAACGGCGGAAACAACGCGAAAATCTGCAAAACCTCGGTTGGTATAATATGTTCGCAATTGTTCGCGGTCGAACTCCAACCGGCCCGGGTCATAATTATCGTTTGAGCTAAAGAATTTGTACCAAATCGATTCGGCCGTCGCAATTTCGTTACGAAGTTGGCGGTCAGAGAACTCCGCATTACCAATAAAATTAATCCGTTTGACGCCTGTGACGGGGCCTTCGGTAATTTCAAATATCAAATCAACGCGGTTTTGAGGCTGTTGAACAACTTTTGGCGAGACAGTCGCCGCAAACCGACCTGATTGACGGTAAAGTTCAATAATGCGCTGCACGTCAGATTGAATATTAGCGCGGGTAAAAATAGAGCGCGGTTCAGCGTCAATCTCATCCGTAATTTTATCTGTTTTAAGCGATTTGTTACCCTCAAGGATAACACGGTTGATAATCGGGTTTTCAACAACCTGAATAAGCACATTTCCGTCACGCGGATCAATCGCGACATCTGCAAAAAGGCCTGTCGCATAGAGCGTTTTGACCGATGTATCGATACGCGATTCGCTATAAGGATCACCCGGGGCAAATAAGAGATAGGAGGCCACCGTGTTGGCTTCAACGCGCTCATTTCCCTGCACCTGAATTGTACGAATAATTGTTGGTGCCGGAATGGGTTCAGGCGCAGCTGCTGCCTCTTGTGCGAAAGCAGCCATACCGGAAACAGACAAAACAAAGAAAACAGCGAGTATAGCGAGGATAAATGCATGTCTCGCATCACGAAACATAGTTTTCAATTCTATCGCGCGATATCTCTCAGTTGAGTGCATTAGGACGTCCATTTAGGAAAAAAAACTACTGACGTAGCCGATATCATTGATCGTGAGAGCGACAAAAAGTGTGAGCAGAACTGCAAACCCTATTCGAAACCCAAACTCCTGTTTTTCTTGACTAAGCGGACGACCCGCAACCGCTTCATAAGCGTAGTAAACCAAATGTCCACCGTCCAACACGGGAATAGGCATTAAATTTGCGATACCTAAACCAATTGAAATGGCGGCAGATAGTTGAATAAGCCTAAGAAAAAGCGTTTTCATTCTATCTGAAAAGGGCATATCGGCATTTGCCGCATCGACAGCCGACTTACCTGTAATCGTCGCTATTTTGACAACACTCCCCAACTGCTCTCCATTTTCCTTACCTTGGAAAATACGGGCAACATAAGTTCCCGTCATTGAAAATGTTTCACCCAAACGCGACACACCGTAACCTACGGCTTCAATCGGGTTATACTGAATATGAATAAGCTCACCATTCGGATCGCTACTGACGCCTAGCCGTCCGGAGGAAGACTTACCACCGACGAAATCACGCTGCCTGATACGTTCCGGGGCAACAGTTAATTCAACCTGTTGACCATTACGTTCAATAACGGTTTCGATTTCTGTATTGCTTCGTAAAACAACATATTTACTTAGTTCTGAAAAAGTCGAAACGTCTCTTCCGTCCATTGTCAGGATCTTGTCGCCCGCCATAATACCAGCGGCTTCTGCAGGACTATCAGCCAAAACCTCGCCCACAACAGATGATCGATCATAAGACCCTAAGCCCATCGCCAAACCTGCAAAAATGATTATGGCGAGCAGAAAATTGGCCATAGGTCCGGCAAGAACAACCAGAAAACGCTGCCAAACAGGTTTGAAGTGGAAAATATTATCGACACTTTGCGTGCCATCACGTTCGAGGTCTTGTTTGAGCGCTTCTAAGGCTTCAATGTCGGGATTACTGGCACCCGACGCGTCGCCTGTGAATTTCACATAACCACCTAACGGGATTTGCGCGATAACCCATTCGGTTCCGCTTTTTGCCTTACGTTTCCAAATAGGCTTACCAAAACCTATGGAAAAACGATCAACGGAAATGCCGAAGAAACGCCCCACGCTGTAATGGCCAAGCTCATGAAAAAAAACAAGAAAAGACAGAACGGCTAAAAAGCTCATTACAAAAATTGCGATATCAATAAAGCTAGAAAGCATAGCGCGGTGAAATTGTCCCTTTAAGTCGAATCTGCTGATATCTTATGCATCAGCCTTGGAGGGGTTTGCCCGTTTTTTTTGGCTATAACAAGTTTACAATCTGCTCATGTGCAGTCTTACGCGCCAATGCATCCGTTGCGAGAATATCTTCAATCGTTTTATCAGCCTTAGAGAAACACCCCACAGCCGAGAGCTTATCGAGCGTTCGCTCTACAGTCTCAGCAATCTGAAGAAACCTTATCTTTTCAGACAGAAAAGCCTCAACAGCGATTTCATTCGCGGCATTCAATGTATTTTGAGCCTTGCCACCCGCAATAAGCGCCTCTCTGGCCAAACGCAGCGCCGGAAAACGCGCCAAATCCGGCTCAAAAAAGGTAAGACCCGAGATTTTCGCAAAGTCCAAGCGCTCAACGGGGGCGTTAATGCGCTCAGGCCACCCCATAGCATAAGCAATCGGTGTCCGCATATCCGGAGACCCCATTTGCGCTAAAACAGATCCATCAATATATTCCACCATAGAATGGATAATGGATTGCGGATGAATGATAACGTCGATGTCTTCTGATGGTCGGTCAAAAAGATAGCTCGCCTCAATCAACTCAAGCCCTTTATTCATCAAACTTGCCGAATCAATTGTGATTTTCGCCCCCATCTCCCAAACAGGATGATTTAACGCATCCGCGCGGGTAACAGATTTCAAGGCCTCCGCACTTAATTCACGAAAAGGCCCGCCACTCGCTGTCAAAATCAGGCGTCTGATACCGTTTGGCTCATCTTCAAGCACCTGAAAAATCGCATTATGTTCACTATCCACCGGGAGCAATGTCGTCTTAAAACGTTTCACCTGCTCCATGAAATGCTCTCCCGCACAGACCAGACATTCTTTATTGGCCAGGCCGATGTGTTGACCTTGCTTGACTGCCTCTAAAGTGGGCTCAAGACCTGCAGCTCCCATTATGGCCGCCATTGTAAAGTCGGCATTCAGAGAGGCAGCCTCAACCAAAGCCTCCTGTCCCAACCCAATACGAATATCATGCCCTGCCAGAGCTTGTTTCAAAATGGAGCCTTGGGTTTCATCTGCCAAAGCAACATATTCAGCCTCAAATTCAATCGCTTGTTTCGCCAGTTTTTCAGCACTTTTACAGGCAGTCAAAGCGACAACTTTGTAATCTCCCGCATTCGCACGAGAGATTATATCTAATGTGTTCTCGCCAATTGATCCTGTGGACCCCAATACGGAAATGCGCTTAGTCATGAGGCTAGATTGGCCAAACAGTCGGGACAAGGAGTATAATTAAACCAAATCCAACCGTGGCAAGCATAAGGCTGTCTAATCTATCAAGTAACCCGCCATGTCCGGGTAGGAGACCGCCCGTATCTTTGACCTCTAAACGACGTTTTAGCCCGCTTTCAAATAAGTCGCCTACAACGCTCAATAAAACAACAGGAAGCGCCATCAAAAGACCAAATGCAAAAGAGCCGAAAACGAATTGAGTCACAACACCGCCAATTATAATTGCAAATACCAGACCGCAAAAAAAACCTGACCACGTTTTATTCGGCGATAATTTAGGGGATAATTTAGGGCCTTTAAAATAGCTTCCTCCGAAATAAGCGCCAACATCTGCGGCGACGACCACAAGTATGATAAAGATAAGCGTTTTAAAGCCTGCCGTATTGAAGCCAACCTCATTACCGCGAAGCCCAATAATCGTCAGACATGGAATGAGAATGTAAAGCGCGCCAAAACCCGCCCATAGAGCACCGCCTCTCTTCAATCGCTCAAGGCTGCACGCTGCAGCCGAAATTAAAACGGCACCAATGACATATGTCCAAAGCCCTTGAACAGCATAAATGCTGGCAACGCCTATTCCAATCATAGGGATGACATAAGCTAGCAAATTCGGCTTTGCGTCCGACATGCGGACCCATTCATACATTACCCTGCCGCTGAAAAGTGCAGCTAATATTGCCCAAAGCCAGCCCCCAAAATAAAAAGGCGCCATACAAATAAGAGACAAAACGACAGCGGAAACAAAACGGACGCCGAGATTTTTCCATGTCTTCTTTGGTTCGGCTAGTTTTGCACCTTCCATCTTAGGCGACTTCCGAAGAGTTCAGATTACCAAAACGCCTGTCACGACGTTGATATTCATGTATGGCCGCTTCCAAGTCCGCTTTCGTGAAATCCGGCCACAGAACATCTGTGAATACAAATTCCGCATAGGCTGCTTGCCACAAAAGGAAATTACTGACGCGCATTTCCCCGCTAGTGCGAATAACGAGATCAGGGTCAGGCAGGCCATAACTATCCAAATAGCTTTCCAACACATCACTTGTCAGGGTTTCTTCGTTGTGCCCGGCTAACATAGCCTTTTTCGTTGCGCGTAATAACTCATCCCGACCGCCATAGTTAAAAGCAATATTCAGATTAAAATCCGTATTGCTTTCCGTGATGTTTTGAACACGATTGATAAGCGTCAAAATATCAGGCTTCAAACCTTCGCGCGAGCCCATAATTCGGATGCGCACGCCGCGATCATGCAGGGTTTGCAAATCTTGCTCGACATATTCACGCAAGAGATTAAACAGCGCAGCGATTTCAGCTTTTGGTCGTGACCAGTTCTCTGTTGAAAAACTATAGAGTGTCAAACACTTAACACCCATTTCTGAAGCATCCTCAACAATACGTCGAACCGTTTTCACACCCGCTTGGTGACCAAAGACACGCGGACGATGACGTGATTGTGCCCAACGTCCATTTCCGTCCATAATGATGGCAATATGTTGCGGAGAACGATCTTGATATGCAGAGGAAACAGCCAAACTTTAGACCTGCATAATCTCAGCTGATTTTGTTTCTAGCAATTGATCAATTTTACTGATGACATCATCTGTAGCTTTTTGAACATCAGAACTATGCGCTTTTTGCTCATCTTCTGAAATCTCAGAGTCTTTTTCCAATTTCTTAAGCGTGTCCATGGCATCCCGGCGCACATTACGAACAGCAATCTTGGCGGCCTCAGCATATTGCCCGGCGACTTTTGTAAGATCACGGCGACGTTCTTCTGTCAGAGGCGGCATGGGAATGCGTAAAGTTTGTCCATCTGTGACCGGGTTCAAACCCAAATTGCTTTGCCGTAAAGCTTTCTCAACAGCGGCGACCATCGTCTTATCCCAGACACTGACTAGCAACATGCGCGATTCCGGCACACTGACAGATCCGATCTGGTTGAGGGGCATTTCGGACCCGTAAGCATGTACAGTCACATTATCAAGCAAAGCAGAATTTGCCCGTCCCGTACGAAGACCTCCAAATTCTGTCTTAAGCGCAGCAACGGCGCCGTCCATGCGTTTACGATAATCCGCAATATTAAAATCGGCCATTAGGCTCTCCCAATCTACTCACACATGACACACACAAAAGGCTTCATTAGGTCCGTATTGTGGTGCAAGTGCCATTTCCTGACATGACTTTGTCAAATCCACCCGTTTCATGCAACGAAAACACGATAATGGGGATGTTATTCTCTCGCATCAAGGTCACAGCCGCCGCATCCATCACTTTTAAGTCGTCTGAGAGCACTTTATGATAGCTTAGTGTATCATAGCGCTTCGCATCAGGATTTTTTTGTGGATCACTATTATAAACACCATCGACTTGCGTGCCTTTTAACAATGCGCCGCACTGCATTTCCGCAGCGCGCAAAGCCGCAGCTGTATCTGTTGTAAAATAAGGGTTACCCGTACCAGCCGCGAAAATCACAACGCGGCCTTTTTCCATATGGCGCACGGCGCGGCGGCGAATATAGGGTTCACAAACCGTTGTCATCGGAATAGCCGACATGACCCGCGTATCAACACCTTGCTGTTCCAGAGCACTTTGCATTGCGAGCGCATTCATAACGGTCGCAAGCATACCCATATAATCGGCTGTCGAGCGCTCAATCCCGCCTGCAGCTGCACTTAATCCGCGAAATATATTCCCTGCCCCAATCACCAAAGCAATTTGAAGGCCTTTTTTATGCGCTTCTGCCACCTCTTTGGCAATACGCGCAGTCATTTTGGTATCAATACCATATTCCAAATCGCCCATAAGGGCTTCGCCTGAAATCTTCAGTAGGACGCGTTCATATTGATAGCCGGACATTAAAAAACCCTGTCAGCGCCGGGTCGAAATGACTCGGTCTGACAGGGTTATAACGCTTACGCTTTACGATGCCAGAATTTTAAATCCTGAATTTCAGCCCCGCAAAAACAGAAGAGATTTAAGAGCCTTTCACGGCAGCTGCGACTTCTGCTGCGAAATCTTCTTCTTTTTTCTCGATACCGTCGCCCACACCCATGCGGACATAGCCCATCATTTTGATATCAGCGCCAATGGCTTTCGCTTCATCAGCTATCACTTGTTCGATAGAACGCTCACCGTCCATGACAAAAATTTGTGTCATGAGAACAGATTCTTTAAAGAACTTGACCATGCGGCCATCAACCATTTTGTCGACAATCGCTTCCGGCTTGCCGGATTCGAGGGCTTCGGCTTTCAACGCTGCGCGCTCTTTGGCGACAAGGTCTTGGTCCAAATCATCGACAGTCAATGATAAAGGATTCGTCGCGGCGATATGCATGGCAATTTTTTTGCCGAGATCTTCGAGCTTGGCGACGTCGCCTGTTGACTCAAGCGCCACCAAAACGCCAATTTTACCCATGCCGTCAGTGGCCGCATTATGGATGTAACCCGCAACGGCACCGTTTTCGACGTTCAGGCGCGCCATACGTCGGAAAGACATATTTTCGCCGATCTTGGCAACAAGTGTTGTCAGATAATCCGTAACGTTTTCACCCGTAGATGTTTTCGCAGCGGCCAATTCTTCCGTGCTGTTGACCGTCACAGCCAAAGACGCGATTTCAGCGACAGCGCCTTGGAAACCGTCATTACGAGCCACGAAATCTGTTTCAGAGTTCACTTCGACAAGCGCACCTGTTTGCGGCGCAAGCGAAACTGCGACAAGGCCTTCAGCAGCAATACGACCAGCTTTCTTATCAGCTTTTGCGATACCTTTTGTGCGCAACCAGTCGATCGCGGCTTCCATATCGCCATTCGTCTCGTTCAATGCTTTTTTACAATCCATCATGCCGGCGGATGTTTGATCACGCAGACTTTTTACCATTGCGGCAGTAATTTGAGCCATTTCGGTCTCCTATATTCAATATAAAACAATGTTCCGCGTTCACATAGGGAACGCGGATGACAATTTAAAGACGGGCCGTCTTAAAACTCGCCCAATTTGCCTTCGTTTTTGGCAAGCAAGTAATAAAATGTGACGCGATTTTTCATACGTGTCGGCTTCATTTGCTCACAAACGGCTTTGACTTTCTCCATGGCAACGGCGGCATCATCAATACCGAGCTTTTTGACCATGAAGCCTTTGACGATTGTCTCGAGTTCAGTTTCATCTGAACAGGCAACATATTTTGCGTCTTTATTTTGGAGTGATGCACCAAGATATTTCTCGACCTTCACAACAACTGCATTATCAGCCTCCGCATCATATTCGCGCGTCGGAGCTAAAAACTCAGACTCGTCAGACGCGGCGTCAGCAACGGGGACGTCAGCAATCTCTTTGGCTGTTTCAACAGGTGATGTCGGAACATTTGTTGTCTGCTCTGATGTTGCAGGCGCAGCTGTTGTCGGTTCCGCAGCCGGAGCAGTTTCTTCTACCGCAGGAGCCATATTCAACGCCAGTTCTTCAGGATTTTCAGACGCGCCGAGATCCGCACCAACGGCGGCGGCCGCTGTTGTCATCCCGTCAAGCACAGCATCCGCCATCAATTCGCAATAAAGCTGAATAGCGCGCGCCGCATCATCATTACCCGGGATTGGCATATCCGCAGACTCTGGATCACAATTTGAGTCGAGGATTGCCACAACAGGAATACCCAATCGACGGGCTTCGAGAATCGCAATGCCTTCTTTATTTGTGTCGATGACGAACATCAAATCAGGCTTACCGCCCATATCTTTGATACCGCCGAGGGCTTTTTCAAGCTTTTCCATTTCGCGGGTCAGCTTTAGTGTCTCTTTTTTGGTTAAACCGGCGGCAACTTCAACGCCTTCGCCCAAAATACCTTCGAGCTCTTTCAAGCGGGCGATTGATTTAGTGACGGTCTGCCAGTTTGTGAGCATGCCGCCCAACCAACGGTGATTGACGTAATATTGCGCACAGCGTTTCGCAGCTTGAGCAACAGGCTCGGACGCGGCGCGTTTGGTGCCGACGAAAAGAACACGGCCACCTTTAGCGGCAACATCGCGGACTTCTTTAAGCGCTTGATGCAATAGCGGAACTGTTTGTGATAAATCCAGAATATGGATATTTGAACGAGCGCCAAAAATATAAGGGGCCATTTTTGGGTTCCAGCGATGTGTCTGGTGACCAAAGTGAACACCAGCTTCGAGTAGCTGACGCATTGAAAATTCAGGAAGGGCCATGGATATCTCCTTGTTCCGGTTGACCAAGTGCAGGGAGTGAAGTTTTCCGACCATCGGAACGCTCACCGGAATGGATGAAAGACTATATGCCAGACACCCGACCCTACACGCGAATTAAGACGCGCCGTATAGCGGGGATTCGACAGGATGCAAGGGGTTTTATACATCCGCACGACGCTTTTGCATAGCCCCGCGTTTTATGAAAACGCTTAATTAGTAAGGATGCTGTTTTCGAATTGAACACTGTCTATAGCTTCCATCATACTCTCCACCACTAAATCCAAACAACCCTCACCACCCCTCCGCTCATCCCGCTCTGGTGTTTGTTTGCAAACACAGGAAGCGGGATCCATCTCCCGAATCTGTCCACCTTGACGCAAGAACAAGAGATGGACCCCGTATCGAAGTACGGGGTGAGCGGGGAGTAGAAGTGATGCCCCTCCCCATCGTCATGACCCGGCTTGACTGGGTAAACCATACCTCTTTGGGCACTACAGTTGTTCTCTATCAACGTGGCACCTCTTTCCCAAAACATGATCATCATACTTGTTGCAAAGTCGTCGTATGGGTTGCCTCCCGCGTTTCGAAAAAACGCTCTAGGCAATGACGTATTAAAGAAGTAGGCGTGCACCTTTGGCCACCTGCTCTATTGAACAGGTGGTGCGGCGTTCATCGCTCACCCTCACAAGGTGGCGCTCTGGCTGTTGTAGCTGTAATAAGCGGCGTCTTCGGCACTATCTCCGCCGTGTCTTTCAGCATGGCCGCAAGCCACGTCTCCATGAAGGCAAAGCGGCGCGGAGTTTCTTTACTATCTGTGTCGTTGTCTGCGCCTTGTTTGTCTTCTCTCTCACCCCGCGCCTCCCACGTCATAAAAACGAAGAATTCTTCGGGCCAGACCATGATAGGCGT